>NZ_CP045252.1:0-20100 GCF_035191405.1 Pantoea sp. JZ2 | reverse complement strand
AACGCGGCGGGCAACAAGATCTGCGGCCTGCTTGTATGTCTCAGCGTCAGGGATACCCCTTTACCGTTTTTGGCATTGGTACGGGATACCTGCCGCACCGCTTCCTTAATCCGGTCTTCGATGTTTTTAAGTTCATCTGCTTTGGGCTGGCGGCCCAGCGTCTGGGTGATAGCATCAACACAGGCTTGTTTCATTATGAGTTCCTCAGGAAGCAGGTAGCGGCCACGCTGTATACGTTCGATTCTTTCTGCACAGTAGCCAGTTGATTATCCAGGTCAGCCAGTGCCTGTGCCAGGCTTACCTGCTCCCCTGTATCGGGATGACTTACGGTTATTTCATCATTAAGGCGTGACATGTCACGGGCCATCATCAGGTCGAAGCTGTTGGATGAAAGCGTTTCACCCGAGTCAGGATCGATACTGACCTGCTCCGGGCCACAGTTTCAGCCTGGCGGCCCGAAGTGAAGGCGCTGTCATCCCTCACCTGTGGTGCCGGATTATCCTGTAGCGCCCGGGTCGTCTCGGGGATACCGTTATCGCGGTAAATTTCTGCCATGGTGGCGCGCTGCGCCTCGCCTGCGCTGATAGCGTCAGGATGGGGAACACCGGCAAGAGAGCGGACCTGCTCTGATACGTTAACAGGCTCCCCAGACATCAGCTGACGCGATGCCTGATCCATAGCTGCTACATGACTGTTCAGGCTTGCATTATCTGCATGCACCACTGGTGAGGATTCAAGATCGTAATAAAGCCCCTCGTTCATCACATGGGCAGCATCTACATCACTGGGTTTAATACCCGCTTCCGGTACCAGGCCGCGCATGCTTTCGGGGATCAGCCCCTGCTCTATGCGTGACAAATCAGAGCGGGCATCGTAGAACCTGCCGCCCGGACTGCTGTCGGCCAGGGTTGCACCGCGCTGATCAATCTGCTCTTTAAGCAGACCTATGCGCATATCAAGCTCATTCACCTGTGCAGTACGCTGTGCGCGGGCCTGCGCCAGTGCTTTTCCGCTGCCTGATAATGGCGTGTCCTTTATCTGCTGCAACTGCGCAGTCGCCTGGTCATGCTGGTATTGCAGGTCATAAACCTGCTGCGAAAGCGCCTTACGGTCACCCCGACTTAGCACCTGATCAGACAGCTGCTGTAGCTCTGCCATGCGTGACTCGTAGGTAATTTCTGGCTGAGCGGGCACCGTGTCGGCAACCGGAGGCGCGTCGTTAGCCGATGTTGTAGGCGATTCGGTATTGATCGTGTCTGGCGATGTTGACTGCGTATCAGCCAGTGCAGTGTCAGCGCGCTGTGCCGTGAGGTGATGTACGCCACCAAACGTTGCGCCCAGCACACCATCCACCAGCATGGCCTGCTTATCCCATACACGATATTGCTTAGCCAGTTCATCATAGCCACTGGATTCCAGCGTCTCACCCAGGGCAAAACGGTTAGCCGCTCCAAAGCTCGTATTTATAGCCACACCGGAAAGTAATCTTGTCGCCAGTCTGGCACCCACCCCGGCGGGTAGCGCCATTCCAAGCGCGTCTGCGCTGGCCTGTTCAAGCGCCAGCGTTCCGGCCGTATCTTCATTGACCCCTTTGGCCAGAAAATCCTGTCTTGTGGATTCCAGGCTGCTGCCGAACGCAACTGCGCCACCCGCTACCGGACCGGCCGCAGCAGTTGCAGCAATGGCTGGAGCGAAGCGGCCCAGACCTTCAAGGATATCAGCCGCGATACCCTGGCTGTTTGGCGCTGGTTTGACGGCCTCACGCGCATCGTTGAGCGATTTCTGAACCTCGGCAAGTTCTTGTCTACCACCTCATCCAAATCTGGCACGATGCCGCGCAGGCTGCTGTAGGTAGGGGAAAGCTTTGCGGCTTCTACACCGGTCTGTAACAGGCCGATAGATCCCTCTGCAGCACCACGGAAAAGCGCGGAGCCATTGCCCGCATACCACCTGGGATCATAATCGTCAGGCTGTGCTGGCTTTGCCGCTGCCTGATTATCTGCCCACACCTGCCCCTCGGGGGCCAGTGAAAATAAGTCAGACATTACTGGATCCTCACTGTTACAGGCGCGCCGGTACGTGGGTCTGTCGCCCAGCGCCCGCTGCCGGTCACCAGCCGGTACTGACTGTCACCGACGTTAACCGGAATAAAATTGTTCTGCCCGGCCGGATTGAGTCCGGCGGCCTTTAATGCCTCGCCGGCTGCCGCTGTGTATTTATCCTTAAACGTCGATTTATCCATGCCGAAGGGCATCACCACATCACCACCGTTGAAGCCTTTGAGCACCCCGCCGGTTGCCATCTGCACAGCCTTTTCAGCAATGTCACTGTCAACGTTTTTGGTGTTCACGCCGTCATTGTCACCATTGGTATAAGCCAGTCCGGCATAGGCAGATTTATAGATAGACCATGCCATCTGGCGCGCCTGAGGGTTATGCGAGAACGATGAACCGACAGCATCATCAAAGGTCTGTTTCAGCTTGTCATCCGACGGCAACTTGACCGGGCTGATGCCAGCCTCTTTCTGTGACTTTGTTGGGTTTATCAGTTGGTCGCCCTGGAGGATGGTTTTAGCCACGTCATACTTATTCATCGTTGGCTTGTAAGGCACAAACTGACTGTATGGGATGACAGGAGATCGGTTGTCATACTGATTATCTGGCATGCCAAGGATTAGCGCTGAATACGCTGTTGCTGCGCTGTCAGGCGCTATAGCTGAGGCGACTTTGCGCAGGGCGTCAGGTTGCAGATTGCGGCCAAAGCTCTGTAAAAGCGAGATCGACTGATTGACATCCGTGGTGCCCCGAACCTGATTGCTGACGTTTGCCGCCTCTTCCCGTGAAAGGATTGGAGCATTAATGCCAATCTGCTGTAGCTGACCCGATGCCGCTGCGCGGTTTTTCACTTCTGCGGTAATGTCCGCCGGGCTGCTTCCGGTGATCGGTTTGTATGCCCCGATGTCCATGGCGGCCTGATAGGGGTTGGATTCGCGCATGGAAATGACCTGCTTAGCTGCGGCGGCAACGTGGTCATAAGCGCCCGAACGGCTGGCAAATCCTTCACCGTTCCCTAACTCGGCTTTAAGCCCGGCAACATACTGCTGAATGCTGGCTGTCGGCATGGTACGGAAAGAGCCGATATACTGACCGGCAACACGGTCATTCTGCAGATCGTTGAATCGCTGCGTGCCCTCGCGGTAACCCCATGCGGCAATCAGCTGCTCCTGTGATGGTGGATTACTGAACTCTACCCTTTCATGTAGGCGGCTTTTGCATCGGAAGCTGATCGGTAAGCTGCGCCTTAAGCTGTGTCTGCGCCTGGCCTGCATTGATTTTGCCTGGCGGAGATACGCGGCCTGCGCCTCTGGCGAAGCAGCATCAAAAGCAGCGTTGCCGGTGTAACGCTTTGGGTGTATCCAGTGCTGTCAAGCCAAGAGCGGCACGGATCCCGGTATCAAGCTGATCGGGACTGTATGGCACGCTGCCGTTTTCATGTTTGACGATGCCAGTTGCCAGACTCTTGAGTACGTTAATATCTGTCAGGTTCAGTTGATCATCAGCCTTTACGCCCAGCTGACTGCACAGCGCTTTCACATAGGCCGCTGTGTTGTTGCCGTCGCTGGCGGGCGCCCATCGGTTTACGATCTCGTTGACAGTATCGTATCCCTGACTGCCATATGACATGAGGTTTTTACCCAGCGCGCGGATACCGTGTTCAGGGGTAACGAATTTTGCAAGCGGCCGTCACTTCCGGTCTGCCCGTCCCAGGTGTTTTTACCGGCTTCAATGTTGCCAGGGTTATTATTACGCAGCCCCCGCGCATCACCGGTTGAACCAGAAACGCGTACCGCGCCGGCATAATCCCCCGGCTCACCGTTCCGGCTGATGAAGTCCATATAGTTTGCGTCGACGCGGCGGAGAGCGCACCATCAGCAGACTGCTCTTTCAGTTTATTTTTGGCGCTGGCACGCTCTTCATCACTCAGCCATGAGCGTCAGCGAACTGGTCTATCGCTGTAAAACCCTGCTTCACGGTCGCAGTAAATGCCTGCGGGTCGTTGTACTGTCCCTGGCGGTGTCACTGTGGCCTGCTGCAACGCCTTAAACTGGCCTTCCTCGTACTCTTTAACCTGACCAATCTCATACGTGTTAGCCTGGCGCTTGTACTGCATACCGGCCTGATTAATCTGCTGCATGAACTGCGGCCGCATTGATCCGGCACCTGCTGCGCAAGTTCTTCAGCTTTCCCACGGATATTAGACAGGACAGTTCTGACTGACCTACTGCGTTTTTACCCTGCTTCGTGTACAGACCGTTGTCAGTGTTATTGAACTGATCCTCAGCGAAAGACTGGAACTGAAGCAAAGCATTCTGGCTCTGTGCAACATTCGCCTTGTGCTGTTCATCAGCAAGAATACCGGCAATCCGGTTACCGGTTCTGCCAGCCGCCCGAAATTATCAGGGCTGGTCTGGACGCTTACCTGTGGGCTGGTAATCCTGTCACTGGTCTGCCTGGAGTTATACGTAGGTACCGTTGGCATAGTTTCAGTCCTTAAAAGGTAAAGCTGTTGCTGCCGTAACGATGCTTTTCAGTCCGCCAAATGCGCTTGAATTAGTGGAACGCCGAAGACGAAGATGATGAGAACGGGCTTTTACCACCTGCTGACGTATATCCTGAATAAGCACCAGCGCCCATTGAGCAACGTCATACCCGCCTGCTGATTTCCAAAAGAACTCAGTGCTGATGCCTGTGAACGGGTTACCAGCGGCCTGCGTCTGGAGGCCATACGCCTGTGCTTTTGCGTTGTTCACTGTAGTCAGCGCATCAAGTTCACCCATTTGCGCTGTGTCGCCAAAATATCCACAGCTGTGCCACGCCCAGGTCGACGCCACTGGCTGCCATAGTCGCCGCCTGCGTTCCCTGAAAGCTGACGCGCCCGGGCACGCATCTGATCTGCCTGCGCGTTACCAGCATTTATTGCGGCGTCGGCGGATTTCTCCTGCAGGTCAGCATTGTAGTTGGCAAGCTCTGACTGATATTTCGACTGCTGGCGCTGGCTGTAAGCAGATGCTGCAGTAGCTGCAAGCATGGCCACACCGATAGCAACGGGTCCGCACATTATTTTCTCTCAGGGTGAAGCGGTGAAACAGCATGCCGTTTGGTCCGGCCGGTGCTGGTTCATCAAGTTTGAATCCCAGCCAGTGCAGCCCACTGTTTAGCCGCAATGTTTCTGGCATCTACATAATTCTCAAGACGGGGGAATGACTCAAGGATGCCAGCGAGTAAAGGGCGGCTGTGGCGGATAAAAGCGCGTGGAATGGCTTTCAAGCTTGTCTGAGGCAATCAGCCATGGCGTTCCATAACCGGTTTAAAATACTCGCGGGCGTCACACCAAAAACAGCCACCACCTCGCCATCCACCAGCCCGGCCCAGCAAAATGCTGAACGGGCAAGGCCATAGTCCAGTACCTGCGCAGGCGTCATTGACCAGCCTGATTCAAATTCTTCTATGTCGGCCTGTCTCACGTTTGAGACAAGATCAGCGGCATGCTCCGGCGTGGCGGCTACTATCGAAACCTCTGGCATTATCTTCCCCCCACTGACACATACGGGATTACAGCCAGGATTGAAAGTGGTAGCGGATCTTCCTGGCGAACATACACGCGGCCACCTTTTCCCCAGTTAGCATCAATGCTGATATCGATCGTGCCGGTAGCATCCTCTACAGGATTGTCATAAAACTCATATTCCCGCTGCGCATACTCATAAAGATTTTTACCGTCGGTACCGGCAAACACTCCCCGGCTGGAGTTGACCAGCAGGCTAACCTGAGAAATGATCATCTTTTTATCAAGCAGCGTTTCCTGTCCGGTAATATTCACGTCCAGGGTTTCAAACTCAGCTGTCACAGGAAGGCCAATATGGACGACGGCACCCGGCGTACTGATATCGACTGCGCCGCCAGTGACTGTCTTTTGCGGCTCAACATTGCCATCTGACAGGATATTGACTGTTTTACCTTCCAGATGATCAAGCCCTGAAAAATGAGATACAGCCTTGCTCCATTGTGTTAATGGCTGGTTTTGCAGAATCAAAGGGATGTCGTGGTTAGCGGTGACAGAAGCCTGGTTCGACGAAATAATGGCGCCGATTTTTAACCGAAGGACTTTATCAACCAGCTCATCATCCTCTGCCTGCTGGTAGGAAATGTGAATTTCCTCACCGACATTGGCCGATGTGAAATAGGCCACACCCGAGGCACTAAGCGTCAAAGGTGATGACCATTTCCAGGTGCTGTCGGTGGTGCCTACTGTCATGGTGCGTGATTGATCGGTATTCCTGCCATCATAGCTAAGGCCACAATCAACGAAGAAAGCATCAACATCTGAACTGAACTGCCGCGTTGAAAGCCGTTCAATATAGCGACGAGACTGTCCATTAATGGTCCGCTGCACTGTAAAATAAACAGCATCCTCTGTGCCTTCGCTGATACTGCATGTTGACTCAAAATTCCCATCAGTAGGCTGCGGTGCCCAGGCGAATACCTGTTGGTCACGCAGGTAAGTCAGGGTCAGTAACATGCCATCATTACGAATAGCCCAGGCTGCCGAATAAGGCACGACAGAGAATGACCAGTCGGTAAGTTGATAACCCTGAAACAGGTGGTTAGCCAGTACGGTAAGATCGCTTCCCTGATAGCTGTCAACGTCGAATGAATAAGCCAGATCACGAACAACACTGCCCTTTTCCTGGATAAACAGCGCGATATTGCTGACTGTGATGGGCGGTGTTGAACTGGCGCCGTCGGCCCCCTGTGAGCTGAAAGAGAACGAACTGGGTGTAAGCACCTTGTTCTGGTCGCCGTTAATCTTGAACTGGCCGCCAGACATTAGTGCAACCAGGGATCCTACATCAATCAGGTGGCGGATTTCGTTTACCTGGCGTCCTGCATATGTGTAAGTAATGCGATCATCGTCAGCAATGGGTGAGCTTTTGCCAAAGTCCTTATAATCTCCAGACCGGCTCGACCAGATGGTTTGTGGTGCGGCGCGTGATGCGGCGAAGAAAAGGCGCTGCTGATAATAGACCACCGTGCCAGGGTAGCCATTGGCGCTGTTCCATGCGAAGCGGGCCCATTTATAAGAGCCGTTACCACTGCCAACAGCATTAGATGGAATGCGTGAGACTACCTCTGCTGAAGCAGTGGTTCCATTTGCAGAAACAATACGACAAATACCAAAACCAGAATGCAGATATTCCCAGGGAACACCTGTTGATCCCTCTCCTGTTCCTCCCCAGCCATCAAGAGAAACGCCTTCAGTATGGGATGGCCGCAATGAACCAGTTGTGCCAGCGTATGAGGCCCGGTAATAATTGTTGCCTGCCCTGCGAACAATCCCAGCGGTAACTGGTTTTCCGGACTCCCACACTGGGATGTTGTCTATGGATGATTGCTCAAGATAAAAAAGTTTTCCGTTTTGCTCAGTTCCAAAAATAGAACTGCTTGCTGTAAGCGTGATGGTTCCTGTTTCACCACTTGCATATACCACTACGGATTTATTTATTTACGTCTTCGAAGGGACCGTTTTTGGTTACGACTTCAACCAGCGCCCAGTTATCGTGCGCATAACGCTGTAATTCTCGGGCGCGCATAGTTGGGATGGCAGATGGTCATCACATCAGCTGACTGGGTGTATTTCAGGTCAAACAGATCTGCTTCCAAATAGGGTGTCGCAATTTCATAGACAGCACCTGCAGAATTCAGCACCTGGCCGCCGTCTTTGAATACACGCATATAACCGTCACCAAACTCCAGCGCATAGGTCTGTACGGTCGAAAACTGGAAGGGGATCAGTCGGCACTTTTTGTTTGGGTATTTTGCCTCTGCAATTTCACGGCCAGTTTAAGCGTAGCCATCGTGGAAACGTCATCGAGCGTGCGGAAGAACAACCCGATTTCAGCAGGCGTAAGCGTGGTTACGCGCGGCTCAAACGTAGCGATCGATGATGCCCGGATACGTTCGGCGGGATTGATGAACTCATGACCTCGGTCAGTCGCATACCGGTAAATGCTGGCGATGATTTCGCGGGCCTGAACGGCTGTTGCCCGGCCACCGCGCGCCACAATCCTGTCGCACAGGTCACGAACCATCGCCGTGTTTATCTCGGTCATCAGTTTATTGCCCAGCGCGGGCAGGATGTCCCTGTCGATAACAGCCTGTTTCATCGCGCGCGTACTGTCCGCCAGGCGGGCATGCTCCATATATCTGACGGTAAAATGGTTAAGCCTGTCGGCACCGGCTATCTGTTTTTTACCGTCACGTTTCGCCGCAGATGGTGATACGCCTGAGGATATGAGCTTTTTAGCGGCATTGAGTTGCTCGCGTGCTTCGGCCAGGCTGATACCGTCAGGTCCGTATTTGCCTATCGTCAGGGTTTCACGTCGTCCGTTGAATCGGTAGTCATAGCGAAATGAGATCGTGCCGCCCGGCAGAACGGATACGTAGAGCCCTTCACGGTCAGCGACTTTGTACGCCTTCTCGCGCGGCTTGAGATTTTTTATCTTTGTGTCTGTAAGCATGGTCGGCTCCGAATACCGTCACCGCTACCAATCTGGTAACGGTAAAAAAGGATCTGGAGCGTACAACGGATCGGCCATACCGTCAAAAACACCGACGGTAAATTGTGGCTTTCAGCAATCGTTAACAATCGATAAAAAGAAAAAGCCACCAGCAATCGCTGATGGCTCAAGGATTTTACAAATCGGTGTCAATCGTCAGCAAAAGGCTGTAAATCATTCCCACTCAATCGTTTACTGCCAACATAAGTAATTGATAATTATAATTTACGATGATTTCTTTTTATTCGATACCGTCTGCCATACCGACACCGGAGTAAAGTGACTATTTATTGGGCTGTTTATCGGGTCGGTCGAGACGTGAATTGCGTACCGCATCGTAAGCCCTTTCACAGGTCATGGCAATACGGCCTCGCCTGTCAGCCTCTTCCGCCAGTTCTCCCGCTGTTGCGTCAATTTCTTGGTACAGGTTGGCAAGCAGATCGGCGGAGACTGGCCTAACCTTCCCGCTGCTGGCAGTTCCGGTATCGCCGCCACGTCGCTGCTGTAACTGGGTGATGGCTTCGACGATACCGAGTTGCAGCCTGTCAGCAGAACGCTGAGCAGCAATACGGTCGGCATTAGCTTTGCGGTTTTCTTCATCGGCTTCTCTCTGTAATTTATCAATGGCAGCCTGGCGGGCCAGCTCAGTGCGTCGCTGCTCCTGGGTGAAAACCAGCCGTGATTCAGCATCTGCCTTGTCACGTTTATCCCATTTTTCCTGCCAGGCATGATTCGCATCAGCCTGACCCGACGAATAACCTATGTGATTGACCAGCCATAACCCCCTGCCACCAGCATTAAGGCCGTCAGGGGTTTCCAGTAGGCTTTGAGGAAGGCGGGTATCATGCGGCCGCCTTGCCGATTGCTATCGCATCGGAAGCAGTTGCCCCGCCGTATAGAGCAGCTTCCGCAGCCCGGCGACGGATCAGACCTTTCATTGGTTTGCCGGCCGCATTGCACCAGTATTTGAACTGGCGTGCAGCACCATCGAAGTCGCGTGCATTAGTGAGGCGCAGGAGGCTGGACGGATTGCCGTTTTTCAAAACCAGCAATCCATCTTTGACGCCCTTCTTACCCGGGCCGACGTTGAAGCAGAAGGAGACCAGCGCATCGAACTGGTTCTGACTGATGGTCGTGGTAAGCGCATTGGAGACGAGGGATTCAAAATATGCCAGGTCAGTGCGCAGTACTGATTCCGCCTGCGCCTGATTCCAGACGGTGCCTGGTCGAACATCATTTCCTGTGTGGCCATAGCCGATTGTCCATGGTGCGCCACCTGTCGCCGGATCTGGATAGGCTTTTGTTTCGAGCCCCTCAAAAGCTTTGACCAAAGCAATGCCGTTATCGGAAGTTTTCACGTTTTTTTCCCCGGTTAGCGATAGTGAAAAGCTGCATGACGTTGCCGCGAGTTTTCAGCAGCGCGCCACACAGCAGAACTTTGATGAGGAGGTCGGCCCAGTCAGTGCTGACGTGGTAGCCGTAGGCGACACGGATGGGAACAGAAGCGCAGATTACGATAATGGCGTAAGCAAGCCAGCCACCAGCTGGCTTATGCGTAGAACGCTCACGGCGGAACGTCATCAGCCTGAGCGCAATCACGCCGCACAGGATTGCGTTTATTGCCTGGAGCACTTCATAACTTGTCATCATCAGAGCCTCTCTTTAAGGCTGCCTGAGGATCACCCGACCGCTTATAGAGATGCATCAAAAGTCTTACAGCCACGACTGACATAATCAGCGCGGCACCTGCATAAGCTGACTTAATCTCTATCGAATCAGGCGAAACGGACGCCCATTTAGAAATGATTGCGATAATGAGAGAAGCAGCTGGGCGGGAAACAATTACGCCTGCGATGAAGCTGACAAGGGCAAGAATGAGCCGCTTCTTGATCGGGTACTCCTGGGCAGCGGTGACGAAAATAACCGAGCCAGAAAACGCGCCAAGCACAACTTCAGGCGGGACACCATTAAAAAAAGCCAGCCACGCCGATCCACTCAACCCAATAGTCACCGAGGTTGTGCCGGTCACGGACAAAGGATCAGTCATGGAAACCACCTGCATAGTGCATAGCACACCTCCACTGTAGTTAATGGCGATACTATACACAATAATGCATATGTGGGTTATTGGTAATTTTAAGGTTAATCTTAGCTTTGTTACCTTATTGGTAAGTGGTATGATTGGGTAAACCTCACGCGATAAACAGCCAATGCTTGAAAAATTCTCTAAATATTTCTCGGTAGGTATCATAAACACGGCGCTGCACTGGGCCGCCTTCTATGTTCTTTACGGCCAATCAGGTAATCAGAGCATTTCGAATTTTATTGCGTTTTGCTTAGCAGTTACTTTTTCTTTTTTTGCAAACGCAAAGGTGACTTTCAAAAGCAAAGTTTCTACTAGCAAATACTTTTTATATATTGGGTTTATGGGTGCTATGGCGGCATCCATAGGGTCAATGAGTGATAAGTTAAACTTAAACCCAATAATAACTCTGATTCTTTTTTCTGTGATAAGTCTTTTTATGGGCTTCTTTTATTCTAAATTCATCGTATTTCGGGATGAAAAATGAAAATATCTTTAATTGTTCCTGTCTACAACGAAGAAGATTCAATTCCCATCTTTTATCAAGAGGTGAGGAAAGAGCTATCTGATTTAGATGTTGAGATCGTTTTCATAAACGATGGCAGTACAGACTCAACTGAATCTATCATCAATGCACTCGCTGCTTCTGACAGTCGCGTAATAAATTTAAACTTCACACGCAACTTTGGAAAGGAACCTGCGCTTTTTGCAGGACTCGAGCATGCTACTGGCGATGCAGTCATACCTATTGATGTTGACCTTCAAGATCCAGTAAGCGTTATTCCTAAGCTTATTGATAAGTGGCAATCGGGCGCTGACGTTGTCCTGGCTAAAAGAAACGACAGAGCATCAGATACTCATATGAAGAGAAAGAGTGCTGAATGGTTCTACAAATTACACAACAAAATTAGTTCTCCCAAAATAGAAGAAAACGTGGGTGATTTCAGACTTATGTCACGGGAAGTTGTCGAGCACATAAAGCTGATGCCAGAACGTAACCTCTTTATGAAAGGTATCCTCTCATGGGTAGGAGGAACGGTTGAGGTTGTAGAATATGCGAGAGCAGAACGCATAGCAGGAAATTCAAAGTTCAATGGCTGGAAACTCTGGAACCTTGCATTAGAAGGAATCACAAGTTTTTCTACATTCCCGCTGCGTATGTGGACCTACTTAGGATTAGGTATTGCTGCACTGTCATTTATTTACGGTGCATGGATGATTGTTGATACCCTGGCTTTCGGCAACCCGGTTCATGGCTACCCATCTCTGTTGGTTTCCATACTATTTTTGGGTGGTGTCCAGCTAATTGGTATCGGCGTATTGGGGGAATATATTGGTAGAATATATGTTGAAACTAAAGACAGACCTAGATATTTATTGAAGAAGAAAATTAACAAAGGTATTAAGTAAATGGAAAGGATTTATAAAAGCAATTACTTTAAGGCATTCGTGCTAGTCTTGTCATTTTTGCTTTTGTGGGCAAGAAGGGAAGATATATTGTTAAATGCTCAGTTCTGGGCTGAGGATGCTGTTTTCTGGTATAAGGATGCATATCAAAACGGGTTCTTAAACTCATTGCTGACCCCACGAAATGGATATTTTCAGACTGTTTCCACCCTTATTGTCGGCGCTACATCATTCTTAAACCCATTATATGCACCATTTGTAGCTAATTTCTTTGGCATACTTTTAAGAGCAATATTGGTATGGTTTCTTTTTACGGAAAGATTCTCATTTCTAAACATAACCACAAAGGCTCTCATATCTGCATACTTTTTCTGTATGCCAGGAATACAAGAGGTACACGCTAACATAACAAACGCGCACTGGTACTTATCGCTTTATGTCGCGATGATCATCATTTCCAGAAAACCTGAAACCACAGGATGGAAAGCGCATGATATATTCTTTGTAATCCTGTCGGGATTAAGCGGACCTTTCATTATTTTTATTTTGGCGTCGACTATTTTCAAATACTATAACGAAAACAAATCTAACATAAGTGTAAAAAGTTTTATTAAGTTTTATACTGAACCAACCTATATTGCAATGATTCTCTGTGCCGTTGTGCAAGTATCAACAATACTTTTAACATTTGAAGGTTCAAGGTCATCAGCACCACTTGGGTTTAGCATGGACGTGATGTCCTCAATATTATCATCAAACGTTTTTCTTTATACCTTCTTCCCGTGGGATCTTGCATCATATGGGTGGGAAAACAAGCTGCTGTCAATTTCCATTAATGTATTCTTTATTTCTGCTGTAGCTTACACATTTATAAAAGGTAACTGGCAGGCAAGAATTTTCGCCACACTTCCACTGTTGATTTTTGCCTTCTCAATGGCAAAGCCTCAATTAACTGACTCTATGCCACAGCTTCCTACATTGGTAAACGGTGAGGGTCAAAGATATTTCGTTAACATTCATATTGCGATATATTCATTATTGACGGTCGCGATATTTAAAAATTTTAAACGCGGTACTTTTAAGACATACATTACTATTGTTTTTTGTACCCTGACAGCGGTTATGTTTTCGTTAAACTTTTTTATTAGTCCATTGCCAAATATGAACTGGCGAGAGGGAGCAAGAATGATAAACGAAGCAAAGCCTGGTGAGAAAGTTTCATTCAGAGTTGTACCTCCGAGGCTCGTCCTTGAGCTTATAAAGAAGTAGCTACCAGTTTGTTGACACAAACATACCGTAAACAAATCTGCGGTAATTATCCATAAAGTCAGATGCGTTGCTCAGGGAGAGGCTGATAACAAGGTCCTCCCCAACGCCATCAAAATTGTTGGTTGTTTTGCTGGAAAACCTGAACGGCTGCCCAGAAGTCACTCCTCCACTGTAAATCAGGTTCTCTAAATATCCGCCATCTGGTGTTGTGAATATATCCAGAGATGCGCTACCTGTAAGGGTGTTACCATAGTTTTCAAATACACCGAAACCTGTGACATACAGCATGGCATTATGAGATGTAATAAGGTGGCTACGAGACTTATTGAAACCTATGCTGATATGTTGATGTTGGCGGTTGTGGTTCGAATAGGTGTTTCGCTTGATCCGGTAATAAGCCTTACCGGCCATGCCCCTCCCCCAGCCATGGATCAATGGTATTGCCAGGATCTTTCGCTATTGTCTTTGAAACAATGTCGTTTAATGACCGCTGGTAAACGCTGCCAACACCACCGAAAATGATCGGATTGGTGATGAACTTCTGACCCTTACCTGAGCTGCTCACTATATCAGCTATCATAGATTGAAGGTCGGCGTTATTGGCAACATTGCCATTGAAACTAGCATCCCAGACGAAGCATGCAAAATCACCATTACCTGACTTGCCAAAGACTTTGCCAGCGCCGGTTATCTGGGGGACATCAAAACAGTACGTGCCGTCCCTTGCTTCCACAGGGTTGCTGTTGGGGTCAACATAGGCCTGAAAGCAGGGTATGACCTTTGCATTACCTGTCATTTTCAGTGCGGCACCTAAATCCGTGCGCATTTTACCCAGGTCTCTGTTTATCCTTGATGACAGGTCACCAGACGCATAATACATGCTGTAGCTGTCAACGAGAAAAACATCATAATTATACGACCACGGCTTGGTCCAGGTGTTCAGATAGGCCCACAGGTAATCCACGCAGAAAAGTTTTTTCTTTGTCAGGGCACGAAGCGTGGATATCGCTGATTCCTGATTTGCCAGGCTTATGCCTCTGCTGCCTGGCTCATCAATAACGCTGTAGCCAATTACGTTCCTGAAACCATCTGCAGCAGATACAACCTGCGCTACCGTTCCATTATTGTGAGCGACGCTGTTCTCTGTGTTGACCACGACATTCAGACCGGCAGTTGCTGCGTTTTTAATTAGCTGAGGAATTGTGCCATTAACATCTGCTGGGCCATTATCGAAATAACAGTAATGGAGTATTGTGTTAAACCCCATCGATTTAATTCTGAGCAACTCACAAAGGTCGTAAGCGCTCTGAACGTAAATGCCTCTGAAAACTCACCTTCACCAGCCTTTGTATACTCAACCTCTACGGTGGCATTGGGAATTGTTGTGCGCGCCAGTTGAATTTTAAGCTTTCCAATAAAAGGCTGTCCGTTAGTGTTGATTATCTTTGTTGTCTTATACGTCTTGCCAGTAATGCCAACCACCACTTTTCCAGTGTTAAATGCAGCCTGTATCGCATCTGACCAGTCGTCAGACACAACGAGGTTCGCATAATCTTCAATGTAGGCAAATGCGTTTCTTTTGGTCAGCGTGGAATTAATTGCGTCAATATCGGTTTGCACATTGCCATTTGTCGAACCGATTGACGATGCCCCTGTAGGCTTGGCCAGTTCTATCATAACATCAGATGCAGATCCGGACGCAGGCAAAACCATGATTGGATTACCTGATTCATCCATTGCGACCAGCTTATTTTTACGCTGATTAATTCCCGGCAGAGCTGGTATTGGGTTATCAGTTCTCAGGGTTTTGCTGAGATTGCCCCCGGCCAGACTATCGACATAGTTTTTGGTAGCTGCATCCTGCGGGTTGACAGGATCTCTCAGGTTACGGATGAAATTGCCAAGGGCATCATAATAAGGGGCGATGAAAGTGGGTTTTCTTAATGACAGGCTGAACTGGCTTCCAAGTCTCTGAATCAGCATTGTCAGGTAATCGAATGCATCTTCGTGCGTCTCAGCGAAAAACCGGCCCTGGTTGCGTAAATCCGTTTCCTGTACAGCAGGCAAATCGCGGTCGAGGGATATTTTCCAACCGTCCTGCAACGGTGATTTCAGTATGACATTCCCACCGCTTACCTGACCGACGCCGGTAATATCATAATCAGTTCCGAGCTGTAGCGTAGATACTAATCCCGCTGTGTCCACGACTGTAACAACCATGTGGCTGCTCTTTAATACCCTAAACCTGTAAGGGAATGTTGTTGTCGTTCCGTTGCCGTCATACTGCTCATGGTTAACTACGGTTGATACGGTCATTTTTTACTCCGGGCGTTGAAATATCGATCAAGTCTACCGCATTCCATGCATATATGGATAATGGGTAATAGGCGTTCAATCATTAATTGATGAAATTTATTGACCAGAACGGAGTCCAAAAACTTGCGCTAAACACTGTGTAAATATACAGTGTTATCAGGAGGGCGAAAATCATGAAAAATAATGCTGAATATTATTACCCTGGAAACGACACTTACACTCAAAATCTCTATAGTGATGAAGGGATTAAAAAGCTTACGCAGAACTCAAGGATAATTGAACTGCTGGAGGAACTGGAACGAAAAGGAAATAATGTAAGCGGCGCAAGGGATGAAGTGAATGCCCTCTTCAACTATGTCACTTCAACGAGAAAGATGAAATCAGAGGTGCTCACCCACCTGGCCTACCTAAAGCAATGTGTAGAAAAAAGCTGAAAACATTACTGCAATTACTAATACCGTTCCATTTTAATTACCAATGTGGTAACTTTACTTTCTGCACACTTCGCGCCATGATGTTTTTGCACTGGCAAAATCCAGTGCCGGGATTGAGACCCCGGACAGATACAGGCGCACGACACGCGCTTAGCGTGTTTTTTTATGCGTGCGGTTCAGCAACACCTCAATGGTGGGCTGGGCGGGGCAACCGAAAGGTTGGCCGGTTTCCTGTATCCCGGTAGTCTCAACCCTGTTCAGCTCACCACCAGCGAGATTGAGACCTCAGGTGGTGACTCTCAAATTACAGGAGACGAACCATGACTAATACTTCCCGCATAACATCTGTTTTCCAGTTCGAGTCATCAGCAAAAATCAGAACCTTCACCATTAACGGAAACCCATGGTTTTTTGCCACTGATGTTTGTGATGCGCTCGGGTTAACCAACAATCGTGACGCTTTATTAAAACTGGATGATGATGAAAAAGACACTGTCGGTTTAACCGACAGTCAGCCAGGAATGGGGCCTCAGAGCATTTCTATCATTTCTGAGTCAGGACTTTATACGTTGATTCTCCGTTGCAGGGATGCCGTACGCAAAGGCACCATCCCCTACCGCTTCCGTAAATGGGTGACCAGCGAAGTGCTGCCGTCGATTCGCCAGACCGGAACGTATGCCCATTGTCAGCCTGATCTGTTACCGGCTGAACCTGAATCAACGATGAGGCTACCGACGCCCGACGCGGTAAAAAGGAAACGGACAAAAAGACTGCTGCGCGCATTGCTGAAAAGTGGCGTACCCGTCATCTTGAAGGAAATGCGAGAAAACCAGTATCACTACTCTAACTGTGACGTTGGTCCTGCCGAGGTGATCCCGCTCTTATGTCTGATAACCGCCGAGGGCTGCAACTGCATGCTCTACTGGCAGAGCTGGCAAGCAACGACCATGACGTGTCCGGAGCCTGGCGTGAGCTTGAAGCGATCCGCCTGCATCTGGCAGAACACAGAAAGCTGTTGGCAGAACTGGCAACGCATGGGCAATACATTGCGCAGCTAGCGGCAAAATAGAATTAAGCCCGCGAAAGCGGGCTATTTCCTGCGCGATATATATTCAGAATCTATCTTTACCATTTCTTCATGCCAATGATCTCTTTCAAATTTTCTAGTGTTTTCTAATTTCCTAGCATACATAATCGCTGCTGCTCCCGAAGCCACAATTACATAGTTGAGTACCTTTGCCCATAATGGGTAGCCAGAAGTCGCTTCGCCCAACGCCCATACTAGTACGCCAACAAAAGCAAAAATGCCATATAAGAAAAACATCATGACATCATTGCCTCCTTGGCCTTTGATGGAAACATAACGATCATAAGTTTTCTTTCTTAATTCCAAAAGCTCTTCATCACTATATTTTTTGTAGTTCATCATTTTCCCACTGCCTTTTCCCAGTCAGGCGCACGACGTGGTGCAGTGTCGCCCGGATTCCACCAGCTCGTTACGTCAAACTGGCTTTGCGCTCTGTCTCTCACGCGGTCGTTATACCAGGGTTAGCCATTTCCTGCAACTGCTGAATGATAAGATGGTTTGTTACCGCTTTGGTATACCACAGGTTTGCAAAAGGCGTAATCATCCTGGCAGTTTTAATGGCATCGGCTCCGAACGTCGTATCTTCACCTGTAATGCTTTTTGTGGGTTAGTGATAAGCAGTTTCATTAATGACTCTGCCAGCCCAAGACTCGGGCCACCCAGCGTTGCCGCTATGCTGGAACCGTATTGCGTATGGTCCTGCAGGAGGAAATCCCCATAGATGCCAAAGCCGCCGCCCTTTAACATCGCTCCCGCCCAGGTACCCGGTTTAGTCATATCAATCGGGTCATTACCGGATAAAAGCGCATTCATCTGGTTTGCAAACATGCCGGTAATCATCGTCCCTCCCATGTATGCCGCAAAGAATTTCAAGGCTGGAACGCGCTCCAAATCCTGAGTGCGAGTCACCATCTGCCGGAAGCCAGCAAAAGGCGTGGTTTTTGAACAGCATAAAACTTTTCAGCAGCTCACCACCCTGATCCCGAGTATATGTGTCAATGCCTGTGGCCGTGGTGATGGCCTGTGTCATTTCACCATGGGTTATGCCCAGTAGTTTTTGAGCCGCTTCAGCCCGCGCGTTACGCACCATACGCGTTACGGTCTGCTCACCTCGGCGTCATATGCCTGGTGCAGGTTTTTGGCACGCGAATCTGTCATAGCCCCCAGGCTGGCCAGTGCCTCATCTGCACCGGCGCGCACGCCGCTCAATTTGCGGTGCCAGTATCTCCATAATCCTGGCATCCGGCACAGCATAGATTGCATCAGGGGTCATCCCCATGTGGCCGCCTGTGGTCATTGGCCGTAAATCTGCCCGCTGCCATGATAGACCAGTCCTGCGCGCTCCAGCCTTTTTGCGACAGTAAAGCCTTATCACTTCCTTTTAGGTCGTCCGATTGTGGCAAACCGGCGTGTCAGCTCACCGATGTTTTTATACATCAGCAGGCCGAATGCCGCCTTGTTTGCCCGGTCCATGGCAATCAGCCCCGGACCATTTCAGTGTTTTCTCGGCGAACCAGCCAGTAATGCGCGCGTCAGGTCAAATCCGCCCATCTTCGATATCACTGCCGAGTGAGCATCAACCATCAGACCTATCTCGGCGTTGGCGCGCTTGGCGTCGCCACTGAACAGGTTGCGTAATGTGGTGGCGACAGGCGCATCCCGTTCCGGTCAAACCTAATGCCTGGCGGCCGCCCGCATCACAGCCTGATCCGATGTGGCCGTAATCACGCTTGAGCCGAGCATCGCTGAGGTCATCAGATTACGGAGTCCACCCACAACAGATGAGAAAACGCTGGTGCTGTTGACGCCATTCAGACCCGCCATTGAGTCAAACATACGCCTGGACCAGCTCCGCGGCTCCTTTATTTCATTTTCTCTACCGGGCGGGCGGCACCGTAATGCTCACTGATTTCTGGTAGACGCGATCCGCAATCAGTCGGAAGTTAGTGGCCGCATCGGGGCCAAAAGCTTTAAACCACGCCCAGGTCACGGGAGGCTGATTGCAGGTGGCCCATCATCACGCCAACAACAGGTTTGCTGCGTGTATTTTTTCCATGTAATTGAAATGGCTGTCGGCATCTTTGAACGCCCAGCACGCCGGCTTTGTGAACCGCGATTTTTAATACCGCCAGTGCCAGCCGAACGCGCCGGGCTCAAGCTTCTGCGCCGCCGTCAGTGGGCCCCTTACTCTCGAAGATGTACTCCCAGCGCCTCTCGATACTCAACATCGTTCATTGGCGAGCCGTCAGGGATTAACAAACTGCGTTCTGTCCTGGGTGTTGTAGATATCGTCGACCCACTTGCGCCGCGCCCAGTCGCCTGGCGGCATCCTGCCAGCAACACGCGCCTGTAACCTTTCGGCGGGCGGTAGGGTGTTAAGCCACTCTTCCCGACCTGCAGCACGGATCATATCGGCATCATCGACGTAAGGCAGGTGCCAGTCATCACGCAAACCAATATCAAATCCGTTATCGTTCATTTCCTGCCGGGCTCGGGTAGTGATATCGCCCCAAATCTTCGCAACTTTCTTAGCCGCGGCGTTGCCCGTGTCCTCGCCGTAGATTTCTTTCAGCAACTGCAGCTGATAGGACTTCCCCATGCGGGGATCGAATACGTTAAAAAACTTCTGCACATCGTCACCGGCTGCCGTGATCTCAGCAGTAAGCTGGCGCGTCCAGTCCTGATAAGCACCGGTTGCCAGTTCTTCGGCTGAGACAACATCAATCTCTTTACCACCGAAAACCTTGCGGCCGGCGAAAATAAACTGAGCCAGGTTCTGCGGCGTCTGTTCCGCCAGCGGCACGTTGCGGTTAAGTGTCTCGGTCACATTGTTAATGGCTATGGCGTTCTGTGCCAGGCGCTGGCGCTTTTTGAAAACGTCATGCAC
>NZ_CP045250.1:0-29602 GCF_035191405.1 Pantoea sp. JZ2 | reverse complement strand
GCTCTCACTTCCGTCAGGTCAATAAGATGGACCGCTGCGCCGGTGTAACCGGAACCGCCTGCGGTGATAACTTCAGGTGTATAGGGATAAACGGTAAGCTCATCGCCACTGTAACTGGCGGCCGCAACAGGAACGGTGCCGGTGCTGTCCAGATTGATGGATAACCCCGTCAGATGACGGCTGACCGGTTTGGCATCGGCAATTAATCGCTCCAGCTCGTTGTACATAGCCTCAGTGATACCGGTTTCCAGCACGCCCACGTCCAGGCGGAACGTGCCCGGCGCTTCGTTGGTGTTCCACCATTCCTTGATGCGAATTAGATAGCCAAGCGGCTCCACCACACGGCGCAGCGATCCAATCGTTCCCTTGTGCTTATGGATGTATTCCGATGCGGCAACCACGCTGCGCTTGGTGCTTTCGCTCCAGCCTGAATCCCAACGGTCAACCGACCAGGCCCAGGCCAGATAAGGCAGCAGCTCGACCGGGCAGGTCTGAGCATTCCACAACATGCGCATCGGCGCAGGGATGGCCTCCAGCGTTGCGCAGGCTTCCGCCGCCGCCACTTCCAGTGCCGAAGATCCGGTGGGCAGCAGGCGTTTACTCATCAGAACCTCCTACCGTGATCTGATAACCGGTGCAGAACGCCGCCTGGGTTTTATCCAGCACCACATCCGCAGTCGGCTGCGCCAGTTCGACACGCTGTACGCCTTCGACGTGCAGGGCGGCGTAAAGCGCAGACTTACGGATATCGCGGCCCAAACGTGCCTGGGTGTTCACGAACGCCTGCAGTTTTGCTTCTGAGGCAGCGCGAATAGGTTCGGCTTCGGGGCCGGGATAGAGGTACAGCGTGGCCTCGACGCGATAATCCACAATCTGAGCCGACTGAACAGTGACGCGGTCGGCGACCGGTCGTACATCTTCATCGTTCAGGGCGGCATCCACGATTGCCAGCAGATCGTTATCCGCCACGCCGTTGCCCTCGCGTGACAGCACGGTAATGGTGACGCTGGCAGGAGACGGACTGATGGCGGAAGCATCGGCGACGCGTCCGTCGGCACTGCGCGCATGAAACTCATAGGCACCCGATGGCCCTGCCACACTCAGCCCCTCAAAGGCGGCAGCAATGCGGGCGCGAAAATCTTCGTCGCGCTCCATTACGGCTTCAACAGGCGGCGTGGCGGTGGGATCTGCAGGGATCAGTACCAGCCGCGTCACGCCGTTATTTGCGCCCAGTTGATCCAGATCGCTGCCGTTGGCCCAGGCAACCATCACCGCCTTTGCCGCCTCGTTAACGCGCTGGCGCAGGATAACTTCCCGGTACGCGTTCTCCTGCAGGAGCTTCACCAGCGGATCCGACTCCAGCGCCAGTACGCGGGCAACCGACGCCTGCTGGTCAGCAGGATAGAGCGAAATCAATGTCGCCTTGCGTTCCGCAAGCAGCGTTTCATAGTCCAGCGTTTCCACCACATTTGGCGCAGGCAGCTGGCTCAGGTCGATAGTAGGCATGGTTCAACTCACAGGGACGGTTAACGAAAAATCCTGCGCGGTATCCGCACGGTTGCCGGTGATTTCCACCACCATCCCGCCGTCAAACGCAGACTCAAAATTGATGCCGGTCAGGCTGATGCGCGGCTCCCACTGCAGCAGCGCCATATAACAGGCCGACATGATTTGCAGACGCAGCGTGTCGTTTTGTGGCTGGTCAATCAGCGCCGACAGTAGCGAGCCATAATCACGGCGCATCACCCGCGACCCGAGTGGCGTGGTCAAAATGTCGCGCACGGATTGTCGGATGTGATCCAGCTCTTCCAGCGTCGTACCCGTTTCGCGGCTCATACCGCTGTAGCGTGCTGTTGTCATAATGGCGCTCCTGTTGTCCCACCGCTGTCGCCCGGATGTTGGTGCGTATGCAGCACTTTGCCATTGGAGGCGAAACTGCCGCCGCTGTGCGATACGTCGCCCTTCATGGTGCCGCCCTGTGTGACTTCCAGCGTGGCGGTTTTGAGTAACGTTGTGCACTCCACCTCGGGCGTATCCAGCAGGATTTTAACGGCCGCCTTGAGAGTGGCAGTCTGGATCCCCTCCGCTTTTAGCGCGCCGGTCTGGGGCTCATATTCAATAACCGCCCCATCGGGAAAGGAGCAGTGCAGCGCATCCGCAGAGGCCGATGGCGCCGGGCTGGCATCCGAAAACACACCGGGCAAAACAAAGCCGCTGTTCAGCTCGCCGCCCAGGCTCATGATCAACACCTGCTCGCCAACCGAAGGGGCATTCCAGGTACGCGTGCGTCCCGCCCGGGCTGTCAGCCAGTGCAGCCAGTCAGTGGTGTTATCACCGGTCTTTACACGGCAGGTGCCCGCCTCCAGATTGACGTCGGAGACAGTACCGATGCGGACCATGTTGCGCAGCAAGCGCTTGATTTCTAATATTTGCTCGTTCATGGCAGTAGTTTCACGTTGCAGGAGAAAAGCAGCAATCGAATGCCGTTTACTCAGAAATGACTAAACAGCGCCTCAGCAAAAGCGGCAGTGGCTATGCCTTCCATTCGCTGACCAGCTTGCCTTTGATATACAACTGCCAGGGCCGCGCATCGTTTTCTGGCAGCGCAGGTTCCGGCAGATGCGTGATGTGTAATCCACCTTCCTGCTGCTCAACCCAGACACGTTCGGTCAGCTGGAGCGTGACCGTCACGGTGTGCTTCCCCTCGCCCGTGGCATCGAGCGTGAAGGTAAAGCCGGTGCGGCGTTTTTCCTCCGACACCATGATGTCGGGCTGGTTTTCCCGCAGCCAGGCCAGCACGGGCACCATGATCAGATCAATATCGTCGGCATACTGAGTAATGACGACAGCCAGCTGAAAGTGGTATTCAAACGACAGCGAGCTGGCGAGGGTGGAGACCAGACTGCCGGACTGAATATCGATGGTCAGGTTGTCAGGATTTTGCTGTAGCAGCGGAACGCTGTTTATCAGCACCTGACGGAGTTGGGTTGCTTTCAACATCATGCTGCTCCTGGCACGCTTTAATCATCTCTACCTGCAACCCGCACGATGCGAGCGCAGCCTCTAACTGGCGGTTATCTGCCGCCAAATCACCCTGCGTTTGCAGGCGGTTCTCCGGGATGGGGCAACTGGTCACGCGTGGACAGCCAGTCCAGATAATCTCGGGCATTGCTGAAGGCGGGACGGCTGTGCAGCCGGATAACGTCAGCAGGCAAAGCAGTCGCACTCCAGGCACGTAAAGCGGGATTCGCATCGGTTTCTCTTCTGATTGTCGTTTCGCGGTTCAGCGCCTGAGCGCTGGCCTGGTTTTGCTGTAGCCGCAGTTCGGCCTCACGTTTTCGGCTGGCCTGACTGTCCCGGTTGAGTTGATCGATGGCCTTCTCCCGGTTGCTCAGGTCGGCGGCCAGCGCCGCGGCCTTGTGCTGTGCCTTGTCCAGCCGCGCCTCGATGACGCTGAGACGCCAGCCGCCGGCCCCCAGTGCCGCAAGTAACGTCACGATCGCAAACACCATCAGTCGCATCATCCTGCCCCCTTCAGGCACCAGGCCATTTCACGCTGGCGACGGTTATCCAGCCCGGCGTTATACGTCCCTTTGACATAGACCCAGCGTCTGAGCTGCAGGCAGGCATCGCGCCAGCGGCCACGGTTAATGAAGCCCGCCAGCGTGGAGTTACAGGCGGCATGTACGCCGACGTTAAAGCCAAAGGACACCACCGCGTCGTAGACCTCGGAGGGCATGTCACGTGTCATGCACTGATCAATGCCGCGCTCAACGCGCATGACGTCATAAACCAGGTTGACTGCCGCCTGGCGCTCGTTCACCACGCTGGCAGGCGTAACACCCTGCGTATGGCCAATGCCATTAGTCCAGACGCCGGCGCTGCACTGATAAGGTGACGTGCGGCACCCTTCGGCATCAGCAATCAGCCAGAGTCCGGCTTCGGAGGTTTTTAGCATCTTGATTTGCGGTAGCAGTGCGGCCATGGCCAGCACGGCGACGACGGCACATCGCTTAGCGGTCTGGCTCAAAATTCAGCCCCTTAACGTTGCGCTGCTGCAGCTCGTAGGTTTTGCGGCGGTAATACCAGTTGATAAAAAAGGTTGCGACATTGATGCACATCGTTAACACAGCAACGCCAGAGCCCACCATAAAAGCGATATCCTGTGGTGTGTGACGTCCAAACCACATCAGGACAATCCCGATGAGGTAATTAATCAGAGAACTGATTTTTTCCATTGGCACTAATCCCACAGATTGAGCGTCTCACCAGTAGCCGCCTGGGGCAGATCCGGTAAGACCACTTTGCATCCGTGCGGTAGGGTTGGGCCTTTTTCTGCCAGGCCAGGATTGGCGGCATAAACCTGTTCAACCGCCTGCTGCGTGCGTCCGTAATAACGCCAGCAAATCTCATCAACCGTTTCTTCCTGTCGTGCATAAATCAGCATTGATTGGCCCCTTATGAGCATAAAAACCATGGTTGGCTGGGCGAAATGTTGTCAGCGGTAGCCTGCATTACCGGCACCGCATCGCCAGGCCATATCTCCTGTCGCAAAAGCAGGTTTCATAAAGCTCAGGCCATGCGGTAAACAGGGGGCATGTGCTCAGCGCGGCCTGCGTTGCCAGCGCGCGACAGGAGTAGTGTCTGCTTCAGCAGCGCATTGCTCAACGCGGGAGCGCCCGCTCAACAGTGAGCGGGCAAAGGCAGTAAAAATGGGATGACTCCGGCTAAAAAAACGGCAGGAAGGAAGAAAAGCGCGCGTTTTAACGATGAGGTTCAACGACCGGAAGAGGCAATAGAACGGGAAAGGAAGGTGCGTGTTTTAGCCGTGATGATCCGCAGGCGGAAGAGTCAGCGAAACGGGAAAGAAAAGTGCGTGTTTTAACGATGAGCGTCTGCGGCCGGACGAAGCAGTGAAACGGGAAAGGAACGTGACAACTGCCTGGCGTTTTTTGTGGCCTGACACGACAGTAAGGAACGCTAAAGACCGATCGAAGTGAAGGTCTGTTTGCCCGGACCGCTGCCCGCGCCTGAGCCCACATCATCCTTTGGGTGGGCTCAGGCGACAGACAACCCGCTGACGTTACAGTGAGAACGCCGGCATCATGGTTTTTTTAAAGGCGTAGCCGAAAAGACAACGGAAAATCGGTTATCGGAAAGGGTGTAGTTAGCTGCGAGTTCAGCAATCAAATTTAACGCAATTTCCCTGTCTCGTTCGCCGCAGGCCCCTTCACTGGTGAGCCTGGCGATAAGCTCAACGCGCTCAAGCATAACTCGCTCATGTAATTCATTTCCCACAATTCCCTCCCCCAAAATAAACACTGTACATACATACAGTATCATAGCATTGATTAACTGTGGAAGCGTTTTAAGATAGTTGGTAAAAAATTATATCATGTTGATAGGCATAAACTTTTATTAACCTTCCCTTAAGACAAACCTTCAGCACTGACCTGCAGAAGCGTAAGAAAAATCAATAGATTTTCCTCTAAATGATGCCAAAAACGTGGCGTGTGTTTCGTCCGGATTTGAAAGCATTTCATGTATGCTCTTCCACACAGAGCGCTACCAGCCATAAATGCAGACACACTTTTGAGCGGATGCGTCTAAAGGCAAGATTGCCATAAAGCCGTCCTTACAAAAGGAGATGGGTAAGCGATACCCCCTACAGCGCAACCATCCACCAGTGCACTTCTGCGAAGGGTGAAAGCGGGAGGGAAAACCTACTGAAAAGATGTTCAGCGTTCCCTTCGCTATCCTGGCATGCTCGATATCCAATACCTGACATAGCGTTGTTGCCAGTTACTTATTTGAATGAATGAGTTGAAATTATGATAAGTAGTATGGCTCAATTATTTAAAACCTTAATCTGCAGCAACATGATGGCTTTTAATTCCCCCTATAATCATCTATCAATACGTTTCATCCTCGGCAGCTAAAAACGAATAATTCTTTTAACGATACTGCCATGTAATTTAATTCCCCAGTCAAAAATTCCATCCGAACATTCTCCGCCTGCATTCTTTATGCATACTACAAAAATTTTATAATCTTGCATATTTAATCAAAAGACCGGCTCACCTTTCAGGCTTTATTAAGTCATCAGATGGAGGCGGCCTGATGGAAGAGCTACTGAATTTTATTTATTACAAGCGTAGCTTGCCCCGTGTTATTGTAACAACCATCGTCAGAAACCCAGGCAATTATTGTTGAGGTTACATCAACGTAAACGCGAACCGGTGTCGATGTAATGCTTTGCCCCCACCGATTAGTTGAATATCCTAAGCCCCCCTGAAGCAGAACAGTATCAATAGCGCAGCCACCGCCCAGATCATTACTGGAACAGCTCATATTGTTATTCGTGATTGAGACATCATAAGTCCCTTTTTGCATCTGGAACTGTGCCGGTTTACCAGCAGCAGCGGTTCCCGGAGGCGATGTGATGCAGTTTTGTAGTGCATTGATATTAATGCTTGTTGCTGCCTGACTTGACAGCGCTATAAAAGCAGTAAAAGCGACCAACGTTTTCTTTGCGTTCATAATTCTTACTCCTGAAAACAATGTAATTGAGAAAATCCAGTACCGGTTGAATACATTCCATTTGGATAAACATGACTTGAAAAGACGAAAAATTAACCAGCAGTACTCTTGAAGATACGGAAATTCATCCGTGTTCTGGTGTCACGATGCTGTCCCACTAAAAAAAAACGTTAAGTCCCCAAATACATTTCGATAATTTAAAGAGATACCTTATTGCCCATCCAGTTTCATGTCACGTGGACTCAACAGCAATCGTATACCGTTTACTCAGCAATACCTAAACAGCACGTCACGCTAAGATAAATGTAAATTTTTATCTCTTGGCTCGGCTGCAAGGATTTAAAAGCAGTCAGTCCTTTTCGATATTCGTGAGAGTTCTACTTTATTTTCATACGGCAACAATGTCGGTCTGGCTTTTTCAAAGCCCGTTAAGTACTCGGACAGGAATAGCCTGTAAAACGAAGAGTATTCATCATTATCTAAACCTTTTTGCTGAAATTTTCGGCATTCGATAGTGTAAATCCCGCTGCCGTGGCAATTATTAAAAGGCATTGCTGGCATATGCGTACAGTTATTAACAGAACTCCAAGACCGCAACGCCGGCTGCGGTTTTTGGCCGCCCTCTTCTTCAGCGCGTTTAGGCACAACTTTCCATGTTTTCAGCCGGGTCAACACGGGCACGCCGGGCCCTGTCGCCGTGGCATAAACACCTTTAATCGACTGCGTTTCCTCGCCAAAGGCATTACAATTTTCATCGGGCTGATACCAGACACGCACGGTAAGTGCGTCACGTTTAACGAAGGGGCCGCCCTGCGCATCGGTGTACGCAGCCCATTGACCGGCATCAGCCGCAGCATGTACGGCAGCAAACGCCTCGCCCGCACCATGAGCGCTTTGCAGATCAGCCAGGCGGCGCAGTTCGCGATAAACCGTGACGGGAGCACCGCCGATAAACTGAAACTGGCGGATGCGCCAGCGGGCCGCCCAGGCCGAGACGGCCATCGCCGTTTCCTTCAGCGGCTTTCCGCTTTCATGATCCCGCTCGCCTTCGAGCGCATAACCATCAATGTTTTTTGCTACGTATTTAGCGATATAGCCTGTCGCGCTGCCTTTGCTGGGTCAATGGCTTCCGCATGAAAACGCGCTTTGCGTGCGCGGGCGCTGTTCAGCTCATCGCTGTCCTGCTGGCAGGCATAATCACGCAGGATCTCACTTACCCGACTGACGTCCTCAGGGCGCATAAACATCAACATATGCCAGTGCGGTGTACCATCGTGATGAGGCTCAGCAACGCGCAGACCAAAAATACTGATGTTATTTCGATGCAGTTTGGCACGGACTCGCTGCCAGAGCGTGCAAAGATAGCGCTGCGTGTCCGCCGGGCTGGCCCCGTTCCATTTCGCATTGCGGTGGCCCGTTTGCAAGGTGGCGTGATAGCGAGAGGGGGCGGTTAAAGTATAAAACTCCGCCCGGAAGCCCATATTTTGACAAAGGGTTTCAAAGCCACGAATGCGTGTCATGAGTTCCGCACGACGAATGGCTGGATTGGCCACACTGCCGTCATATTTTTCGATCAGGCTGATGCGGTTCCCCTCCTCATCTTCCAGATCCATACTCTGCAGGAAGTCACGAGTGCGTCGACGCTGTTCCCGCCATTCCGCGACCGCCATCGGGCTGCATAAGGTGACCGCTTTTTGCTGACGTTGGCTAAGGCAATATGCAGATGTTCTCGCCAGAAGGCGCTGAGACGACGCAACTGTCCTTTCCACCATTTCTCTGCTGCATACGCAGGATGGCGGCGGTAACATCGTCGGGACAGAAGAAGCGAGTACTGACCGTTTCCCAGAGCGGTGGTGTTGTCCCAGTTCACGGGTGATGATAGCCGCGGTTGTGTAGAGTGATGGACATAACGGTAATCCGCCCTCTCACTGATGCTGGCATGCAACTGCACCAGTTCTGCATGAATAAAGCTGGCAATATCGCCCGCGAGTAAATCAACATCAGCACGGACATATCCGGCAGGCGGTTAAACCGCTTCATCAGTTCCCACAATGTGCCGGCCGCTCTGGCTGCACCTTGCGGGCACGACAGCGTTCGGGATAGCTGCGCCACGATGCCGGGACGCATGGCATGCAACTGGTAGCGCTGGTTGACTGACTCAACACGCGGTAATGTACGCTCAACAAAGGTTTTTGCTAAGTACGCATTAGCCCGGGCTGTGCCCTGTTGCTTTTCAAGTAACGCCATGCGACGCCGGACGTCCAGTTGCACCATCCTGGCCTGGGCATTAAGGGTTTTCTGCCCATGCAGCCACGCCGCAATCAGGCGATCGCGGTGTTGCTGCTGGTCATAAGTGGGATACGGGCTGGCAATCGCCAGCCGGGGGGCATTCCAGGGGTAAGCAAAAGTCATCATCGCGCCTGTCCGTGGTGAAGACGTGTGCGTAACTCGCAGACTTCCTGACAGGACAGGCAGCGGTGACACCCTGAACGGCGCGACGGCGCGCCTCGGGAATCGGTGCATCACACTCTTCACAAACGAAGCGCTGATTGCCACGGGCCGTTGCGTGACCTGGGCAATATTGTGCGCCAGGATTTCTTCGCTGCGCTGCTGCGCGACATCAATGGTATCGGCCATCAGCGCAGCGCTCCTGATTCGTTTTCATAACGTTCAGCTTCGTTGCGCAGCAGTTCCGCAGCCTCAATGCCGTTTAATGTCTGACGCGTAATATGCGCCGCCATAACATTCAGCCGTCTGGCGACCGCCAGTGCGCAGGCTTTTCTTTCGTTATCAAGCAGTTTGTTAAGGGTAAAGGTAGTGGCGTCATTCAGTGAAATGGGTTTCGTTGTTCATCATTTCTCTCCAGATTTTGGGCAAAGTCATGCCCGACGGGTTTACGTCATTGCGTTACGATTAGGTGGTTTATTCAGGCAAAAAGCAGTCCGCCGTTGAGAACTGTCGCGGCAATATCTTTCCCCAGCGCGCCAGCTTGTTCATCGCCATGATGATGCTTCACGACGTAACTGATCGAAACACTCGAAAGGTTTGCCAATATCTTCCTGCCTGAAACTGCCGGGCCAGTCACGATTGACCAGCGTTAAAACACAGAATTTGAAATCGTCATTTTGGTGATTGAAGTACCGCAGCGCAGGGTTACGGTTGCTGTCGCGCAGCAAACGCCAGCGCTGACGAAATTCATCAAAGGTCATCTTTTCGCTGCTGCCGTTGTCAAAACGCGCTTCAGCATGCGAAGCGGATAGCGGGCTTTTTATCTGGACGGTGCGACTCATTGTTTCCTCTTGATAAAGTTTGCATCGGGTTTGACTGACCAGTCGCCACCGTCACTGACATCATGGTGTCTGTACCTGATGACGGATTCGCGCCTGTCTCATCGCTGGCTTTTGTTAAGCATTAAGCGAAACGGTAATAAAACTGGCCTCAGTGTCAGCACGACAAGGCGTTAAACCACTTTCACTCACATCTTGCGTGCAATCGCGGCTTACCGACACAATCGCCCGTGTTGCCTTATCTCACCGGTGCTGACCGTTACACGCAGACAGGTGAGCGACGCGATAAGGTTCCGGCATGACGATTGTAAAAATGGGCCTCATCAGGCAAAATCTTTCGTTATCTGATAAAGCCGCCTGCTGCTGCATCAATCAAAGGCTAACTAAAACCGGAGGATACTTAGACTAAATCTAAGTGTCAATGAAAATGAGCGTTTATACTAATTTCAAATTTCCGAACTCGAGCGCTGAAGCTCTGGATCGCGTTGTCGATGCCTATGGCTTTACCATGAAAATGCAGCTTGCAGATCACCTTGGAATTGCCGCAAGCAGCCTGTCTGCACGCTATAAACGTGATGTTTTTCCGTCAGATATCGTTTTGCAGTGCGTTATGGAAACGGGGGCGGACTTGCAATGGTTGATTACGGGTAAAGGAAGTAAGTTCTCAGAAAGCAAACCTGACACACCGACACTGATTAGAAAAAAACTAATCAGCGGAAAAATCGAGGATGCGGGTTATGTGATGCTGGATAAAGCCTTATATGCGCCCCTGAAGCAGGAACCGCGCAACGCTTTTTTACTGTTGGCCGAAACCACGCAATACATCATCGATACTGACTTCGAAGATATGCATGGCGGCGTCTGGTTGGTCGAAATCGAAGGCACAGCCAGCGTCAGAACGCTGACGCGTATTCCGGTCAGGAAAGTCCACGTCAGCGGGATTGGCGTGGCCTTTGATTGTGGGATTGATGACATCAAACTGATTGGCCGGGTTGTTCTGACCATTCAGTGACAGGCCTGATTGCCTGGCGACGCGGGGATGTCCTGTCGTGAGGCTGGGGAAGCCAGACTCTGTGATATAAAAAAGGGGCGTTACCGCCCCTGCTAAGCGATCAAACCTGAAATGCTTCAACCATGCCGCGTAAGGCGTGCGCCTGCTCTGACAGGGAGTGCGAGGCGGATGAGGATTCTTCAACCAGCGCCGCGTTATTCTGGGTGACCCCATCCATCTGACTGACGGCAACGCTGACCTGCGAGATCCCCTGCATCTGCTCTGACGAAGCCATTGATATTTCATCCATCGCGCCCGCCAGTGCATTGACCATGCCCACGACCTTCAGAATACTTTCTCCGGTCCCGGCGGCGACATGAACGCCGCTATCCACCTGTTCCACCGCATGTTCGATCAGTTCTTTGATCTCTTTTGCGGCAGTGGCGCTACGCTGTGCCAGGATTCTGACCTCGCCAGCGACGACGGCAAAACCGCGCCCACCCTCGCCCGCCCGCGCTGCCTCAACCGCCGCATTTAACGCCAGGATATTGGTCTGAAACGCAATACTTTCAATCACGCCTGTGATGTCGCGTACTTTTGTCGCGCTCAGGGCGATGTCATTCATGGTATGAGACATGCGCTGGACTTCGGACTCGCCGCTGCGCGCCAGGGTTGCAGCCTCGCGGGCAACGGTAGCCGTATGTTGTGCACTGGCCGTATTGCTCTTCACCGTGGCGGTGAGCTGTTCCATACTGGCCGCCGTTTCCTGTAGGGCGGCAGCCTGCTGTTCAGTACGTGATGACAGCTCAGTATTGCCCTGAGCGATTTCATCGGATGCCGAGGCGACGGAGCCGGCGGTCTCTTTGATTTGGCTAACCAGACGCCGCAAACTGGACTGCATATTCGCCAGAGAAGCAAGCAGACTGGTTGAATCGTTGGCACGCAAGGTGACCGGTGCGGTTAAATTGCCGCCGGCAATCGCCGCAGATAATGCCTGCGCCTGAGCAGGTTCACCACCGAGCTGACGCATCAGCACGCGTATAATCATATACCCCGCTGCGACGGAAACGACCACCGACAGAGAGGCAAGAATCAACAGAATCAGCGTGGCCCGGCGCACATTTTGACTGGTGATTTCAACGGACTTTTCACTGTCTTCCATTTGCAGCCTGGTCATCTCTTTCAGCGACTCAAGTAATTGCCCTTGCAATGGCCGAACCGTTTTTATCAGATAAGACGTCGCGTCCTGCTGCTTGTTTTGTAAGCCAAGCTGGCCGGCATGTTCCAGCGCCGCCAGCACCGGGCCCTCGCTACTTACTATCTTATCAAAGGCCTCTCTGGCCTTTGGCGTTGAATCTCTGGCAACCATTGCAGCCAGACGCTCACGGTTCTCTATATAGCTCGCTTTTTGCGTGACAATACGTTGCCACTCTCGCTGCATTTGGTCGGGATCCGTAATCAGGGCAAGGTTACGCACAATGACGGCCATGTCACGTAACCCACCGTACATGTCCATCCCCACACGGTATTTCTTCATTTTGACATTTATGGCTTCATCCATGCCGTTACGGGCATTATTCATACCGGTATAGGCCACTGAGGTACAGATAATAAACAGCGTAATTAAAAGGCCAAAACTCATCGTCAGGCGCGTTGAAATTTTCATTATGGACTCCCTGCTTATGGTGAAAAACAGGTATCGGTTAAAAAAGTAAAATCCACAGTAAAAATTAATAAGCCCGCAATAAAAAAATAACAACCCATTGATAATTATGAATTTTTAATAAAATAAAAATAATTTGACGAATATTAAATCTTAAACTAAACGAGAAGAATTTCATTTAGAAAAAGAGAATAAAACATTGTATTGGTTACTTTCTGGCGATAAGAAAAAAATATTCAATCTTGGTTAACAGGGAACACTCACCGTTTGCCGCTGCGGCGTCAGAGCGTGCACCACTTCTTCACTGTAAACAGTGCTTAAGCGCAGGAAAACACGCAGGCGATGACGCACGCAGCGACACAAAACGCGTCACAGGGATTGCAACACAACCCTCAGCTTCGAAAGCGTCTTGCGGGAGTAAGCGGAATGTATGTTTAACCGGTCCTGAGCACGTGGCGATACTCATCGTAAGTCATATGACTTTAATTATCTGACCAGAATATTACCCGGTAAAAGCCCCTGGAAGACTTTATTGTTGGCTAAAAAAATAAGGACCGCCATTATCGTCACCCCTCAGGATAACTTTAATTTTTTTTCATTCTTTGGGAGCGAGGCTGCTTTTTTATAACAAGCATCCCATATATACCTATTTATGATTAGATAAAATTAAAAAAGAAAAATAATTTGGCTTAGCCACACTGAAAAAAAATTTAGTGAATCTTTTACATGATAAACAGAAGAATGCACTCTATACTGTCTTTCACTGTGAAAAATGGGCCTCGCCCTGCCGTTAAATCAAACAGATCGTTGATAATAAGCGAAAAATTTCCATTCTATTACAGTAAAAAACATAACATAATTATATTTTGATGATTTTATCAAAAGACACCACTCCACCTGGACCGCAAGTAATGAAAAACATTCTCGACAAACTCGGCCTGCCGACAAAATTTCTTATCCTCGGTATTTTTGCTCTGGTTTTATTTATATTACCTACCTATCTATTTATTCAGACGGGTAATGAAGCGATTAACGTAAAAACACAAGAGTTACAGGGCGTACCGATCGAAAAAGATATCCTGACATTACTTAACCTGATACAGCGCCATCGTGCGGAAAGTGCCATCGCTATTTCCCAAAATAAGCTGGATAACGCGCCACGCGTAGCGCTGGCTTCTCAGATCGATGCAATGTATGAAAAAATAGCCTCTGAATTGCGTCAATATGATGCCAGCGCACAACCCACTCAGCGTTTTTTAAATGTTCAGACGCATGGTCACAGCTACAACAGGACGTGTTAACGGGGAAGTTAACGCTGTCGAGCAGCCTGACGCATCATGCCCAACTCATTCAAAACCTGCTGGACACGAATCAAGACATTCTTGATTTGTATAGTCTCTCTTTAGATGCCGACCTGAATACTTATCAACTTATCATGAGTATTTATGGCCGCCTGCCAGAGCTGACCGAAACGCTCGAGAAATGGTAGAGAGATATACGTAATTTTATTTTCAATATATTCCCAACCAACGGAGTAATGCTTTCCATATTGCGTTGGTTAAATCACCCCTCTTAGTGAAAACTCATCAAGAATTTAAATTATATAAGCTTCTTACCTGTTCACTAAGCAATTAGTTATGTTTCTCTTAAATAAAACAATTATTATTGACTGTAAAGATAGTTCCAACATAGCTCAAGTTGGAGGTAAAACGCATTAGCTCAACAATTTTTTCATAGTGTTATAATGACATGAAAATAACTACTATACTTAAACAGAAATTTGACAAATTACATAGCACGATATACCACCTAACTTTTAAATTATATGATAAATCCATCTGATAAGAGAATCCGACTGGACAATCACCCACTTTATGTATTTTTAAAAACCGACAGGAACGCATCAATGTTTGATATTAAAGACGAGAAATTTACGTTTGCGGTTTCTCCATTTGAAAGAGTGGTCGATAACGACATTGACCCTGAACATCATCGCTGGGACTGGATAAAATCTTTTGTTGAATTTTCTGTTCCTGGCCTGAAAGCACAGTTTCAAACTGAATTTACGGTAGGTGAGCTACTGGAACTACGTGAGCAATTTGCAGCGCACCATAACGCTTTAATTGCTCAACGTGAGATAAAGCCTTTCGAGTTTCAAGCCAGTGCCATCAACTGAATATGATAATCAGGAAAGTAACCGGCGAAGAGGGTGTAATTATTGAATATAACCTTCGTCCTGAAGCGCATGCTGACAGCGCTCAGGTGAAAGGTGATTCGGCATCAATGAGAGCTACTTCCCAGATATTTTAAAACGGCTGGATGAGATGATTGAATGGCAAAATTAAGCCTTCACGCCTCTAAAATTTCCTGATAGTCCCCGCTGTAACGGGGATGTTTCTGTTTAGGCTTTCCCGGCCAACTAATATCCGGTGCCGTTAAGGTCTCCACGCGGTAGGTTCTTCATTGCTCCAGTAGCGCTTTCTCGCTCTCCATGGCGATGCCCAACTCGTCCGCATCCTGCAAGGGCGGAATAACGTATTACACCTCACATTACGCTAAGAATGGCACACTTGACCTACTCACATTTCCCCATGAGTTTGCGCGGACCAGCCACTGTAAAACAGGTCCGCAGATCCTATACGCTTTCCTGGATTGCTTTCGCTCAACGTTTTCAGCTTTGGCAAAATTTTGCTCTCAGTGCGTTGGTAACGCATACAGAGCGTACAGCAGGTATGCTATTTTTTAAACCTGACAAATATCGGTAATTTTTTTTGCCAGACAGATAGCGGCAATGCCCAGCAAAATCGATGTTATACCGAGAAAAAGCATTAACGAAAGGAGATGGCTAAACATCCGCCCAGGCTTGTGAAGTCGCTGAGTCTGACGAGTTGTTCTGGGGTTAGTGTACGAACCACTATTTCCGGGAGAATCAGAAAAAATATAATGAATGCTAAAACATAAATCGTCTTATTTTTTCCCTTTTTCATTATTTCCTGTCTGAGTTTGAGGGTAAGGTATTTTCTGTTTTTGATTTTTCTTCATCCGTCCAGTGACCTGCTCGGGCCGAGTCAATCAGTAATTGAATGGTCAACGCCTTTTCTGCTTTGCCATTATCTTCATGAAAATAGCGAGTGAAATTGATTCATCTAAATTAATTGAAAATCTCTCTGTGAATTCCTCTAGTAAATCATAGGCATCTAACGGGTCCATTCGAAAATCTTCATTAAGATCGGTATTATGTTTGAGCGGATACCGCTTAAAGGTAAATATGCTGCGATCATTGTAAGTCTCAACAAGATCGAGTACTGTTTTTTCTGTCTCGTCCATTATCGTAATCTGCTCTTCTTTCTGGCAATCTTATTTTATTTGAATGTTATCTCATAGCTAATCTTGTAAGCGTACAACTTAGATTGCTCATTCATTATAAGGATCTTACATCCTGATATTTACTTTGAGCAAGTCAATATGGGTAAGGCCCGATTCACTGAACATCATATTACAGATAAATATTGAAACTTCATGGTTTTTGAAAATCGCCATGAAAAAGATTATACGGTTGAGGTTAAACCCACTACTGTATGTTATATAAAGATAAGCAACGATACCGACCCAGGCAACCACAAACCCATTGGGTAAAATGGAACGAATCGCACAATAAAATAAGCACCAACAACACTGACTATAATCGGTACAAGATAGAAAAAAGATTGCAGTAACCATACAATAAAAAGCTTCATTTACTCAAAACTCCATCAAAGCCTCAGCTATTTTATCAAACTTGTAATGGCCAAATTAAAAACTTCACAATAGCGAAATTTAGCTTTTTTCATTTACCACACATATAATTAACTCAATATTTCACGCACAAATTACCCCTCCGGCTCAATTCCCCTTGCCTTTAATGCCTCTCTCGCCAGGTTCTTCAGCCAGCTTGCCAGACTAATTCCTTCTTCAGTTGCAACCGCATCGAGCTGTTTTTTCAAGGCCGGATCAATGCGCATTTTAAATTGTGGAGACTTGCCTCCACCTTTTGGTTTTTTTTCACGCATTATTATTGACATGTGGCCACCTACTCCCTCAGTTTAGCCTCATAAAAGACCACATTAACATGAGGCCTTTGTAAGAGCAACGCCCCGGCAGTGCAGCAACACATACCGGAGCGTCTGACCACAACGTTCACTCTAAGGAACAACGCTATGGCTAACACCGATAGTAACACAACCGCCCATCATCAAATCTTGGACATTCAGCCAGTTATCGAATCTGCGATCTCAAACCTCTTGAAAACGCCGCTTGGCACCACGCACGATCTGTTTCAGGTGCTGGATACGTGCGTGCGCTATGTGGATGCCCTGATTGAATGTCACGATATCGCCGCTCGTATGGCACTGTGCGGCCGTTTGCTGGCTGCACTGGAAGTATTGAAAGTTCTGTTAGACCAGCCACTGCCAGAACACCTGATTAAACGCCTCACGCTGGAGAAAGGTAATGACAAAGCCTGTCGCAGCGGTTGTTCGATAGATTTGGAAGAGATGCGGCAATATTGCAGCGCATTGACGTTAGTGTTGCTGAATCAGCCGGCTTCTACAGACTTGCAGAAACACATCACCGGCTTGTTATTCCAGATGATTAACATCATGACTGATGACTTAACCGCGCCGCGTTTTGTGCAAACAGCGTCGGGGCTGGTGATGATCGATAGCAAATTTACAGATAGCGTTCATTAATTCCGGCCCTTTCCCTTCTTCCCTGTGGAAGAAGGGAATTCGCATACCGAATTCAAATCCCAGCGCGGACTTACTCTTAGTACCAAAATACTTTATCACCCCTGCGTTTTCTTCTGGCGAAAATCGCCACGCTTTTTCTCTCTTCACCGGAAGCCTGTTTTGCCTGACTCATATCAGTAAAATCTTTTTATTCCGTACAGTAATTGCCAGTGTCCCCAAGGGCCCCGGCCCTCACCACCGTACAGTTATTAACAGAACTCCCAGAGGCCGCTGTCGCGCCCTTAAACGTCAACGGCTCGCTGGCCTTCAGCCTGATCTCCCAGCGATCCCATCCGGGCCGCAGCCATAAAAAAACCCGCTTTCGCGGGTTGGGCTTACAGCAACTGCGGTGACGGGTTATTGCTGCCTTTCGCCATCACCGGCACGGTATTAATCTGCGCCGGTTCGACGATAATCCCGGATACGCTCTCCAGGGTTTTAAAGGTACAACTGCAGTTAATGTTCTGGCACTGGTGATAACGTTCTTTCGTCTCTTTCGAAACGTAACGGCTGCTTTTCGTATGGGCGGCGGTCTGACATTTTGGGCAATGCATCATAGTTGTTCTCCTCTCTGGCATAGTGCAACATTAGCCAAAGACTAAACAAAAAGCAACAATAATTAGACTTAATCTAACCCGCTTGATTTTCTACTAAGATGTAGTCCACGTTTTCAGTCATCAGCTCCAGGTTCAACTGGGTGGTAAAGCCACTTTTATCGAGGGTATGCACGATATTGGTAATCAGCCATTTTTGATTATCGATGACCGATTTAAAACCTTGAGCTTTGACCGGCGTTTCAGGAATCAACTCCGCAGCACCCAGCGCCAGTAGGATCTTCAGCGTAGCCCGATTGCGTTGCAGTTCCTGCCACTTTGCCTTAGCCGCCTCCTCTGCTTCCTCCTGGCTACTGAAGTGCGTATTCAGTACATACAGCTTCTTATTGCTGCCAAAAACATAGGTTTTTCCCGGGTCTTGTTGCCCGATTGTGGGGATGTTTTTGGCCGCGGGATGGACAGGGTTCACCGCCGGTGTTGCTGGCGGTATCGTGTTGACGGTTACCCCTTTCTGCTGCGCCTTTTTCTGATCGTACCATTTTGCTTCTACGCCACTGTAATCGTCGCGCTTAAACAATTTGTACTCATACTTATCGCCATCCTGTCGGTTCAGATTCAGGAGTGAAATCGGCTTTCCGCTCACGGTCACGCCCTGCCCGGGGCAAAGAACTGCAGCATTTCTTTTTAATTGTCGCCACCGCGCCAACCAGCATAGCCAGACGAGTAATAAATGTGCCGTCCGTTTCCTGTGTTTGATCGAGGTGCTTAATCTTTTTCTTAGCTATCTCCTGCGAAACTTTCCACTTGAGGTTATTACGTTTCGCGATTTTTTCCACGGCCTCGCCAACCGTCATGTCTGGATATGAATCAGTGATTTTAACATCGAGCGAACCGCTAAAATCGGCGCTTCGGGCGACCACCGTTATCGTGTCCGGCGCGCCCTGGTAGGTGACCTCATCAATGAGGTAGATGCCTTTATTTGCAAGCGGCTGTCCTTTCCAGCCAATCTCCAGGGCGACTTTTGCGCCAAAAGGCGGCATGACCAACTGGCCGTCGCTGTCGTCCAGCGTCAGCTCCAGTTGATCGGCCTGTAAGCCACGGTTATCCGTTAACTTCAGAGAAATCAGCCGTGGGCGAATATCTTCCGTTTTATCCTTCGTCTCAATTTTGATATTGAAGTCCGGCGTCGGCGCAACGCGCAGAGGCACCGGAATCGGGGCGATATCGCTCATCTCAGCGCCCTCCGCTCAGCGCAGAGGTAACGCTGTTGATGACAGAACCCACCCGTTGCGCTGCGTCACTGGCCCGGTTTTGCAGTTCTTCCGCCTGCCTTTTTAAGTCGCCGAACATGCTGGTCAATGAATCGTCTACCCGCAACAGGTTGAGGGTAAAGCCTATCTTGCGCGCGCTGCCGTCGCTGTAGAATTCGGTATGCGTGGCCGAGAAATCTGTTACGACAAACATGCCGTAAATAATGCCATTGCCGCCAATCAGCGGCCACGCCAGGCCTTCATCGGCCATCGCCTTCAGTGCCAGCAACGTGACATTGCCGCCGGTGATTTCAGGCCGGAGCTCGCCAGACAGGGTGATTTTATCGTCACCGGCACCCAAAAACTGGGTCGACTCACGTCGCCCTACGCGACTGTTTTTTGCCCAGCGATAGCCCACGTCATGCTTCAGATTGTCGAAGGGAAGGGTTTGCCGTACAAACGGCATCATGCCTAATATCATCATCATGGTGAATTAATCCCGGCTAAACATGGAGTTATAGCTGCTATCAGCCGTGGACCACGGCGATGCCGTGGAATACTGTGCAACGGCCTGTCCAATCGCCTGGGGGTCTCCTGTCGCATAGATGTTGTTGGTTACGGTGTGCTGACGGTTATCCACGTTTGAATTGTTAACCGAAGGCAAAGGCTGATTGAGCGTGCTGTTAAGGCTGGCGCGCGATGCGGCCGGACGGGCATCCGCGTTATCCTCATCCTCGTCATCCTGCTCGCGCATTTTGGGCGGTGGCAGCTTGTCTTTCACCTTGTCAGATTTCTCATCGATGATGCCAAGTTTGCCCAGTACCCAGTCAATGCCGCCCCGCAGTTGGTTAAGGGCTTCACCAGGCAATTTCAGTGCTGTCGCCAGCATGTTGCCAAAGCGCTGTCCCATCTCACCTGCTGAAGCCAGTTCCTGCTGAGAAAACTTCACGGGTTCCAGCAGCTTCGAGAACCAGGCGCCCAGCTCGGACACTTTGTTACTGAACCAGTCAAATACCGGCTTCAGCGGCGCGAACGCGTCGCTGATCGGTCCCATCGCCGCGCTGAAACCTTCAGCAACGCCGCTGATAAAAGCGCTAATCGGTTCCCAGTACTGGTAAACCAACATGGCGCCCGCCGCGATAGCCGCGCCAAGCAAGACCACCGGTAGCGTAATCGCCCACAGCGTGGCCGTAATCGCGCCACCGATGATGGCAAACGCGCTGCCCAGCAGCTCCACACCCGCCATGATGGTGCTCAGCCCGCTAATGACGGCCAGGCAATGTTCCCCACGCTGGCCAGTGAATCCACCAACGTCAGCCCACCGGCCGCCAGCGTCAGCAGGCTGTCCGAGAGCTGGGGATTGATATTCATGACGCCGGTCAGGACGGACTGTACGGACAAGCCATCCTGAGTGATAGCCTGCAGGCTGGTATCAACCGACGCGTCTGCGGCTGGCGGCTGGGCAGCGGGCGCCTGAGACAGCTGATCCAGTCGGCCACTGGCTGCGCCCTTCATCAGCACTGCGGCAGGGGCGGCACCCTGTTCACCAAAAATGGCCTGCAGATAAGCGGCTTGTTGGGCTGCGTCGAGTTTATTTTTCTCAAACGCCGCCTGTACCTGACCGAGTACCGCGAAAATGGGCTGGTTGTTGCCCTGGTCGTCAGCGGTTTGCACATTCAACGCTTTCAGAGCGCTGTCTGCGCTGGCGTCCGGTGCCTGAACATGCGTCAACATGGCGCTGACGCCAGCACCGGCCTGGCTGCCCGTCATGCCGTTTTCTGCCAGCACGCCCATCATGGCCGCGGTCTGACCGACGCTTACACCGGCGTTCTTCGCGGCTGGCCCTACAGCGACCATCGCCGTCTTAAGCGCGGTAAAATCGGTTGTTTTATTGGCAAAGGTCGATGAGAGCACGTCGCCTAACTGACCAACCTGGTCATCTGCAATGCCGAACGCGTTTTTAATATTGAGCACCAAAGACGCGCTTTCTTGCATGCTACGTTGCGTCGCGTTTGCAAGGTTAGCCACTGCCGGTGCTGCAGCTTTTGCCTCACCCGATGAGCCACCCGATTGCGTAATCGCCGCGCGGGCTTGCACAATCTCATTTGCAGGTGACAGGTAATCAATGACTTTTCGGCCCTTCTCAACAAAGTCTTTGGCCTTCGAACTGGCACTTTGCACGTTATCTGCCAGCGCCATGCCGGCACGGTAGCGATCGCGTATGCGGTTGAGCTTGTCCTGACGTTGATTCAGCCGATCCATGGACTGACCCTGCGCATTGAGGGTGGATGTCGTCTGCTCGGCTTGTTGATTCAGCTTCCGGCGCTCACTGCTCAACCGGCGCGTGGAAATCCCGGCGTCATTCAGCGCCTGGCGTTGCTCCTGTACCGACTGACGCAGCTGAATATTTTTTTGCTGCAGCGCGTTAGCCGACTGACGCAGCTTATCCAGCGCCTGCGTTTGTTCCGCGGTGGGGTTTTGGGTGTTTTTAAGTTGAATGGCGAGTGCTGCCGCTTCTGCCCGGGTATTTTTGAGATTTTGTTGGGTCAGCGTCAGTTCTTTGCGTGTCGCCCGGAACCCTTCAATCTGCGCGGATTTAGCGTTGAGCGCATCCAGGTGGTCCTGCGTTTCCTGGATATCCGCAGACAGTTTTTCTGTTTCTTTACGCACGGCACTGAACGGGCGCGTCGCCCGATCAACCGCTTCCAGCAGCACTTGCAGCTTGAGCGTGTTACTCATCTGAGGTTACTCCACTGCGGATCATCACTCTATGCCGCCAGTCGAGTAACTCTTCCAGCGACATGGGATACATTTCTGAGGGGGGCCAGTGAAAAACGCTGGCAATATCGGCCATCAGATCATTGACCGTCATATCGCGGGGCCAGCTTACGTGGCCGATTTCGCTGACAAAAAACCAATCACCTTGCCGCCCAGGGCAATCAGGTCAACCGGGTCCAGCGCATTGCATTCCGCTTTGGTCAGCGAAGGCATCGTGATGCGGGGCAGCACCATCAACAGCGCATCCACATCGGACGAGGCCAGCTCGGCCAGTCGTACACCGCGCAGCGCGCCGGCGTTCGGTTTGACCAGCTCGACCTGGGCGATCACTACATCACCGCGTGAAATCGGGCTTTCCAGCACCACCAGGTTGTCTTTCTGTTCCGGCTTATCCAGCTGTTCCATTTTTTCTCCATCTCAATCAAGAGGGGCCAGCGCAGAACGCGCTGGCCTTTGTTATTACACCAGGCCGAGATTTTTACGGCGCTGTTCCAGACGATCGACGCCGTTGACCTTCTCCACCATGTTGACGGTGTCGATTTCAATCAGCTCTTTGCCATTCCAGGTCAGTTTGAAATAGGTATTTTTGCTGGTGACTTTGGTTTCGGCGTTTTCACCCTGCTTGGCTTCACCGAAGTCAAACGCCTGGTGCTTACCGCGCACTTCAATTTCAACGGCAATCTCTTCGCCGGTGTCATCGCGCTGATAAGAACCGGTAAAACGTAACGGAACGTTGGCCGTTGCGCCCCACTGGCTGAGTACCAGCTCATCCATACCGCCCAGCGTCCACTCCATATCGAGCGCCGCATCGTCCAGGCCGTTATCGATAAACGCGGCGCCGTTCATGCCGCCTGCGCGATAGGTATCCAACTTGCGTGACAGCTTCGGCAACGTAACGGCGGTTACAATGCCCTGATAGCTGTTTGAATCATTAAAGAGGTTTAACCCTTTGAGTTTACGTGGCAGTGCCATTTATCCGGCTCCTTAGCTGTTTACGGATGCGGCGAAGTTCGCCAGATAGGTATCAGTGATGCGCTGACGCAGCGTCAGATCTTCCAGCGGGGGCACCGGCGTGTAGTCGTAATCGATAAACAGTTTGCCCGCCTTCAGGCTCTCTTTATCGTTCGCGCTTTCGTCGTACCAGCAGTTCGCCCCCAGCAGATAACCAGCGCTGACCAGTTCACGGAACTTCGCGTTGATGCCGGCGATGATTTCGCGTACCAGCACTGGCGTCAGCGGTTTATCGTTGGCCCACATGTGCGCTTCCGCCATGATATCGGCCAGCACCTGCGCTGAACGGGTGTAGTTCTCAAACGCGAAAAGCGGATCGTCGCTACAGGTGCGGTTGCCCCAGAAACGGAAGCCGTCTTTGCGGATTAGCGTGGTGACGCACTTCTCATTCAGCAGATCGGCATCGGTGCCAGTCTGTTGCAGATCCCAGAAAACGTCTGCAGAGATGCCGGTTACGCCATTGACGCCCACGTTGGACAGGGTTTTATGCCAGCCCGTATCGTTGTCAATTTTGGCGCGCAGGCCCAGCGCACGTGCGGTGGCATAAGCCATTTCAGATTTGCTGGTCGCGGTGTTCCAGGCAATAAAGTCTGGCCAGATGACCATCAGCTCACGCTGGCTAAAGTTTTCGCGGTACTTCATGGCATCAGAGATGGTTTTGCTGTTCCAGGCGGACACGTAAGCAAAGCCACGCAGCTGCTGCGCAATGCTGGCCAGCGCGGTCGCCACTTCCAGCGAATCCAGCCCTGGCACGCCCAGAATACGTGGCTTAACACCCAGCTGAGTTTGCGCGCTGAGCAGCGCCTTCATGCCGCTGTATTTACCGTTCGCGTCTGTCGAGCCAATCAGGTTAGAGGTGGTTTCCGCCTGACTCGCGCCTTCTGCTACGCGAACCACGACAGTCACTGGCTTCGCCTGGTCAGCAATCGCCTGCAGCGCGGCCGCCAGGGTGCCCTGGGTACCGGCTTTGCCGATGGCTGCCTGCACGTTGGTCAGCAGAACAGGTGTGTTAAGAGGGAACGCCGTTGCATCAGCATCTTCTGCGGTGCAGATCATGCCAACAATGGCGGTTGAAACAGTCGAGATGGTGCGTGTGCCGTCATTAATTTCGACGACGCGGACACCGTGATGAAAATCAGACATCTGTAGCACTCCGTGTTGAGGGTGTGCTCAGAGTGTCAGGTCAGCAGAAAGGATGCATGCGATTGCAGTTTGCTGGCGCGTGGCTAAACAGCGGCGATAATTTACAGGGTAACGGGGCTGTCAAAAGCCTTACTCCAGAGCCGGATATCCACGTTTTGACGCAGCCCCTCTTGCCAGAACGGGTCCTGCTTCAGGAGGGTTTCAACAGCTTCTTTGGATGCGGCTTCCACAATCCATAACGCACCATCGGGATGAGCCGTGGCATGCTCTCTGAGGGAGCCCGCAATCAGTACGCCTGACCTGACGCTTTCCAGCCACTGCAGATGAGCGTCCATATAGATTTTGCGGATATCAGCCCGGTCGGCACGATCGTAAAAACGTACGGCAAACAACATAGTTTATTCCTGTTAGTTACTGCTGTGATCGGTGGGTTTAGTGGCGTTGACTGGAAGGTAGCGATACAGGGTTTTGACAGAAATATCCAGCACCAGTGCCACCTGGTAACGTGTGGCGCCGTTCGTCAGCATTCTTTTTGCCCGTTCCACGACGTCCGGCGTCATAATGCGCCGCCGCCCACCAATACGTCCTTTTTCTCGCGCAGCGGAGAGGCCCGCTCGCGTGCGTTCAACGATCAATTCACGCTCCATTTCCGCCAGGGCGCCCATCACATGAAAGAAAAAACGCCCCATCGGCGTGCTGGTGTCGATGCTGTCCGTCAGGCTACGGAAATTGACTCCACGTTCACGCAGCTCCTCAGTGAGCATGACCAGATGACGCATGCTGCGGCCAAGCCGATCCAGCTTCCACACCACCAGAGTATCGCCTTCTTTTAACGTCCTGAGCGCCCGCTTTAGGCCTGGTCGTTCGCTGGTCTTACCGCTGATTTTATCCTCAAAAATCTGTTCACAATTTGCACTCTGCAAGGCATTCCGTTGTAAATCGGTGTTTTGGTCATTTGTTGACACCCTGACATAGCCAATCAGCATCATTTTTCCTCTGGTAAAAGGTGGGGAGTTTGCCATTGCGTAGGTTACAGGGGCCAGGGGTTTGTTTCGCGAAAACCTCGGTTTTGTAGAAGCGGTTCAAAATGAAATTTCGCGCTCCCGAGGCGTTAAACAATTCACGAGTAACGGCAAGTTCCAGGTCCCGGATGGCGTAAGCACTGTCTACTTATCCGGATGTGCTGCTGGAGGCGGCGGGGGCGGTGGCGGTTGCCGTACAAACACCAGTGAATTTGGCGGTGGCGGCGGTGGCGGTGGCGCTGGACAGTCAGTTATTAAGCGCGCCATAACAGTTAAGCCGGGAGAAATGATCGATGTAGTCATCGGGGCTGGTGGTGCCGGTGGAACCACGTCAGTAAACTCCGATGGCAAAGCTGGAGGAGTTGGTGGCAATACTGTTTTTGGCAATTATTTGACCCTCATCGCCGGTCAGGGTGGAGACCCTGGTGGTGGTGGTTCAGCGCAGTATGGCGGAGCTGGCGGAGGAGGTTATCCTCGCGGAAGCACTGGAAATGATGGAGCAGGAACAACGGGCTCGACGATTGGAACAGGTTGCGGCGGCGCAGGCGCATCATGTCCATTCGGTGGAGGCGGTGGCTCCGTTCGCTCATCTTCCGCAGGTAGTGCTGGAGGCCAAAATGGTTACGTTGGTGATGGTTATGGTGCTGGCGGTGCAGGTGGTTCAACAGGAATAAATGGTAAAGGGGCTGTGGGGCAGCCAGGTTTAGTCATAGTCGAATGGTAACTGGGAAAAAATTTTTTCTCACCAAAATTTAATAACCCTGAAGAAATAATCCGGCCAGAAATAATTAAAAATATTCAATCTTTCCATGGTTAATTTTTAATTTATATTTTTTTTGAGGGTTATTTTTAAAAATATACTTCAGCATAAGTTTATTAACGCAATCCATAACAGTTGAAGCCATAACCTGGAATTATTTACCAATCATTTTATAAGCATCTTTTTGATATTTATGAGATTTAAAGTAAGACCCGCTGCCGCGGGTCTTTTTCCGACGTGGTGTTCATTTCCTGGGCGGCACGAACATACCTTTTACATACTCCCAACCTTCTTCAGGCTTAACTTCACATTCTGTGATATCAACCCACTGAATAGAAGGGTGGAACAATTCCGTTATATCATCTTCCGTTGAAAATAGTTCTCTTACTGTGTTTTTTTCAATTCGCGCATAGTTTTTCATGCATATTCCTCAATGATAATAATGCCATCGCCACCGCCCCCTCCATTTTGAGCAGATGAATTACTAACAGAAAATGCACCGCCGCCGCCTGATCCAAACGCGCCAGGATCACCAGACAAAGATGAGCCTGCAGCAATAGGATTTCCCCCTCCACAGAAAAACGATGCGCCACCACCTCCACTCTCATAGCCCGAGCTTAAGGTAATTGCTGGGGTTCCTGCAGAGCCTCTGACATTCATGTGATTACCACCATAGCCAATACCACTGCCGCCGTTAGAAAGTAAGCGATTCTCTCCGTAGTTAAATGCCGTACCACTTGCCGCTCGAGCACCGCTTGATGCAGAGAGGTATCTACCAAAACTGCTGCTTTGCCCTGATTGCGGCTCGTTACCACCGACTCCACCAGAACCACCCTTTCCGACGGTTAGCAATATGGGAAACTCAAGCTCATCGACTGAATGCCAGGAGATAGCGGTACCACCCGCCCTCCACCTGAGCCAACCGCTCCCTGATTTGCTCCAACTGCAGAAGTCCCACCGCCACCGCCGCCGCCTCCTGTAACGATTATTTTTAGTAGTCTCGCGGTCGGTTTTGCATAAGTCGTATTTTGACTGAAAATATTTACCTTCAATAATCGGCCAAAAAGCTTTTCGTCTAAACCGAGGTTTGTATCCTCTTTTTATTATTGGCACAAAGCCCGGAAAAACTTTAAAACCTCGGTTTAGGCGAAGGCTCTGCTTTGCCGGTTGGCGTGCCGGTTCCCTGGCCTTCGGAAAATCCGCCAACTGGGTGGCTAAAGTGTAATGGTGCCGCTTTCAGCGCTGCCACCTATCCGCTTCTGGCTAGAGTGTACCCGTCGCTTAAATTGCCAGATCTACGTGGAGAGTTTATTCGTGGATGGGATGATGGAAGAAATGTCGATAATGGAAGAACTATCTTCTCTGCACAAGGAGATGAAATTCGTTCGCATAACCACAAATTTGTTAACGAATACGGAACCCAACCCCGAATTTATTGCATTCACTGATCAAAATAGCGAGTCAATAGAAATAATGGGACAAGCTGGCAATCGTTGTCATACATATATATTTATGGAAACACGGGTGGATCAGAGACACGACCACGCAACATTGCATTTAACTATATTTTGAGGGCTGCATAATGTTAAGAGCTCAGTTGGATAAAAATCTCATAGCTATTAACTCTGGGGAAGTTAGTGTTTATAATTATGATGGTATTTCACGTGAATATCTTTCAACTATCACTGAAGCTCTTGCTAAAGGAGTAGGCCTTCCTGCTAATTCATGTGTCGACGCTCCCTTAGAAAAAAAGAGGGCATGAAGGTTTGCAGAACTAAAGACTTTCTGCATGGGAGTATATTAGCGATCATCGTGGTGAAACTGTCTACAACACTGAAACAGGGGAATCATTTATTATAATGAACTGGGTGATTACCCAACCAATACAACTTCAAAAGTTCCAGCTTCAGAGTACTGTAAATGGGATGGTGAAAACTGGGTTGAGGATTTTTCGCTTAAACATGAAGCTGATAAAAAAATTGCAGAAAAAAACCGAAATGATATTTTAAACAGTATTGATAACACAATATCAGATTGGAAGATTGAACTTTTTCTTGGTGATATTAGTGATAGTGACAAAGCAAAACTATCAGCTTGGATGGCGTATAAAGCTTCGGTCAAAGCCGTCGATATATCGACGGCTCCTGACATCATTTGGCCGACACCTCCGGTGGCAAAGGCCATGTGATATCTGGCACCTGATAAGTTTTAATTTCTTTTAATTTTCTTATATAGGCCAGCCAATCGATTAAGCTGGCCTTATCCTTGTCAGTTATAATACCTAATTGCAGTTCTGTCTGCCAGATACTAATTATATTTTGCGCATTAACCAATAGTTCATTTTGTTTTTTTTCTGCGAAGCCTACTTCAGCCTCGTGCTGCACACGGCTATCGGTTATCCATGTACTCCCATCCCATGAATCATACTTTGTTTTTGGTTTGAGAGTTGTAGTATCCTTTGGGTATGGACCTATGGTTTTTATTATTCTTTCATTACCCGTTTCAGTGTCATATACAGTCTCACCGCGGTGATCATCAACTAATTTCCATTCATCGTTTTCATAAACGCAAGTAGTACCTGCTTTTCCTGATAAATTTGGCTTGATGGTTGAAAATGCAGGAATGCCAACACCTTTTAAAATATATTCCTTTGATATATTTTTAAACTCTCCAGTCACGGCATCGTAATTGTATACCTCCAAAAAACATCTTTTGTAGATAGTTCGTTTTCGTCAAAAGAAAACTCTTGTTTATTATTCATTAGATTGCCCTTAAAATATAATTAAATGCAATGTTTCTTGGTCGACTTATACCATAAACACCACGGCCCACGTGTTAGATGAATAATCATTCGTGGCTGGTGTCATTGAGATATACATCCAGCAATGCTTGGTAAAGGTGTATCGTCGTAACCCCAGCGAGATTTTTCAGTTAAATTATTTATCGTGACAAGCGTATTTGCGCTTATTCCATCGTCTCCAACAACTACTGATCCTTGTTGATAAGAGAGGAGACTTCTTCCGCTATCAACCCCCGTCCATCGTCCCAGCCACGTATAAATTCCCCACGCAAATCCGGCAATTTAAGCGACGGGTACACTCTAGCCAGAAGCGGATAGGTGGCAGCGCTGAAAGCGGCACCATTACACTTTAGCCACCCAGTTGGCGGATTTTCCGAAGGCCAGGGAACCGGCACGCCAACCGGCAAAGCAGAGCCTTCGCCTAAACCGAGGTTTTTGAGAACCTCCGCCACCAGCCCCGCATCTTTAATCTCTGCCAGCGCTTTAGCCGTTTGCAGATACTGGCTATGAGGGTTTGCCGCATCGACATGCTTCTTCATCACGTCGTCGGTATAGGCTTTCACTTCGATGACTTTGTCATCCACATACTGCCGCGTGGCCAGCACCACCGAAGGATCAATCTTTAATGTGACGGCACTGGTGCTGTTCACGATCAGAATCATGCGCACGGTCTGGGTACGGCCGCTGCCTTCCTGAAGTTGTGGCTTATAAGTTTCAGCGCAGTTTGCCACCGCAACCATAACGCCATCGGCGTCATACAGGCCAATTTCGCGGATCCAGAAGCCACCTTCGCCTTCAGGGATAATCTGCTCAGCAATAATCTGACTAGCGTTCGCCGCATCCACCTTCAGTGAATTCAGCGCGGCGCGTCGCTTTTCGCCGACCAGTTTGGTCTGTGCAGGATCGGGCGTGGGCAAAGTGCCGCCGCCATCCCCCACCGCCATTTGGGTGATTTGCAGTTGGGTACCCAGGGCCGCGGCATTGGCCAGCTTTGCCGCGCCCTGATTGGTCAGTAGGGCAAAATATTTCGTTGTCAT
>NZ_CP045251.1:0-99017 GCF_035191405.1 Pantoea sp. JZ2 | reverse complement strand
TGTAATCTCCATTTAAAAGCTATTAAAAAGACGGGATTAATCCACGCCCAGATTAATCTTAGTAAAAATATGGGGCACTCAAAGCCGATTAGACGAAACAAGCTTCACCTGTGCTGTCAGAGTGAAGTGGGCCGAACCGATAAAGCGCAAGACGGTGCAGGTGAGACGCTTACTTTCATTTCGCTGATGGCCCATTCCAGATGCCCCCAGTTGAACCCCTCGCTGGCGTCGTGGTTGTCTTGGGCAGTCTCCATTGCCGCCGCGATTTCCTCTCGTGTCAGCGTCGGATCAATGCTCAGGAAGTCATCTGCCAGCCAGAAGGTTCCGCAGCACAGTTCGTCATCCCCGATGGCATCGAGACGCACCTTAAATTCACGTACCGTCATTTCTCTCATGTCGTTGTCCGGCGGGGCTTCCCCCGCCGCCTCCTTTCAGCCGCCGTAGTGCCCGACGTTGTTGATAACCCAGTCAGGCCCGGTCACGCAGGTGAAACCGTCCTCATCCTCTTCACCCCACTCCAGCGAGTCCCACGTCCGGCTGCGGAGGCCGGTGGCCAGCCACAGGTTGTGCAGCCGGTCGCAGTTTTCCTCGGTCAGGTTCACGCCGTCACGCAGCTGCGTGAGCCACGCTGTAAACGCGACGTTCTCCGGTGTGTTCTCCCCCGCCCCGCCACCGTCAGCGCCGGAAATGGCGCGTACGTGTCGTCCGTTACCGGACGCAGCACTCCGGCACAGCCCGCCAGTAAAAGCTGAATGCCCTGCTCTTCCGCCCGCGCATAGAGAGGGCGCACCTCTCCCCGCATCAGCGCCCGCACTTTACTCACGTTCTCCGCCAGGCCGGTCACACGCAGCCTGTTTGCACACCAATTCGGCATGATTTGCTCCTCAGTCAGTGGTTGCACGGCCTCACCTGCGCCGTGCCGACACAGCAGCCGGGCGAAAAGCGGAGCAGTCAGGGGCGGACGCGCAAGCCGCACGCGCCGCCGGAGCGGACTGAATGTCCCGCGCACGGCGGGGAACGGGTGAGCGAACGAGCGCCAGCGGCCCTTGACTGCGCAGCGGCTCGGCTAACGTGAAGGCACGGTGCAGCCTAATCATTCGAAGCCCGTCAGTGGACATGAGGATTTTTAACCGGCGTCAGGCGAAGCGATGACGCCGTTAAGCAGCCGAGCGCAGCGACATCCGTCTTAATATGACGGCCATAAGCACACTAAAGATTTAGAAAAAATGCAGAAACAACACATTTTTTGCGTTGTAATGAAAGAAAACGGTGAGGAGAAATGCACATGACGGGATGGCAGCTGAGGCTGTGGCGGAAAGGACTGTTGTGGAGCCGTGAACGGGCCGCGGCTGAACTCGGGGTGAGCCTGCGCACCTATCTGATTTATGAAAATGCCGATACAGTTAAGCGAACGGTGGCCATGGCCACGGTGACCCTGTCGCTCATTAACATCATGCCTGCACTGCGGTCCGATCAGCTGAGCAAAGACCTTCTGCTGAAGATGCTGCAGGATATGACCGGCGAGGTGGCAAAAAATAAAACTGAACAGCTTTCAGGCAGATGAGCCTGTCTGGAAGCTTTTCCTGTTCCACCCTGCTTGTAAGATAAATTCACCTCAATAATACTGTATACATGAACAGTGTTATTCGGAGGGAAATTTAATATGCGTCACGCACTCACAGCCGCCACCGGTCCGGCCGCTATTCGCCCGGAGGCCGTATCATGAAGCCTGCCACCTATGCTCAGGGCCTGATGCCGTTCTGGCCACCTCTCAGTGCGCCCCGGGTTCGCGTACCGCTCTTTGCCGAGCCCTGTGCGGCTGGCTTCCCCTCCCCGGCCGCGGATTACGTTGAAAAGGAGCTGGACCTCAACGAGCTCTGCATCCGCCGGCGCGCCTCGACCTTTTTTGTGCGCGCAAGCGGCAGCAGCATGGAAGGCCTCGGGCTTTATGACGGCGACGTCATGGTGGTTGACCGGGCCGAGGAGGCATCGCACGGGGACATCGTGATTGCCGAGGTTGAAGGGGAATTCACCGTCAAGCGACTGCAGCTGCAGCCGCGGCTCGCGCTGCTGCCGATGAATCCGGCCTACTCCGTAATTTACCCGGAGGAGCTGCAGCTACTCGGCGTGGTCACCTGGTGGTTCAACAGCACGCGCGCGCGCCGGAGGTAAACATGCCCATGTTTGGCCTGGCAGACGTCAACTCTTTCTACGCCAGCTGTGAGGCGCTGTTCCGTCCGGACCTGCGCGGTAAGCCCGTCGTCGTGCTTTCAAATAATGACGGCTGCGTCATCGCTCGTTCGGCCGGCGCCAAAGCGCTGGGAATAAAAATGGGCGCCCCATGGTTTCAGATAAAGACGAAGGATTTCGCTGAGCGCGTGCATGTCTTCAGCAGTAATTATGCGCTTTATCATAGTCTTAGCATGAGGGTAATGACTGCTCTTGAGGAAATGACGCCCCGGGTTGAGCAGTACAGTATTGACGAAATGTTCCTGGATCTGACCGGCATCGATGGCTGCGAAGACTTTGAACACTTTGGTCGGCGCCTGCGCGCGCACGTGCTGGCCACAACCGGCCTGACCGTGGGCGTGGGCATGGGACCGACCAAAACCCTGGCGAAATCCGCGCAGTGGGCAAGCAAGGAGTGGAAGCAGTTCCGCGGCGTACTGGCGCTTACGCCGGGCAACCCGAAACGCACCGAAACGCTGCTGTCCAGACAGCCCGTAGAGGAAGTCTGGGGCGTGGGCCGGCGTATCGGCAAAAGACTGAACGTCATGGGGATCAGCAACGCCCTGCAGCTGGCGCGTGCGCACCCTGCCCTCATCCGTAAAGATTTCAACGTCGTGCTGGAGAGGACCGTACGGGAACTCAACGGCGAGTCCTGCATTCCGATCGAGGAGGTCCCGCCGGCCAAGCAGCAGATTTGCTGCTCCAGGTCCTTTGGCGAGCGCATCACCTCAAAGGTGGCCATGCAGCAGGCGCTGTGTCAGTACGCCACTCGCGCGGCGGAGAAGCTCCGGGGGGAACGACAGTTCTGCCGGCGTATCAGCGTATTTATCCGGACTTCACCCCACGCGGTCAACGAGGTGTTTTACGGCAACACGGCCGGTGAAAAGCTGATGCTGCCCACGCAGGACACGCGCGACATCATTGAGGTGGCCATGCGCAGCCTGGACCGCATCTGGCTGGAAGGCCGCCGGTACATGAAAGCCGGCATTATGCTCGATGACTTTACCCCGAACGGCGTGAGCCAGCTGAACCTCTTTGACGATGCGCAGCCGCGGGCCAACAGCGCACAGCTGATGAAGGTGCTCGACGGCATCAATCAGTCCGGGCTGGGTAACGTGTGGTTTGCAGGTCAGGGAATAAGTACCGAGTGGAAGATGAAGCGTGAGATGCTTTCACCGGCGTGGACGACCCGCTGGGATGATATTCCAGTTGCACACCTCAGATAAAAAAATCTTTTGAAGTATTTGCATATTCATTTGTATATACAAATGCATATATTCTTGCATATACGTTCATTAAATGAATAGTCACTTTTTTCGATAAGATATGTATATACATAAGCATATACATACCTGTCACGACAATCACTTATATGGGCACATAACAATTAATAAATGTATATACATAGGTATATACACATTAGAATGTCACGTGTTTTCAATCAGTAAGTTAGCAAGTTTCTGGAGCATTTTATCATCGTCTAAGTAACAGGCGGCGCGTAACACTCTGGAACGGGTAATATTTTTCTGAGGAAGTAATTCCTGCATTTTCTCAACTAACATAGAAAGAGCATCATCATCGAGACCCGTAAGCCGCAGATTCATCTGTCTGCCCGTTGTAATGTTGCGCTTCTCAGCAACTCGGGTAACCCCTTTGGTTATGCGATCACTTCTTGCCAATTTCGGCCCCCTCAATTTGCTCAAGGAGTTCTTGAGTGAAAGCTTTATAATCCCTGTATGGCCGTTCATTTCTCGCAAAGAACATTACAGGACGATGAACATCGGTCGCCTGTTTAAAAAGCTCGCTCTGACGTATTTCAGTCTTGGCCACAACATATCCAGCTTCTTCAATTAATCCCTCAATTGATTTTTTCATCTTGGAGTGAGATTCGTTTACTTTTGTCTTTACAAGTGTATATACAAAAGGTTCATTTCTTCGCACTTCCTGAACCACTTGGAATAGGTCTTTAATGCCTTTAACTGCACGCTTATCCATGTCGACAGGGATGACAATTTTATCAGTGATCAGCAGGGCGTTTTCAATGCTCAAATCAATAGCAGGACGAAGATCGATGAGGATGAAATCGTAGGAATTTTTTACCTTGTTCAAACCCTCTTCAAGAATGCTTAGTCTATGGCGAAACCTTTCTGCACTTCGGGCTTCAACCGCAAGGGTTATATCAGCAGGGATGATATCTAGGTTATCAATCGTGTCATCACCGTCCATAGCAGAATAAATGAGTTTATTGATATCAAATTTAGGATCTGCAAATAGGTCCGTGATGGTGTAATCCTCATCACCACGTCCCAAATCATCGCTAAGGTTTCCCTGATGATCTAGATCAATCAGCAGGGTTTTATAGCCTGCCAAAGCTAATGAACAACCAACAGACATGCAGCTGGTAGTTTTGGCCACACCGCCTTTACTGTTAGCGAAAGAGATAATGTAAGGCTTTTTCATAATCACCACCGTGTATATACAAAAGTATATGCATATTAACTTATGGATTATCAGTGTCAATGTATATACATAAGTATATGCAAAATTAAAACTTGATATATACCTATGTATATACACACCCCATATAACATTCCTTTATATACAATGTGTTACGAATAAACTCCTTTCAGCAAATTTACAGCCTCGTTTCCCGGCATCTGGAACTGCACCCGGTGCCGGGCGGCCACGTCCAGCGCAAACACCCGTGTATAAATTTCCGTCGACTTCGCGCTTTTGTGGCCGAGCAGACTCTGCAGCGCCTTGAGCGGCGTGCCGGCGTACAGCATGTGCATGGCGTAGCTGTGCCGGAAGGTGTGCAGGGTGACCGGAACGGAGAACCTCACGCCCTCTGACGCGGCCGCCTCAACCGCCTCGTTCAGCCAGGTTCGCGCGGTACGGTCGGTGATGTCCCAGAGCCGCACCTTTTCAACCCGGCCGGTCTTCTCGCTCTTACGCTCCAGCGGAATGCGCAGGGTGGCGATCATCACCTCCAGCTGCGTCACGTACTGCGCGTCAGAGAGCGGCACCAGGCGGTGGGGCACGACGCCGGCGGCGCGGCGGCCTGCCCGGTGCTCCGCCTTATCCTCGCGCTGCTTGAGCGTGGCCAGCTGCACGAACGGGTACAGCTGGCGCAGCAGAAAGTCCCCCCGCGTCAGCGCCAGCGCCTCGCTGATGCGCGCGCCGGTGTTCCACAGCGTGGTGAACAGCATCTTACGCCGCAGGTCGGGCATGAAGTGGAGCAGGGCGCTGACCTCCGGCGCCAGCAGGTACTTCGGCAGGTCGTCGACCAGCGCGGCCATCTGCCGCAGCGCCAGCGCCGCGGGGTAGTCGATGGCCACCGGCAGCGATGGCGCCGCCGGCGCGTAGGAAATCATTCCGTTCATAGATGTGAGTCCGGTTAGAAAGGGGAGGGCGCCAGGCTTCAGAAAAAGCCATCCTCGTGTCCGCGCATCTCGCTCTCAAGATCAAGGATGTAGCGCAGTCCGTTATCGATACCGTCAAGATCGTCAGACGCCGCGGCCATCTGATCCCCGAAACGGCGTGTGTTAATATAGTGGAGACCTTCAAGGCTCCTGCCTCCCTCACGGGTGCGGGCATAGCGGAAGCCGGTTGCACCCAGATCCACCTCGTTCAGGGCCTTAACGACGGCGCTGACCCGCGTGAAATGAGAGGGCTCCAGCGTATCATCGGCCTGAAGGAGCAGCCTGCGGGCGACTTCCCAGAGCGTATTGAGGTTGTGCGTGACCTTGTCACTGCCACGGGGGCCATTATCCCTGAGCAGCCGGCGGGCCAGCCCGGTGACCTGCTTGATCTGCAATTCAATGTGATGGCGGTAGATGTAGCGGCTCGCAATCGAAACTCCCCCGACTCGCAATCAGCGCATATTTCGGCCCACATTAACTGCAAATGAAAAATGCTCCCGGCTCACATTAAGTGATAATGGGCTCGCATTTATCCTGCCCGGCTCGCAATCCATTCCGCCGGGCTCACAATAATTGCAAATCAATATCGTCATATTGGCAAACCGACCGCCAGCATTCTGTCACGTAGTTCAGCTGTGCGGGCCGGGTCCAGTTGATTGTTAAATAAGGCCCTGATTTCAGCTGGTTTTGCATCAAATTGCTCCACCATATCTTTCAGTCGGTAACCATGCCGCGTGAGTGTCGGTTCCAAGTCATCCAGTTGGCGTGACAGCACTGATTCAATCAGCGTGGCGGTAATCGGTTTTTCACCTGTCTGGTATCCTGCTTCCATCGACAGCGTCAGGTGCAACTGGACCTGCAGCGGTGTCCGAAGTTTCATCGCCAGCAGGTCAACTGCTTCGGCCGTCAGAATATCTTCCGGCTTACCCTTGCCGGTGCTGGTCTTCAGCAACCACTGAATATATTCGCGCTGGCTGCCGGTGATCCCGTCCAGCGTAAAAATATCGGTACGATAACCGATTTCCTCCATCGTCGGACGACGCAGGTCATTACGCAGTTTTGGGTGACCAGCCAGAACGACAGACAGCCGTCCACCGCCGTCTTCAACCACTTCCATCAGCCGTTTGAGCCCCGTCAGTGTATTACCGTTCAGGTCATGCGCCTCATCAACAAACAGTGCCACAGGGCGCTTACCTTTTTTGACCAGCTCCTGCAGTTCCCGCTCGCGGCGTTCACCCTGTTTGGGGATCTGCACCTGCTTATCCTGCGCCAGGTCGTAAAACAGGGCGTTAATCAGCGTGGCGAGCCGGACGCTGTGTTTGTCGACCGACAGTGAGCGGGCAACGATGATTTTGTTTTCATCGATCAGTTGTTGCTGCAGACGCCGCAGGGTGACCGTTTTACCACTTCCCACCACGCCACAGACGGCAATCAGCCGTCCTTCGCGTATCGCTCCTTTAATGTCTTTCATCAACTGCTTATGGTGAGCAGTTTCATAATACCCTGTCTGTTCAATAGACTGCGTCAGTCCATAATGTTCCATCACTTCAACCCGCATGGTCTTCTCCTGATTGTCTGTTACGAAAATAGTCTCTGATGCGGGCGAGTACTTCACTACGATTTAGCGTCTCAGCCAGAATACTGTCGATAAACACCCGGTCTTCATCCGACATCCTGGCCAGCGGTATGGCCAGATCGTCGGCAATAGCCAGTTTTGCCGCAATAACGCCAGGAAAGTGGTATTCAAATTTTCGGGTATCGAAGGGCTGATGCGGCAACTCATCAATGCGCTGCTGAGTGTCATCACTGACCACGCGGAGATCGCAGCCGGACAACGCGCTGATGGGGATGTTCAGCTGTCTGGCCAGAGCATGGACACGATCGGCCCGCTCTGCCGCTTTGCCACGCCTGAACGTCCGGTAACGGTGCAACGGCACAGGCCCCGACACCGGATAATAAGGCCCCCATGTTTCACCGGTAAACTCGACATACATCTCGTCATCAAACAGCCCCCACAGCAGGATGACGGTTTCACCCGCCATATCCGGGTCAACTTCCCATGCGGTGCCGTCTATCGTTACCCGCGCATCAACACCCACCTTGCGGGATTCAGGCTCCCGGGCGAACCGACAGTATTGTTCCCAGCTGCACATATCTCTCACGCCGTCCTGGGGGATATTTTCCAGCCAGTCCTCCAGTCGGGAGTGTTTCTCGCTGCGGTGACGCTGCGCATTGTAACGACTCAGATAGTTCCAGAGCCATTCGTTGGCCTGCAGCTCCGTCTCCGGTTTATGGAAATGGTACAGGGTTTCATGCGCCTCTTTGACGGTCCTGAAAGGACGCTCTACTTTACCTTTGGACCGTGCCGTCGTCCGGGTACCATCCTTACCTGCCGGTATATGCGTCAGCCAGTCAACCTTCAGGGACAGCATCACATTCTGGAAGACATGGCTTTTGGCCACCGGTCCGTTATCGAGGTACAGCATTTTTGGGCGGCCCTGAAAAGGAAAATCTGCTCTGACTTTCGGTGCCATAGCGTTGAAGAGAAAACGCAACGCTGACTCCGCATCTTCGCCATACACACACCGGTATTCCTGGTATGCAACACCGCTCCGGTCATCTACTACGCTGAACAGCATCAGCGTGGGTTCGCCCCGGGCAGGATCAACCCAGTCAGGCTGTTCAATATGCTTGAGATCGGACGGTGACATATCAAACTGCCAGCAGTCATTGCTGTTTTCAGCCTGAAATCTTACCGCCGGAGGCTCCCGTAACAGGCGGGGCTGATCGAGACGCCAGCGGGAAAGCCAGCGATTGACGGTCTGCTTACGAAGCAAGCCCCTGGGACTTTTTATCAATCCCTGAGCTGTCTCCACACCGTGCTCTTCCAGTAACTGTATTGCCCGTCCGGTTGACAGATGGCGACCGGATTTATTCGTTGTTCGCAGTTTCAGCGCGGCGATCAGCTCACAGTAATGTTCCAGTTCAGATGGGGGGAGTATCCGTGGCTGACCATGATCGCTTCGGTGAGCTGTGCGAGGTCTGAGGACCAGACGAAGGGCGCGATAGACCGTCGTGACTGAAATACCATACAACTGAGCGGTAGCGGCAATCTGGGTGGCACGTTCAGGGCTTTTTGGCGGCAGGCGATCGAGCCGTTGCCGCAGTTGCAACAGGGAGTCAGCCGGGATGGCGCTACGCCGGCTGCTCATAATTTTCCAGCGCCCGGTACACTGACGCCCTCCCGATCCCGAGATGACGGGCTATGGCTGTGGCCCCCATTTTCTCCGTGGTGTACAGACGCCACACTTCTGCTGGGTCTATTGAGGGTTTTCTTCCCCGGTACACGCCCCGTGCTTTCGCCGCGGCAATCCCTTCCATCTGGCGTTCACGTCGCAGATTGGTTTCAAACTCAGCGAAAACACCCAGCATATCGAGGAAGGCTTTACCTGCTGCTGAGCGCGTGTCCACTGGTTGTTCTGTTGCCCTGAGCGTTACGCCCTGCTGATTCAGGGCATATACAATATCCTGCAGGTCCTTAATGCTGCGGGCCAGGCGATCCACGCGGGTCACCATCAACGTATCGCCGGGACGCAGGAACTCCAGTAACAGCTGCAACTCGCTCCTTCCGGTCCGGCTACTTCCGCTGGCTTTTTCTGCACGAATGATTTCACAACCGGCAGCGCGGAGAATTTGTGTCTGCAGGGTAAGATCCTGATCACTGGTTGAAACGCGGGCATAGCCGTAAAGTGCCATAATGATGAAAACTGTCTCGTTTAAATCTAGATGATGAAAACGTACCACCGGGATGAGACAAAAACAACTCAAATGAGACAGAAAAACTGTCTCAACGGATTGACTGTTTTGGGTTTACCTAAAAAATACACAGTGGTATGTTCAATGACAGAAGACATTCAACAGGCTGATGTTTTCTCTACAAAGCGGTGTTTACACGAAAAATCTCTTCAGGCCTGGATGACCAACAAAAGGACTCGTAATGGCGCAAAGGCATTTGCAGGATTTTCTCAGCACACTTGAGTTACCTCAGGACGATGCAGCACTACGCTGGGTCGCCGAACAAAACCACAGAACGATGGCGAAGTTTGCCCGAAGCGGGCGTTTTCAGGAGATACAGCAAACCATCCTGCAGTCGTTAAATGATCAAGCGAACATTCCCTGGGGCAAGCATTATCACGATACCGTTTATAACTTCTGGCAGGATGATAATCATCCTCGTGGCATCTGGCGCCGCACCCACGAAACATCGTATCTGACAGCAGAGCCTGAATGGGAAACTGTGCTGGATATAGCTCGCCTTAATGAAGAGGAAGGTGCTAACTGGAGCTACCAGGGCGCAGACCTGCTTTATCCTGATTTCACGCGTGCACTGGTTTTTTTATCGGGTGGCGGCGATGCCTGCGAAATTCGCGAGTTCGACCTGATCGAAAAAAACTTTATCAGCGACGGTTTTTTGCTGCCAGAAAGCAAAAGTTCAGTCGCCTGGCTTGACGAAAATCACCTGTTGCTGGCACTTGATGCGGGTGGCGAGACACTCACGACATCAGGTTATCCACGTTGTGTCAGCCGCTGGCAGCGAGGTACTTTACCGCAAGATGCTGCCCTGATTTACGCCGGGGAAACGACCAATATGATGGTTTCCGCCTGGCATGACCCTACTCCGGGGTTTGAAAAAACACTGGTGCATTGCAGCCGGGATTTTTATCACACCCGTACATACCAGCTTACCGGGCAGGGAAAGCTGGAGTCCATAGATATTCCGGAAAATGCCTCTTGCGGTTTTTTTAATGCATGGCTGCTTGTCACGCTCACCACAGCCTGGCGAATAGCGGATAAAACCTATCCGCCCGGTGCTTTGCTGGCCACTGATTTTGCCTCTTTTCAACAGGGTCAGCGCAACTTCACCATCCTGTTCACGCCGGATGAGCATACTAGGCTACAGGGGCACAGTTCGACCCGCGATTATCTCATCCTCAACCTGACCCGGGATGTGGTCGGGAGTGTTGAAATTTTAAAAGCAGAGAGTGGGCTGTGGAATCGCGTTCAGACGCTGACATTACCGGACTTCACTGCGATTTCGGCTTCAGGCATGGATACAGAGAGCAATCGCTATCAGCTGGTGAGTCACGGTTTTCTGCAGTCCTATTGCCTGAGTTATGGCGATCTGGATGACAACACTCTCAGTGTGGTGAAGCAGGACCCGGCATGTTTTGATAAGAGCGATTTTGAAGTGACCCGGTATTTTGCACGGTCACTGGATGGTACGCGTATCCCTTATTTTCAGATCGCCACCAAAGGGCTGGAACTCACGGGTAAGCATCCCACCCTGCTGTATGGCTACGGGGGGTTCGAGGTCTCTTTAACCCCCGAATATCTGGGGGCGAAAGGATCCACATGGCTGCAAAAAGGGGGCGTCTATGTCGTGGCAAATATTCGTGGTGGCGGCGAATATGGTCCGGAGTGGCACCAGGCCGCGCTGCAACAACACCGACACCGCGCTTATGAAGATTTCGCGGCTGTGGCTAGGGATCTGGCGATCCGCAGGGTGACCTGTGCTGCCAGACTGGCGGCACAGGGAGGAAGCAATGGCGGTCTGCTTATTGGCAACATGCTGACAGACTATCCCGAGCTGTTCGGAGCACTGTTATGCGAAGTCCCGCTTCTGGATATGACCAACTACCATCGCTGGCTTGCCGGTGCCTCATGGATTGCTGAATATGGAGATCCGGACATTGCTGAGGAGCTGCAATGGCTGCGAAGCTATTCACCCTTCGATAAAGTATCTTCCGATAACAGCTATCCGCCTGTACTGTTTACCACAGGAACGCAGGATGATCGCGTCAGTCCTGCACATGCACGCAAAATGGTGGCCCGTATGCAGCAGCAGGGCCATAACAATGTCTGGCTGTATGAAGAAACCGACGCAGGCCACGGTAGCGCACCAGAGAATAGCCAGGTAGCGTTTTATCATGCTATGACCGAAGAGTTTCTGTGGCAAATGCTGACAAATCAATAGCAAAGGAAACCTGAACTTGCTGCTCGAGGGAAATTATGCTGATCGGGAAACCTATTGTCCCGGAATCCGGGGCAAAGTGATTACCAGTCAAAGGTCGGCAGACCGTCCAGTTCATCTCCCACGGCAGAAAAATGGATCATGCTGATATTGCCTTGCTTCATTCCCTGCAAGATAAGCCAGCGGGCAGCACCTGACAGCCCTTCTCGTTTCAGTTTCAGCACAGGAAATCTGACGGCATCAAGGCGGATCATAAATCCGACGCCTGTATCGTGGATCCATTCCTGAGTTTCAGTAGCGCGGGATAAATCACCCAGCAAATGGCTATCGATAAGCATCATATGCGCGATGCTGCATTCCAGAACCGGGCGCATTGCCATACTTCCAAGTGTCCGCGTTTTTCCCCAGCTAAGCGCCGCAACGATATCATTCCAGGACCATTCATCATCATCCGGCACTGGCAGGGTAAGCAGACGGAACGGAACACCCAACGTTCCGGCCAGGCGCTCCCCGATACCACTCACGGAATCATCTTTCATCGAAAAATCGGCACATGCCAGGCATTCGCCATGGAGATAAATAGCCTCATCACCATTATCAAGTTGAATCGCGGTAACACCATAAGGGGCATGTTCTGTATATTTTTTCATTGCCTACTCCGTCGCATCAGGCGTTCGTTTCCGGGTGTCAGCGGCTCGATGCCGGTGACTCCCCAACGCCTTCACGTGTGGCGCTATGGTTTCCTCTGCAACGGTGTCACGCTGTACGCGACGGTGCTTTCTTACCTCCGCGCTTTCGCGCTGCTTTACAAAATAGTCCTGACATGCAAGGATAAAGTGGTCTTTCATGATGTAACTCCATCTAAGACTTGAAGTATCCGGCCTGCTTGAACAGACCGGGATGATTAAACAGAGCGCCCGCTCTGCTTTTTTATTGCCGCTTATGCGGCAATTCCTTCCGCGTCGATAAACGCCCTGATCTTCCCGATGATTTCCTCATGCGTGAGCGTCACTTCGTTACGCATCGTGAAAAAGCGCGTGCGGTACTGGGCGAAAATGTCCGTGATGTTGCCGCTGTACATTTCACTCAGCTTGAATGTCTGGCTCTCAGGAGTGCCCTGCCAGTCCAGCGGCGGCAGAACTTCCAGCATGCCGGTGAATTTTTCTTCGCTGATTTCAGTTACTGGCAGGTAGTTGGCCGCTGCAAAACTTGCTTTCGCCTCCTCCACGGTCACCAGTTCCCAGCGATCGCCATTGGCGTTCAGCTCTTCCAGCGTCTTCGACGCGGCACAGGCGGTGGTACGCCAGGCGCCGTCCACAAAGTGCGCTCTGCGCCAGCCGTTAAATGCACTTGATTTGCTCCAGAACGCCATTGCAGTCATCGCGAATTTCCTCATCTGTTGTGCCCTTCGGCTTCTTTCTGGTGTCCCCTTTTTCCGTTTCCGGAAGGCGGGGAGCACGTTGCTGTGACACATGACCGCCCTGTTCCATCGGGGACGAAAACAAGGGGGATGACAAAGCCGCAGCGCAAACGACTGACCAGCGGGAGGGAGTGCGAACGGGTGCAGGCATCAGGCTTCAGCCGACCCTGGTTTTGGGACCGCAACAGGGCAGTGTCAGTCACAGCAAAAGTGAACACCGCTGACAACGGGGGCAAAGTGGGCGCCGAAGAAGCCGGTTCACCGGCTTTCCTTAGCGGCCGCCACCGGCGGCCAGTGAAAGTGGCGCTGCCGGCACGGCAGCTGCTCACGCCGCCCTTCAGGCATCGCTTGCTATCCCAACGGGACGGAGACAGGTTTCCTGGCTCCGCGAAGCGTGGTGGCCGCCCCGGACACCCCGCGTAGAGCAGGCGACGACCCGGCAAGACGGGGAGCCGAAGGGGCCAATAAGGCCTTCAATTTTTTTGAATTTTTCGGTTTTAAACTTCATTCTTTGCTTAAAATGAATGTTAAAATAAGTGCAGTTTTTGCACTTTTTTGAGAGTTGAAAATGACCGGATATGAACTCAGATTATGGCGAAAAAGCCTGGGCTGGAGCCGTGACAGAGCCGCTGAGGAGCTGGGCGTCAGCCTGCGGACATACAAAGATTATGAAAACGCGGACCTGGTCAGGCGCGCCGTCGAGCTGGCCACCATCACGCTGTCGCTTAAAGATCTGATGCCTGTACTGAAACACCGTAAAACCGCGAAAGACCGGGCAATGACCATGCTTCAGAACATGCTGCCTTAATGCAGCTGCCGGAGCTCACAGGCGGGGTTCTGAATATCCCGCGCTCGATGCGCGGGGTATTCAGCAGGGCCGCGGGATCAACGGCCGCACTCATCGCCATGGTGCATAGCAGCCACCGCCAGCACACCATTAAAATCGATGTCCAGACTGTCACACAGATGCATTAAATCTGTCAGCAGGTCCACCATGATGGTATCAACCGGGTCACCGCTGCGGGTCTGGCCCGTTCTGTTGGCAAAATAGCAAAGGATTTCGGCGGCCAGTGCTGATCGTTCAGCATTATCCGGCTCTGTTCCCTGTGCCTGATCGGTCTCAACAATCAGTGCGACCAGCTCAGGGATAGATGCGGTTACTGCCACCTGTTCAGTATTCATTACGTATCCCGGCGATCATCGCGTTCAGATGCATTTCCTGCTGCTGCGTGGACATTTCGCCATTCATCAGCACATGCGCAAACCAGTTATTTTCCTTCAGCAGAACATAGCTGTTTGCCTCCCCCTGGGCGCGGACATGCAATACACTTTCTGGCTGTCCAGCGTTCGCCAGCTTCAGCGCAGCCTCCACGCAGGGCAGCAGCATTTCAGAGTTCGTCCCGGTCTCCGGGTCGTCAAAACATAAATCAGATTCACAATCGATATTGTCCTGAAGCCACAGCGCCAGCTTTTCCAGCCCTTCCACCATCGTTAACGTTTGGGTCATAACATGCTCCTTTTCTGGCCCGGTCAGGATGACCGGGCCTTGTGGTTGTTCAGTCGATTGCGCGGAAAATCTGGCTGCGCTCCGGATGCTCAATAATGCTCACGTAGTCTTTCAGGGCGTCCTGACGATCAACCAGGTTCTGGCAGGTCTGCGCGTACTCCGGTCCCATTTCGGAGACTTTCCAGCTCAGCTGATTCAGTACAAACAGCGTGGCAATGATTCCGGCGGCATCGGCGGAGACCTCTTCATCAAAGTAATTTCCCGGAATACTCAGCTGGTAGGTTCCCTCTGGTGGGGTCATATACCCGGTCGGGCGGGTAGTGATAATGTCTGCATATGGGCCAACATGACCGCTAATCCCGCGCGGCACTTCCCAGAACTGCCACATTCCCCCCTCGTAGTTACTGTGTCGGTCCAGAAACGTCTGCACCATCTGCTCACCCAAAGCGGTGGCAAACAGGCGCGGCACGAACACCATGCGCTGGCGTGGGTGAGTGATTTCAATACGTGTTACCTGCTCAGGCTGGGAAATGGTCGCTGCGGTCGTGGTCATCATGGTCTCCTTCGGCTTCTTTCTGGTGTCTCCCTTTTTCCGTTTCCGGAAGGCGGGGAGCACGTTGCTGTGACACATGACCGCCCTGTTCCAACGGGGACGAAAACAAGGGGGATGACAAAGCCGCAGCGCAAGCGACTGACCAGCGGGAGGGAGTGCGAACGGGTGCAGGCATCAGGCTTCAGCCGACCCTCGTTTTGGGACCGGAACAGGGCAGTGTCAGTCACAGCAAAAGTGAACACCGCTGACAACGGGGGCAAAGTGGGCGCCGAAGAAGCCGGTTCACCGGCTTTCCTTAGCGGCCGCCACCGGCGGCCAGTGAAAGCGGCGCTGCCGGTACTGCAGCTGCAAGCGCAGGGCCGCAGTTTTGCGGCTGGCAGAAAAGTAAAAGGGACTGCCCGATTGCTCAGACAGCCCCTTCAAAAAGGCGCTTCAGGTCTTACCAGACCGCATCATTTTCCCTGAAAAGCGGGGGTCTCCCCCCGCTCCAGGTTGCTACTTACCGGATTCGTAAGCCATGAAAGCCGCCACCTCCCTGCTTCCGTCCCGATAGCGGATTTCGCAAAGCGATTTCCGGGTCAGGAATGTGAATATCAGCAGTGTGAGACACACTATTAATACGCACCAGATCAGAGCGTTTCGCGGTAGTTTCATAGCATACTCTCCTTGCCTTTCGGCAGGTAAGCGGCTAATCTGATGGTGTCTAGTCATACAGATTGAGCCTCGGGTTAATTGAAAAATTACTCGGGGCTTTTCTCTTTCTGCCACACAACATCCAAACCACTGAAACGTCATGAGGCAAAAAGCCTCAAGCGCCACGGTCATTATACCGCCACCTGTACCATTCTGACCAGGAATAACCGTTAAAAATCGCGGTAATTCAGCGGCCTGCATATCCCAGCTTGTTCGGTACATACAGCCGTTCCTGCATTCTGACCACCTCGGGTGTATCCCGGACAATCGCTGCCAGATTCAGCACCAGGGTGAACGGTAAAGCATTGCCATAACTCAGCCATTCCAGCTCAGCAAGCGACGGGAACCGTGGCTGCCAGCGCCAGAACATCGCCAGCCAGTCACTCTGTTTCAGATCCGGGTGTCGCTTATTCCACTGGCTGAACGTATCCGGACTCTGGAAGTTAAGATCAAGGGCGGCCAGCTGCACGATGCGGTGATACTGGATAGCCCCCTGCTCTTCACGCCGTTCCTGCTGCCTGCGGGTTTTCACTGTCCATTTATGTCCGCTCAGTCGGGCGCGCTGGCGGTCCCGCTCCCGGCGCTGAAACTCAACCTCAGGAAACAACCAGTAGCGGCTCGAGCTGCATAATGGAAGCGGGCAGCACTCTGGAAAGCATGCGTCAGGCAATTTGTCAGCACGCCGCGCGCGCGGCGGAAAAGTTGCGTCTGGAGGGCCAATACTGCCGGCATGTTTCGGCCTTTATTAAAACCTCTCCATTTTCTCCTGGCAAACCCTATTACGGGAACGTGGCGGGAGAAAAGCTGACGGTGGCCACGCAGGATACGCGGGACATTATTGTGGTGGCCATGAAATGCCTGGAGCACATCTGGCGCCCCGGCCACCGCTATGCCAAAGCCGGAGTCATGTTGGGTGATTTCAGCCCATCAGCTACGGCACAACTGTCGCTGTTTGACGATCGCCCTCCCCGCCCGGCCAGCGCACAGCTGATGAGCGTGCTGGATAAGGTGAATAACTCCGGACTGGGGAAACTGTGGTTTGCGGGTCAGGGGGTGAACCCTGAATGGCAGATGAAGCGGGAGATGCTGTCACCTGCCTGGACGACTCGCTGGTCTGATATTCCTGTCGCATATGTTATTTGATTTAGTAATCAACACCTTAAACCCGCACACAAGATAATAAGATAACATCTTACTATCTTAATAACACGTTATTTTTCAACTTGTAGCACAGTAAAATTATCTTGTTAAGATAACATCTTAACACTATAATATCATAACAGCTTGTTATCTTACGAGGATGTTATGATAATTGTTCTTGGCAGTCAGAAAGGCGGCGTAGGCAAAAGCACTTTAGCTGTTTCCATTGCGTCATGCCTCAAAGCAAAGGGTAAGTCTGTACTTATAGTGGACGCAGATGATCAGAAATCCGTATTAACCTGGTACAACAACAGGCCGGAATCGCTCCCTCACATCCCTGTCACTGGAGCTACAGGCAATATCAAAGCAATGCTGAAAGAGCATGTTAAGTCTTACGAGTATGTAATTGCTGATTGCGCTGGCCGTGACAGTGCCGAAATGCGAAGCGGGTTAATGTCTGCTGACATATTTATTTCACCGCTCAGGCCTTCACAGATGGATTTGGATGTGGTTCCACACACCTGCGAAGTTTTCTCCGCCGCAAAGGATTTCAACGAGAATGTCAGAGGCTATCTTGTGCTAAACATGGCACCGACGAACATGTTTGTTAATGAGGCACATCAGGCAGCAGAGGTTCTTGCAGATTATCCCCAGATGCAATTAGCTCAGTCTCGCATTTGTGACCGTAAAGCTCACAGAGATGCCTGGGCTGAATCCATGACAATTTTTGAGACTCAGAATGAAAAAGCCCAAGAAGAAATTTCTGCACTTGTTGAGGAAATAATTTGATGAGAAATAGAGCAAATACTCCCCCCAAAGACGAAAATGCATTCATAAACGGCGGCTCGGCCGGGCTGGGTTTGGTTCAAGATAAGTCCATTTCAGATACACCTAAAGGCAAAGCTAAACCTGTGAGTATTTCTTTCGCTACAACACATCTGGACTCCATTGATAATTGTATTCGGGATGAGATGAATAAGTATGGGCACAGGGTGAATCGTTCTGATGTTGTAAGAGCAGCAATCATGGCTTTCGAGAAGCTTAATCAAGCGGAGCGTTCGGAAATGATCCAATCTGCTAAATTACAATAAGATACTATCTTGTTATCTTGTTATCTTGTTATCTTGTTATCAAGGCAAGATAACAATGTAGTTACTCCCCCGACTATTTTATTTCAGGTTTAACAAGATCCCGTACATCTGCCTTTCCAGTGATTTGTCTGTTTCTTCCGGCCACCTAGGAGGATCGGTCTGCAACTCTCCAAGCGTCTTCATGCCCCTGTGCTGACGTGATTTCCGCTCGATATAATCCTCATCCTGATAGCCCATAGTTTCTATGATGAAAGTACGGTTCTCGCCATCAGTCGTGGTGGCCTCAAGCACAAAATCTGGCAGCACCCAGCCCTCTTCGCCGTCGACCGTGACGGCGTAATCAAACAGGGGCTTCTTAAGATGAATATGGCGGACCTGTGCATCCTTTTTCTTCGACAGCCACTCAGCACACCTTGCCAGCGACTCCAGCGTCTTCCGTTCCAGCCCGCTGTCGACCGGCACCGGACAGCTGCGGGAGTGAAGCGCATGGGCGTAGCCATCACTGCAGACGATGCTGCCGTCTGCCGAACGCCTGAATTCCAGGATTACCCAGTACGGCGGCCGGAGCCCGCCCTGAGACTCGCCGTTGATCCGGAGCCCCTTTTCAGGCGTGAAGAACACCTCTTCGTTCCCGAACCTGAACGAGGCCTTCTCCCGCGACACTTCCCCGGAGATGAAAATCTGGTAAAAATGGCGTGCCCGCCCGGCTGGCCAGGGCAATGCGGGATTTTCCAGCTGCCGCATCAGGCGCTGCTGCTCATCCTGGTTCATCAGCGGCCGGAAACGGATGATTTCAGAAAGCTGGCGGCCCCGCACAAATTCATTATTACGGGTGACGGCAGCAAGCCTGTCTATGGCCTCACGTGCAGGGGATGAAGGGAAGGGAGCCAGCCTTTCAATGACGTTCAGCCCGGCATCTTCGATGATAGTGAGCAGGACACGTGCCAGGCGCGGGCGGCGTTTTCTGCGCATGCGGTCATCGACTTGATCCTGACGAGGCCCGGCGATCCGCAGTCGGGCCCCGCTTTCATCGGGTGGCAGAAAGCTCCGGTAACTCACGGGCTGGCTGCCGGCCGTTTTGCGTGTTCCTGAGCGGGTGGTGTTCTCATCTTCCTTCAGTTCCCTGAACATCGGACAGTCGGCATCGTGAGGCGTGCTGAACGACTGCAGATAGAGCCTCCCGGTATCAGACCGCAGGTTGGCGCTGTTCATTGGCGGCGCATCCCCCGCCACACAGCTGCAGGCCAGCCATGCATCCGATCTGCGCATTTCGGTCAGCACGTCTTCCGCCACGGCTTTCGCTTCCGGACAGCCTCCCTCCCGGCGCCCGCAGACTTTTTTGACGGCTGATTCTTCAGCTTCGCTCAGGCTCCGGATGAGGCGTCCCCTTGGGACTTTTTTTCTCACAAGTCTCATGGCCATTTGGTCACTCCTTTGGTCCTTGACGTAGTCAGATAGTTAATGCCGGGATTTGCCGTATCACGCGAAGCGGGGCAGGGCGGTTAAAATTACTGTCGCCATCCCCCGGCCTCATCCCAGCTGCGACCGGTGGCATCATCAGTCAGCGACATGTCATCCACCACGCAGTTACGAATTTCAGCGGTCGTGTAAATCTCGTCAAAAAGTTCTTCAATCTGCTCTTTGAGATCGGCGTCATCTTTGTAGCTGAACGTCAGCCGGTATTCGTTATCGCCCAGTGCGGTGCCGTCAAAGTCAGACTCAATGAGCCATTCGATATCCTCTCTGACCTTTTTTTTGCCCCGGGTGAATTTACTGCCGTTCTGCACGGGAACCCACAGGGTGGTGGTGACGGAAAAAGGCAACGTATTCTCAGGCACGTCAGGAGAAGAGGGGAGGGCAGTAGCTAATCTGGCAAGCCTGACGGCCCGGCTGATTGTGCCGCGACTGCATCTGAGGGTCTTCTGAACCTGACTCCAGGAGCTGCCGCTGGCAATGAGGCGATTAATGGCATCGTGCCGGTGCTGGTTAATGCTTCTCCCTCTGTATTTTCCCTCCGCCCTGGCCTTCTCGATACCCTGCTTCTGACGCTCCCGCCTCTGTTCATAGTCCCGGCGGGCCACGGCGGCCAGCATGTCCAGGAGCATGTCATTGATGGCGCCAAACATCCGGTTGTCAAAATCTGCCAGCGACGGCGAGAGATGCAGCCAGGTTGTGGGCACATTAACGGCCACAATCCTGACGTCCTTTCTGCCAATCATTTTCTTCAGGGCATTCCAGTCATCGCCGGCCAGGCGGGAAAGGCGATCGACATCCTCAACCAGCAGTACGTCACCTCGCCGGGAGTCCCTGAGCAGGCGAAACAGCTCAGGACGGTCGAGCCTGGCACCGGATTCATTTTCCGCGTAATAGTTACATATGGTTATTTTATGCTCACCGGCAAACCTGTCGAGCATGTCGCGGGCACGCTGGGCATCCTGTTCACTGGTGGAGGCCCTAAGGTAGGCCCGAACAAACATGGTCATGGTACTGTTTAGGTCTTTTAACGGAACCGGTTCGGTTAGAGTGGGTTAGCATGGTCTATACAGTACCTCAAAGGGCTGGTTCGGTACAGGGATACTTAAACAGAACTGCCAAACGGGGATATATGCTATTACACTTAATTGATTTATAGTGATAAAGTATGATTAGAAACAAATAAACCAGTATAAGCCGGAATGAATAATGAAGAACGATACGCAGGCAGTAACCCGGGTGCTGACAGCTCATGTGCCATTACCTATAGCTGATAAGGTTGATCAAATTGCAGACAGACTAATCAAAACTAGGAGATCTTTCTTCTTGAAGTAAGCCCTTACTGAAACAGGTAAATCAATTTATGAAGGCTGCCTCTCCTTTCCCCGGCAATCAGCAGGGTCTGACTAAAGTGGAGCTGTAATATGCGAAGCTATTTAGTAGCGTTTTTTAATAGTTAATTGATGCTATTTCCATATAGTTAGACAGCTGCGTTGAATAATAGCTCCCTCTGAGGGAGCTCAGCCCGGATTGTGTGATATGAGTAATAGCCAAATATCCTAAACCACTAACCGGACTGAACGATGCCGATCTCAGCGGCGTAGCCAGAACGCTCTGTTGCGCCCGTTCATCCACCGGACACTGGATAAATGGGGTTACGTTATCGGGTGTCGAAGGCCTGAAATCGTTGCCTGCCGGACGTTCCCGGCGCTGGCCCTTCGGGCATATATGTGTACTGCTACGTGAACTGATAAAGCATTCTCCTGCTGATTTTGGTTATCAGCGTTCACGCTGGAGTACGGAGCTGTTAGCTATAAAAATTAAAGATATCACCGGGTGTCGGTTACATGCCGAAGCTGTTCGTCGCGGGTTACCATCACCCGGACTTATGTGGCGCAGGGATGCCCCGACCCTACGAATCCGTGACCCGCATAGAGATAAAAAAATGGCGGCTATCCATAAAAAACTGGATAAATGCAGTCCAGAAAATGGTGTGTTTTATGAAGATAATATCCATCTCAACCCAAAAATCGGTGCAGTCTGGCAGACATGCGGACAACAAAAACGCGTGGTAACGCCGGGTCAGAATGAAAAATATTATCTGCCTGGCACATTGTACAGTAGAGCGGGAAAAGTGAGCTTTGTTGGTGGTAACTATTTAATAGGTTGATTATAAGGAGTAATGGTATGCCATATGAGTTGAGAGTTTTAAATGCTAAGAATAACGAATGGATAAAAAGACTTGACCAAAAACAGTCTTCCTTGCAAGAAAAGAAAAAATTAAATACATTAATAATTAATCAAGGCGCTAATTCTACAAATTCTGATAAAAAAAATTTTGCTAAAACGATTCTAAGCGTTTTAGCACTAATGAATAATATCACTCCATCGAATGCTTCTCTTGCTGCACCTCAAACCTATAGAGACAGGGAGTATTATAATAATAGCGATGGCAAAAAAAATTTATATAGTGCTGAAGGTGAGGTTTTTCAATCGTATAAAAATCCAACGCAAGTAAAAGATAAAAATCAATTTATATCATCATCTATCACTGATCAGATAATTAATAAAATTGAATCCATAAAATCAAAAGACATTTATTCTGGAGAAAGTCACGCACGTCTGCGTAGGCATGTATTACCTAGTATTACAACTACAACTGAACCAACACCGAAGGATGATTCTGTTGTAGCGGAAAAAATTGATTTATCATGTATTGATCGACGGAATAACCTATCTATTGCTGATATGTTCAGGCAGATAGGCAATACTTTAAAAAATCCAGTAAGTGAGCTAGCAAAAGAATCTCAGGTAATCCATTACTATAATAAATTTAATCGATGTCCTTCTGAAAAAGAATTAAATAGAATTATAAAAGTTACTACTATTGTAGATGGAGTGATATCTACCATTACATCACTAATGCCCGAAAGTGCTCCCCTATTAATTGTCCAAAGAGTAGGGGGGCCATTATTCAAAATGATAGCTGACCAAATTGATAATAAAGACCTTGATATGAATAATTTTGAAGAATTAAATGAGTCGGCTATTAACTTAGGAAAGATGATGGTAGATAAAGTATTAAAGAGTACCCATCTAACCGATGACACAGAGTTAGATATTCCTAAAGGAATAATTTTAGAGAAGAATAAGATCTTTGTTGATATTCATCACGTGAAGAGAGAGGTTAAATATATTGATAATAAAGCTATGGCAAATTATGATGGTAAATATAGAGAGATAGCATATAATCGAGAAAGTAATAAATGGTATAAGGTAATAAAAAGCAAACCAGTTAGCGCCATTTTACCTGGAAAGGAAACTCCAGAATCAGTTTTTTTTATAGGTATTAAAAATGGACTACCAACTTACAAACGAGTAAATTCTGACACTGGGCGTGCTTACGGGAAAGGATACACTTTTTTTGAATCAAACGGACAATGGAGAGTAAACCATAAAAGTAATAAAATTTCTGGGGTAAATAATTTTGAATTAATAAAATCTCAACCTTTAAATAGTAAAGATATTACACTTCACAGATCTGGTCTTTTTACTACACTCGATTCTGGTGGTAAAAAAACAGGTGATTTAATATTGATGCATAATAGAAAGGGATATCCAGTTACTGAGCTAAGCCAAGATAAGTATTACATGATGCAAGAAGGCGATAATGTTTTAATTTTAGAAAATGAAATTAAAAATGATAAATTCAACGTTATTAAGAATGATTTAGTTGATAATATAGAAGAGGAAGACTATTTTGATAATTCATGGTGCCTACCAAAAATTGGTAGAAAAATACTTGTTAATCCGGGAATTTCATGCAGCGATACGCCACAATTACTTAGTGATAGCATAAATTACAGAATTAATGCTCAATTTAGTAAAGACGATATTGTCCGGGATTTTAACGTTCAATATAAAGGATTGAATGGTATGGATACCGAGAGCCGGATGGCTGTAAAAGAGAGAATTGATGATACAATATTTTTTGAACAGCAGAAGATAGTTTTATATCAAGACCCTATAGATGCAACAAATTATGAAAGAATTTTTTCTAATAGTGAAATAGAGATTTCCGAAAACGATAGGTTTTTTTCTGATGACTCTGACCGTAATATTCCTTATACTCCGCTACTCACAAAAAACGAAAAACTTGCCGTAAGACGCTGGACTGCTATTGATGATAATCTGAATGAAGCTTTTAGCGATGGTATGCCTGAAACATATGCTATGGATATAGAATCAAAAAACTATGATTTAAATAAAAAATTAGCTCATGGAGAAAATTTGGGTATTGATGATAGAAATATGGTAAGACTTTTAGACTCGGCATTAAATAAAATTCCTTCACAAAAAGGTGAGTATATCAGAGTTTCTGAATATGATAATCTTGTTACACCTTGGGATAATGAAATAAAGCCTGGAGACATTGTAACTAATTATCCTTGTTTTATGAGCGTATCATCCGACCAGGGCTATCTCAGTCAATCAAATGGGCTTAGCGAAAATACTAAAGTCAGTGTCTATTTAAGGTTTGAAAAAACCGAATCAGCGAAACCCTTATTGAAAGGCGTTGCAAGTCTAACTAATGAAAATGAAAGCCTTTTTAAAAGAAATTCGGCCTTTAAAGTTAAACAAATAGCAATTTCCAATGAAGTGACAGCAGGCAATCGTGACGGATTAATAAACAAAAGAATCGTTGTTACACTTGATGAATCAAACCTCCCTGAATCAAGAGAAGCTAAGAATATACACACCGGTAATATGATAACCGTTCCCTTGTTAAATTGAGTGGGTGTTAGAAATTCCGTGTCATTCCAGTAATATAGAATTAAAAAGGGATGACACATGTCCCAACCCTTTTGTTTCGACAAAGCACGGCTTTGTTGAATAAATCGGTAGTAGAACAGGCCGGAAAAATGTTTTTTGCCACACGTAAACGTGAAGTTGAAAATTATCTTTGCCCGGACCTAATAAAAGATGAGACAGGGGTTCAGATTGTTTTCACTGATACATGTAACGCTAAAAAAATAATAGGAAAGGCAACCAGCACGAAACCTAACGACGTACTGGGCAAGTTCTGGCCCTTAATGACTGCCGAAAAAATCATAAAATGCTCTACTTATAGAGATGGCAATAGTGACAAAATTGAGCTTATAGAAATTCTTGAAGGCATTGTTTCATTAAGTGATCGATCGTGACCTACGTTGCATAGCGGAGTGTGTTAAGCTTCTGTGCAACGTCATTGTGCTCAAAAAAACGAGCTTAACGTACAATAATTTTCGATATCCAAACTGCCCCCTAATGCAAACGATAACTTTGTCATGGCAATATTTGATGATATATCTCGAGTTATAAGCTTTTTAAGCTAAAATGAGTCAAGGCCGAGTAAGTGCCCATTACTTATTATATCGGCCTGTATGTTTTCATTTGGTCAATGGCCTGGAGAATACAATATGTTATGGATTGAGCAGGGATTGTATGTCCGCATCCAGGAGCTGGATAATGGCCCGAGGCCGTTGCCCTTACAGAGCGGGTTCAGTCCTGATTACGCCTACCGAGTACTTGGATGCTTTAATCCCTCAGAAACCTCAGATGCTTATTACATCCTTGCTAATGACCGCAATGAGATATGGTTCATCTGTAACCGGCATGTTCGGGTGGTAAGACTTGATAATAAGCGAAAGGATTTCAGGTATAGAATCACAACATAAGTGCAACCGACTAAAAAGAGTACGGTGTTTTATTTCGTCGACAGAGATCAACTGACATCGAGAAGTTAACATTCATTTTAATTTTGGGACCACTAGTCATTGATTTAGGATTTTAAATCACGCCTACCCCTTTATGTGGTTTTTTTTACTTCTCCATTTTTAAGAATGAACGTCAATTTCCCACGCCAGAACTCGGCGATAAAAACATCATCACTGGCGACAGAAGCCTTTCTCATCTCCTCCTCAAGCCAATGAACATCCTTCTCTATTGCGTCGAGTTCATAGTCTCTTGCTTTACCCTCTTTCATGATAATAACAGAAGGCATCTCCGAGCCCTCACAGATCGCCGTTATCTGACCGCTCGGTTCGATCTGCGCATAGACAATTTCCTGAAAAGAATGAATACCCTGAGCACGAAGTTGTGATGATACGGTTAAAATATCTATCTTATTCTTTTTGTTGAATATGTCTTCGACAAGGAATTTTCCCTTCTTGATTATAGGAATGGGCTGACCTATCGTTATTCTACGAAATAAATGCATATGTTTGCTTATTGTATTCAGTAGAGAAATCAGACATACCCCAATGAGGAGTACGAATATATATTGATAAAGAGGTATGGAGTCACTATAGATGACGCCTCCGATTATTCCACCCAGCACAAAATTTCCGATGAAATCTACCGGGGTCATCTGAGACAACTGCGTTTTTCCTGAAATATTGAGGTGAGTGATAACGATCACAAAACCTAAAATAAACTTTACTAGCACCAGAACATAGTATTCCATCATGCTTGCCTATCAACTTATTTCTACTTGGTAAGGCTCAGATCCATGAGCCCATGATTATTGCCATCAGGCCGGAATTTGACCAGCGATCATCTCTCGTGACCAGACTCTGTGTAACTTCATCGCTTCGATAAAATCAGCTGCCAGTTCTAATGCGGCATTTCCTGTTATCATTCCCTCATCCGCTGCAGGTAATGGTATTGCATCGTAAATACGTTGCGCCTCTCCTTGTAAACCGATGACCTTGAGATGCTTGAACGCCTGAAGCAGATAATATTTTGCATTGCCATCCTTTAAGAGCGTGTCGATACTTTGTTTTCCATCAGGCACAATGACTGCATCGACCAGCACTGAAGGGTTACCTTCAATGGTTCCATTGATATTCAGCTCAGTGCCCTGTAATGTTCTTAACTTCCCAATGTGAGGTGAGAAAATCATTGTGTGTATACTTTTATCGTGGAGTGATTTCATTATAATCGCCAGTGACTTTTCGCATACACCATCTGCAGCAAGAATAGCTACTCGTCGTGATTTCAATACCTGACTATGCCCATCATATATACTCAATGAACGATCCTTAGATATTCCATTGACAGGGCCGGGTAGTGGATGCCTTAGCTGCTCATGACTAAGTTCAATTCCAAGATTCTCCGCGACAGCTTGGGCTAAATTATGATCTATATAAGTTAGCTGATCAACCACACGTTCACGGATCCATGGGCGCACTACACCTGCCGGAGGAGTCTCTCTTGGCCAATTGTTGTTTATGGAGTTAGGTTCATAGTTAGCTGCCCCTGAAATACTAATACGATGCATACCATCACGTTGATGATTATGGAAAGGACACACCGGCCTATTGATAGGAATTTCGTGAAAGTTCGCTCCCCCTAGGCGGCTTATTTGGGTATCAATGTAAGAGAAGAGTCGCCCTTGAAGTAGTGGGTCATCAGAGAAATCTATACCAGAAACAATATTGCCAGGGCAGAAAGCGACCTGCTCTGTTTCATTAAAGTAACTATCAGGATTGCGATTCAATACCATTTTTCCAACGAGATGAACGGGGACTAAGGATTCAGGGATCAGCTTAGTTGGATCAAGTATGTCGAAATCAAAATTATCCGCATCTTCCTCTGGAATTATTTGCAATCCAAGCTCGTACTCCGGATAGTCGCCAGCTTCAATTGACTCCCACAACTCACGACGATGAAAATCTGGATCGCGACCTGCCAACAGCTGGGCTTCATCCCATAACAGGGAAGCGACTCCGTAAACGGGTTTCCAATGAAAACGGACAAAATGGCATCGGCCTTCCGCATTAATAAGTTTATAGGTATGAATGCCAAATCCTTCCATCATACTATAACTGCGAGGAATGCCGCGATCGGACATTGCCCACATGACGTTATGCAGCGTTTCAGGCTGAAGTGATATGTAATCCCAGAAAGTATCATGCGCGCTTTGACCTTGTGGTATTTCATTATGAGGCTCTGGCTTCACTGCATGTACAAAGTCCGGAAACTTTATAGCGTCCTGAATAAAGAATATGGGAGTATTATTACCCACGAGATCAAAATTACCTTCTTTAGTATAAAATTTTGTTGCCCAGCCTCTTATATCTCTGACCGTATCTGCGGATCCTCGGTAAGCGTCACATCCAGACCGTATTGACGCTTATGCAGATGTGAGATCGGTTTTCCACGGCAGCAGGTCGCGCAGCCGGTTCACAGGCCAGTCCTGGATATGTCCCAGGACATAGCGCAGCCACGCCTCCGGCTCCACGCCGTTCAGCCGGCAGGTCCCGATAAGTGAGTACAGGACGGCTGCATGCTCCCCACCCGCGTCTGAACCGGCGAACAGCCAGTTTTTCCTGCCCAGGGCAACGCCACGCAGCGCGTTCTCAGCGATATTGTTGTCGATTTCCGCCCAGCCATTGCTGCAGTACAGGTTCAGCGCGTCCCACTGCTTAAGCAGGTACGCGAACGCCTTCGCCGTATCTGAGTGGCGCGACAGTACCTTCATCTGCCCCTGTATCCAGTCATACAGCGACTGCATCAGGGGGACCGTCTGCTCTTTTCGTACCGCCAGGCGCTCTTCTGCCGGACTGCCGCGTATCTCCGCCTCGATGGCATACAGTTTTCCGATACGCTTCAGCGCCTCTGTTGTTATATCCGTTGGCGTTCTGACGTGAACGTCGTGGATTTTTCGCCGCGCATGCGCCATGCAGGCCGCTTCCGTGATGCGGCCCTCTTCGTACAGCGCGTTGTAGCCACCGTACGCATCCGCCTGCAGGATACCGCCGTACCCGGCAAGGTGCTGTTGTGGATACACGCCTTTCCGGTCCGGCGAGTACGCGAACCACACCGCCGGCGGGAGACGCGACCCCGCGTTACGGTCATCCCGTACGTAGACCCACAGCCGGGCCGTGCGGGTTTTGCCGCTGCCCGGCTCCTGCACCGGAACAGGTATATCGTCGGTGTGCACCTTACCCGGCATCAGCACGTACTGGCGCAGCAGGTCGTACAGCGGCTCCAGCAGTTCGCTGACCGCACCGGACCAGCGCCCCAGCGTGGCACGACTCAGTTCAACTCCCTGGCGACGGTATATTTCCGACTGGCGGTAGTGCGGCGTGTGCTCGGCGAACTTCGCCGTGACGATGCGCGCCAGCAGGCCGGGCCCAGCATAGCTGCGCTCTATGGGTTTGGAGGGCATACCGGCCTGAACGATGTGGTCACAGCTGCAGCAGGCCAGTTTTGGCCGCTGTGTTTCGATAACTTTAAAGGCACTGCTGATAAGCTCCAGCTGCTCCGACACGTCGCAGCCCAGCGCGCTGAGCTCGCCGCCGCATGCCGGACAGGCTGTTTCTGCTGGCTGCAGTATGCGGGTTTCGCGGGGAAGCGAGGCTGGCAGCGGCTTGCGGGCAGAAGACTGGCGTAACGGCTGCGGGAGTACCGGGTCATGCTGCTCGCCCAGCACCTCCGCCATCTCCTCCTGCAGGGCGCTGATGCGCTCCTCTGCTTCGCGCACCTGGCGCTGCGTTTTCTCACGCAGCTTTTCGGAGCTTTTGCCGAACTGCATGCGCTGCAGCTTAGCAACCAGCGCCTTCAGGCGGTTTATTTCGCTGGCGTACGCCGCCACCCGCTGTGAGAGCAGGCGGTTATACTCCGCCATTTTGCGGAGGGTGGTCTGCTGCTCCAGCAGCAGTGCCCTGAGCCGGGCGTTTTCATCAGGGAATGAGGTCTCCATAACCCCACTTTACAGCAGGTTATATGCGTATTCCAGGGCGTTCCGTCCGCTGCGGATGTTTCCAGTTAATGCCTTCCAGCAGCATCGACAGCTGCGCCGGCGTCAGGTGGACTTTACCGTCACGGGTCACCGGCCAGACGAAGCGCCCCCGTTCCAGCCGTTTGGTGAACAGGCACAGGCCGTCCCGGTCCGCCCACAGCACCTTTATCATGTCGCCGCGACGCCCCCGAAAGATAAACAGATGCCCGCTGAACGGGTCATCCCGTAGAGTATTCTGCACCCTGGAGGCAAGGCCATTGAAGCCGTTGCGCATGTCCGTCACGCCGGCAACCAGCCAGATTCGTGAGCCTGCGGGGAGTGATATCACCGGCATTCTCCCTGCATTTCCCGGATAAGCATCTGCAGCAGCTCTGGCGTCAGCTTTCCACTGATACGCAGCGTCCCGGCGGGCAGAACCAGTTCGCAGCAGGGAGAATCTTCCGCAGAGGGTGTCAGCGTGCTCACCGGCCTTTCGGTAGCGGTCAGCGTCACGGGGAGCAGTGCTGGCGTGCTGGCCGGAGTTCCCGACAGCTCCTGCTGATAGCGACGCCGCCAGTTGAACAGGAGATTGTCGTTAATGTTATTTTCACGGGCCAGCTGTGCCACGCTGACGCCGGGCTGCATCGACTGCGCCACCAGTGCGATTTTGAAGTCGCGGGGGAAGTTGGGACGTCGTGGTCGTTTGGGGGCGACAGTGATTTCACAGGGCGCAGGGTCTACGGGAAGACCGGATGATTTTCGGGAGTTCTGCCGGTAAAGGCGTTTATCCAGGTTTTTTGCGTTGAGCCGTGGCGGCAAAGGCCAGGACAGACCGGCCTTCCTGAAGCGAACAAAGAGATCGCAGGCCGTGGTTTTGGGGATGCCGAACCGGCGTCCGGCCTCAATACGCGGCAGTTTTTCTTCAAAGTGGAGGCGAAGTACCTCGAGAAGCCATGTCCGGTGTTTCACGCGATAGTGTCCATTAAAAATGATGGACACTATTTTCCCGTAACCGGAGCCTGCTGCACAGACGGTCTAAATGTGACGCTTACTGACAACTGAATCTGTACTGGCCCTTAATTACACGGCAGAAGCCATTGAACACATCAGTTTTATGGAGAGAGGCCTACGCAACAACGCGCCCTATACATCTTATGTAATGCGGCAGGTGGTGGATATGCTGCATAACAGCATCAAATTTATCCTCCCCAACTGTTGTGAGATCATTGAACCTGAGGAATATCGACAGGCTCACTTCGATCTCGCCAGACTTCCTTATCCGGTTGTCACCTTTGAGATCCCCTGGGTAAAAAAAGAAAAAGTACCTGAAGCAGAAGGCTTTCCGGAACAGCCATCAACCAAACGAATTGCACTGTGCTGGGAAAGCAAAGCAGGTTTCGAGCCAGTGCCAGGATGCAATGACGTCCTCAACCTGTATCCTGAGGGTGGAGTATTCATACTTCCCATCTCGTGGTCCGACACAAGTGCCCGCTGGATTATGGGAAGTGGCGGCGTTTTTTATCCTTATGAAAACGAGATAATAAAAACTGATTTTGACAGAGTTCTCCCTGCATCCAGGATTGCCATGAGTGCTTTACGTGATGCAGGTTTAATCAAAGGCAATGCAGCACAGTTCCGGGCAGAGCCGTTCATTACATGTCCCGACTTTACAGACGAAATGATCAGTCAGGCGGGTAGCCGTGAAAAGTTGTTTGCACAGATTATTATGGATACCCGGGGCGAGTTACAGGCCTTTATACAGGCCTGTTGCGTGCTTAACTGTGAAAATGTCCGGACAGTTTCAATAAGCCACAAACCAGATAAAAAATTCATCAACGGCCGGCGGGTAAAGCAGGCCGGTAAGAAGCCGCTTTCTGCCTATACGTACAAGATACTGCAGCTCTCTGACGAAAAAACTGCCTCTGCAGGAACCGATACTGGTCTGAAAGGTGGTTCCCGGCGCATGCATCTTCGACGGGGCCATATACGGCGACGGAATGAAAAGCTCCACTGGGTTCGCCCTACAATGGTGAATGCGAATAGCACCCATGGTGTGGTTGATAAAGATTATTCAATAAAGGTGAAAGGCTGACTCGATTGATCCGTAGTTGATTATGAAAGGGATCTATCAGCCCTTGATATGGGTCTGAACCTCAGTCTGACTAAATCCCCCGTCAGTCCAGAATAGTGCTTTGAAAAAACGATTTATAGGGAACGAAGCCCGCTTATGCGGGCTTTTTCGTTACAGACGCACAGGGAGCACATGGTCTGTCGGCAGAATTGCCGTAACTAAAGACGTTGAAACAACAAAGTCCCGCTGTATAGCATACAGCGGGACTTTGTTGTATATCTCTTTCAATTGTCCTCGGGGGAAGCATTCCTGCTAACGAGTCCCGTGGCTAGTAACTTCATTATAAGGATCATTGACGATGCCGTCAAACAGCATAAAGGCCAGTTTGTCTGCTGCCAGAATAGGGACGTATGAAAATGCCTTCAATGGGCCCGGGAGCGCTCAGCAAACCGAAAAAGCACTGAAGCTTTACATGTGGAACGCGCAGATATCCGCCGCTTTTTTTGTTCCGTTGCATCTGTGTGAAGTGATCACGCGAAATGCCGTCTCAGAGGTTCTTGAAACGGTATACGGAGCCAGATGGCCCTGGTCTCCTGGTTTTGAGCGTAGCCTGCCGAACCCTTCTTATGGCTATAAACCCAAAGACGACCTTACCAGTAACCGGGGGAGGCAGCCCACGACAGGAAAGGTTATCCCGGAGCTGAAATTTGTTTTCTGGCAGAAGATGCTGACGGGAAGGTTCGACAGTCGCCTCTGGAACAAGCACATACTGACAGCTTTTCCGCACGCAGCTGCACAGGGAGTGAACGCAGCGACGTTGCGGCAGAATCTTTACAACGATCTGGAGACAGTGAGAAAGCTACGCAACCGAATTGCACATCATGAGCCCATTATCAGCCGGAATCTCGAAGATGATTTTGACACGATAAAGCGAATTATCGCATACCGGTGCATGCATTCACTGGAGTGGATGCAGAGCAACCAGATGCTGCTTCCTCTGCTGACACTCAAGCCGTTCTGAGAAAGGCCGATCATTAATTTCTCTCTGCAGGAGTGGTAGCATCGGCCTGACAGTTTACAGGGAGCGTTTCATGCAACAGATGACAATGAGCTACAACGACCTGACAAAAGGCGGCGGCGAGGCAAAGCTGCAGGTTTACGGCGTGGGTACCTTTCCGGTCTTTTCTGGCCAGAAACCCTATACCAACGATCCCGACTGCGCTTACCTGCCGAACAGCGCCATTCCGGTTGGCCGTTACTGGATTGTTCCGCGCCCCGAAGGCAGTATCGCAAACCAGATCAGGGGATGGGTTGTTGATTTCTGGAATCATTCAGACCATTCAGAATGGTTTGCACTGTTCAATTCACAGACCATGACTGACTCGGTTTTTATCAACGGCGTGGCACGAGGCGGTTTTCGCCTGCATCCCCTCCGGCCGGACGGTTCAGGAGAAAGTGAGGGCTGTATTACCTTTGTGCGGCGCACCGACTTTTACACGGTCAGGCAGGCGCTGTTACGCACAAAAAAAATCTGCGTACCCGGTTCGCGGAACGGGCTGATGGCCTATGGCTACGTTGACGTACAGGGAGACAGCAACTTTGCAGACTGCAAAATTCGTTAAAAAAGCAGCGGGGTTCGCGCTGTGCTTCGTCGTGGCGTTCATGATGTCGCGGTACGGGATGCCGCTCTATCCGCTGACGGCGTGGATCGTTGACCATTCTTATCAGGCAATTGGCCACTACCAGGCTGACATTTACGAGGCCGGCACCGATCCTGTGACCTTCTTTTCTCTGCTTGCAGTCATCACACTCTACGCCGTGATACTGTACGGCCTGATACGCGTCATAGTCAGGAAGCTGAAAGGTCCCGCATGACCTCCTCACCGGGGGGATGCCCGCCAGTAAGTGCTGTTTTATGCTTCACCCTGATGCCTCAGTTGTTTTCTTTGTCCGTACGTTCATAACAGACATCATCAATATCCCCATTTTCCGCCCTCATCTGAGGGTGAAAAAAAGGAAAGTCAGCCGGACGGTGCATCCGGCGGTGCCGTTTCTGTGAGCCGCCAGGTGCAGCCGCCCAGGCAGTCATTTCCCCAGCTCTCGCTGACGCACAGCACATCCTGCACCTTCAGGAACATCACCGGGGTGAGCACGATTTCATCCGGAATGAGCCCCCCGTAGTGGCGGACCAGCACCCGGCCCTCGGTGCGCCCGGTGCCCAGCGGGTGGCCCCGGTGGTACCCCCGGATGCAGTTGTCCGGGTGGGCCCGCAGCACGCGCAGGATGTCCTCACGCTCCATGACGCTGCCCCTCCGCCATCAGATAATGCAGCAGCGGGTCGCCGGCGTCCGGTTCCCGCCGCCAGCCCGAGCGCCTCAGCAGGCTGTCCAGCGCACTCAGGTCGCCGGTGATGCGCGCCGGCAGGGGGTTCGCCTGCTGACCGGCAGGGTCAAAGCCGTGGTGCAGGCCGTTTCTGAGCAGGTAAATTCCCGACACGGCCGCGTTCAGCCGCCGCGCCTTCCTTCCCTGCCACTCCCAGTCGCTCAGCAGCATGTACACCCAGCCGGCGGACTGCACAACCTGCAGGGCGTGCTGCAGGCGGTACAGGTCGTTCTGCGCCAGCAGGTCGGCGCTGCCCGACAGCCAGAGGTACTCCAGCTTCCCGGGCAGGTCGGCGCGCACGCCCTTTTCGCGCCCCTCCTTCAGCAGCCAGCGGATGTCGGCGGCCAGCTCCTTACGAAAGCGCCGCTGCTTCTCAGCCGCGGCCAGCCACCGCGTCAGGAACAGGCTTTCCTGGGCGGGCGTGATGACCGAACCGTCCCGTCTGGCCAGCTGCAGGGCAACCAGCCCGCACCAGGCCAGGTGGCCGGTTGAGTTGTTACCGGTGTTCATACGCGTCGGCCTCCTGCGTCACTGCGGGCCGTGGCGGCCGCGCAGAGAAATGTACCGTCCGTCGATGCTGCTCCGGAAGATAGCGTCAGGATCGGCGGCGACGCAGAACGACTGGTACACACGGGCAGGCACCGCCAGCCAGCGGCGGCAGCTGCCGTTGCGGTATTCCAGCTCCAGTACGCCCGACGTCGGGTCAAAACCGGCGCTGCGGAACAGCGTGCTGCTGATGTCATGTCTTTTCATTTCAGGTTCTCCCTTACCGGAACGGCCGGACGTTTACTGTGAGGCGCGCGGCCGGCAAAAAAGTAAGTGTATCACGCGGTCCCGTGCGCACGCAGCCTGCCCCGGATGCCGCGTCAGCGGCATGGAGGCGCCAGCAACCGTTCAGGACGGCTCTTATGCCATCGGGCGCCGTAAGCCCGGCAGAGCCGGTTACAGGCGCATATATGGCGAAATCCCGCCCCCTCCCTGCCAGACGCCGTTTAAGCAGCGGCCTGTCAGGCGCGCATAAGTCAGACGGTCGAAGACGAAAGATACGAACCGCGGGCCTCTGTCATACCGTCACTGAGGATTAAAGTTACAACATCCATCTTTAAAGCGACTCTGTTCCGGCCCTTGGGGCCGGGGCGGCGGCGCTTTTCAGGTGGGTTTCGCCCGGTGTTCAGCTCTGCGTAGTCGTTATGGCCACTCCTGAGTGATGTTTCTGCTCTGTCGATGAAACGGTTTAGTCTGCCCGCCAGGGGCGGGAGCTACCTCTGGTTGCGAAGCGGCCATCACGAACCGGCGCGGACGTCAGTCCGCTGCAAGGGCGGGCGTTATTAACCTGTCCACAGGACGGGTGCTGAATGGGTTTTTTCTTTAAAGGTAAGTAATAACAGTTTTTTAAAAGAAAGGAGATCGGGTTTTTAAAGGGATCATCGCGGTTTGTAAAAATTCCGTTCAGCGGTTAACACACTGTCCGGCCGGAAGATAAAAATCATACCCTCTCGCGGTTAATGTGGATAACTCGGAAACGGGGCGTGACGACGTCAGTGCAGTGAAATAGCGTGCGCTTGATCGCATTCCGGGAGCGTTGCTAAGGGGCTGATGCGGATGAGTTTTGTTCGAATGGCGTTCTGCAGGCGTGGGGAGGCCTCCGGCGCAAACCGGATAGCTGGATTCTGGGCAGGAGAAGTGAAAAGCCGGCTTCAGGTGCCGGGCAGCAGGCAGGGGTCATCCGGCGCGCGGGCGCCAGCGTGTTAAGGAGACTACCGCGACGGCCGTCAGGTCGTGACCAGCAGATCATCTCCGAGTCGCGCGTAATGGCCACGCGACAGCTTCATACGCTCGGTGACGCGACGCTCTATCTCCGCGCGTACCGCATCGAGGCCGCCAAAGAAGCGGCCGTTGCGGATTTCTTTCTGCAGCTGCAGGCGGACCAGCTGCTCGATGTCCTTGCGCGTACGCGGCGCGTCTTTGCGCGCGCGGTGGCGCTTCATGCCGTGCTCGCGGCGCGACTTCTGGTACTCGCGAAAGCGTTCGCGGACGAACGACCAGGCGGCGCTGATGAGCTCGCCGGCGTCAGCGCGCGGCAGGCCTTTCTTCTCGCGTCGGCGGTTTTCCCACTCGATGCGGCTGCGGCGCGCGGCCGCAACGGCCTCCTCGGACACGTCCAGCACCTGCCACATCAGCGGCGTAAAGGTGATGTCCGTCGGGATGTTGCAGCCAATCTCTTTGTCGTATTCGGTGTTGTAAGTGATGAGTTTCAGTTGTTCAAGCGTATGGCACGCACCGGTAAAGCGGGTGATGGAAAGGCGTTTTTTCTCCGTGGCCAGCCCGCAGCGGATGCTCATGGTGGTAAGCGAGGCGCCTACGCGGTTGGCCAGCGGATTAAAGTAGTGGCACAGCGCCTGCAGCGAAGCTTCAAGGGCCCGCATACGGAGTTCCGGCGGACGGCGGCGGCGTTCACCGCGGGCGATCGACATCGCAACCAGCGTCTGGAACTCGATGCGTCGGGTGAAACCCGCCGCTTTCTCACGAATCTTTTCGCAGAACGGCAGGGTTTTCTTTCCTTTTTCAGGAATAAATTCCGGATTAGGATTTTTTACCTGCCGGTAAAATGAAGTGTTTTCAGTTACCTGCTTATTCAAACCATCCTGCGCTTATGTTGCACAGAAGGAGTAAGCACAGAAGGTATTGCAGTTTTCCGGGCATAAAACTATACTCCCCGCATAGAGCAACAGCTTCTATGCAGATTCAGTGAGCCCCGTTAGTCTTCTCTAGGTCGCCAAACTCGGAGGAAGATTATCGGGGTTTTCTTTTTGCTGGTCTTCAGTAATCTGTCAGTACCAGTCTCCTGCCACCTTTAGGCGCGGCAAACCAAAATCCTAAACGATCCGTAATCTATCACCCATTGCTACAGCTAGCAATAACGTGAACCCACTATAATTTCCCTTTCAACTCAGCTTCATGCTTGATCAAACGCTGTAGAATGTCGGCTTGTGTTACGCCTTCATCCTCGCACATACGCATTAAGGCCTTTTTGAGATCAGGCTCAACAAAGATCTTTATCTCTTTAAGTGCTTCTCTTTTACGTGCCACATAAGATAACTGGCGTTCAGAGTCGCTCATAGGGTGCTTGCGATTTCTAGTCTGTTTTTGTTTCGACTGTTCTGTAGCAGGCTGTGTATGTGGCATAACCGCATCCTCAGAAAAGCATTACTTTTTCGCAGGATAGCATAGCTGTAGAATGTTGAGAGTGATTTATATTCAGCGACAACTGCTGGCGACCTAATTGTCGTGCTGTAAACGGGCAATTATATTTCTAAATTAATATGTTGAGTGCCAATCCTGTCCACCTTCCCATCTCGACTGCCAGTGTGCCAGGTAGGTCTGTGCCAGCGCCGGTACGTCACGCACAGCCAGCGCGTTCTCGGAATTCGACTCGGCAGCGGCGCGGGAATAATTAAATGACCCCAGCTCCACGCTTCTGCCATCGGTGATGATGACTTTATCGTGCATTATCGGGTACTGCGCGTTGGTGCGAAGTGGAATGCCTGCATTAACGATGAGGTTCATCGCCGCCTGGCTGGCTTTGCTACGGTTACCTTTGTAGTCCACGACTATCCTGACGTCCACGCCCCGCTTTTTAGCCGCAATCAGCGATTTCACCACTTCTGGTGAGGTGAAGCTGTAGGCCATCAGGCGGAGGCTGTCTTGTGCATCGTCAATGGTTTTCAGCACCACCTTCAGGGCGGTGCCCTCCGGCGAAAAACCGACGTCGAGGGAGGGGGCAGCATACGAGGCGCCCGCAGACAGGGACAGCACTGCCGACAGTGCGGCAGCAGAGAGCATTTTTTTCATTGTTTTTCCTGACTAAGTTCATCGACTTAATGAAATTAAGATAACTGTGGAAAACGGCGGTATCGCCCCGGCTTCGTGACTGAACCGCCACAGATGAACGTATACGCTGTCGCCGGACGTCTTCTTAGGGGGCTGCGTCATAAAAATATCCTCTGACTTTCCGGCCGGATGATGAGGCGCACCTCACCCCTGTAACGGCTCATATTAACGGCCGTTTCGATAGCCAGCCGGCTCTGTGCCTGGCTCAGCCCGTACGTTCCGTCCGGGCAGGCACCGGAACGTGATACTGCGACGCCCGCTCAATCGCCTCGCGGCCCACACCCATCAGGCGGGGTTCACGCAGGCGGACCCTGTAGCCCCTGCCACGCGCCGGCAGGCTTTCCAGTACCATATGCCAGAGAACTGAAGAACGCACTGCGGCAGACGGGGAGCGCTTCCAGCAGTACCCGCATTCGAGGCTGAACTCACCGACCGCAGCCAGCGCCGGGTCGGTCAGCACCAGCCGGCTGGTATCCTGCGCACCCGGCGGTGCGTCCAGCACCTGCAGAATGCGCTGCACACGGTCGGCCCGCACGTAGCTGCGGCGCTGACGGTAAGGCATGGTTGCCAGCAGCCGGGCCTCAGAAGGCGGACTGACCTCCAGAAACCGGTTGATGCGCACCGGCTCCTTCGTAAACTTATCGGCGTCCTTGATGTAAAGCGAGCTGCCGCGGATAACCTCCCCTCTGAAAAGGGTGATGTTTTCCCCCTCCTGCAGCTTCTGCACCTCCTCCACGTCGACCTTTTTCTTTTCGCTGACCTGCAGGCGGGGGTCTTCGCTCAGACCGCTGCCGATGATGCTGCCCTGCTGCACCAGCGCGCTCATGTGCGCGCGGAATTCGGTGCCGGCCATTAGCTGCAGAATTTCCAGCGTGTCTTTCGGATCCATGATTTTGCCGGTGATGCGCGTACCCGTGTTGGCAATCAGCGTCCAGACGGCCTCACCCGCCGCCGTTTTCAGGCGCTGAACCTCCTGCCCGGCCAGCAGCAGGCAGTACCCCAGCGAACGGATCTGCGTGGCCAGTTCGCCGAGTTTTTCGCTGTAGCCGGCGCCCACCTCATCAATAATCCAGAGCAGCGGGAAGCGGTCCTTAAACTTCCGCACCTTCATGTTGTCTTCCGGCCGTCCTTCGAGCTTTTCGCCGAGGTCCTGGCTTAATATCATGGCCAGCTGCGACTGGTAAAGCCGGCCCAGCGTGCTGCTTTCGCTGGCAGACAGTTCCAGTGCCGGCACCAGCACTATCAGGATACGGTCGTTGTGCACCACATCGCGGAGGTCAATGTCGCCCGCGTCGCGCGCAAACACGTGGCCATAGGTGTCGTTAAACAGGCTCAGCATGCGCGTGTACTGCTGCATCAGGTAGCCGTGCTGGCGGTTCGCCTCCGGATCCCATTCGGACGGCGTGGCCACCTTGTCCATGTCAAAACCGGCCAGCGTGCTCAGGTAGTTCTCCAGCGCCACGCAGATTTCCTCGTGCCACTGCTCCTGGACCGCCTGCACATAGAGCCCGGCGATTTTGCGCAGCGGCAGGTGCGACTGAATGGTGCGCTGCGACATCACCGTGCCCTCGCGCCGGCACTTATAGACCAGCGCGGTCACCAGCGCCTGGTTCATGGAGCGGGCCTTTTCCTGCCAGTCCCCGCCGCTGCCGCCGGTTTTCGGCAGCATCGAATCCATCAGGTTAATGGTATAGGTTTCCTGCGCGATGCCGAACACATTGGTGCTGTTGGTCTGCGGGCGGCCCCTGTCATCTTCCAGCAGCTCCTGCGCGCGCGAGCGGCCACCGGTAATGAAGTTCATCACGCGCAGGTCGTCCTCACGGCCAAAGCGGCGGGCCATGGACATCATGGACAGCGCCACGTCGTTCTGCGCCTTGTGGTCGGACAAAATAACCCCCTTGCCCCAGCACAGTGCGTTGAACACCCAGCCCAGCAGCGTCTCCGTTTTCCCGGCGCCGGTGGTGCCGAACATCAGCACGTGCCGCGTCATGTCGTCCATCGAAAGCCAGAGCTCGCGTCCCGCGTCCCTGCCGCGCAGGTAGCCGGCGTAAAGGATACCGGCCGCGCGGCTCGTGTAAATGCGCACGGTGGCCACCGGCAGAAAGCCCATTACCTTTGCCGGTACCTGACGATCCGTTGACGGGTCGTCGCGGTTCATGTCCATCGGCATGCGCATCGGCATTGTCCACCGGCCGGCGGGCGCCACGACCATCGACCAGAACATCAGCACCGGCAGGCTCAGCAACAGCGTGGCAGGCCAGATGATGCCGGCGCCCACTGAGGCCAGCATCCCCCAGGCCAGCGTGCCGGTTTCACAGAGCACGTCGGTAAGCCACGAGCGGCCAGCGTGTCGGTTGACGCGCGAACTGTCTATCGCGGAATTACTGTCCGTCATGGCCCCCTCCGTTTAAAAAGGCCGTCAGCGCCGCCGGCGAGCTCAGCACGCTCTGCGGCACGTAGCGACCGTCGTCTGAAATCGTCCAGGGGGTGCCCGGCAGGCGGTAAGCCCGGAACGCCACCTCGTTGACGCCAATTGCCCCCCGCGCCGTTTCGGCCTGATTCTCGTCCGCTGGCGCCGGCGCGACCTGTGCGCCTCCCGGCACGCCGATGCCGGCGTCGGCCGCAAACAGCTGCTTCCAGGCGGCGGCCCGTTCAGCCTCCGGCAGGGCCATCACGGGCGTCAGCGCCTTCAGTGATGCCTCGCGCCCCTCAATCGTGACCGGGAATATCACCACGTTGACGGTGCCGGCGGCGGTTTCAAAATGGCGCTCCATGCGCTGGCAGTTCGGGCAGGCCGGGTCGGCGAACACATAAATTGTGCGCGCATGACCGGATGACAGCGGCACGGTGAACAGACCGCGTGACGCCGCGCTGTGGAGTTTTGCCGGCAGCGCCGAACGCACGCTCTGCGGCAGGTCCCAGCCGTCGTCAGGCGCAGCATCGGACGGTGCCTGCGCCTGCGGCGGCTTTATCAGCGCAGGTGAGTCCACGCGCCAGCCCTTATGCCAGGACGGCGTCATGTCCGCGGCACCAGGTTCAGCAGGCATCAGGCGGGCGGGTCCCGGCACCGGATGAAACACCTGAGGGGTATCCACTGTAGTGAGCAGGCGGGTGTCCCGCGCCGCCAGCTGAGTCAGCGCCTCGCTGGCGAACCCCAGCAGAAGCCCCGTCAGACAGGCCACCGCAACGGCGAAAAAGAACTGTATGAATCCCCGTCGCCGGCTGCGTTTGCCCTCTACAGTGGTCATCAGGTCAGTAATGCAGCGCAGCAGCTGCGCCGCGTCATCGCCGCGGTAAAGTGCCGTCAGCGCACTGCGTGCGTGCTGCGTATACAGCCCGTCCCCGCGCATCACAAATCCGGGCATTTCCGCCACGGGCAGGATAAAAAGCGGCTCTGACGCCGCCGCGGTGTGGAAGTATGCGCCACCCGCTCCCCGTCCGGCTTCTGAGGTTTCGCGGCGCGCGCTCAGCAGCCCACCGGTGATGTCGGCCACGAACGGGCCTTCTCTGCGTGAAACTGTCATCGTCATATCCTTGTTTCAGCGCACGCCGGCGCCGTCAGAAAATTCGTCTTCGCCCTCACCGGGCAGATAAAGTGCGTCAGGGAACGGCATGTCGCGCGGCTTTTTCGCCCGCTCGGGCCGCGGGTCGCGTGCATATACGAGCCCGAGCGACTCGAGTTCCAGTTGCAGCCCGTCGACAGCCTCACCGGTCATCAGCGGCGGGCACGGCAGACCGAGCCGGGCGGCCAGCTGCTCTGCCCGGGCCTGCGCGACGATGCCCGCCCCCTCAACGAACACCTTGGCGGTGTCGGCGGTGTGCAGCCCGTACCACAGCGTGCGGTCGCAGCCCTTCAGCCAGCGGAACCGGGCTGGCGGCAGACGCAGGTCGCGGCCGTAGAGTCCGGCCAGGGCGGAACGTACCGTCCGGTGCGTTTTCAGCCATTCGCTCACCCCCGGACTGGCCAGTACGCGCGCCACGTGCTTTTCAGAAACCTGCCAGTCGGGTACGCTGCGAAATTCGGGCGCGCGGAACGGCCGGCGAATCAGGCACGAACGGTTCAGGTCGTCCAGCAGCCGGGTGGCCGCCTTACGGTCATCGCTGAACACCTGCAGGCCGAACACGGCCAGCAGCGCGCGCTCAAATGGCTGCCACTGCGCCGGTGGCGTCATCACGCGACCGGCCTGCGCGTCAAATAAGGCCGTCGCCGCCTCGCGGTCGAGCACCCGCCGTTTAACCAGGCCGTGCTGCTCCGCAAACTCCTCAGGCTTCTGCGCCCAGGCGTTTTCCGGCGTGGTGTCGTTCATCAGGCCGTCACTGAGGTGCCCGGAGAGCACCGGGATAACCGAGGGCGCGAAGGTGACCATCACCCGGGGCAGCGAGTGAATGTCGATCGCCCGACGGCTCCGGAAGCCCAGCGCAGGATGACGCGCCAGCGCCCAGCCGGTCACGGCAACCAGCGGTACCATGGGCACAAACAGGATGCCGGCCGTGTGATTCATGACATCGCGCCATTCGCTGAGCCCGACAGACTCCGCCCCGTTGCCGGTCGTGGCCAGCAGGTTGATACGTTCAGCGGCGTAGCGGTGTATATGAGGGAAGTCGGCAAGGCGCCACAGCCAGTAAATAAACCAGCAGCTCCAGCGCACGAAGTCCGAAAAAAAGAGCCAGCAGAGCAGGAGTCCCAGGCAAAAGGTCATCAGCACCATGGCCGGCTCGTTACTGCCGGCGGCGTTCGGGTGATAGGTATTCATGTGAGCGTTTCCGGAAGCGGAGACGGGCGCAGCGGCCCGCCGGACTGCAGATAAGAAAACACCGGCGCGGGGCCGGTGTCAGGAGAAATGCGTCAGGATGTCAGGGGAAATCAGTTGCCGGCCTGAGGCACCACCACGTCGTGTTCAAACTCAACAAAGCGGCTCTGAAGACTCACGTGCAGTGGCCACGGCTCCTGGGGGAAGGATTCCGCGTAGCTGTTGTGGCTCATCGCGCCGAGCGTGTTAAACAGCTCTTTAGACACCGTCGGATGGGCATTAATGCTCAGCACCGGCACTTCAGGCATTTTCGTGTTAATCCGCAGCGTGCTGCCTTCCAGCTCGCGTTCCGTCCAGTCGCGCATGGTCAGACCGATAACGTCAACGATGCCCTTCTTCACCATGTGAACGTACAGAATATTGCCGGACCGGGTATCGATACCCAGATATTTACCCTGCCCCGCATCCATCACCTGATGCTGCTTCAGCGGGCTGAAACGCTCATCACTGGTGAGAAGCGCGACCATCTTTTTGAGCTGGTGACGACGACTAATGATTTTGAAACGGCGAAATCCAAGAGGTATCAGAATAGCTGTCCATATTAGTAACGAGAAGAAATAATATCCTCCGTCAGCACGCACCATGGTGTTACCAAAAATACCCACTAGCGTAGCAAGTGCCAGAATGACCAAGCATGGCAGGGCCAAGAAATAATATAGAACTCGAGTTAAAGCCCAGATAAAATCAAACCAGTTATCATGGCGTTGTACTGTTTTCATGGCATCCTCCTGCCGCAGTCTCTCTGATTAAATTATACGCAGAACTGTAAATAAAGCCAGGTATAATTACTTCACCCCGTCTTTATTATTTGGCCCCTCAGGGTTAGTGACTGTCTGAAGGCCCGGGGTTCTTCGTGTGCCGCCGCCAAACGCACCGAACATCCCTTTGACGTCATCAACCAGCCCGCCCATGATGCCCGCCATACCTGCACCGCCCAGGAACGTAATGACATAGTCAGCCAGCGTGGCCTGCAGGCCGAATACCCGCGTGACCCCGAAAGTCGCGATTCGGGCGTAAATCAGCAGCCACCCCACCATTTTAAATACGCCAATGATCGAATCAGCGTTAGCGTTGGCCAGTGCGGTCCCGAACAGCAGGTTCAGTAATGTTCCGCCTGCCATTACCGCCACAGAGGCAAAGAAGAACCCCAGCACCATCAGCGAGGGGCGCAGCATCATATCAATCAGAAAGATATAGCCGTAGGCGCTGCGGCTGCCCTTATCTTCTTCAGCCCCCAGGTGCGTTGCAGACCACATCGGTCCGGCAGCACAGCCGACCATGACGCTGACCAGCCAGTTAAACACCCCCACCATCCAGTAAAGAAACGGTACGGCAGGTAAAAACACCGCCAGTGAAAACCCGACGGCAAACAGCAGTAACAACAGAAAATAAAAGGGCGGCGAAAGCTCTGTCAGAACATCCTTAGCGGCAGCAGTTACGTTGAATGGGAGTATTCTTCCAACGGTTCCAAGCAACGAATTGTCTGCAGCAGAAGCTGCTGCGTAAACGAGCGTGTAGGTAGTAAGCGCACTTTCAGACGCGAAAAGTGTGTAGTCGCCGACCGTTTGCATTTTTATTAATGGATTTACCTGATTAGAAAAATCAGCTTCATTACCGATCTTCCAAGTAGCTAGGGTAGTCGTAAGCTTTTGCATTGGGCTTTTGAAGATGCCAACAAATATGGCATCCGGATCTGCTGCATTTACCGCGGCCCCATCATCCTTAGCCGTCTGCGTGCCCAGCGGGGCCGTATAGGTGCTGTTCTGCACCTGCGAACGGTAGGCCGTAAACACCTGATGGTACAGGTCACCGGTGCCGGTTTCGCCGTGCAGGCTCGCCCCTGACGTCACCGGTGACGCATTGGCCACCTCGTTCGTTTTGCTGTTGGCCGTCGCAAAGGTGTTGTACCAGGCACCCAGCGAAATCCACCCGTAGGTCTTGAGCTGCGTTGTCAGCTGACTCTGCAGCGAATCCCTGTAGTTCAGCTGGTTCAGCGCGTTGTTGACGGTGGTTTCATAGGCAGCGGCCGCGTTCTGAATGCTCGTTTCAGGATCGACAAGCTGACCGGTGTCTTTATCACGCCGGTTCAGGTAGGCATCGACGTAAGCCTGCGCGGCGGCGTCAAGCGTGGACTGCATGGTGTCCAGAGCCCCACGCGATGCCGTGGTAACGCTGGATGTGTTGACCGCCGAGCCGAACAGGCTGTCCAGCACGCCGGCCGACGGCTCCGGAATGCGGGCGCTGCCGCAAATCGCGCTGCCGTTGCCGGTGGTGTAGTCGCCGTTTCCCCCCTTCGTCTGCATCAGCGCCGTGCGGGCCTGACCGTCCTGATAGAGCGTGGTCAGCTCGCTGTTGGTGGCGTATTTACACAGGTTCATCTCGAATACCGCGCGCGCCGCCGACCGCGTGGAGGGTGCCGTGGGCTGCACGACCAGCGACATGCCGCTGCTTATCATGTCGGCCGCCTTGTCCGTAAACAGGTTCGCGCTGCCGATGCCCATGGTGGACGCCGCCCACAGCATCATCAGCTGCGACAGCGACCAGCCTGACGCGGTGGGGATGAGCGTGATAAAGCCGGCAAAGCTCATCACGGGGTGAAGCCAGGTGCGCCCGGTGCTGAACACCCTGCCGTCCTGGCCGCCTTTGAACAGTGTTTTCAGCGTAACGACAAGAAAATAAAAGAGCGCCACGGCACACAGGACGCCGTTCAGCAGCGCAAACAGCGAGCCGATGAGCGTGACCTGCCCCGGCTGAAAAGGCGTGAGCACCACGTCGCCGAATATCATCACCAGCGCCTGACGGGAAAGGTCACCGGTCTTGCTGGCGGCGTCGCTGATGGTCTGGTAGTCCACGCCGTCGGCAAGCGCCGGGCAGGACGCGGCGCACAGCAGAGCCGCCGCCTGAATTTTTGTCAGTAGCTTCATGGTTTACCTGCGGGTCAGGAGCTGACCGGATAGGAAAGAGTGGGCGCCGCTGTGCGGCCGTGTCAGGTGTGTGTCAGCGGCACAGCAGAGGGCTGTGTCTCGCAGAGATGATGAGGCCTGAAAAATCTTTTATACATCAGCCCTCGGGTAAATCAGGCTGAGGATAAAAGCAGCCATACGTTGCATCAGCGACAGCATGCAGGCGGCGTTCGTTAATGCCAGTCCGGAAAGCACTGTCCATCCCATGACCGGTAAGTTTCCTGTGTGGACAGCTTCCGTCAGGGGTTGCGCCTGTGACCTGCACAGGCACATAAGAAGCACCAGTCCGCCCACCCGGGCGGTAAAACTCAGCGTTGTTTTCAACATGTCAGGGTTCCTGAATGCGCCGGGAGCCGGCGAAGGATTGGCCGCCCGGGCAGGACGGCGTCAGAAGATTACTTCACGTACTGCCAGACGTGCGCGGGGACGCGGTCAAACAGCTTACCGGCGGCGAATTCTGCCTTACGGTGGTCATAAGCCTGCGTCATGGCAAATTCTTCTCCGGGGTCTCCGGTATAGCTCAGGTGTTCATACACTTTTTCCAGCGTCTCGATGTTCCGGCAGCGCCGGAACTTCATAAGCCATTCGGTGCGGGTCATCCCTGCTCCTTTTGTTGATTACGCATCAGCGAATGCGCCGGACAGTATGTGTCAGTCCGGAAGAAATACGGGCAATACGCTGATTCAGATTACTTTTTTGTCAGACGCTGTTTGTACGCTTCGGCAAACCGCCCGGCCTCCCTCGCGGAAAACATCAGCTGGCCGCCCTGGGCTTTCACCGCCACCGGCAGAATCAGCCCCCTGAGCGGTTTACCGCCGCCGACGGCCTGCCAGAGCGCCAGCGGCGCGATGCCGGCCTGGCGGGCGAACGCGTCCAGCGAGACCAGTGCCTCACCGGCCTCCGGAGCAGAAGGAACAGATGAACGCGTCTGCCACTGCTCTGCGAAGGCGATGGCCTCCTCCTGCAGGAACATCACGGCGGCACCGCGTACCTGACGACTGTGTGGAAGGGGAAGACCGTCCAGCATCCCGTCCGTGCGCACCGCCTGCAGCAGGTCGCCCGGCCGGATGCGGAGCATGTCGGCAAAGAGATCCAGTCGGATATACATGTCTTACCTCTTTCTGGTGTGTAAGGCAGTCCGTCGCGGGTCCCGGGCATATCCGCCACGGTGACTGAGATTAATCCTGGGCGGGAAAGTATAGATGCTACAGAAGAAACAGCCAGACCGGCACGTGAACGCAGCGGACGTCATCAGGGTTATCCGTTCCGGCTCCCCAGCTGTCCTCTGTGTGATCCGTTCATGAGTCGTTCAGTTTCATAGTGACCATATAAAGCAATACCAGCCAGAAACAAAACCGCACACACAATGATTAACCCTTTTTTCATGATGATGACTCCGGTAAGAGGGATGAAGGATTTCAAAATTTTGCAGTGGTCATCGCCTGTCCACTCACAGCAGCCCGCCGCTCAGCACCTGCCGGCACCAGCGCGTTTCCTGCAGGTAAGCCTGAAAACTGCCGTTCTCTGACGCCGACACCCGCTTTTCCGTCAGCTGCCACAGGCGGAAGCTCATGGCAAGAGCCTGAACGAAGCCGGTCGCTGACAGCATTATCAGTACGAGCATGACGCAGCCCACGCGCAGCCAGCCGGTTCCGCTGATGCTGCTGCCTGCAGCAGTCAGCGCAAACAGAAAGCCCGTCACCGGCAGGCCGGTGAGCCACATCAGCCCCCACCATATCCAGCGGCTGATACGCAGGTTGCGCGCCAGGCGCTCTGGCGTCAGACCGGTGTCTGTCACCGCCTGCGCCCAGTCCGCAGGGCGGTAGTCGCCGGCCCCGCGTCCGGCCGTGACGTCGCGCAGCCGCTGCCACAGGCGAGTGACGTTGCGCCCGGCGTGGCGGGCCACGCTGGAGACCTCCCACGCCGGCAGCACGATATTCAGGGCTACCCAGCCCGCACGCTTCGCGGTGATGCGGGCGGGTTTCGCGCCGTCCTGCCGGGCGGCGGTGTCGTTATCTTTCACAGGGTGCCTCCTTCCGGGGTCAGGACCGGCTCAACGCGCGAGAACGTCACGTGATGAAGCGACGCCATCGCCTGCAGGCCGCCCGCGAGGAAGCCGTACACGGACGTCAGGTCTTCACTTTCCATGCAGCGGATGTCGGGCGTCAGGAAGATGACCTGTCCCGGCCGCAGCCTGAGCGTGCTGAGGCTGAGCCCCGGTGCGCCCGTGAAGGTCTCCGCCACGTGCGGATGGTGAAAGATTTCCATGCGCCTGCGGATGGCGGCTTCCGATTCGCTGGCGCCCTCAAGCGTGAGCAGCGCCCGGGCTGCCTGCAGCGAGGGATGGTACGGATACTGGCGGCTCCAGCGGGCAAGGGTGCTCCAGAGGTCGCCGGCCCAGAGCTGACCGGCCAGCGCACCGAGCCCGGCCGGGGATCCGCTGAAATGCCCCGTGTCGTCCGCGAACGCCAGGATGCAGGTCATGAGGCGGCGCGTCAGGTCGCTGTGACTGTCCGCGGGAAAAAGTTCGGCGGCCAGGCACTGACTGCCGTCCGCTGCGTTGACGCTGCCCATCGCGGCCAGCACGTCCCAGACGTCGCCCTCCTGCGTCTGCCCGGGCGCCAGGCGCCAGGCCTGCCAGAGTTTTTTCCAGACAGGCGCCTGCCAGAACGCCTCCCACAGTTCACCGCAGGGGTCCAGCACCAGCACCGGGCCGCTGCCCGCGTCCAGCAGGGATGAAAGCGCGCCGGTGTCCGGCGCGAAGGAACCGCTTGTCGTCATGTGATACTCCGGAAAGGTTACTGTGCGCTCACGCCGGCGCTCATCTGCGGGGACAGCGCCTGCAGCTGCGGGGCGTATTCATTTTTTGCCGCCAGCGCCAGAAGCTGGCCGCTGATGATGTTGGCCTGACGCAGCTCATTTTTAATGCCCAGCGCCAGCCAGTTGGCCAGACTCTGCTGACGCGCCATTTCACGCGCCAGGTTGTCGCCGTCCATGGCCTGCAGGTCGGTGACCCACGCGGTGTTGGCGTAGCGGCGACCGACTTCGAACGCCTCAAATTCGCGCTCGCTCATGGTGCCGGTCTGCTTTGCCTGCGCGGATGCGGTCTGCTGGAAGTAACTTTCCGCCGACGGCGCCTGCCGCGCCTCGGTCAGTGCCGCCTGCGTGGCGTCCTGCGGCTGGCTCGCCGCCACCATGTCCAGCTGCGGCTGCATGGCCGCGCTCTGCATGGCCTTGTACTGCGTGAGCAGGCCCTGATACTCCTGCCCGGTCGCGGTCTGAATTTCGCCCTTGCCCGGCGTGCGTCCGGCATCAAGCTTTGCAGAGTTGTTCACGTAAGCCATGGCCGCGTCCGTCTGCGCCTGGGTAAAGGTCAGCTCCGGGTCTTTGCCCGCCGGCCCCGCGCCGTCGTAAAGCGACCGGGCCTCGGTGTCGCCGCCGGGAAGCGCGGAGACGGACGGACACAGCCCGGTCCCCCCGTAGCGGTTTGCCTCCTCCGCCGTGCAGTAGGCGGCGTGAATGAGTGCGCTGCGGTAGCCCCCCTGACGGGGCGACGTCGGGAGGCTAGCCAGCGTTTCGCGCACGGCCGCACTCGACACGCCGCTGCCGCCGGCAAGCCTGGACGCCGCCGCCCGCGTTGCCTGGCTCACCTGCGCGGCCGTGCCGGAGGCCGACTCGCTGCAGATGCTGTCCGGCACCGTATAGGCCGCGCGGGCCTTTTCCAGCCGGTCCGCCTGCCGGTTAAAGTTCTCGGCTTCGCGCTGGGTGCGGGCCGCCTCCGTGACGGCCGTGGTGACTTTGTCGGCACTCTGCACCACGGCCGTACCGGTTTCGGTTTCGGCTGAGAGGATTTCGGCCAGCGTGGTCTGCATGGTGCCGAGCGCAGGCTGGATGACCGTCTGTACCGGGATACTGGTCATCACCTCAACGGGATAGGCCAGGGCTCCGGGGGAAAGCGCCGCCAGCACGCAGGCGGCAAGCCACCGGCGGCCCGCGGGGCGCCGGTATGGGGTTGACTGCATATCAGTACTCCTGAAGGGTCAGAGGTCGTAGCCCTGTTTATCAATAAGCTCGGTGGCAAGCGCCCGGATGAAGCTCTCCCCGCCCTTTTCGCCGGCGGTGCGGCGACGGTGCTCGATGACTTTTTCGGCGCTGCCGTTGGGGAAGAAGCGTCCGAGAATGCGGCGGGCCGTGTCGGCCCCGACGTCGCTTTCAATCGTCCGGCGCAGCGACATGTCCACCGGCGTGGTGCTGTGCCCCCACAGCTCCTCCGGACCCACCGTGTTTTTCATGATGTGGGCGATGGTGCTGCCCCCTTTGATGCGAAAGATGCCGAGGAACGGCACGCCGCTGCCGTCGGCCGACGGTCCGCTGCCCATGCGATCAAAGCGGTCCAGCGTCACGTCCGGCACATTAAAGCGCTCCTGGAGAAGACGGCGGTCCTCCGGGTCGACGCCCACCATGTAGACGTTGTTCGCGGACTGGCGCAGCGCCTCGGGCATGTCGCGGAAGTACTGCGAGGACAGCACGGTACGCACGCCAAACTTGCGTTCCTCGCGGTTGTCGGTCTCGAGCATCGGGAAGATAAAGGGCACGCCTTTCGCGTTGTGCAGCTCGTCGTACTGTTTTGTTTTGACCTCCTCGTCCAGCTGCTGCACGCGCGTGCGGTGTATAGCATGCCAGCGCGTGTGCAGCGCGGGAAAGAGCTCGTCCTGATACTGCGGCAACACGAAGTCGCCGCCTGCGATGTGCCCGGCGAACAGATACATCATGCCGGTCTGCAGGTAGCCCGCCTTCGACTTGTTGCCGGCAACGTACTGAATATCAACCGTGATGACGCGCGCCTTCGGGCTTATCATGAAGCGCGTGCGCCCGGCAAACATGCGGTACTGCCCGCAGGCGTCGCGCAGGCAGCGGGCAATGTATTCAGTTAAGGGTTCACGGCTGCCGTCGCGCTGGATGCTGCCGTACATGTCCTGATAATCGGCCGACGACAGGCGTGGCGCCATGTCGGCAAGCTCAGGCACCGCCTGGAACTGCGCCCGCTGCGCCGCCTCCGTGTGGCCGGCGTCCTGAAGCAGGTCCCGCACCTCGTACCAGGTGGCGTTGTCCCGGTATTCCGGGTGCGCGTCCCAGATGGCGGCAGCCTCGATCGCCGCGTCGACCTCAGGCACGAGACCCGGGCCGTAGCGTCGCGGCTCCTCGCGACAGGCTTTGAACGAATCGCTCACCAGCCGGCGCAGGATAGCCGGCGTGTCGCGCCCGTTCGGCGGCTCACCCGTGCCCGGGTCAATGCACAGCGCGGTGAGCGCGTTCTCCATAAACTCTGACTCGTAGCTGAGCGGCGCGGTCAGGCCCAGCTGGATATCGAACAGGTTACGGCAGTGTTCAGCATCGTTGCGCAGGATAACGCTCAGCACCTCGTCCTGCCGCTCCGGCGGCAGCGCCGCGCGCAGTATCGACACCATGCCCACCGAGCTGAATCCCTTGTCAATTCCCGCGAAAAACGGCAGCTGCTTCTGCGCGGACATCGCCAGCGCTATCGGCTGCCGGTTTATCAGCACTGATTTACCGCCCCCGGACTCGCCCGCCACGATGGTGGTTTTCTTGGTCTGGTTAGACGCCGAAAGCGCCACCGGCATCAGTTTACCGTCAGGCGAGGTAAACGCCGCGTTCCCCTCTTCACTCCACGCCGTCGTCGGGCGGGTGAGCGGCATCAGGTTCAGCGCCTGGGACAGTGGCGGGTACATCAGGCACGGCCCGCTGGCCGCCGAGGATGCGGTGAGCGTGGCGACCCAGGCCCTTACCGGGTCCCCGAAGGTCTGGGTCACGCCGCATATGCCCCACGAGCCCAGCGCCTGCTGCAGCAGCGTGAGGTTACGGGTCACCGTCTCCGGTGAATCTCCCCAGGTGGCGGCGGTAATGGTCATCACGCACACCGGCTCGTGCATTTCGCGCTCTGCCAGCAGTGAAACTGACCGGAAAACCGGCTTCAGGCCGGGCACCCATTCGGTAAAGCTCAGCACCCCCTGCTTAATCCCCAGCCGGCGCATGCCGCCCGGCATCAGGTCCTGACGGATGCGGAACGGCACGCTGCGCGGGATAAGTTCGCGCAGCCTCGCAAAGCTCTGCGGATTCTGCGGCCCGAGGTTCACGGCCACCGTGCCGTGCCATACCCCGTTAATTTTCAGCAGGTTGTTGCGTATCTCGTCGACGTGCGCGCCCATCACCTGAAAGTTCAGCCAGGGTGCCAGCAGCGCGGTGGCATCCGCACCCTGACGTACCCCGCGAGGAATAATATGGTCATCCGGCAGCAACGGCTGCCAGACCGTTCCCGTACCGGGGTCTATCTGCGCGCGCAGGACCCGGCCCGCTTCGTGGGCATCAATGCGACGCATCAGCACCCCTTTGCCACTGTCGCCGAGCGCCCGCTCCACCTGCGAGAGGAAGGCGTCATGGCGGATTTTAAGCCCTGCCAGTTCGGTGAGCAGCGGATTCTGCCCGAATGCGGCGGCGGGGCTGGCCTTTATCAGGTCACTCAGGCGCGCGTTTTCGTCGCGCAACTCGTGCCCGGCCAGCACGCCCCGGCCGGTGTAGCACACAAGCCAGGTACGCTCGCGGTTCACCCAGGGAGAGAGCTTCTCTACCTGCTCGTCCAGCAGGTACTGCAGCTTCAGCCCGGTGCGCTTCAGCGACTGATACTGCGGTGCCAGCAGCTGCCGGATGTCGTCCTTTCCGCCCTCTGGTGAGCACTCGTGCACGATGCTGATGCGGTGCCCCGCGTAGCGATAGTGCGCAGTCAGCGTTTCGGTCATGCGCTGCAGGCGCCCCTGCCACGCGTCGTTCTCCGCGGCCGGCAGCGTTTCGTCCGACTCGCGGTAGCTGCCGGCAATCTCATACACCGACAGGTAGTCGCCGCTGTGCGTGACCATGATGTACGGGGCGGTCAGGTCGGGATGGCGGATGCGGTCATCCTTCGTCAGGCGCACCACGGTTTCCAGGTCGCCGTAATCGGGCAGGTCGCGCGACACGGCAAAGCGCGTCACTGCGGTAATAATATCTTCAGCCCAGCGGATGAGGCGGTTTGGCATACAGGTTGCTCCGGGTATAGGTATTCCAGGACGGGGTGTGCACGGCGCTTTCAGCCGTGCGCCCCAGCGGCAGCAGCAGGGTCAGGTCTGTGAATGCGTCAGAGGGCAGGATGAGCACGCAGCCCTCCAGGCGCTGCTGCAGCGCCTGTCGCTTCAGGGGCGGCAGTCGCCCGAAGGCCGCCGCGAACTCCGGCGCCCGGGAGGTACCCCACTGCCCTTCCACCTCGCGCGCGTGGCGGGCAAGCCAGTTCCAGACCTTCCGTGACGCCTTACGCACGTCTCTGCTGTCGCTGTGCTGCCCGATAAGCGCGCGGCGCTGCAGGTTAATGAGGTCGGCCGCTGGCGCATCCGGCAGCCAGGCCAGGTGCCCGTGGGCGGCCGTCGGGCTGTCCAGGTTCAGGGTCAGCCAGCACAGCGTGCAGAGCGGCTGTGCGTCCGGCCCCTGCCACATGCGCTGCGCACGTGTCCCGCAGCACCGACAGGGCGGACCGGGTTCAGCAGAGACGGGTCTGGGGGGCACGTCTTCGCCGCTGACGTCCGGGATGAGCGGCTGTAGCCCCTCTGCTGATACGGGGGGGTGATTTAAAGACATAAGGAGTCCTTACAGGCCGGGCCTGATGGGGTAAAGTCAGACGGATAAGCGTTGAGGTTCAGGGAGCAGGAAATGATGCGCTGGACGGCGTTATGAGCGCCCGGAAAGTAACGACAGCCTTATGCGCCTGCCGACACTGTTTTTCTCTTCCAGGTTCGGGGGGACAGTCAGTACCCAGGCGTTAACCGGACGGACAGGCGCAGCATTCTGCGCCCTCCCGGAATCTGCCTGTTTATTTCACACTGACATCGTCTTTTTTCCATGCAGGCCAGCCTGTTTTCTCCTGAACGCTGCAGGTCGCGGTGGCAGTGGTACCGGCCATCTCCGTTACGATTTTTGCCCCCTGGCTGAACGATTTACCGCCCAGCCAGCAGACGCCGGTCTGCGCGCTCTGGTTCAGCTGCACGAGGATCTGCTGCAGGCGGGTGTCGATAACCTGCGCGGTGGCATTGAGCTGGTCAAGTTTCTGACTGATGTCCGCGTCGCCCTGCGGCTGGCCGGCAAACGCACCGGCACTGAGGCCGGCCAGTAAGGTGACGGCCGTTGCCGTGCGGAATAAGGTTTTCATCATGGAGCTCCGGATGGACGAAGAAGATAAAGGGGTCAGTGCCGCCCCGGAGGACGGCTCAGGGCATTAACTGACGGTGACGGGTGCCAGGTTAATCTGGGTCATGCCGCGCTTGATGATTTCCGTTATCCCGATAGCCAGCAGGCCGCCGATGATGGCCAACGCAATCATCCAGGGCCTGATCTGCGGGTTGTTCTTCATGGCCTTGATGGACAGAATGCCGCCCGCCACGGCAAAGAAGCCGGCAACCTGAATAATGGTGACTCCGCTGCTCTGGACAGACTTGGCACCTTCGGCCCCGGCCTTAGCCATATCCGCCAGGTCCCCGTCAGCCAGGGCAACCGGTGAGATTAGCGCCATCCAGGCGCACACGCCGCGCAGGGTCAGCCTGCGCAGGGTTTCAGACAGCATGAGCGCGCGGACAAAGGCCGCGCGGTAAAGGCGAGTAAGCATGGTATTTTCCTTTAGAAAATGGCCGGATGGCCGGTTGAGTCCGTCCGCATGGACGTAAGGCTGAACGGCCGCATCAGTGCAGGCCGAGGGTTTTCTGCAGGGCGTCAAGCAGGTAGGGGCTACACACAAACATCACGCCGATAATAAATTTCACGGAGCCCTGGCTGACGTCGTTGCCCGCCGTCAGGCCGGAGTGCCCGTCCTTGCGCGAGCGGCGCCACAGCAGCACGCCGGAGAGCGCGAACCACACGCCGATCATGCGCAGCAGGCTCAGCAGGGCGTTGGCCGCCACCGCCCCCTGTCCGAAGGTGCCCTGGTCAACGTAGCTGATGGCGTCAAACGAGACCTGCCAGCCCACCTGACGCGCACCGGCGCCGATGAGCTGGTCCAGCCCCACCAGGCAGCCGCACAGCAGTATCCAGGCAACCACGCCACCGCCGCTGACCGTCTGCCCGGGCGCCCTGCGGGCAAGCCATGACTGCCGGATGAGGAAGCCGCCGGCGCCGAGCACCCCGAACAGTGACCCCAGCGTCAGGGCAAGGTTAATAAAAGAGCTCTGGAGCCCGGCGGCCAGGTTAGCCAGCATCTGAATGCCGTCGATAGAACCGTTCATGACGCCTCCCTAGCGCAGCACGCCGGCGCTGGTCGTGACGCTGCGCTCCGCCGCGTTGATATCGCGCACCGTCACGCCGCCGAGGCTGTCGCCGGACTGTACCGCCCACGTCCGGCCCTGCCAGCTGATCCACGCCATGCCGTCCTGCAGGCTTTCAAGCCGCATGCCGGCAAGCGCAGAGCGCGTGCTTTTGCGCCCGGTCGCGTGCCCCGGCGCGTCCGGCGCGGGGCGAACGGCCAGCACGGTGACCAGATTGCCCAGACGCGCGTTCTCCTGTGCCACTCCGTCAAGCTGCTGCTGCAGCGCGGTGAGCGCCTTCGTCTGCGCGCGCACCGTGTCCGACAGGCGACTGATGGCTTCCCGGTTGGCCGCCTCAAACTCCCGGCTCTCGTGAATGAGCGAGGCCAGGTCCTCCGGCGCGCTGCCGCCCGTTCCGCCGGCACCCGCCGTAACGGGAACACTGAGCCCGCCGGTCTGCAACGGTATAGTCGCCGCAGGTCGCTGAACGGCCACGAGGCCGGCATCCTGCCCGAAGGCCCGCTGGCTGGCGTCCTGCGATGAGGACGACGGCCAGAAAAGGTACCAGGCGACGACGCTCATCCCCACCAGAATGGCCAGAAGCCAGGGCAGGGAATAGCCAAGCAATACCGGGCGCGTCAGAAAGCTCTGCTGTTGCGGCGCGGGCGGGGGGGCTGCCGGTGACGCCGGTGCAGTTATCTCTGGCTGCGGATCGAATTCAGTCACGGGAAGTACCTCTCTGTTGAGCGGCGCGGATGCGCGCCTGCGTTTCCGCACGCAGGTCCGCGGCGGTCGGGGTCGGATTACTGCTCAGGGCCGCGGGCGCTGCCGTGTACGGGCTGACCGCTGACTGGACTGCCCCCTCCGGCGGGAGTGCATCCGTGCTGTACACCGGACTCATGAACTGAATGGCCACCACATCGCCATTGTGAACATAGACGGTCCGGTCCGGCAGCCGGGCGGCATCGTTCGTCAGCACCTGTCCCGCGCGCTGGGCCATGCCCCCGGCAATAACCCCCGCGACAACCGTGGGGTCAGGGAGTCCGGGACGGGCCGTGACGGTGTTAAAACCGTTGCTCAGCAACTGCGTGTTGGACTGCGCATAAAGCTGTCCCGCCTCCCCGGCTCCGCCGAAGATGGAAGGCAGCACGATGCGGCGAAAGTAGTGATGGTCAACGTCGCTGGCGATGTTGGCCACGAGGGTTTTGTCATCCAGCGCGTAGGCATCCACTTTGTAGGACTGCCCGTTCAGCGTCATGGTGGTGAAGTGAATGATGACGCCGTCGCCGGAGAGCTTCGCCCCTTCAGGGGCCTTGAGTCTCGCGCCCGCATACTGGCCCGTCTCAATGCATCCCAGAACCGGCGTGGTGCCGTTGTCTGAGTCGACACCGGTACAGATTTTCCCCGGACCGCGCCAGTACGGTGCCACCACCATGGTCGCCGGTGGTGTGTTCGCGGCGTCCTGACGGCTGCGCACTGTGGCCTGCTGCACGGCGCTGCCCGGCAGTGAATCACGCCAGCCTGCCCAGCCGGTTTCCTTGCCGCCCAGCAGCTGCGCCGTGGGCAGGTCGTCTGTTTTCGGCTCTGCCTGCATCTTCGCGAGCAGCGCAGTCAGCGACTTTGTTCGCGCCTCAGCCAGCGCCTTCTCCTGTTCCTGCGTGCGCCCGCCGCTCTGGGGTCGCGACGGCGGAGCAGAGGTCGCTGCCGGCACAGCCACCGGCCTCACTGCAGGCGTAATCACATCCTGCTGCAGCGGAATGCTGGCAATAAAGCTTGTATTCCGGGCGCTGGCGGCCTGCGCGCCGAGCGCGTTGCTCTCGCGCAGCCTTTCGCGGTAGTCGGGCTGCTCCGGCGCGCTGACCGGCGTGGTGGCGCTCACCCGGTTCAGGTTGATGCTGGAAACCTCGGGCGGCGGTGCAGCGTAAAAGCTCCACAGCCAGTAGCCGCCACCTGCGAGGATGATGATGCCGCCCGCTATCAGGCTCATCATCAGGCGGACATTGCTGCCGCCGGTATTCTGTTGATCGCTCATGATTACTCCAGGGCAATGCTGAGGGCTTCGGTACGCCCGTCGACAGAGAAGGCCACGCGAGGCGTCAGCGGCAGCTTCCACAGGTGCGTACCGTCGGCCGACGAGAGCGTGGTGTCGAATTCATCGCGGATTTCCGCGCGCGAGCGGATATAAAGGTCATCGCCCTGCTGCCACACCGCCGTGTCCGGCACGCTGCCGGTGGTCTTCAGGCGCTTTGCCCCCGACGGCGGCACGCCGTCAAGGAACGCCTGCAGCACGTCGTCGTGCAGCCCGATGCGCGAGGGACCCGGCGCATCCGGCGCCGCGCCCGGCCCGCGCCGGGGAATACGCAGGTCAAGCCGCGCGTCCACCGTCCAGGTCTTTTTCGCGGTGTCGGCCTCGCCGCTCATCACGCTTATCTGCAGCGGTACCGGCAGGCCCTCGAGCCCCACGGTCACCAGCGTGTTCACGAAGTCACGCTTTGCGGTAATGACCATAAAGGACATGCCCGGGATCCACTTCACGTCGATGTCAGGCGAACCCGGCACCGGATCGCCGAGAATTTTCCAGGGCGCGCCGGTGCTGTCGATAAAGCTCACCGTGGCGGGCCAGTTCACCGCAGTGCGCACCAGCGGCAGGCTCGCGCCCGGCTGCAGGCTCACGGTCTGCGCGCTGATGCGCGGCACTGCCGTGATGCCCGGCGTGGCCAGCGCCCGGTTCTGCTCGGTCTGCTGCGCCCGCAACCGCCGGATTTCATCCGGCGTCAGCGGGGCGATGGTCGCCTCCGCCTGATCGTACGAGACCGACACAGGCGGCGGGAGGGACTGTCCGGGCTGTGGCCCCGCCATCTGACCGGAGGCGGTCTGGCCGGCAGGCGTCGTGCCGCCGGTCGCTTCGGTGGTGCGCCAGCTGCCGTTGTTGCCGGACGCCGGGGCGGTCCCAGCGGAGGTGGCGGCCCCCGCGCTGCCGCACAGCGCCAGCCACAGGGCCAGCGTGCGAAAGTTGCTCATAGCCACTCCTTATCCTGCGTTGTTGGTGATGGTCTGCGTGACCTCGAGGCCGCGCGGCTTGAGCCGCGTGTCCGCCTGCTGGATGCGCAGCGTGAAAACGTAGCGCAGCGGCGGGGTACTGCTGTTCTGGCCCTGCAGGCGTATCGTCACGGGGTACTGGAACTCCCACGTGTAGTGGCCGTCGATAACGCCCCGGCGGGTGATGACGCCCGGCTCCACGGTGTTGGTCAGGTTCATGCGCTTGTCCCGGATGCTCGACAGAATGTTGGAGCCGGTGACCAGCGCCCTGTTGTAGCCGGCAAAGCCTTCCTCAGAAAAGTCTGTCGACACTGCGGTGATCTGGTCGCGGTAGTGCACAAAATCGAGCGTGAAGGCCCGGCTGATGGTGTCCGCGCCGAACTGCCGCACATCGCTTTCGCTCCAGACCGGCTTGTCCGTAGGGTAAAACGGCGTGATGCGTCCTCCCTCGGTGGCCAGGTATTCCCGGGGTACGTGCATCAGCAGGAAAAGCAGCACGCCGATGGTGACGGCCTGTATGACGTTCAGGATGAGGCTCCAGCCCAGCTTCTTCAGGCAACTGCGCGCAAACTCTGCGCCCAGCGAGCGCGCGTGCTGGGCCTGCACGGCGTGTTCAAAGGCTTCCGGGTCGGAGATGACGGCGGCCGTGGGCGTCACCGGTACGGCCGTTTCAGGGTTTTGCATGGGTTCTCCTTACATTCCCCAGGACTGCCACGGGTCAATGCTGGTCGGCAGGTTGCTGTTAATTTTGTCGCTCAGCGCACCGCAGACCTTCTCTGACGCCTTGTTCATGATGTCCTGCAGGCTCGGCAGGTTCGGCAGGCTGATGGATATGTTACGGATGCCGGACAGACAGCTCTGCAGCTGATCTGAGGTCTGGCTTTCGCGGGCAGCCCATGCATCGTTCGCTTTTTTAGCCGCGTTGTAGCCCGCTTCGCTGCCGGTCTGTGCCGCGCTGCCGGCCCGGCAGGTGGCCGCACTGGCCGTAAACGCGGTGCACAAAAAGACCGCCACAAGGGCGGTCGCTGTATGCTTTTTCATGTGATGTCTCCGGAGGGTTCGATTACTGCGCCGGCCGCGGCGGCGTGACCGGTGCTGCCTGTGGTGCTGCTGCCGGCTGTTCCTTTACCCAGCCGGATTCTGCTTTATAGCGCTCGTCAAAGCCGAGGCGGGCGTGCAGCGCCGCGGGTACGTCTGCAGGCGCGTCGAGCTTAGCAACACGCTGTTGCGTATCGCCGGTGAGTCGCACCACCACGTGCTCACGCGGAACCGGCTGGCCGCCAGGGCGGTTTATGCCGTTGCCGCTGCCGATGGGCTGTGCACCCTCAGGAGTCAGCAGGTTCACCACCATCGGCGGCGCTTCCGAATTCCCCGGCAGGCTGACCAGCACATGCTGATAAACCCCATTCTGGCGCACTACACCCTGAAGATAGTCACCGTCGCCCTGCACCAGCAGCAGGTCCGGTCTGCCGTCTTTACCCCACTCTGACATTACCGGCGTGCCAGCGCGTTCGTTGTGAGCCGGACGCGGTGCCGAAAGCGGGTCGCCAGGTTGAACGCTTCCCTGCCCGTCCGGCTTCACCCAGTAGAGCCCGTCGGCGGGTCTGGGGGGCGGGTCAATATCGAGCCCCAGACGGCTCACCAGCGCGTGCTGGATCTGGATGTAGCGGTTCACGTCCACGGCCGCAAGCGGCACCATGTCGGAGTCCCCCGTCTGCACGCGGGTCCCGCGGACGGGAGACAGCGACCACTGGTTACGGTGGGTCTGAACCTGCTCATAGTGTGTGACCACACCCTCATCATTTTTCTTTGGTACCTTAACGGTCACCGGCTGCTCACCCAGCCACTGCAGCGTCACCATGCGGCCGGGCTGCAGGTTCGTCTCACGCAGCAGGCCCGCGAGTTCCTTACCCCAGAATGTCTGCGATCCCTCTCTGGTATGCAGGGTGATGAACGTGCTGTCGCTCTGGCCGGTTTCAAACCGGAACGGCGCCTGGCCGCAGGCGGTGACCTTGCCGGTGACCGGCTCCCGGGCTTTTTCAGCCGGCGTATGGACCGCAGCAGAAATCTTCGGCGCAGCGGACTCCTGTGCCGGTACAGATTTCTGTGGTTGTTGTAGTGGTTGTGACGCTGTCACGGGCTGTGTGTTTTGCACTGGCTGCGTTGCCGGTGCCATCGGCGCTGACGGCGTGACGGGCGGCGTCTCCGTCGCGCGCGGTGCCTGCGGGTCGCCGCGCACGGCATCTGCTGGCGCGACCGGCGTCATCGGCTGGCCGGCTTCTCGCCGTGCAGAATCCAGGTCTGCCTGCTGCATAGCGTCCTTCATGCTCACGTTCAGCTTATTCGACACGATGACGCCGATTGCAAAAGCTTTAAACGCGTCACTGCCGGTGAGCTCGATGCGGCCATGATAGTGATTGGCGGCAGTCAGCAGCGCCGCGAGCACCTTCTCTTCATGGTTGCTGGCACCATCAGCCATGACCAGGCGGGTCCCCCGGTCAATAAAGGCGGGTTCACCATCCAGCCTGTACAGCACGCTTTTATCGTTCGGCTGCTTTTCATGCGTAATACGGCTCAGCAGCTTATCGGCATCGATGCGGGACGCGGTTGCTCCGGAAGAGACCGGGGCATCTTCGTCCTGCGCCACCACCCGAGGCGCACCGACCAGAATGGCGTTTTCCTCTCCGTACGCCGCCAGCGGTGAAGAGGACCAGGCAGGACGCTGCTCCAGCAACGCCTTGAGCTCGGCTTCCAGCACCTCGCTATCATCCGACGGCCAGCGCGCATTTTCGGTGTCATTGCCCATCGCCCACATCTCCGTCAGCCCGATCCGCTCATTGATGAGCGCTCCAATCCGCATGGCCAGTGCGTTTGTATCGAGACTGGCCGCTTCGTCCTTCAGCGCACGCAGGCGCTGATTGATGTCAGCGAAGTCGGCGCTGAAATCATCTGCGGCCTGAGCCATGCTGCCAGCCGTGAAAGCGCCCAGAGTGGCGGCGTCAGAAAGACGTGCCGTTTCCTGCTCCTTGCCGGCCTGAATAAGGCTGAGCGTTTCAGTCATGCCCAGATTCATCTCAGCGGCCACTCTGGCCAGACTCAGCCCCTGTCCGGAGAAGGCCATTGCACGAGCAATATCTTCCGGATTCAGGGTCGCGCCGGGCGCCTTTATTGCCGGTCCTGTAGTTGCTGCCGCTGAGAGTTCAGGCTCAGCGTCGTCAAAGCCAGACTCACTAATAACCGCAGCCGGTAGCTCATCGCTGGTGATGACTGGTGCTGTTGTCCCTGAACTTTGATCAGCGTTGTCTTGCCTGGCCACTAATGATTCTGAGCCTGTCTTGTCAGCCGCTTCAGGCTGTTGCGCCTTCAGGATGCGGTATACGCTGGTCTGCGAAACATTGAATTTCTCCGCAATCTCCGCAGGCTTAAGACCAGCTTCGCGTGCTTTAAGAATCTCACCGGCCTGCTCTTTTGCAGAGCCCGGACGTCCGGCAGTTTTCGGACTTACAGGCTCCGCCTCCTGAAGGGGCTTATCGTCCACTGGAGCGAGAGCCGATGCTGGCCCACTGGCAGGATTTAAAACTGGCTCAACCGCCGCAGCGGGTGTGGCCACTTTTTCTGGAGCAGGTGAATTCTCCGGCGCAGGTTTAGCGTCGTCAGATGTACTCATGTTTTTCTCCGGTAGACTTAGCCGCTCAAGGGCCTGTGAAATCTGGGGCATTAGCGTGGCGCGCAGACTTTCCATACCACGTGAAAGGTGTATGTCGTTGAAGTCTGTATATCCGGCCCTGCGTTCTGCACCGGTGAGGTCGGGAAGTATGAACTCCCCGCCAGTATTGATGGCCGACTGTCTGGCCATAACTAATCCGGTGTTAACCGGTTTAGCGTGGTCATTATCCGCCATGAAAATATGTGGGCTTGCGGGATACCGTTCACTCAGCACTCTTGCAACATTGAGCATGTTTCCGGCATCGATAGTCATGACCACTGGATGACCGGTTAACATGTTTAGGCTCTTTGCCGTCGCGTACCCTTCGGCGTAGAGCACCGGTTCACCGTCTGTGAGACGCCCTCCCACCACGAAGAAATTGCCTACCTTGGGTGCTTTCTCATAAAGCGTTTTTTCGCCATCCGGAGGGATGTACTGCAACGTGCGAAAATTACCGTTTACGTCGTATAAAGGAATAACCAGAGCACCATTATTGGTCTGCCTGAAATCAGGCTCGGCGGCGACACCCTTGCGGACCAAATAGGGATGATTTGGATCGGCTGCTGGCAGTTTGCTGTATAGCCATTTTGCTTTGGCCGTCTGCCGGGCATGTGTTTCGGCCAGTTTCCTTGCTGAATCATCTTTTGATTGCCTTGCCAGTGCCTTCATGTGCAGGCGTGCAACAGGGTCTGCCTCCCCATCGTTTCCGCTCGCTTTCCACTTTGTAATGTCCTTATGAGTGGGAGCGGTCCAGTAATTGATAAACCACCCTCCGGGTTTTCTGCCGTTGAGAAAACCCCGGTAAACACCGTCACCGTTGCCTGCGGGACCGTCAGTAACCGATACGCGATGAATTTCACCGTCCATAACCGGCAAACCTTCAATCATCAGGCCTGCGTTGGTGAGCGCATCCAGAAATTCCTCATGGGGATCGCCCCCGCTGCTGCGTATCGTCGGATCGGGGAGCCAGTCTTTAATACGTTTTACATCCGTGCCTGGCCGGGCATACCAGAGCTCGTCCTCTTTACTCCATTGAATGGCGTTACGTCCGTCGTCTAACTTACCGCCCTGCTCTTTTGCTTCTTCCCGCCTGTCATGCGGGATTGCAAGCCAGATACGTTTTTCTGGAACCGCATCACTCATGATGCCTCCGTCAGTATGTTTAGTGTCTGTTATTCACCGTCAGTAAACCGTCGATACCACCACGGGCGGCCGCTCAGGCTTTTGCCGCGTGCAAGACGAGCAAGACGCGTCAGCAGTGCAGTCAAATCCCAGCCAAACATCTTTAGCACGCGAAATGCCGCGATGATGCCGCTGACAACATAGATGGTGTTCATCGAGGGGAAACGGAACCAGAAGAGATAGAGCAGAAACAGCCACGTGGGGATGCCCACGAAATCCAGTGCGCTGCCGGCTCGCCGCCAGAAGCCCGGCGGATAATCCTCTTTTTTTAATTCACTCACGCGACACCCTCCTCAAATTCACGGCGCTGGCGCGGAGACATCACCACTGCCAGCTCGGACTCCGCGATACGACGCTCCCGGTACAGTTGCCAGGCCTGGTCGACGATGCGGCGCTTACCCAGACGGATAATGTTGTTAATGTGCGCGCCCCACTGCGACCACGGCATGCCGCCCAGCTTCTCGCGCAGGTCGTGATCGATTATGATGTACTCGCGCACCGCCACACGCTTCCCGTCGGTGGTGCGCAGCAGCGTCTGCACCACCACGTACTGCAGCACGCCCAGCAGTGACCACGCCATGGCTTCGCGGCTTTCGTAGGGAAACTCGTTAATGAGTCGGGGGAACACTTCGCCCGGCGAGTTGATGTGCGTGGTAGTAAGCAGCAGATGGCCGAGCTGGCCGGCAAGGATACCCGCACTGATGGTCTCGAGGTCGCGCATCTCACCCACGCCCATCACCGACGGTGCACGGCGTAAATCGGCGCGGATGCCAGTGGCAAAATCGGGAATGTCTTTGCCCACCTGCGACTGCAGTGGCGGCAGCACGTCGCCCTGGCGCCCGAGGATGAACTCTATCGGGTCCTCTTTGGTGGTGACCTTACGGTCAGGGTATTTATCCAGACAGAAGCGATAGGTGGAGGCCAGCGCCGTGCTTTTGCCCGAGCCGGTAATGCCTCCCCACAGCCCCATGCCCCTGGCCGGCAGAATGTTGGCCATCAGCTCCGGCGCAAGCCCCATTCCTTCCAGCGGCGGGATGTCGGACGGTATTACACGCATCGTCCAGGCGATGGTGCTGTCCTGACGCCCCGCGGTACCCTGCAGCAGGTTCACGCGAAAGCGGATGCGCTCGCCGCGGTTAAGCCCCCATCGACCGGACATGTCTCCGTCGAGCTGCATCGCGCGGTCAACTGAAACACCACCGCGCACCTGCGGGCGGAGCTCCGGGCTGAACACCTCATCCATGAGTCTGGACAGGCTGTCATCCGCCACCGCAAACGGGCTTGCCCTGAGCAGGCGGCCGTATCGTCCCACCACGAAGTGGTTGTCGCCCTGCAGATGAATGTCGCTCACGTTGTTACGCGCGCACCACACCATAAAGCCGCGCAGCGTGTCGGCATGAAGTCCCCTGCTAAAGTCATAAGGTTCCAGGTCTGGGGCCGACATCATCGTTTCTCCGTATTGATGACCGGCTTCCACTTCGCCTTATCGGTGACGAACCCGGCGCGGGATTCCAGACGACGTTCGCGGTCACCTGTAGTGAGTTTGTTGCCATCGCCGGTGACCGTCTGCTGACGTTCGGTCACGACCGGTGCAGTGATAAGGTTCTGGCGGCGCAGCAGCACGTACTGGAGCATGCCGTTGTAATCGCGCGTCAGGCGGTTGACGTTGGCCTCCAGCGTCTCATCGGCACTCTGGCGTCCCTCTGCCCATCCTTCATTTACCGCCGCCTGCCAGATGTCGCGCTGCACACCATTTTCCGGAACAAGTCCGCCCGCCGGTTCGTCCGGCGGCACGGTGCTGAGCCCGGCCATCAGCCAGCTGCGCCACGTCGGCGGGTTGCTGACGAAGCGCTCTGGCTGGATGATTTCGTAAACGTGGCTCGCCGTGCGGATCTGATCGGTCGTGACGTGCGCCACGTCCACCGCCTCGGTGATGACCGGTGGCAGCCAGCCGCGGGCGCTGATAAGTGGGCGGAAGTCATAGGTGATATCCAGCTGCTTCGCACGCGCCTCCAGGTCACGGCGCAGCTCCCACGCGCGCTGCGCCTTGCCACCACGGAAACCAGTGGTGCGCCCGCCTTCGGTCAGCATCTGACGGCGGTTGTCAGACACGTCAGACGTGTCGCGCTTTTGCGGAGAGAGGTAGGCTTCCGGCCCCGGAGGCGGTGCCCCGTCAGGGCCGGGCGTCGCGGCCGCTTTGGTAAAGTGTAATCCCGCACAGCCCGCCAGCAGCACGGGCAGCAGCAGGACACAGAGTCGGGCTTTCATCGTCTGCCTCCGCGATGCTCAGGGATGGAGCTCATGAATTCCATAACCATCTGCCCGGGATAGCGGCGCAACGTGGCGCGCCATGCTGTCTGCATTTCGATGATGCGCAGGAGGTTAGCGTAGGTGACGTACTGAACATCTATATTGACCGGCAGTGGAAGACGAACACCGACGTAACTGAATTCATCGCCACGGGCCCATGCCAGCGCACGAAGCAGTTCAATCGCATCCCCGTCCCAGCGTAGAGTTAAGCGATCGCTGTCCGACCGTATTTCTGCAACAGGTACGGGGGCGCCGGTGTCCATGGTCCCCTCCATCCACAACTGCTGCCGCTGCATTGCCACGCGCGAGGCTGACAGAGAAGACGCTGTGTTTGCTGTCTGGGTTTCGGTTCTGGTATTCATGACCGACTGACAGCCGGACAGCATCACGGCTGTCATGCAGACAGCCGGCAGGAAAATTTTCATGGTTTCTCCGGTAAATCGCAGGAAATCGATGGGATAGCTATTGGCTGTAGTGCGGTAGTTCCTGACCTGACAGACGTTGTGTCTCTACAAAATCAAGCGAACTGAAATGGTTAAATTGAATCGGTAATGACAGGAATGTACTATTTAAAAAAAAGGAGAACGAAATGCTTGCTTATTACCTTTCCCGCTATTGCAAGAAAATAAAAACCCTGAAGGCAAGGACTTTAATTAACACAAAAGCACTCAGTACAAAGCGTAACAATGTACTTTTGCGCAAGGCAGGATTTGTTATTAATGGTTCACCTTATATCACTGCGCCCTTTTTTTTCGAGTTCGGGAACATAACAATTGAGGATAATGTTTACATTAACTCCGGATGTGTTTTCCTCGACAATGAGCATATATCAATTGGCCAGGATTCACTTATAGGACCTAACGTAACACTGTCCACCGTCACCCACCCCGTTTCACCTTCGTCACGTAATGATGCTGTCATTAAAAAAACCATTATCCTCGGCAAAAACGTCTGGCTGGGGGCAGGGGTAGTTGTGTTACCGGGTGTCAGCATTGGTGATAACAGCGTCGTTGCCGCAAACAGCGTCGTCAATAAGGATATTCCAGCTAACTGCCTGTATGCTGGCTCTCCTGCTGTTTTCAAACGTAACTTATAGACGAAGATCAGTTTGTTGCACACCACGCAACAGCCTGGATGCAGGAACCGCCAGCGACTCCCCCTCCGGTATAAATCTGCCAGCCACCATCGCCCGTAGGCTGATTAGCGTCCGGAGAGTTCCAGCCATCACCACCCCATCGTGAAAGAAGATACCCCCCGGAGAGCAGGACTTTTCCTGCAGGACAGTACACCCTTGAAAACGAGTATCGTCCGCAGGCATCCGGGCCACTCACTGCCTGGAAATCTCTCAACTTACCTGAACTCGTCCAGACGCCATTTACACATGACAGGGTTTTCCCTGACCAGTCTCGACTTATATTGCCATTAGGACCACAGCCCGCACCTTCACTACTTACTCCATCAAGCTGAAGTTGGTCACCCGTAGACAACCTGCCATTTGATCTGACTGTTCCACCTTGTAACTGTCCTCCGGTGTAAATGCTCTTATCATTTATTGAACGGACCCACTGGTCGTCCGACATATAAAGGCCACCGCCGTAAGTCTCATTGAGCCAGCCTTTACCGCCCCGCGTGATAATCCAGCCACTGTTGCTACGAATATCGTTGTTTGCCGTCATACCGTTACTGGCATTCACGTTATTACCAGCACTGACATCACCGTTTGCCGAAACCGAGCCTTGTGCGGTTATGTTGTTACCTGATGAAACGTTGCCGCTGAATGAACCTGTGACGCCATTGACCTTACCTGCCGCGTTAATGTCATTTCCGTTCATATCAATAGCCGTATGCATGCGGTTCAGGTCCGGCCGACCGTTAACCTGATACCGGTACAGCCTGTCACTTTCATCAGCATCCGTGCCCAGTGCGTCGGCAGAGAGAAATGCGGCCAGGCGTCCCTGCTGACCACTGAGCCCGTAGTCACTGAGCTTTGCCTGCCAACCACCATCGGCACCCACCGCAGTATTAGCTGGCCAGACATAGCCCCCCATGCCGTCGGTGTCCATCGCAATCTGACGCAGCCCCTTAAAGGGGATTTCGCTACCGCCAGTCGTCAGCACAAAGGCAACCAACTGCCCGGCCTGACCGGGGTCTTTTGCCACCGCAAGCTGGTAACTCTGCCCGCTGTCATTGGTCAGTGAAAAACCGGCGGGGAGATAGCCCTGCGTGCGAAGCGTCGCGCCGGTGATCACCACCGGACCGCCGGCAACCTGCGTCACCAGCGTATCGCGGTTGTCGCGCACGTAATGTTTACCCGCCTGAGCCACAAAGCTCAGGTGCGAGGCGGTGCCCGTCCAGATTTTTTCCTGCTGCATGCCGGCATAGCGGTCCATGGCACTTGGCGCGACAAAGAGCACGATGGCCATCACGATGCCGAGCTGAAGCAGCATGTTGCCGCGGTGCACCGGACGCGCCTTCCGTTTAAGTAATTTCATCAGAGCACTCCCACCAGTTGTTGGGGAAATAAAATGCACACGCCGCACAAGTAACCAAACAGTGCGGGCGCAAAAGGTTTTGAGGTCTGTCGCGTCAGCGCAGCGCACAGGCAGAACAGCAGCAGCCCGCCGGCAGCGGCATAACTGGCGCTGCGCCAGGGCAGCCAGGCACAAAGTCCAGCCATCAGGTAAACGTCACCCAGTCCCATGCGCTCTTCAGTCTGACCTCGATTGGCCAGCCAGCGCACGGTACCGGACAGCACGTAGGCACTGAGGCTCGCCGTCAGTGCCTCATCCAGCGTCAATACGGCTTCCGGCAGCGCTGCTGAGGCCAGCCCGGTCAGCCAGAACGCCAATGTGTAGCGCATCGGCAGCCACTGGCAGCGCAGGTCCGTCAGCGTCAGCGGCACCCCCATTATCAGCAGGACGATGCAGCGCAGCACGGTACTGTCCGGCACCGCGGGAGGCAGTGTCAGTAACCAGCCGACGGTGAGCAGGTAAATCAGGGCAACTGGCGTCAGGAGAAACCAGGTCAGGGGCGGTCCGTCGTGCGTGCGCAGAAAGCGTATGGCCTGATGCGCCTGGATCACAAAAAAAAAGGCGCAGCCTGCAAGCCACACAACAAGCGTGTAGCCGGTAGTCAGTGAAGTCATAAAGTTTTCCGGGTGGGATTCAGCGTCGTGCCATGTAGTCGGCATAGACCTTGCGTGCGTAGAGCATGCGGCGGGCCGAATTGTCATCGGCAAAGCCTGCGTTGTAGCTGCCGAGGCACTCCCATGTGACTCCACAGACCTGCAGGTGCCGCGCCAGTATCCAGGCGCCAACCATCACGTTCAGGCAGGGTTTCGTCAGCAGATCCTGCTCGCTCTGCAGCACGCCCATGTTGCGCAACTGCGGCACGTGCGTGGAATTAATCTGCATCAGGCCGAAGTCTCGGCTGGTCACCTGCCCCTTCTTATTGCGGTTATAACCTATGGCACCAGGGTTAAAGCCACTTTCCACCCTGCTGATAGAGCGCAGCAGTTGCGGGTCAACGTGGTAACGAGCCCCCGCCTCGTTGTAGCAGAACGCCAGTGCGGATCGGGAAACGCACAGCATCAGCCCGGTAGCCAGCAGCATGGGGAAAAGTTTCTTCATGATGATTACCGTGAAAGAACTGAAATTACAGGGAAGCCACCGGCCGGGGTTTCCCCCGGCCCTCCCGTCAGGTGTTGCTGGTAAAGACCAGTGTGTTGGTGCCCGATGAGCCGCTGTCTGCTGAGCACTGTGCTGCTGCGACAGAGGCGCTGACGGTACCGCTGGTTGAACTGCCGTTGATACTGGTCGATGCCACGTTATTTGCACTGCTCATCTTCTGTGACATCTGCGTGCAGGCTTCCTGCGGCACCTTCGTATAAGTCAGTTCAAACGAGGTATTCTGCCCTCCGCTGGTACTAACTGGTCCGACTGTGGTGCTGCCGCCCCAGCGGTTGATCAGCGAGGCGGTGCCTGACGATTTTGTGCCGACGACTGCCATACTACCCGGCGCGCCGCCGAACTGTATCAGCGCACCCGTCATGGCCGCTGCAGAAGAGAACAGATACGTACCGCTGGTTTTCAGCATGCCGCGGGTGTTGGTCATGATCTCCCCGGCATTGGACAGCTCCTCAGTGTAGTCAGAACGACTGAACAGACCATTACCGGAGGCCAGCACCCAGACCAGCACGAGCAGCGAGCCGATGCCCACGATGACTGCTTCCTGCAGGTTAAGTGCACCGCGGTGAACGGCAGAACGTTTTAAGGGTTGTGACATGGTAAAGACCTCATTAGGTAAGAAGTTAACGGTTGCCGATAAGCGAACCCAGGTCCTGGGTGCCGATAAACGTGAGCAGGAGATAGCCTGCGGTAATAAGCATCCCGAGCAGCTGCAAAAGCCGGGAGACCCGCCTGATGCGGTTGATAGATTTGGTGAGCCACATGCGCGCGAAGTTTTCGATATTCTCCTCGCCGCCCGGACCTGAGGTCAGCAACAGCAACCTGTCGATGGCCTCACGCGAGGGAAACGCATAGCCGCTGTCGGCCAGCGCCTGCCCGAGGTGCTTGCCGCGCGCCACCTGACGACGGGTCGCGGTGAGTCGCTCATACAGCCAGGGAGTGGCGTTACGACTGAGCATGTCGAGCGCCTCCTCCGTACGTACGTTGGCCCGCAGCAGAGCACTGAGGTTCAGCAGAAACGACACGCCCTGCATCTCACGATACAGGCTCCACGGGAGCAGCCTGTCCAGCACCCGTTGCCTGACCGGACCGGTGAGCCGCGGAAGAGACCAGATAACCCACGCGCTTGCAGCCGCTAGGCCCGCCGCCAGCAGGTAGCGGTTACCGATAAAAAAGTGAGTTATAGCGCCCAGCCACCAGAGCGACCCTGTCCAGCGGTCGGGTGAAGCCATCTGCTCGAGCCGCGGCAGAAAGCGGTCATACACCATCTGCATCATGTAAAACGTCCCGCCCAGCAGCATAACGGGGTAGGTCAGGTTCACCACTGCAGTGGCCTTCATCTCGCCGATGCCCTTCACAACCTCGATTGCCCGCAACAACGCGCCCCGAAGGTCCTTTGCTGCGCGGCCGGCGCGCAGGATGGTCGCCTCCTGCGCGGGGATCCAGCCTGCAAGTCCGACATCCAGCCCACGTCCGCGGTTAAGCGCGTGCCGGACGTCAGCCAGACACAGGGACACGGCGTCGTTCCGCCGGCGTCGGGTTCGCTGCATGCCGGCGATGGCGTCTTCTGTTTTCTGATTGTTCTCCAGCAGAAACGCCAGGTCCTCATACAGCGTCATGCGATCGGAGGTGCTGAAGGTCTTCTGTCCTATCCAGCGACCCAGCCCTTCAGAACGGATGCTGCCTCTGGCAAGCGATTGCCTGAAACGGGCGCGCAGCAGGTTGATGAAGTCAGGCATGGACACCTCCACTGGCAGACTGTACCAGCGCATCGGGCGGCAGCAGGTTCAGGGTGTCCTCATCAAGCGGGCTGAGCTTGTCGGCATCAATGGGGTCTACCTCTCCGGCCGCGATATAGCGCATCAGGTGCGCGCCGCGGGTAATACCGCCCATGTGGTGTACCCAATAGCTACGGGCGGCGAGTTTTCCCTGCTCACGATAAAGCTGCATAAAGCGGGCGTCAGGGCGGATGACCTCGGCAATGACTTTTCGTCCGGTTATGCCTTTCCAGCAGCCAGAGGCACTGCAACCCGCATGGTTGCGGAACGCAACTGTCGCAGTATCACAGTAAGCTTCAACACGCTCACGATCGTCTTCCGCCAGCATTTCCCTGACGTCGTCCCAGCCTTTTTTACAAGCAGGACAGAGCGTCTGGACCAGGCGCTGCGCGATGAGGCCGATAACCACCTGCGGATCCATGACCATTCCAGGCGGGATATCAAGCGTGTCGGTCAGGCGGTCAATAATGCCCGGCGCGTCGTTGGCGTGAAGCGTGGTCATCACCAGACTTCCGCTTTTACCCTCGCTGATGCAGGCCCGGGCAGACCAGCCGTCGCGGATTTCGCCCACTACTTCGGCGTCAGGATCAAGCCGTTTGAAGGCTGACTGGCGGCGCTGCCAGGCACGGGTTACGGACTCAGGATCGTTGCGGTCCGCCAGAATCGTCGTCTGTACCGCACCTTTTGCCTTGCCCTCCACCGGATCTTCCACGGTGATGAGGCGGCGCTTTCCACGGGTCAGCTTTACGTACATGTCGCAGAAGGTGCGCATGGTTTTACTCTTACCCGAACCGGTGGGGCCGGCCGTAATGATGATGCCTTCCGGGCGCTGCAGCATGCGGCGTATCAGCTTCTGCTGCTCGGGCAGGTAGCCCAGCACGTCAAGCGAGGGAATGTCCTCGCTTTCGTCTGTTATAACGCGAAGCACCACATAAAGGCCGGACTCGGTGGGTACAGCCGAATAGCGCGCGGCGTACAACCCTAGCGCCTTAACGAACTCATTTCGCAGGCGGCCGTCCTGCTCATCGCTCTCGCTGAAGGCCTGCGGCGCCACGTCGCACATGGACATCACAATGGTCGACGCGAGGTTCATTCCCTCCTCGACTGAAAGCTCTGACTGCAGCTCAAGATCGCCGTGGATGCGGAACACTACCGCCGTAATATTGTCGGTACCGATAAGGATGTGAATGTCCGACGCGTGCGATTCGCCGGCGCGGCGCAAAAATTTCACTACCTGCGTTTGTTCTGGAGACCAGTTCCCGGATACAGCGGCGCCGGTACGCCCCATTTGCAGGCGGCGCAGCTCGCTCAGGTGGACTGACTGCATGCTCAGTCCTGGACGCTGCCGCATCGCCCGGGCAATTTCAGACTGCACCGCCGGACTCGCGCGGTGCTCGGAGGACACGTACAGACGTCCCTGTTCCGGGTGGCTGTCGTCAAGGTACAGCCAGTTCATACTCTGTTCGCTGAATTCCATACGCCTACCCCGCAAAGGCCAGTGAGACGAGGCCTTTGTCAGGACTGCTGACGGTGACCTCGCTGAACGTGATTTTTGAAACAGTCCACGCGGTGCCCGGAATGCGGCTGCCCGCCTGCACGCGGATCTGATTGGCGCCGTCGAGCTGGAGCGTGGCGGACAGCTGCTGGCCGCCTGAAATCTCGACAATCAGCGGCAGCGCGCGGCTCTCCTGTGCGGGCTTAGCCGCAGTGCTGTCCTTAGCAGGCGCAGTGGGTTGTGGGTTGAAGGGACCGCCCAGCACCGCGTCGTAACCGTTTTTCTGCAGCTCGTTGAGTGCCTTAGCCTGTGCCAGCTGCGCCTCGTAAAGCAGGGTCTTGGCCTGAATATCTTCAAGCCGTCCCATGCTGTTGTCCCTGATACCGGTATCCGTTTGCGGCACTGCCACCACCGCTTTTTCATCAGGCGAATCAGTGGTGGAATGGTCATAAACCTTTACCTGATTCGATGCACCCGGCCTGTCTGGCAACGTCGGGCTGGCTGAAGCCTGCTGGCAGATGACCAGTGCGGGCAACAGCAGGTAACGCCACTTATTTCTCTGCATAAAGCATTCCTTCCAGGGTGTAGGTCAGCCGGCTGCTGTGCAGCTCGACCTTAACGGAACTCAGCCGCAGCCCGTTGCCCGGGAAGCGCGTGGCGTCAAACAGCCGGTCCGGCGGAATATCGGTGATAAAGGTGAAGCGGTAACGCTTCCACGGCAGCGGAACATGGTCCTGCCCGACGGTCTGCGTGAGCAGTTCCGGTTCTGTAAAGCGCAGGCTGGCCCGCAGACGCTGCGCGTAGCTGGTCATGCGTCTCAGCTGCTCGTCACCGGGCAGCAGCGCCTCGGGCGGCGCGGGTGCAAAGCGCACGTGCTCCTTAAAGGACGCGTCATCGGAGGGCCCGGGCATGTTGAACACGACCGGTGTACCAGGACCGTAGAGCTGCGGAAGGCGGGCAGCAAAGTCGCCGACCGTCCCTCCGTCCGGCAGGGCGTAGTGCAGCGTAAGCTGCCCGGTCGCCTCGCACGTGGCCTGGCTGAATACCCATCCGGCAATTGACAGCGGTGCCTCACGCCACTGCATCACGCACGCACTGAGCATGCCCGAAAAGTCCGGCTGTCCGCCCCACGGCTTGCTCAGACTGGCAGGCTTGAGCGCGGCCGCCTCACGCGCCCGGGTCAGTTCAGCCTGAACCCATGCGTCGTGTTCAGCCTTCTTCCGGGCCTCAAACCACTGGCTACCAGACCAGGCCGCAACGGCACAGACCACGCCCAGCAGCAGCAGGCGTGAGAACGTGCGGCTTTCGGTTTTGTGCAGCAGCGCACGCGCTGGTACGGTGACCGGTATCAGATCTGCAAGCGGGTCGCGGCGGGCCTCCGGCTCATCCAGCAGGCTGTCCGGATCGAATACCGTCCAGCCCGATGACGGTACCGGTGCCGTTGCGCGAAACAGTTCGGCGGCGCGCACTGCGCTGGCTGCATCACCGACCACATCGCCGTAGGGTGAAGGATGTCCGCCGGTAACCGCCATAAACCAGTACTTCCCGGCGGGAAGAGGGAATACGCCCCAGCAGTCCGGGGGCACACTACCGAGCACCGTCGCAGCAAGCGATGCCAGGCGCTTACCCTTTTTTATGTCAAGCGCATCGTCAGGAAGACAACCCAGCCAGCTCGCTGGATCATCAATGGTGCCCGCCGACAGAGCCAGCCAGTGGCTGGCCAGCTGATCCCGGGCCTCAATACGCATTCGGCGCCGGCCGCGCGCAGATACCCACTGCCAATGCAGACCGGCCACCAGCGCGGTTTTGCCGGCGGGGACAATACTTATCGCCGGCTCTGAAATCAGTTCAGACGTCATAAGTTTTCCTTAACCCAGCACCACAGGCGTAACGAGGATGATGAACATGCGTCGGCTGTCGTCACCGCGTGCGCCGCCGCCCAGACCAAAGAAGCTGTAGCTACCCGTACCCTGGCGATTGGCCGAGTCGCTCAGTTGCTCATAACCGCTCAGCACCAGCGTCTGGCCTGACTGCATAATGACGCGCTGAACAATCGTCTTGGGAGTGGTCCTGGCGAGTTGAGATTTCTGCGTGCCAGACGTGAAGTCCGTAAAAACGGGGTCTTCTGACATGCTGATGGAAAACTCCAGTTGCATCTTCGGCGAGTTCGGGAACAGCAGCGGCAGCGCCGTCATGTTAAAGCCGGTGGTGATGGTTTCTTTGGTAATGGAGGTGCTGGTTCCGACGTTAGCCGTCTGACTGGTGCTGATGTTTGGCACGTAGTCCTGCTGGATGGCGTTCTGAACGGGAACGGCAGACAGGTTGGTGGTCAGCGCCGAGGCAGTGGTTATCACGCTGAGCTTCGCCTGCTCGTCCAGCGCTTTCAGGAACATCTGAGTACCCTGCCCCTTACCGTCCAGGATGGCCATGCCGCCGCTCAGCGCATCAGAGGCTGCCCCTGTGAAAGGGCTCGTCAGGGACAGGCCGACACTGCCAGTGTTCAGTACCGCGTTCCAGTCGATACCCAGCTGGTTCTGGTGTCGGTTCACTACGCTGTAGACCTTCACCGAAATCATCACCTGACGGTTAAGCTCACGGTTACGATCGTCTATGTAGCGTCCAATGGCGTCCAGTACGCGCGGTGTATCGGTCACCGTCAGCACGCCGGCAGAGAGATTCTGACGCCCGGAGCCCGGCGTCAGCATCGACTTCACCGTGTTATCTACGTCTTTAAAGATGTTGGATTTAATGGTTGCTGTCGTGGTCTGACTGGTGCTGTTATCGCCAGTACTGTTCCCGCCGCTGGCAGTGGAACTCGTGGTGCCACTCACCGTTTTCGATGCGAAGCTTGCGTCACTGTCCATGAAGTTAATGGCGAAGTTTCGGGTATCGAGCCAGAAAATCGCTATGTGGCCATATTCATAACGCCACGACAGCCCGAGACGCGTCGTAACGTTATCTAGCAGCCCACTCAGAGAGCCGTTCCAGTTGACGCCCCGAAGGCCTCCTTCATTCTGGGGGACAGCGACAGGGCGAGTACCGGCCTGTCCCATAGAGGCCAGAGGGACCATTCCACTCGCGTCAGGGGACGGCAACGGGCCGCTTATTTTCTCTGTCTTACCGCCTGTATCACTGCTACCTGCCAGAGTGGCCTGAGCGTCTGGAGTAACAACTACAGGGATACGGCACTGATCGGTTATGAATGAACTGACATAGGCCAGAGACACCATTCCAGGCCTGTTAATCCTGACCACGCACGGTGGAAGTTCTGACCGCTGGCCAGCGACTCCGCCAAGCGGAACCGGATTGATCCACTGTGAGGAGATTTCCCGCACGACCTGGCCGCTGTCCAGTGCGCGCTTGTACGAATCGGCCTGCGCCTCATGAGCAGCTGCTCTTTTTTGAGTTGCATCTACCCGCTCAAGCGTACTGCATCCGCTGACAAGGAAGCACAATGCCACCGTGAGCAACGTGAATTGCTTAAAAGGTTTCATGAATGTTTGGCCCTGAGAGAAGTGAAAACTTAGATTTATTGATAGCGTTCGTCTGAATTGCCTGAATTCGCTTCAGCGCCGCCAGCCCGTCACCGCCAGTATTAGAGGTATCTATAAGATGCCCGGACAGAACTGCCTCCAGATACATGTCGGCGTGTCGAGGCACAGGAGCATCTGCCCTGTTGAGAATTTGATTCATGAGGAACTCCGGAAGCCGCATCGCAGCCTTGAGGAAATTAGTTAACCCATACCACGCTGGATTCGGCTATCGCGTCTGGGACACTGATTTGCATATCGATACCGTTGCTGTCCAGTAACCGACGCGATGCAACGCGTCCGACAAGGGCAGACTGGCGGGTTTGGGTAAGTAGCGCGGACATCAGTCCGGGTTGGCCGGCTCGCCAGACATAAGTCCTGCCGCCGGAAATGAAGTTGTTAAGGCCCGGGACGCTTTTCCAGCCAGTAAGCTGAGCATCGCTGACACTTTGATTGTCTGCGCTGGGATTATCGTAGCGCCAGTCATTGATACGGTTCATATATCGCACCATCTGCGTGGCCTGAATGCTCAGCGTCTGATCCTGAATCTGTCCTGCCTGCTGAACAGCCCGCTGCTCTGTTGACGGACCAAAGGCAAACCACCCCGCAAACAGAACAAGCAGCCAGTACATGATCATCAATGCACCTCCTTATCGTCCACGGACACCACGCACTGCTCTGAACGTGTTCCTGCGTACAGAGGAACTTTTGCGGTGCCATAAAGCATGAAGAGTCCATTCAGCATTTCACGGAAACTTCCGTCAAAACTGAGTGGTGCATCTATCCGGTAATTCACCGGCGTGGCCCATGCAACTGTCCAGTATTTGATACCAGGAACACTGCAGGGCTCACTGGCAGCTTTACTGAAAATCCAGTCCTTCAGAGTGACACCTGGTTCTATCTGCCAGTGACGAACGGGAACAGGTGCTTTGACTGATACCACCGGCGCTTTGACCAACTCGATCGGCGCGCCAGGCTTCGATGCGATGGTTGTTTTTTCCGCAGTCTGATCACCATGATACGGGTTACGTCCTCTTACCGGCAGCCGGACTGGCGTAGCGGATACAGCAACACCCTTTAACTGTGGAGAAGCTGGCGGCACTGCAGGAGAGATAACTTTTCCAGCGGACTGAGCATGCTGCACGGGTTCGATGGTAATGGTTTTATTTTTTGCATTTATCGTCGCTTTCAGTCCGTGTGCAGCCAGCATTTTGTCGACGACGAATGGCCAGCGATCGTTGCCGGTCCATTGCCAGAGCTCTGGTGTATCGGGATTTGCACCCGAATTGAACACCACCTTATTTTCTGACGGTACAATTTTCCTTAGTGCAGCCCGAAGTGTAGGTGCGGCACCGCTCACCCTGACAAAGCCGTCTGACTGAACTGGTGCAGGCTGTTTCTGAGGGCTAGTCTTGAGAAGGATACTGCTTTTCGGAGCTGAAGTTCCGACCAGACTTGAAGGTACCGGAAGCGCAGAAGATAAAGATGACGCAGACTGAGGTCGTATAGCTGTGGGGCCGGTCTGATACACACGATACTGCATCGCCATAATGTCAGCAGAACTACGTGTGAGAAGACCGTCAACCACATTGCCTGATGGAGTGCCGGGAACAATTGTTGGCGATGCACAGCCGGCCAGCAGCAGAGCCGATAGCAGCCCTGCCCGTTCGGTAAATGACATAGTGAAGACTCCGGATAGCAGGGAAGATACGGCTTGCTGGAAATGACAGGTAAACTGGTCGCCACTACCGTAGTGGCCACGCCCATGCCCTTGGGTGCGCGTCGCGTGGTTGCCGCTGATAACCGGTGCGCGTCTGGCCGTCGCGCTGCTTTACCGGCACACCTTCTTCTACTTTATTAACCCTCACCAGCGTGTGGTGCAGTTCGTACCTGCATCTGGCTCCCTCAGGGGACTCGGGGCAGCCTCATGACGGCTGCACTGGCTCATCTGTCCACGGTCTGACCGTATTACTGCTTCATGGTAAGGTTCTCCGCTTAAAGGATGTTATGGTGCCGGGTGCCTCCCGGTGTCCCGTGTAAACCAGCAAACCCGGGACGGTGACCTCAGACTTAACGTAAAGTGAGTTTTCGCTGCTGGTTTTCCCGCGTGCGCTGGCCGCATTCACCACAACGCACAGCCCCCCTTTTTACGGTGGGCTGTGCGTTGCAGTAAGTCATAGAAATTCGTGGCCGGAACAAAATCCGGCCAAGGTTTATCCGAAGTGGCTGGTCTTAATAATCCAGATGATATAACTGCCATCAGATAAGGGCTGCATGTTGAGGATCTCACTCCCATTACCGATCCATACCTGCCCCTTGATGGCCAGACTCTCGAAATTACCATTTACCGGAGCATCAGCATGAAGGGATAAACGAACTAGCCCGGAAAAAGGTTGCGGCCGCCATGGCTGACGCATGTCTATATTAATGGTTAGAACGGCGCTGTAATTCCCGGCTGCAGAACTAATGGCCAACGGCAACGGATGATCGGACAGTGAAACAGCCTTCCATTCAAGTCTCAGTTGAAGAGAACCCAGGTGGTCTATCTTTTCGATAAAGGTATGTCCCGCGCCTGGTGCGATGACAGTCGGACCACCTGTGCTTCCCTGGCCATAGAAAACAGGGGACGGCTGCAGTTTAGAAAGTGAGGTTAGCATATCGATCTGCGCTTTCAGATCAGAAGGCTTGAACTGCCACACGGACACATTCACGTTGATACATTCACTGCAGATAATCGTATCCGGTATGGGTACAGCGCTTTGCTTAACCGGGGCATCACTGGCGAAACTGTTAACTGACAGCAAAAGACTGAATGACAGGAACAGACCAGCCATTAGAAGTGGTTTCATGATGATTTCCTTGAAGGTTATTACTCGCGCTTAATGGAGTTACTGAGGACCGACGGACTGCGTGATATAAGGTCCTCCTGCATCTCTGTTTTTCCTTTGTCAGAACAGGCTGAACGGGAAGCGGGAAATTCCGGATGGCATTTTCGGAGCGCCCGACGAAGGGACGCACGCAGGAACACAGAGCGTTTCATAAGCTGTTACCGACAGTTCCCGTAACAGTCAACACAGGGCAATGCTCTCTTGAATATCGGTTATCGCCAGCGGTGGTCTGTGTCGCCTGCTCCACTTCCGGCTTACGCGACGGGTTACAGCGCTGAAACCAGAATTCAACCTTTTTAGTCTGCTGACTTACCAGGCCGAAGTGCATCGCCGTCCGGAAGTTGATACTGTGGCGCAGCGCCTTTTCTACCTGTTCAGCGAGCAACGCCCTGAATTCTTCAGGTGAGGCATTCCCTTTTATTTTCCGACATAAAGTACAGACAGGAACAACGCCTTCTTCAACAAACTCTTTACCGATTGATTCTGCATGCCAGCCCTGAGCGGGAAGTGATGCCCCGCAGTAAGCGCAGCATCCCTTAAATTGCTGCCGAAGCGCTTTGCGCTTTGTTTTTGAAAGATGCATGTATCACCCCGTTAAATACGCCCGCGTCCCCGGGCACACGCTTAATTAAACGTTTAAGACTTTCCGGGCTGACCCACTCGCGAGAGTGGGCCGGCACAGACTGCTCTGTGTCACTGTGCGTTTTGTGAATTGAAACCGTCAGGGCTGCCCGTTCACGACCGCACACAAGTGCAGGGCTAATCTTCTCCAGATACAGGTTGTGCCCGGCGGAACGCGCCGGGGCCTGATGCAGTAGAACTGCACCGGTCGAACTGGATACATCGAATTTGTACGTAGGGGTATAACGGTTACGCTTCACTGTTCCGACTTTGCGCGGTGCCCGCCAGTAATGCTGTAAATTCGTTTCTCTGCAGCTTTACTGTTTTCCCGACGTAGTGCAGGCCATGACGTAGCCTCCGGACATCTTCCGCGCACCGGTACAGCATGCCGGCAAGAGAGGACCTTGAGGTCGGGAATATAAAAGCGGGCACATTGTTAAAGAGCAGATGATATTCCAGGCAAAACGATGCCCTGCGCATGCGCGCATATATTCAGTCAAAAAAGGAGGCCGGAAATAATACGTACCGGCTGGAAGTTTATTTAATAATGGTTTCGCTGCTGTCAGCGTTGAACCGGCGCCCTGGTGTGGCGAGGTCAGTAAAAGATTTAAGATGGTCCTCAAGGCGCACAAGCGCTTCTTTTGTATTACTGCGACCGGAACGGTCTGCGGCCTGGCACAGAATAGCGGTTGTCTCCGGGGAAAGGCGCAGCAGGACTTTCATTCCCTTTTCTTTGTTAACGTGTGCAGGCATCTGTGTTCTTCCGTTACTGAATGTATAGATTGTGTAAGCAATGGAAGCATTAAATAAGATTGGTCCTAAAAAGAAAACCCCCCCTAAAAAGGGGGTAGTTATTTATGTTATTGTAAAATAAGAAAAAGCATTATTAAAAAATTTCTTTTGAACTTAAAAAACTCCTGTTTATCCACCTTATCCTGCTTTAAGGCAAATTATTTCCATATATAAAAAATGAAATACTCGCCAAAACCCGGAGCATTACTATACCTCGGAGTATTTTCATATTATCTGCCCTGAGACGTTTCTGAGCTGCAACTAGTGAGTCTTTGACAGTGTCAACTGTGATATCACGGTATTTCGCTATTTCCTCAGCTGACCATGATGATATTACGAGCATACAGACATGTGCTGACTGTATTTCAGTCAGTTCGGGAAAAAACTTGCTCAGATGTGAAAATTGACTATGATCCTCGGCAGCCATAGCAGCCTCCAACGCAGGTTGTTAAGGTTAGCTGGTTGTACAGGCCTTCAACCCTGTGCAATCAGCGCTAAATGATTTGGTTTATCAATTATTTAATTTTCTCTGCTCGCCCCCTTATGGACGCTGTAAATCTCTGTTTGAAATGCGCACATTTTCATCGTCTTTGAATTGCGGCTCGGCCTGTTTCAGTTCCGGCTGCACATTCTGATTTCGCAGGCTGTCTTCCGTGGCATGAACGCTGGCCATCAGTCTAGGATCACTGACTTTAAATTCTCGGCCGTCACGTTTAGTGATGTTTCTCACTACCCCGGAATACAGCACGCGGTTCACAGCTTTCTGCTCACCCGTCAGCGCTGTGCTCTCTCCGCTGCGCCAGGCTGTAAGCTCTGCAGCAAGATCATTGTTAAAGCGATCAGACTTGCTGTCAGGCGCTGGGTAAATCTCGACCCTGTCACCAAAGTCGGTTACGGCTGGCTTACCGTCGCGCAGATAGCTGACTGTGCCGTCTCGCAGTACTCGCGTTTCATGTTCGCTGGACTTAAACGAAGGCACATTGTCACCCGGCCCGAAATGAATAACGGCATTCGGTTCTGGCCACGCACTTCCCTGCTTACGGGCAGCACGTTTCTCGCGATAGGCCCAGCCGCGCATCTGACTGAGCGCCGCCGCATCTCCTTTTGTCGCTTCGCGCTCAACCCATGACTTCCAGCTCAGCGGTCTGTTCGCCCCGGTTTCGCTGAGTGCCTGACGCTCCTCACGCAGCTGCAGGCGAAGTTCAGCCATCGCCTTCATCTTTTCGAACTCAGCAACACGGTACATCAGTTTACGCATCAGCGGATCCCTGACGGTATTTCGTACGCTGGCTTTAACTGCCACGCAGTGCGCCGCAATCTGACGGAAACGTTCGCCCGTTCGCAGGTCCGGCTTCTCCCATCCGCTGCGGTAGGCATCATAGCGTGCGCGGAGGATGTCACGAGCGACAGCACGGGCTTCACGTCGTTCGCGACGAGCTTCCTGATCGCGCACATGAAGCTGCGGCATGTAGCAGGTTTGCATATGAAGAATACCGTCCTCGGGACGTTCTGGATTGCTGACTGGCGGCGCAGGCTGAAAGTCCCCGTACTTTCTGACCATCGCCGTCAGGCTGATATCCGGATGCACATCGGATGCCTTCACGCTGACGCTTTCAGGATGAAGCAGATCATAAACAGCAAGTCCGCCGTTCTGCTCCCGCAGGCCCAGCCCTCTGGAATAGAGAATATTATACAGGCGGTCCCAGCTCAGTGCGTCCTGCGCAACTGCGTCAGACAAAGGCTGACGGGTTTCGCGTACGGCATAGCCGTGCAGGCTTTCTTTGTCTGAAAAGATTTCGCGTTTTGCAGCGCCACGCGGAGCAGAAGGCATCTCGCGACGGGTACGGTGAAGCTCACCAGCCTCATCCATATGCCAGCTGCCGTTATCCACTTTGAAACCAAACTCACGCTCAAGCACGCGGCAGCACTTTTGCAGCGTGTCGGCATCGTTCCACATGTTCTGCGCAGTAAACGTGTTGGGGTGTACGCGGTTTGCTGAAACATGGCAGTGAAGGTTATCAGTGTCGCGATGAATAGCAGCAACATACTGATGCTCCTCCATGCCAAGCTGCTTAAGGCAATAGCGGACGGAACTGAACACCGCGTCAGGCGATGGGTCTTCATCGTCCTGCCAGGAAAGAATAAAGTGATATACCGCGTCTTTGCAGTGACGGTTCTGTGATGCTGTCAGATTCATCTCTGACGCGGCAGTGTCTAGCGAGAAGCAGTTTGTTTCACACAGCACTTCACCAGAGAGTACGCGCTGAGTGCCCTCTGGTGAAATGCTGATAATCTGTGGAGCCGCAGCAGCACTTTTGCGCCCGACATAGTCGACCAGCTGACCGAAACCCGGCGTGGAAACGTACTCAGTGCTGGCATCATGAACCACTTCACGTGTTGCGGCTTCCGTTGGTTTTTTTTCCTCACGCGTGCTCACGTAGTCAACCAGCTTCTTAAAGCTGGTCTTCTTGTCGCGACGCTTCGGCGGGATGATAACGTTCATCAGTCTTTCATTTCCTCGACAGGGACAGGCGTCATATCCAGCGCGTTAATGGCATCCCTGATACTGGTCAGCACTTCAGAAAACTGAAGGCTCAGCTCGGTCGTCATGTTCGTTTGCATTTGGGTGTAGAGATGCTTCTGCAGACCGCCGAGGCGTAGCAGTTCGTTCATCATACGAATGTCGGTTCGAACGGTAATGCGGCGGTTGAGCGCGGATCGACGCAGGTATTCAGATGTCGTCAGCCCTGCTGCAATGGCCTTCCTGTTGATGGCCTCGTATTCAGCATCTGTGCAACGGCATTTAACCAGCTTTTCCCTCTGACGCTTTTCACTTTTCGACATAACTCAACCTTGGCACTTAACCCGGGTCTCGGGGCGGAGCCCTGAGCAGGTCGTTTTGGGAATCACTGCCAGCGTGCTGGCGGTGGTCACAAAACATTTCCTGTCCCGTCTTTGAATTTCATTACTGTATTTTGGCACTTTAATCACCAGAAGTAAATTGGCGTCATGGGAGGTGGGAGCTGGAAATTTCCATTATTACGGGGCAGAATCATCTTTTTTGATATTTCCACTGGAGGGTGTTATGGCTACACAGCAGTTTTTCACACAAGAGCAGATTGATGAGGCAAAATCCAGGCTGGAAAATCTGCCAGATTTGTCACCAAAACGTATTACCAGAAATGAAGTGCTGGAAAGTCTCCGTGGCACCATTCTGATGCTGGCAAAAGAAAAAGGCTACAACGCAAAAGACATAAAATCGGCACTGGATGAAATGCAGTTTGGTTTCAGTGAAAGGGCGATTTCCGATGTTCTGAAAGACAACGGGAAAGGAAAAAAACAGGCACGTGACAGAAAGGTAAAAAGTACGGTAACGGGTGCGGGTAATGAGGGCGTGACGCGGTAGCGAAGTGATAAAGGCCGAAAAAAAACGGGGGTTTTCAGTGCCCCCGTTCCACAAATCAGGATTTAAGTTCTTTCATTTTTTCGGCAAGGGACCAGAGAAAACGGTTGTTTTTTATGTCGCCGTCAATGCCGTTTATCGCTCGGGTTTTTGTCACTGATCCCTTCACGGTCCGGCCACGTAATCCACCACGAATGATGTTCTCCTGAGTACGCTGATAAACAGTCCAGAGGTCATTCGGATTGTCTGCCTTTCGGCGCGCCTGCAGAACTGAATCAGCAGTGACCGGAATATGCTGGCCATCATAGCGAAACTCCAGCGCCGTTTCAGCAAAGGCAACCTGTTCACGATGATCAAGCTGGATAAGCTTCATTTCATCGCGTGAATGTTCAATCGCCTCAAAGCGTTTAAGAATGTCATAAGCCCCCTCAACCACCTGACTGATAATGTCGCCTTTATGCGGCACACGGATTTCGCCATACACTTCTCCGCACACCATGCCGTTGGAACAGATGCTGCGAAACTGTCCGGGGATCATCTGGTAGCTGCTGCTGCCGTCATGGCTGTTTAGCAAAATAATTTCCGAGACTTCTGAGGCAATAATCTGATCACGACGACGCAGGCGCAGCAGGTGTTTTGCATGACCGACGCGCCCCTGATCGCGCACGCGCTGCTGGCAGGCATAGAACGGTTCAAAACCTTCTTTACGCAGGCGCGTCAGAATATGGCTTGTAGGGATATAGGTGTAGCGGTCACTGCGTGAATCATGTTTATCTTCAGAAAACACGCTGGGGACAATCTGACGCAGTTCTTCATCAGTAAGTGGGCGGTCGCGACGAATGCTGTTTGCAGAACGAAAACCATTAAATAAACGGGCCATAATTGTCACACTCCGGATTTGAGATTATCGGGTAATGCCGCCCTGTCTCGGGGCGGCAGGCAATCAGTCAGGCAACAGCACGATGGATCTCCAGCGAACGGAGAAACTGGCCCCATTCACTGCTGCTCATGGCTGGGACACGAACGGCTCTGCGCTTGCGGACGCAGTGCGCCACGTGACGGACACGTGCCCGAATTTCATCCGGAATCTCACACAAATCCGGATCGGTGTGACGATGGCGGGTATGAGATGATTTACCCCCGGGCTTTACATACCCGGCAGAGGGTGTGATGATGCTGCGGTCAGCAGTTTTCATGATTTACTCCTTATTGCTGTTGACGTTCCGGACGGTCATTTGGTCGTGTCATCCGGGGTAAACGGGCGGAATTTCCGCCCTTTTTCCTTTCTGCCCGTCAGTACGAGCGGCGGATCACGGTGTAACCGATATCAAACTCGTAAACGGCAACCGGCCAGCCGTCGCGCATGTAAACTTTCCGCGCGTCCGGTTCTTCTGTCGGCTCATCAATCACCTCCAGCCCGTTAAAATCATCACGCGACAGGCCAGACGGCCCCAGGAATTCGCCGTGCGTCCATACGTAGTCACACAGGTCCATAAAGGCATCGAGGGACAAATCCTGCGTGTCCTGGATGCTGGAGGCTGATACGTTTTTCATCATGAAATCCTCATGCTGTGAGATCCGGTTTATGCAGCGCGCTGCGGTGTGACCGGAGGGATGCAGATGCCTAAAAAGACTTCCTCTGACGCGGATTTTTTCTTTTCCGGTCTGGCCTTTCGCGGCGAAGGGCAGAGTTGCGACGACGAAGAGAGGGCATAAAGGGGCGACGACAAAAAGTTTTTGCGGCCCCTGGCGAAAAGTTTTTGGCGGCGTACACTTCACCCCTTTCTGCACGAACCGGCGGTGCTACGACAAGCCCTCCGCGCAAGGCATGACCGGAACAGCGGGAAAGACGTCAGAAGGGGAATTTGCAGCCCGCAACCGCGGGCTGGCCACAGAGCCACGGCGGCTTTTTGCCGGGGCGGTGAAAGCGACGGCGCCAGCCGTCAGCAGCCGTTGACGTTGACCTTCGCCATCAGACTCTACACGAACCCGCCCGCGGGTTCGGCGGAGCTTGGCGGCTCTGCCGCCTTAGCGGAGTGAGGCTGACGACTGCCCGCCAGGGCAGGAGCCGAAGGGGGCCATGGCCCTGCCCGTGAAGTGGCTTTTGAAAAAGAAACAGAAAAGGAAAGTCAGAAGGAACACGGATACCAGGAAACGGATTGCTTTGATGTGCACAAAAACGGATAAGGCCGGTGCGGCAGCACCGGCGCTGTCCGGCCCTTGCGTTTTTTGTTGCGGAGCTGCGCCGCGCAGAATGCAGAAAGTGAAACCGCGCCTTTCAGCGCGGGTCGATTAAATCCACGACCATCGACAGGATCTCGTCCATGATGTGGGGAGCCACCTTTGTGCTGTAAGTGGCCTTACGGGCAGCCAGGTCGAGCGAACGTAACTGATAGCAAAGTGCAACGCCCGTCACCTTACCCGATTCGGTGCTGTCTCCGTCTAACCAGACCGTCACGGACTGCGAACGCGCGGCCCCACCGCCACTCGTTATCGGTACACATACCGCCGTTCCCAGCGCCGCAACAAGCTCCCTGGGAGAAATCACAAGGTAATAGTGCGGCCCTTTAAACTCCTTTCCCTCAACCGGATCGCCGTTAACGTGCCAGATTTCACCTTTCTGCGGGATTCTGCGCGATACCATCAGATAAACTCCCTTCCCTGAGGTCTGTCATTCGCGCCGTCGCTGATTTCGTCGTTGAACTGGCGGATTTCATCCTGGTCAATCCCTGCCAGTAGCTGCGCCACCGTCTTACGACCACGGGCAACGCGACCTGACGGGCGAATACTCACGGCATCCCCGTCTGCGGTAACGTCCAGCAGTGTGCCAACGCTCCAGCCTGCTCTGGCTGCAATGTCGCTTGGAATGGTCAGCACAACCGCCCCGCCCTGCTGCCTCAGTTTTGTTACTGTCATACGCCCTCCGGTGTGTGTAACTTTGTCACACTTATAATAGCACGTTGTGAAACAAAGTCACACTTTATCGGCGATTAAATCTTCTGTTTTTCGTTCAGATATAACGCGTAAGTATCCAGATGATGCACGCATTTCCCTTCTAGGAATCAGACTGAAGCATCATTTTGAGTTCCTTTTTTGCCGACCGGCAGAGATAATCACCGAGGCCATCAGGCTGGGTTCGTACCAGACTGATGGCCTCGGCCCACGCCTGGACGGAAGAAAGGGGCAGCCTGGGCCGGGCCAGTGTCCAGTCAGTCACGGTTCCTGTGATCTCACCGGCTAAGCGCCACAGCGTACCCTGCATCAGTTCCTCACGATTTTCCTCATCCGGCTGGCTCACAAGTTCGCGCAGGAAACTGAGACATGCCTTAATTTCTTTGAATCTTTGTTCTGTGTAGCTCAGTGACGTGATCATGATCGCCTGTCTCCGAAAGCAAGTTTAAAGCTGTGCCTGTCACGCGGTTACTTGGCCCGCGCAGGCTGGTGCGCTACGCGTCCTGTTCATCCTGCCAGTGACGGCTGGCCGTCAGCAGCATTTCGCAGAGCGGCATACCGGTTTCACTGCATAAATGCATAAGGTCAGTCAGGAAATCGACAATAACGGTTTCGGCGGGTTCGCCGTCGGTATTCAGTCCGGTATAGCGGGCGAAGGCGGTCAGAGCGGCAGCGGCTGCGCCTACACGGCTGGCATTGTCTGCATCAAACGGCAGGCGATCCGTCACCAGTTCTGCCAGGCAGCATAAATCGGCAACGTTCAGGGTTTCAGCCGCTCTGAGCGTGTGGCATTCAGGTAATGAAAAACTATGCATGTAACGTACCTCATTCGTGTCAGAACGGGCCGGACGTGTCCGGCCCCGTTTTATCAGATAATGACTTTGCGGTTATAAGTGGCTTTCCAGTCAGTGTATTCTTTGCAGTCACGCAGCGGATCAAGCGCCGTCAGGTTTTCAGCCAGGCCATTCATGACAAGAACCCGCTCAACCGCCGAAAACCAGTCTTCATTCTCACCGACAGGAAACCACAGGTTGCTGTTAACGCCGCTCAGCAGGGGATGAGAGCAGAAATGGATGCCCCTGCCGCCCAGCTTTGTCATACAGCCGGTGACGGTCACTGACGCTCTGACTTTTTCTGTCATGGCACTGCGGGCAAGCGCCTCCGCAACGTCATTCCAGCACCATTCCTCATCCCCCTGGACGGGCAGTGGAAGTTCAAACATCCGGAGCGGCATGCCTCCGGCGCGGGCAGACTGGCGGGCAATATCGACAACGGAGGGTTCGTTACTGCCTGCATCGGAACAGGTAACAAAATGCCCGTGGTGATAAAATGCCTCATCGCCGTTATCGAGCTGGATAAAGCAATACGCCCCCATAACCCGTGCAATATCGGCCTGCGACACAGGCGAACGTAACGTGGAAGCGGTAAGGACGGGCAGCAGTTTTACGCTGTGCTGGCTCTCTGACATGGTGTGATCTCCTGAATAATGATTCGGGTCGGGCCAGGCTGAATAACCGCTCAGCCAGGTTTGTTTTTCAGCGTCTGACGCCGTATTCCCTGATGTAGGTCGTAAGGCCGAATCCGGCCTCAGCTTCAAAATTCCACGCCCGCCAGATCAGCCCGCCCTGCGCATCGCGGATAACTAACTGAAAGTGCGTACCCGCGTCGTTCTCGATGAAAACGTTACGGTATTCGCTCACCAGAGCGCTGGCGGTCTGACGGCCAAACGGGCCGGACGGCAGCCCCACAGAAGGTTTCTGATCGGCTGTGCCGCGGTAAGGGGGGATCGTCGTGTTCACGGGCAGGACTCCTTTTATTTGCCTGAAAATTCCGGCTCCTGAAGCGCTGGCAGACCAGCCGACCGGATGCGGGCCGAAAAAAGGCTTCCTCTGACGCGGCTTTTTTCTTTTCCGGTCTGGCCTTTCGCGGCGAAGGGCAGAGTTGCGACGACGAAGTGAGGGCATAAAGGGGCGACGACAAAAAGTTTTTGCGGCCCCTGGCGAAAAGTTTTTGGCGGCGTACATTTCACCCCTTTCTGCACGAACCGGCGGTGCTACGACAGGCCCTCCGCGCAAGGCATGACCGAAATAGCGGGAAAGACGTCAGAAGGGGAATTTGCAGCCCGCAACCGCGGGCTGGCCACAGAGCCACGGCGGCTTTTTGCCGGGGCGGTTAAAGCACCGGCGACAGCCGGTTGCGGCCGTTGCGTCAGGATGGAAACCCGCTGGACCGGAACCGGAACGGGGCCGGTCCCGGGCAGAGACGGCCTGCCGGCTCTGTGCGAAGCATGACAGCCGCCCGGACGCCCGGGGTAAAAGCATTTGACCTGAGTGTTACGGGAGAAAAGGGCAATTCAGGCCACCTGTTCACCTTAACCAGCCTGAAAAAATGGAGGTGAACGGCATTATGATGAATACCGTTATCAGAAAAGGGTGTGGTGGCCGCGCCGTCAGGCGCGGGGCTTCCCGCACCGCCGCCGCAGGCGGCAGGGTTTCCCGCCGGAGCCAGAAGGTGCGCGGGCTTCCCTGCCCTGCACCCTGCTGTCAGTCGTGTTTAGTGGCGCTTTCGCTGTCGGTATCCGGCAGCGGGGCACTGAGCCATTCAGGCAGCCAGCGGGAATCCGCTAAGGTCTGCGCCGCCAGTTCAGCAGCGTCTCCTTTTTTCATCTTTTCTGCCCCTCTGGCCAGATCGCCGCGCCCTGCGGCCTCCAGAGCATCGGCAGTCTGCGCCTTGCTCATGCGTCCGAAGAACGCCGCATCCGGTTGCCACCAGTCGCGAAGGTGGAAGAACAGCGCCATCTCGGTGGCATCAAGCGCACTGTCGGGTGTATGACCATTTACGCGAACCTGTTCACCGTCGAGTGACGATGCCACGCAGAACGCCAGCAGGCGTTTCAGCGTATCGTGGGGCAGCGCAGCGAGCAGGGTAAAATCGAGTTTCCATCCCTCCGGCAGCAGTTCACGTAACGCCCCTTCTTCGTGTTGCATTTCGCGGTATCCCCGCCCGTCTGTTCCGGTATGAGCCTGAGCTGACATGGCTCCGGTTCGGGTATTCAGCGTAATACTGACGGGGGAATGGCCCAGCCCACTTCCCCCGAAGACCTGTCGGCACAGCGTCCAGGTGAGCAGCGTGAGGGCAGTGTCTGGCTGCTGAAACAGCGCCGCCTGGACGGCAAGAGTGCGCTCACAGGACATTGACCTGACCAGTGCCGCAGAATACGCCTCAACGCCTTTTTCAGGCGGCGAAGCCTGACCTCTGTCTGCTTCACTGTCGTCAGTTCCGTCCTCCTCAGTTTCTGTCTGCTGGTCAGCAACGAGGGCCAGACCCCGCTGGATGACTACCTCACCGTCATCCAGAGAGACAACGATCCAGCTACGGGCCTTATCCTCTGTAAGCCAGCCGCGCGTGATTGCGGTTGCAGTCAGAGCCGCGAGTTCCTCATACGCGGCCTGTTCATCCTCATCAGTATCAAATTCGTAATTTTCAATGACAAACTCAAGCTGCGCCACGCGCTCTGCTTCTTCTGCGGAAAACTGCGGCTGCGGCTCCGGCAGAAAACACCATGTGTCACGATCAGCCCAGGTCTTTACCTGAGACAGCCGCGCTTCGGCAAACCCCCATCCTTCACGTCCGCGCACGTCTTCCGCTACGGCCCTCAGCTTTTCAAGCGCCAGCTTTTCAGTGAGCAGCGCATCGGCCCAGCCGCCCTCATCATCGCTGAATAAGTCCTCCTGCACGGCTCCGCCTGCCGTCTCGTAAGCCTCCCGCCCCACAAAATTAAACAGCGCACTGGTTGTACGGATGTCGGTATCCGTGGCGAGGCGCTTCAGCATGTCAGGAGACGGCAGGTTGCCGCCGTACACCTTTGCGACCGCCGCTTCCCAAATCTGATCCTGCCGCTCAGGGGTTCCGGCAAGCGTGAGCGCCTGACAGTGGGCGACCGTAATGCGATCCTCTCGCAGCAGGCACATCAGCGCGGGAGAGAGGTCGGCAAGTTTGAGGCAGCGTCTGACATGGGCCACGCTGAACCCCAGAAGGTCGGCCACCTGCCCTTCGCTGCGGCCTTCCTCCGTAAGCGCGCGGAAGTTAACAATCTGTTCGGAAACGTGCATGTCGCGGCGTTTGCCGTTCTCGGTCATGGATACCACACGCGCCATGTCCTCCGGCACCATCAGGACGGGCAGAGGCCGGTCGGCTGGCCAGCGCCCTTCGGCTGTCAGTAACATCACCGCTTTCATGCGACCACCGCCTGCACAGATACCGGTTTTGCCGTCAGGCATCGTGTGGCCTGCAAGGTTCTGGAGCAGTCCGACACGGGCAATGGAGTCAGCAAGCTCACGGATTTCGCTGTCTGTATGCGCCATGTTACGGGCCTGATGCGGTGACAGGGTAAGCTGATCCTGTGTGTGCATGACGGTGACGGCATTCTCCAGTACCGCCTCCACGCTGGCGCGGGGGGCTGTGGCTTTTTTACCGCCCTTTTTTACAGCGGGTTTCGTGGTGGTTTCCGGCATAGTTTCGTGTACTGACATGGCATATCCCCTTTTAGGCTTTTAAAAATCATCACCCGGTGAGTTTCTCCGCCGCGGTGTTGACCTGTGAGCTGAACGGCTGTGGTTTCCTGTGGTGTTTCATCACCCGGTTGAGATCCCACGCCGCAGGGGCGTTAACTGGCGCGGTCCAACGCAGACCGACCAGGACAGCGGGACATTTTTTCCGGCTTCATGAAAAAATGTCCACGCTGTTTATTCCATCCTGGACGGCAAGGCGGACCGTGGCTGTATCAGCCCCGGTGTGGGCGTAAACCGGCATGATGAAAGAGGGAATGAGGCGGACAGCACCGCAGTGCCGGCCGCGCGGAGAAACGCAGCGGCAGGGCACTGCGCATAAGAGCCCTGGCGGTATTTTGCCAGGGCGGTGAAAGCACCGGCGACAGCCGGTTGCAGCCGTTGCGTCAGGATGGAAACCCGCTGCCCCGGAACGGGGCCGGGCAGAGACGGCTCGCCGGCTCTGTGCGAAGCATGACAGCCGACAGGACGCCCGGTGTGGCAGCATTTTTTTCGGGTGACACGGGCAGAACCCGCTGAGGCGCTCGCGCATCACGACAGAAAGGCCTGAAAAAATGGCGGTAAACGTCGCGCTGAAGAATACTCTTGTCAGAGGCGGTACGGCGGCTGCGCCGTCAGGCGCGCCCTGCCGTTTCGCCGCCGCAGGCGAAGGGGGGTTCGCCCGCCCAAAACCGGCAGCGGGCCTCCCTGCCCTGCTTGCCGCTGTTACTGATTTAAGGCGTGGTAAGCCCGTCTGAGCGCTTCTTCAATGGCGCTGGGATCGTCATCGCCCCCCGTATTCAGTAAGCGCTCAACGGCCTCGGCCAGAACAGCCAGATCGGACGCGGTGACAGTCACCGGCCGGTTACGCCGTGCGGCAGCGTATCGGATGCCGCTGGCAATCACGCGAAGAGTTTCTGCCCCCACGCCCGCCTCGTGTTGTGCATCCCTGTCCCATGTCGAGAGGTCGCACACGATTTCGGCGGCGGTTTCCTCCGTGATGTGCTCCTCGCTGAGTACCTTCATCACGTCCTCTTTACGCCAGATGATCAGCGTGATTTTTTCCTCGCCCTGAAACTCGGTTTTGAGGCGGTGGCACAACTGGCTTACGGTCCCGTACATGGTTTTTCCTCCGCAAAGGGGCGGCCCCGCCGCCCCGCATGATCAGATGCTGACGGTTTCGCTGCGCTGCTGCTCAAGCGCGGCCCCGACACGACGAAGCGCTTCGGCCTGAGCCGGATACAGACGCGCGGCGGCACCGTCTTCCCCGCTCTGCGCATCGTGAAGCCGCATAAATTCCCACGCCAGACGCACCACGGTTTCCGCTGCGGTGGCGGGCAACGTCACCTCGCGGGCCAGCTCCTTCTCGTCACGCATCATGTCGGCAATCGCCTGTAAGGTGTCCTGGCTCACGCCATATTCGTGCTGCGCGTCCACGCTGGCGATACGACAGAGAATTTCATCGGCGGCCTCCGCCGACACGCTTTCATCGTCAAGGACGGCGATCACATCCTCCTTTGTCCAGATAATCAGCGTCATGAGTTCGTCGGATTTGTAGCGCTGGCGCAGTTGCTCACAAATTTCTTTAACGGTTCCGTACATGTTTCATTCCTCCTGAGAGGGGCGGCCCCGCCGCCCCGTGGGTTATCAGTTCAGTGCGCAGAAAATGGCGGCGGCTTCGGGATGGGTTTTCACAAACTCCATCAGCTGGCGGTGGCGCTGGCAGAAATGCGCACACAGTTCCTCATCGTCGTGACGGTCGTAGAGCCAGCTACGGTGGTTAAGTACCAGCGCCGTGATGATGATCCCCGCTGCGTCGGCGCTGATTTCCAGTTCCGTCCAGTGATAAGGGTTTGAATACATGTAGCGTTCTTCCCTTTCCGGCTTCATGTAGCCCCCGCCGCCTGGCAGCGGTACGAAATCCCAGACCGTGCCGTCATAGTTGGCCAGATAGCGGCTGGCATAGAGGTAAACGTTGTTTTCGGCCTGCGCGTAGTCATGGCCAAACAGGGAAGGCAGAAAACGCAGGTTCACAAAATCTGCCAGGACAGACGCTGGCGGGAAAACGTGGGGTTGTGTGTTCATCAGACATCTCCGCAGTCAAGGGGGGTTACCGTTCCGGCCTGTGCCGTGCCTGAATGACAGCCCGACGAAAAGCGGAGTGATCAGGAGCGACGACGAGGCCGCAGCGCAAGCGAGCGGAGCCGTGATTACGCACGGCGCTGACGCGAATACTGAGCGGAAGTGCGACGGGAGTAAGCGCGGCGGAGGGAGTGCGAACGGGGGAGGAGGCGAGCGAAGCGATCTCTTGATCACGCAGCGGTCGGGCTAAAGTGAAGGCACGGCACCGGCCGCAGACCGCACGGACCGGGTTTTCTGCCCTGTCCCGCCGCAAGGCGGCATAAAGTGGCGCGCAGCAACCTCCTTATTGCCTGTTGTCCACAGCCCGGTGCATAAACCGGCCGGAACCCTGTGGATAAAAGCGCCGCGGCGGCAGTACCCGCGAACAGAAAAGGAGTGGTCATAAAATGACCACTCCGGTATATCAGTTCAGGTGCTTGCGCATCAGGGCGGCCCTTCGGTAAAGCTCCAGGAGCTGCAAATCCATGTCCTCAATCAGGACGCCGGCCATTTTCTGCGCCGGCGAGGCGCCTCGGTAAAGGTTGCGCTTAACCATGTCCCGCAGCCTCAGATGAAACTCGTAAAGCGATTCTTCCAGGTCGTTAACGTCGTCGGCGAGCTGAGTCAGTTCTGTATTCACTGTCTGGTCTGTCATGGTGCTGTCCTTCTGGTCTGGTTAAGGGAAAAAATCAGGCGGCCCGGGCGGCGCGCAGTTCGCCGAGACGACGCAGGCCGGCGGTGTGGTACTGCTCCAGCAGTTCGATCCCAATCCAGCGGCGCCCGCTTTGATCCGCGGCGACGCAGGTCGAGCCTGAGCCGGCAAAGGGGTCCAGGACCAGATCGCCGGGCTTCGTGAAAGTTTCAATGAGCGGCTGTAGCACGTTTACCGGCTTTTCGGTCGGATGGTGGCGGTTGCCCGTGTACTGCCAGGGCATCACGTCGGGTAATGGCTTAGCCGGCAGCGGCGGGCGTCCTTTGGCCAGCAGATAGGCACTCTCGTGCTGATACCCGACAAAGGCCGATTTCGAGGCGTAGGTTTTAGTGAAAACAAGGTGCCCGACGACGCGGAAGCCCGCCGCCTTCCAGGCCTGCATAAAGATGTCCACTCGGTTCCAGCCGTAAAAACTCACCGCCAGGCTGTTGTTTTTGAGTACGCGGAACATCTGCTGGCTCGCCGGCAGCACCCACTCATCGTTAACGTCGTTGGCGATCGAACGGCCGGACCGGTCCTTAAAGCCGACGAGATACGGCGGATCGGTGAGAATGAAATCGATGCTGTTATCCGGAAAGCCGGATATGATCTGTACGCTGTCGCCACGCATGAATCGGGACATAGTTATGCTCCTCAGTTTCAGGGGGCACCCCTGTGGTGCCGTGACCACCACAAAGACGGGCGAAAAGCGGAGCAGGCAGGGGCGACACCGGAAGCCGCAGGCGCCGCCGGAGCGGACTGAATGTCCCGCGCACGGCGGGGAACGGGTGAGGATGGCGGCGAAGCTTCCCTTGCAGGCGAAGCGGCCCGGCTACAGTGAGGGCACGGCACTTTGCATCGGCCGGTTTCCGGCCGGCGGACGGAAACCGGCAAAAAAGCGGAGCGAAGCGACTTCATTATTCCTTACTGAAGAGATGCCGCCGGTCGGGGCGGCATCCGGAGGCAATGTCAGGGCCGGTAATCTTCCCACCGGCAGTCGCTGCGGTCACAGATGACGGGCGCAGCCGGCGTGCCGCTTACCGCCCACTCATCGAGGAACCGCAGGCCGGTCAGGGTGTCGGCCTCCCGGTCATCAAGCAGGACGATGCTTTTGAGCCAGACGCTGCCCCGTTCAAACTGCCAGTAGCAGCCCTGTGAGCAGACGGGCCGCTCCGGTGGCCACCAGTTATCGCCCATCCGTTCGCACGCGGCCTCCGCCAAGGGGAAGTCGCTTCCCCTGAGCAGCATGTGATACTCGTGCGAGGTGCTGCCCACCTCCTCCTGCCAGCTGACAAGCCAGGTATTCATACGTCACCGCCCTGTTTCATTTGTAAGCGTCACATACACACCGTCTTCCATTTCTGCCTGTGTTTCCTACCATGGACACTTTCACGAACATGGACACTACCGTGGACAGAAACACGCCTTACATCAGCAGACCCTGGATCACTACAGCACTCAGCCTGCGGTTTAACGACGCCCGGACCTACCGTGAAATCGCTGAGCAACTGAATATCAGCACTTCCGCTACGCATAAAATGTTCAAGCGTTTTCGCCGTACGGGTATTAACTGGCCGCTGCCCGAAAACTACACGCCGGAACGGCTTGAGGAGGAGCTCTATGCTTTCAATCTGGAAACGAATCTGCCCGTGAAAAAGCGGCGCCCGGACTGGCCGCTGGAGTTCAAAATTCGCATGGCGGAGCTGAGCCTGCTGCCGGGGGCCTGTGTGGCAGAACTGGCCCGGCAACATGGCGTTAACGATAACCTGGTATTTAACTGGCGTAATCTGCATCGTCAGGGCCTGCTGGACCCCGCCACGCGCGCCGGGATGATACCCGTCATGGTTGAGCCTTTTCCTGTCCCGGTCAGGCAGAACAGCGGCACGCCGGATTCGCCCCCCGTTATCAGCTGTAAGCTGACGCTGCCTGGAGGCACCCTGAGCCTTACCGGCCCCGTGACACCGGAGTTGCTGCGGGCGCTGGTCAGTGAGCTCCGTGAGAGTGAGGTATGATTAGCTTTCCGTCAGGCGCACGCATCTGGCTGGTTGCCGGCGTGACAGACATGCGCTGCAGCTTCAACGGGCTGGCGGCGAAGGTACAGAACACGCTGCGGGCAGACCCGTTTGGTGGCCACCTGTTTATCTTCAGGGGCAGGCGCGGCGATATGGTGAAAATCCTCTGGGCCGATGCGGACGGCCTGTGCCTGTTCACAAAACGGCTGGAGCGGGGGCACTTTGTCTGGCCGGTGAACCGGGACGGCAGGGTGCACCTCACGCAGGCCCAGCTGGCCATGCTGCTGGAAGGCATTAACTGGAAGCATCCGCAGCGGATAAATCCTCCTGGCCTGCGCCTCTGAACCGGCGTAATGTGAGCGCATGGAACGCTCACTTTCTGCAGAAAATGCCCGCCTCAGGGCGCTGCTGGACACACAGCAGCGAAGCCTTGAGCAGATGGCCGAAAACAACCGCCTCCTGTCACAGCGGGTGGCGGCGTACGCCAGCGAAATCAGCCGGCTGAAAGCGCTGGTTGCGAAGCTGCAGCGGATGCAGTTCGGCAAAAGCTCCGAAAAGCTGCGGGAGAAAACGCAGCGTCAGGTGCGTCAGGCAGAGGAGCGCATCAGCGCCCTGCAGGAGGAGATGGCAGAGGTCCTGGGTGAACAGCATGACCCGGTACTTCCGCCGCCGCTGCGCCAGTCTTCCGCCCGCAAACCTCTACCGGCCTCGCTTCACCGTGAAATCCGCATGCTGCCACCGACAGAAACCGCCTGTCCGGCCTGCGGCGGCGAGCTCAGCGCGCTGGGCTGCGACGTGTCGGAACAGCTGGAGCTCATCAGCAGCGCCTTTAAGGTCATCGAGACGCAGCGGCCGAAGCTGGCCTGCTGCCGCTGTGACCACATCGTTCAGGCCCCCATGCCATCAAAACCCATTGAGCGCAGCTACGCGGGCCCCGGCCTGCTGGCGCGCATCGTCACGGCGAAGTTCGCGGAGCACACGCCTCACTACCGCCAGTCGGAGATATACCGCCGCCAGGGCGTGGATCTGAGCCGTGCCACGCTGGGGCGCTGGTCCGGCGCGGTCAGCGAACTGCTGGAGCCGCTGTATGACCTGCTGCGCCAGTACGTACTGATGCCGGGTAAGGTGCACACCGACGATATCCCGGTGCCGGTTCAGGAGCCGTGCAGCGGCAAAACCCAGACGGCCCGGCTGTGGGTGTACGTACGGGATGACCACAACGCCGGTTCGCAGCTGCCGGCGGCGGTCTGGTTCGCGTACTCGCCGGACCGTAAGGGCGTTCATCCACAACAGCATCTCGCCGGGTACAGCGGCATCCTGCAGGCGGATGCCTACGGGGGCTACAACGCCTTGTACAAAGACGACCGCATCACGGAAGCGGCCTGCATGGCCCACGCCCGGCGGAAAATCCACGACGTTCATGCCCGCACGCCGACCGGTATCACTACCGAAGCGCTGAAGCGCATCGGCGAGCTGTATGCCATCGAGGCGGAGATACGCGGAAGCCCGGCAGAGGAACGGCTGGCGGTCCGGAAAGCGCAGACCGTGCCGCTGATGCAGTCGCTGTACGACTGGATACAGGCGCAGATGACGGTGCTCTCGCGCCACTCGGATACGGCAAAGGCGTTCGCCTACATGCTGAAACAGTGGGAGGCGCTGAACCTGTACTGCGGTAACGGCTGGGCGGAAATTGACAACAACATCGCGGAGAACGCGCTGCGTGGCGTAGCCCTGGGCCGGAAAAACTGGCTGTTCGCCGGCTCAGACAGCGATGGTGAACGCGCCGCCGTGCTTTACTCGCTGATCGGCACCTGCCGGCTTAACGGCATAGACCCGGAGGTATGGCTGCGTTATGTCCTGAGGCATATTCAGGACTGGCCAGTGAACCGTATACGTGAGCTGCTGCCGTGGAGATTTATTCCAGAAAACCTGAATGATCTGTGAAAGTTCTTTACTGACCGGAACACATCAGCGCCAGTTATAAATAAAGATGCCTCAGGTTATCGTGATAAATGTGCTATTTTTCTTATGCGGTGAATCCCCCTAAGCGGCGGGGCTAAGCCACAAAAGGGGTGAAAGCCCTGGCAGAATAAGCGGGACAGGTTGTGGCTATTCCTGACTCACCGGGAGGCACCCGGCACCGCTCAGTTTTCTACAGGAAATCTGATGGATGTAAACAAACGGACGTGAATCCCCCTCAGCGGCGGGGCCAAGTCAGATACAAACATAATCATCCTGGCAATGAGCAGAAACGGCAGGTCAGGTTCTGGCTTTTCTGACCTATCGGGAGGCACCCGACACGTCCGGGACAGTTGCAGTTTTCAGCAGACAAAAGGGCTGCGGCTTTAGCCGCAGCCCTTTTTATTTATGCTGAATCCAGAGATGAGCTACACATCAGAAAAGGGCACCGGAATGCCTGCGTAATTATTATGCTCTCCGGTTTCTTCAGGCCCTGATTTTCCGGTGGGCAGGGTGAGTATTTACTCCCCACAAACCGGCCAGCGCACTGACAACAGCCCCCGCCAGAAGAGCGATGAATGACCACAGAGCGATTTTTGCAGCTGCGCTGGCGGCTTCGTCAGCTTTCTCTTTTGCCTGCTTTTTGAATTCCGCGTACTGCGCCTTCGCATCGTTCAGATTACTCTGGAGCCGGGCCATACGGTCGCTTACCTCCTGAACGGCTTTGTCACGCGCCTGAATGAAGTTATCGACGGCCCTGTCCGCTTCTTCCGGTGACAGACGGGTATTTTCTGCCAGCGCTTTTTTCACCTCATTCCTGTCGACACCTTTGCTGACCGCATCCGCCCGTGACTTCAGTTTACCGCTCAGCGTATCAATAATGGCGTCACTGTTGCCCGGGTTAACAGCCAAATCTTTGACCGAATCTGCAATATCACTCCCCGCTGCCTGAAGCTGGGACTGCAGAAATTCCGGCTGAAGTTCTTTAATGTTGCTCCTGCGCAGCGCATCCAGTACCTGTTTGTCCGCCTGCGGGGCTGTGAGCTGCGTGTTCAGTCCGAGCCTGTCAGCAATATTCTGAGCGATATCGGCTGTTGCGCCCGATGCTTTTCCTGCGGCACTGCCCAGTCCACTCACAGCAGAACCCGTGGCAGATGCTGCTGCGCCAACGGCGCTTCCCGCCATGTGCAGAATGCCGCCAGCGGCGGCGAAGCCCAGCACGGAAGCAACAAGCAGGGATGTGGCCCATGAGAGAAATCCATGGATGGTTCCATCCGCGCCCGCCAGCCTGCCGGCCACAAAACCGCCGCAGGCCAGACTCAGCACTATCGAGATAACTGACCAGATAATAACAGCCTTGTCAGCACCGTTAATGACATCGTCAGACTGAGGTGAAAGCATTGAAAAACCAAGGCTTGACCCAAGCGTGGTCAGCAGCAGGGACACAGCCATTACCGTTACCACGCCCGCAATGATGCTGCCCCACGAGACGCTTCTGTTCAGTTCCGCTTCTTTTACAAGTTCCAT
>NZ_CP045249.1:0-220571 GCF_035191405.1 Pantoea sp. JZ2 | reverse complement strand
GTGCTGCTCCGTCAGCAAAAAATAATGATCAGTTTACCACTGACTGATATTTGCAACAGTGCCCTTTTTGAACCCAGGGATATCAGCCTGAATTTTTTTCATATCTGCATACGATGTGTTACTTATAGTCTTTAGATCGTCAGGAAGACTCCACTTTCCGTGTGATTTGTCATATTTTTTGTTGTAATAATCCACTTTAGACGTAACTACTCCATTGTCTGCTATGTGACTGATGTGATTTCTTACCGGAGAATTTGCGTTGATACCATGTATGGGCATGATTTCATCCTTTTAAATTTAGTATTGGGTATATTTAGAATCACTGAAGAAATTTCACTGGAAATGAATATTTCGATCCCACTATACCGCATAAAGTTCAAACTTTACTTATCGTTCAAGATCCCGGAATAAAAAAGCGCGATTTTTGCTATTTGGGGTTCTACGCCGGAACCCCAGATTTTTGGTGGTGCCTCTAATTGGTTGAGTTGATGTATCATGTTTGCTTTTGAGGTTTACTCATGGCCTGCGTCACCGTTTATTGCCCCCGTTGTCAGTCTGCTCAGGTTTATCGGCACGGGCAGAACCCGAACGGACACGACCGATGGCTCTGTCGCATTAAGGAGTCGTCAGGTAACATGCAGTTTTTTTTGCGATGTTCCCTGCCCATGTCTCTGATCCGAAAAGCCTTCAAACGCCTGCATTATCCCGTCGATATTATTGCCCAGTGCGTTCGCTGGTATCTGGCTTACTCACTCAGCTTGCGAAATCTTGAAGAGATAATGGCTGAGCGGGGGATTGTCGTTGATCATTCCACGCTTCACCGCTGGGTCATCCGGCTGGTACCACGCTTAGCTAAGGCGTTTCGCCGGTATAAACGTAATCCTGGCCGACGGTGGCGAATGGACGAAACCTACATCAAAATCAGGGGGCAGTGGAAATACCTGTACCGGGCAGTTGACAGTACGGGGCAGACCATCGACTTCCTGCTGGTCGCTAAACGTGATGCGGCAGCTGCTCTGCGTTTCTTCCGCAAGGCTATCCGCAATAACGGGGAACCGGAGGTGGTAACCATTGATAAAAGCGGCGCGAATACCGCGGCTCTGGATACACTCAACGCGGGTAAAGCAGATGAAGAAACCATTATCGTCAGGCAAAGCAAGTATCTGAACAATTTGATTGAGCAGGATCACCGGAACATCAAACGGCGGATACGACTGATGCTGGGGTTCAAATCATTTCGCCGGGCGCCGATGATACTGGCCGGCATTGAGTTAATCCATATGATACGCAAAGGGCAGTATAAACATCCGCAGGGGAACGGGTTGTCACCGGCAGAACAATTCTATCTTTTGATTGACTGAAAAACAGATTACGCAGCTTTTGCTGACTTACTGCCGTTAATGCGACAGAGCCTTGGCGCTAACAATGGCACTCCCGACAGCGGAATCGGTCGTGTCCGTTCGGGGTTTGCCCGTGCCGATAAACCTGAGCAGACTGACAACGGGGGCAATAAACGGTGACGCAGGCCATGAGTAAACCTCAAAAGCAAACATGATACATCAACTCAACCAATTAGAGGCACCACCATTTTATCGTACTGCTGAGTGTAAATGCTGTATTTCTGACTTCCTGACTGTTTAAGGAAATTAAACTGATCGATACAAATATTTCCGGAGCCTGGGATGGTATTACCGTATGTCAGTGATGACTTGTCATTTATATAGTTACTGACCTGTACATTATGACTCTTACTGCCGGAAGTTGTTCCTGCGCTATTTCCAGTCGCACAGCCACTGATTATAAGGAACGAAAAAGATAAAATAGCTGTAGCTGCATTCCTTATTCCTTTTCATAACATTTCCTTTATAGTTCATATTTCTTGAATGATTAACTTGATGTCCAAGGATGATTAAAAAACAAAATAAACTTGAGGTAAAGCAGAAAATAAAAAAACTACTTATATGAAGTGGGTATTGGGCATGCGAACCGCAGGTTTCTAAGTGTAAGATATTGTTTTTATAGTTTTCTATTGTGCTTTTCTTGATGTTCATCAAACAAATTATTTCGATTATAAATCGGTTGTAGCGATCATTCATCAAGGCTTGATAGCTATAATCTATCAAGATTTCAGAATTGATCGGTTTAATTGAATTTACTCATGGTTTTTTAATGTTTATTTTCTAACCGAGGAAATCTTTGCTCTTGGCTTTTTTCCTCGTTTATCCCCTTACCCATTTTGCCGCTGATTCCTCTCCGTTGAGGCGGCATTTTTTTGAGGCCTCAGGAATGTTTTGCTCAGGGATGAGAAAGCTCGTTTCGTCTGCTCTTATATTTATCCAGGTTTTTCTGATTTTATTCCCATTCGTTACCGGGGGGGCGCGCATCAGAAATACATTCCTTTCATGAAATGAAGACGACAATGTCGGCCATTTCAGACCTGACGAAAGCCGGAGTTGATAACTCAGTGGCGGCGGTGTCGACAGCAGAAGAATTTTATTTATTGGTTGCCTAAAAACCGGAATTGCGGTTCCTGCTGACTTGTAGCCGTTAATGCGACAGAACCGTTTTCCTGAAGATATCAAACGCCAGAAGGATTTAAAATGAAAAAATGCGTAGAAAATACAGGAAGAATTTACTTTCTTAATTTCACATTTGATCCAAAGTCCAGAACGCTACAGCAATACGATACCGTTTTGCAATTAAGGAAAAAGCATTCAGATGTGCTAGAATTACTTTGCGAAAAATACCCAGAACCGGTTTCTCAGGCTGAATTTCTTGCCGAAGTATGGGGGGGCGGTTATGTTACTTCGCAAAGTATCGCACAGACGATTTTTTCTTTAAGAGTCAGCCTGGGTGATGAAACTAAAAATATTATTGTCACTATTCCAAAGTTGGGGTATAAATTTACGGCCGAACCGCGCTGGGAAAAGCCTGAAACTAATAAGCTTGGCTATGAGTCATCTTTTCTAGGGTGCAACGTACCAGGCAACGTTTCCTTTTCCACCAAATCGATGAATAGCTTCATTCCCATGGGTGCTACTTCGATGTCGGTTATTCCTTATTCTGCTCCAAGAACGTTGCCCGACAGAAGGAGGTTTAGGCCTCAGACATTATTTTTGAGTGTAGTAGTTACGTTTTTTATAGTCTTATTTTTTTGAATGACGGCAAGAAATAATCCGTTGCATTTTAGTGCCATTAGATGATATTTTTTGTACTGTTGCGATCCTGCTGAAGAAGCCTACCACCCTGAGGTTAATTTGTTAAGTGCTAAATGCGTCAAGCGGGAAGATATACCTTCAAAATAATTAAGAAAATTACATGTTATTTTTTTAGATTGTATTAGTAGACGACAATTAAACAGTTCAATGGATATTTTATCCAGGAGTATGTAGTCGTTCATCTGTTAAACTTTATCGACTTTGCGGCATCGTAATTCTGGTACCATAACGCAAGCAAGATGCTTGCGTTATTCCTTACTCCTTATTTATCGACAGACGAAACGCTCGCGGATACTGTCTTGTTTGGCCACTTCGATTTTATCGATGACTGATGTTAGGTGTGTAATTAAGTATATGATTTTTTTGACATACCTGTCATGAAACACCGGTGTCTTAGAATGATAGTTACCGATTCCATCCCACGTGTAGCCATAGCGCTCAATACTTTGCTTGAGCACCCAGGCACCTGAAAAAACATTAGCGCAACTATTCTCTCGCAACAAAGCTTCATCAATGCCCAGGGACTTTAAGGCCTTAAAATGCACAGTGTTAATTTGCATAATGCCAACATCAACGGTGCTATTTGTATTGCGATTCATAGCCTGCTGACGGTTTCTGGACTCTTGCCAAATAATAGCCTTAATCAGCAGGGGGTTAATCTGGAAGCACTGCGCGGCTTCGACAATGCAATCTACCTTTTGTGCTGTAGCAAAAGGGAAGAACAAAAGAGATAAGGTTAAAGCAACGGGTGTAAATGATTTTATTTTCATGATTTTTATGCCCGGCACTAAGCCGGGATTAATAGCGGGGAAGGTTATAACGACGGATCGCTGTCGGTCTCGGTAAAGCTTTTATACATCATATTATTAAAAAACATATTCACGCCGAGCAGCTGGAAGGTGCGCTTGCCCAGCACGTTGTTCGCATAATCTTTGTACTCATCGGTATTGCGCAAATAGGTATCGGAGTAGAGCAACGCTTCGTTCAATTGATGCATCGATACGTTCTTATCGGGGGAAAGTTCCCGCATTTGATCCATCACATCGCTCAGCTTATCGTCGGGCTTATTCTGCTGGAAATAGTGGAGTACTTTATCGTTAAATCTCTCATCCGACGATTCACCGTCTTTCACGTACGGCGAGGAAGGGGCAATACTGTTGATGTTACTCATTGTTTTCATCCTTATCTGAGCTGACGGTTTCTGAAGGCATCCGGTGGCTCATAACGATGAGTTTCCCAGCCAGATTGCGAAGCATGTCGGGCGTCAGTTTGTTGATAGTTTCATTAAAACCGGCGGTCTTATCATCCGCTTGCTGTAGCCACGTGCGGCAAAGCGTTTCACTAGGAAAGCGCACCGCATCCATGTCATTTTGCACGGTAATGTGATTATCATCGGTATACAGGTAGTTCGAGATGTCCGCGCCTTCCGGCAGCTTTACTGCTCGGGGAATAACGATGCGCAGCGCTTTCTGATGCCCACACTGTTCCTGAAGATGATGGATAATGCGCTCAACGATCATCGGGTCGTGTAAGGACTGATTGAGAGCTGTGCCGATCTGCTGGCGAAAAACCTCCTGCCGCTTTTGCTGCTGGCGCTGATACTCGTCAAGCAGCGTCACCAGCTGCGAGAAAAATAGCTCAAAGCCGGTCTGGAACGCTTGCCTCTCAAAGTTTTCACGCAGCCTGACCGTCTGTAACTCATACTCGGCATGAATTTCACTGCAGCGATTTAGGGTACGTTCCAGCGCCACGGCTATCCGCTGATGGCGGGTTCGCTCAGAAGATTTAATCACCGTCAGGCGATGCAGGTCTTCGGGTAACTCATCAATAGTAATGGTGCGCATAGGTGAAGGCCATTCGTAGCAAATTAATGTGGTTTAGCGTTTTGGGGGCCGCGAATTGCGCAAGCGCCATGCCGGAAGGGAAGTGCAGCATCAGACGCTGTCGCAGCGCGGCAGGTAACCCTGAGAGCTGTCCCAGAAGGAACGTTGCGCCGCAGGAAGCGGTATCAAACGGGATATCGCCTTCATCAAGCGTTACCTCCAGAAGCAGCGGCAAAGAGATAAAGGCCAGCAGACGTGGGTCAGACATAAGCTCAGCGCCCATTTCAGGCAGTCTGTTCCGCTGCAGATAGCCACCAACCAAATGTGCAGCAAGGGGGATCAGATGCCAGTGCGAAAGCAATAGCGAACACGTGGCTTCGGCGGGCTGCCAGCGTGCGGGTAGGTCAGAGAGTTTGCCGTGCCTCAGCAGCCAGAAATTAAGTAGCCTGTCCTCTCGGATTTCACTCGCCCGGAATATCTCCGGCAGGTGGCTGCGATGTGTATAGCTTGCCGGGGCGTATAAAATGGACATTATGCGCGGATCTCCGACTCTCATGGTTTTGCTGCCTCGTCTTCAATCAGTTCGGCAGCGTTATCCTGGGTTGAAGGCGGGCGGCGGCTAAGCTTGTAGAGCATGAAGCCCGCCGTGCCGCCTGCGCACAAAGCCATAGCAGAAAAGAGGATAATCCACAGGGCAGGGATGCTGGCGGGTACTCTGGTAGGCGCAACGTACTGGATAACCGGGGCGGGGAACAGAACCACCGAAATATTCTCGTAGCGCACGTCATCGAAACTATTTTTGATTAACGTTTTGATCTGCGAGATAAACAAATTATCGTCAATCTCGCCTTTATAGGAAATAAGCACACCGACGTGGCCGGTGGCTTTTTTTCCGCTCGTATTGTTATTAAAGGGGGGATAGCTGACGTGAACGCGCGCATTAACGACCGGAGCTATCATGCGCAGCGATTGCTCAAGCCGCTGCTCCTGTAATGAGAGTACGCGAGCCTGCTCGGCGTTGGGTGAAGAAACCAGAGAGCTTTCCGGAAAAGCCTGCCCTATCTGAACGTCAGCGGCCCACGGCAGCTGGTACTGATTAATGATAGACAGCGCGGCGGTACCTTCAGACTCCCCGACCGAGACGGTATAGCCAGCCTTAAGATTGCCGTCCTTTTTCGCTGAAATATTATGCTGCTGCAGAATAGCCAGAACCTGGTTGGCCTGCTCCTGGGTAAGGTTGAAGAGTAGGTTCTCGTCATTACAGGCGCTAAGCATAAAAGTTAACAACACGGCAGCGAGGACACGTGAATATTTTTTTATCATTATTGCGATTTTTCTAGGGTTTCTATGGTGCTCACCGCCTTGCGTGCAAGAGTACTCACCAGGGAAACGTAGTTACTGTATTCACCGATATAGTTTTGTAGCATCTGTAGCTTCTCCGGATTGCTGGTGTAATGCGGAGATTGGCTAAGGGTATTAATCACATTTTTAAACTGCGCGTCGGTTTCGCTGACTTTAGTAAACGTGCTGGATACTAAATTATTAAAATTTCGATCGTGAACGCTTACGGATAGGTTAGCTTCAGGGTTGATGGTATTTGGCGAGAGCCGGGTTAATGCCGACAGGGGTTCATTAAATTGACTCATAATTACTCCACAGTAGAAAAGGGTACGAGAGCAACACGTACCCGGGTTAATTAACGGAAGTTTTGAATAATGGCCGCGCCAATATCCTTATAGACTTTTACGGTACTTGTCTGGGCGTTACGAAATAGCGTGTATTGCTGTAGCTTCGACTGATATTTTGCCAATACGGCTGGGTCAGACGGGTCGACTTTCAATTCAGCTTCAGCTGTCTTTAATTCCTCCATCATAGATTTAGCACCTGCTTCGAAGCCGGCAGATACTTCATCCAGATAATAGCCATTGCTATCCACAGTAGGTGCGTGTGTGTCAGCCATTTAAGTCTCCTTGTTTTAGGGGGAAGTACCAATGACGAGGATTCAAAAACAGATAGCCATTAGAAGAGTCAACATATGACTTATCTTGTAACCAGTTTTCGTCGAGATTAATTGAAAAATTAATCACGCGGTTTCCCCATTGGTAATTGAACTGTTTAATGAAATTCTGCAAAGAACGTAGAGCGCTGTCGCTCAGGGCATCACGAACCACCAAAGCATAACCGCTAGGAGAATTGATTTGGCGGTAGTAAATGTTAAAACGATCCAGGCCCTGGCGAGCTTCCTGTAATAACTGGGCTTTAATTTTTACCAGGACTTTGATGTCGAGAGCAAAAGGGATTTTTTGTAAAACAATAGCCTTGAAGTTTTTTTCTTCCTGTAGGGTTAATCCTCTGTAAAGTGCAATTGCCGGGTGCTGAGGTTTGGAATAGTCAATTTGTAAAACGGGATAACCTGCATTAGCCAGCTGCGTAATGACTTCATTTCTTTGCTGCGTTAACCAAACAGGAATCACGCTGTCCTTGCGCTGCAATTTGAAGAGTGCTTCCCGCGTCCATTCCATTGCCTGAAAGTTCTGGATAAGAACGTAGATAAGATTATTATCACGGCCACGAACAATATCCACAGGCATCGGTGCGCCCGCCAGCGCTTCATTTAATGTTAAAACCTGCCGATCACTTTCCAGTTTTTTATACCAGATTACGCCTGCAGTAATCAAAAGAAGTAAGAGAATAATTGAACCGAAAACGAGAGCATGATTTTTTTTTGCATTAAACTTTTCCAGTTTCACCTGTTCGCTGAATTCAGCACCGAGCGCCGGGGGAAGGTTGAAGTTTTTAATATCTTCAGGCCAGTCATCTTCGCTAGGTTTGATGGCAAAGCGGATGTGTTCATGCACGAAAACTTCATTTTCCTTCAGCAGCGCTGGGTAGCTTCTATCCACCCCCTGTACTTCAAGACGATATCCTTCTTCCGATTCTTCATCTCGGAAAAGAGCCGACAAACGCAAGATAATGTTGGGTGACGGCATATCACAGGGTAGGTAAAGCGTATTCAGCGTGTAGGCTGCGGCATGCTCTCCGGGCAACATCGTTCCCGTGGCGTTATCCTGGAGTGCAAGTCCCGGGTTGATGATGAGAAAGTAATCGTCTGCTGGAAGGTGGAGTTCACAACCAAACATGGGTCCAAACAGCACCTTCAGGGTGAATTTTTTCAGTGCCTCTGGTACAGGCATATCATCGTTTAATTCGTTCATGTCGCTGTTCATAGAAAGGGCCATTAATAATGTAAATAAGCAATCTAACGAGCAGCGCCCGTGTGATTTTATTTTAATCTGCACTAAAACTTCCTAATGCTAAGCCGTGCCATTTAATAGAAAATTTTCAAAAGGAATCAAGTACCTCGCGAATGGGAAAAATATTTTTGCATTCGCGATGAATTTATTTGGAGGCATACGGATATTGCATCTTTAAGACGGCACACTGTAGCGCTACCGATTATTAAACTCAATATTTTTTTGTTGATTTTTTGTTGAGGCTTTTTTTAGAGTGTTTATTCTTTTTTTATCTCTTTCAACTTGCATTGACGAACGAGGATTTTCTGATAAATTAACTGGCACTTCGAGTGCGCTGTATTATATAGTTCTTAATCAAGTGCTTGAATAATATTTATAAATACAAGCTGAGGTAAGGGGAAGCTATGCTAGATTGCAATGCTCAATGCCATCAGAAAAACATAATGCGGCAACGCGTAAATGATAGCGCAAATGCGGAAATGCCGCTTTACGTGAGTGACGAATGTATCGATTTAAATAACGGCGTGTTGTTTGCGCGACCGCTAAATAGTGAATCCGTTATGAGCATATCTGCCTCAGTTGAACTGAGGGAGAACTATGACGATCGTCTTAATAATATTCTTCAACCCATTGTGCTATCGACCCTGAATAACATGGAGATCGCATTTCGGGGTGACTGGATGGTTGAAATACTGTCGATGTCACAGGCCAGCACGTTGTTTTCATTCCTGGATTATCAGGCTAAATCTCGCAGCGTTAACGCCGAGCCGCGCATAGGGGAGACAAATACTTCGTTGCTGATGCACACCGAGCGGAATCTGGCAATTTTTGTGGACGATGCATGCAAATCGCTGATGGGGATGTTGATTTTTACATTATTAAAGCCTCAGGATCGCCGCCTGGAAAATCTCTTTTCGTTTGTCAGGAATGTCGAAAGCTATTGGATTGCCCATTTTCTGTTATCTCAGGTAATGAATGAAGATAAAGAGAGTGACAGTCATAAGATTGGTAATGCCAGTAAGATCTACGGCGTATCTGAATCCTATTTCAGGAAGCTTTGCCACCATGCTTTTACCCGGGGGCCAAAAAAACAGTTACGCCTTTGGCGAGCGGCGCACAGTGCCCTGCAGTTGATTGAAAAAGATAACTCAGTTGCGGCTATCGCAGGGAATAACGGCTATGCGTCGTCGTCTCATTTTTCTAGTGAAATAAAATCACTGTTTGGCATTACACCGAGGGAGTTTAAAAAATTGGAAGGCTTGCTTCATGAATAAGATGATTGCGAAACTGCCGGTCCGCTATCTGCCGTATTTATTGCTGGGAGTATTGAGCTGTAATTCGGCGGTCGGCGCATTATTGGATACCCAGGATTACTCGGGTGGCCCAGTCGATGTCCGTAACGGTTCGCGGGATGACGAAAATACCTACGTCGCCAGTAATAACAGCGTTCAACAGCTATTTTTTGTGATCGGTGGCGCGCTGAATAAACCCTTTGTTGTCAGTACGGAGGCGGCCAAAAAACGGGTCTCAGGAAGTTTCGATCTTAGCAAGCCGAAGGAGCTGTTAAATACCTTGGCTTCACGTACCGGGCTTATCTGGTATGACGATGGCAGCTCTGTGTACGTTTACGATGCCAGCGAAATCAAAAGCAGCATTGTGCGCTTGTCCTATGCGCCGTTTGACCGGCTGGTTGCCTTCATCAAGTCCTCAGGGCTGTACGACGCTCGTTTCCCGCTACGTTCAGACGGGCGCTCTGGCTCTTTTTATGTTTCAGGGCCGCCGGTCTATGTCGAACTTATCGCGGCGGCTGCAAAGTATATTGATGCAACCTATGCCCGTCCCGGAACGGGTGAAAACACGATCCGCGTGATCAAGCTTAAAAATACTTTTGTGAACGATCGCACCTTTACCCAGCGCGACAGCCCTATCATCGTGCCTGGCGTTGCGACGGTGCTGAACCAGCTGCTGAATAACTCAGGCGATAGCCGTGGCGTACGTTCAGCGCCAGCCGGGGCGAACATCACCGTAGATAATGATACGCGAGGCGCGCTTGAGGCCGCTTCGGCCACACAAAAGGGAAATTTTCCGCCGTTGCCTTCATTTAATTCGGGGTCATCGGCGAAGCGGGAGTATGAGTCAGATTCCCTCGGCCAATCGTCCATCAATATTGTCGGCTATTCGGATACCAACAGCTTGCTCATTCAGGGTTCCGAAAGGCAGGTAAGTTTTGTTGAGGATTTAGTCAGCGCAATTGATGTACCTAAACAGCAGATACAGCTGTCGCTGTGGATCATTGATATTTCGAAGGATGATATTAACGAGCTGGGAATTCGTTGGCAGGGTGCGGCAAAAATAGGCAATACCGGCGTTGCTTTTAATACCAGTTCACTGACTCCGGAAAACAGCATTCATTTTCTGGCGGATGTATCCGCACTTGCGCAAAAAGGCAATGCACAGGTGGTTTCACGTCCGGAGATCCTGACTCAGGAAAATGTTCCGGCGCTATTTGATAATAACAGCAGCTTTTACGCCAAGCTGGTAGGTGAGCGTAACTCCTCACTCGAAAAGATTACCTACGGCACCATGATTAGCGTATTGCCGCGTCTGGCGCAGCGCCAGCAGGAGATTGAGATGATCCTGAATATTCAGGATGGCGGCCTGCCTCTCAACTCTGAGGGTAAAACCGAAAATGTCGACAGCCTGCCAATGGTGAATAACACCCAGATAAGTACGGAAGCGCGCGTGCCTGTGGGCTATAGCCTGTTGGTCGGTGGCTACAGCCGCGACCAGGATGAACATCACAGCGTGGGCATCCCGCTCCTGCGCGACATTCCTGTGTTGGGTAAGCTGTTTGATTACAGCTATACCAGCCACAAGAAAATGGTTCGCTTATTCCTTATACAGCCAGGTTTACTGGCAAGCGGCGAAACCTGGCAGGGTCGGGGACCGGAGGAAAATAACCCCGTGCTGGGCCGAACTTGGGTGGGGAACGAGGTGACGTTGAAATCGACGGTCTCCATGTTACGTGAAACGATGAAAAACAATTAAGGACCAGGTGAGTTATGGACATTCGTTCTGTTGCTGGCGTTGATTTTAATCGCATTGAACCGCAAATCCCGGAAAACCGTAGCGCAGCAGGCCAGCCCGTATTTGATGTGGGCGAAAAAGCGCTGCTTATTAATTTGCAGGAAGAGATGAGTAATGCCGCAGAGGAAATGGCCGATCTCCTCAGCGCATTTGGTCGCTTTAGCAAAGCCGGGCGTAAAAACGACAGCGTAGATAACGATTTTGTCTCCTCTATGCTTGAGGATCTGGCAGATGAAAAGCTGGACACATTAATTAAGCATGTGACCCAACTTCGTGACCTCAATAACCTATTGAACTTCGCCCGCCAGCTTTTCCCGGATGACAATGATTTAATGCTCGCGCTGCGTGAAATGCTGTTGAGTCGCCAGCTGTCTGAACTTCAGAAGAAGAAAATCAAAGAAGCGATCGCCGATTTAGAAAAATTTGGCGACACCAAAAAAATGCAGTCAGGAATGAATGTAGGTCGCCTGGCAAAACGGTTCAGCGACGGTAGCGGTGACAGGCCCCTGTCGGCAAAGGACCTGCGCAATAGCTATCTTAATTTTCTTGAACTAGAGATGCCCGCAGGCTTTATCTACAAAGACTGGATTGATGTTTACGGTTATCAGAACAGAACGCGTTTATTGGCTTTCACACTGTCGGCTCTGATTGCTGATATGAAGGCCAATGAACCCGGAATTCACTCTTCTGAATTTGGCCCACTCAGCGCAAAATTGTCAGATGCACGCTTGCTCCACACGCTGGACCAGCTGCTAAATGAAAGTTTTGCTAAATTCCCGTTTAGGGGACAGATGAGACACAATCAGCTGATGCTGGGCGAGTCCGATATTGTAGGGCTTTATATAGCGGGTTTAGTGGATACTGACGAATTTAAATTGGCGTTAAAAGAGTTCAGTAAAAACTTTATGTCATTGCTGCTGCTCAAGCAGCGGTCGATGGTCATTCAAGAACTGCGCAATGTTTATAATATGACGCCTGAGTTCCTCTTCGTCGATACGCTTTATTGGGAAGTTATTGTCAATCATCTGGCTGCTTTACTGCATAAAATGCTCGAAAAAGAGAAAAATACCGGCATCTGGAATGAATATTACAAATAGTCGCAGGCAAACTAGTTTGTCTGCCATGGATTGATGTGCAACTACTCATGCTTAGAAGATTTATTCTCGAAATTCGTAACAGGCCAGAGCTTATTATCTTAACGATAATGATTATGGTCGTGGGGATGTTGATTCTCCCGTTGCCGACATGCTTGGTTGATTTCCTTATTGGACTTAACCTGACGATGGCACTGCTGATTTTTTTTGGTTCTTTTTATATTACAAGGATTTTGGATTTTTCGACTTTTCCATCAATTCTGCTAATTAGTACGATATTCCGTTTGGCAATCTCTATCAGTACCAGTCGACTGGTGCTGGCGGATGCCGACGCCGGTGAAATTATTGCCAGCTTCGGGGAGTTCGTCATTGCGGATAACCTGGTGGTGGGCTTTGTTATCTTCTTCATCGTTACTATCGTGCAGTTTATCGTCATCACCAAAGGGTCGGAGCGCATCGCGGAAGTGGCTGCACGATTCTCTTTAGATGCCATGCCGGGCAAACAGATGAGCATTGATGCTGACCTCAAGGCAGGGGTTATCGATGAAAAAGAAGTCAAGCGTCGCCGCAGCGATCTTGAAGCTGAAAGCCAGTTATACGGCGCGCTTGATGGTGCGATGAAGTTTATTAAGGGCGACGCCATCGCGGGGATCATTATTATCTTCGTGAACTTACTGGGCGGGATAGCGGTGGGCACATTACAGCGCGGCATGGATTTATCTCATGCGATGTCTGTGTTTACTCTATTGACCATCGGCGATGCTCTGGTTGCACAAATTCCGGCGCTGTTAATCTCAATAAGCAGCGGGCTGATCGTCACCCGCGTAAATAACAGTGAGAACACGAACCTCGGCGCAAAAATCTTGCAGGATATGTTTCATAATAAATTCATCCTACTAGTTACGGCCGTATTGGCTATTGCTCTGGGGCTATTGCCGGGCTTTCCGTTACCGGTCTTCGTTCTGCTGGCAGCTTTACTATTAGGCTTGTTCATCAAGGATAAGCTTGATGCTAAAAAAGGTAAAAAGCCGACAGTTAATTCTGTAGAAGAAGATGAAGAACCGGTACTGAAAAGCAAACCGGTGATGATCGACGGGGAGTACATCCCAGAAACGATTCCGCTCATCATTACCGCCTGGAAAGGCTACGAGAGATATTTCCAGGAGCATAATTTGTGCTCGTTGCTCAAACGTAACTTCTTTATTGAGTACGGCGTTCGTCTGCCGGATGTTGTGATGAACTACGACCAGCAAATGGTGCGCGGCAAGCTAACGGTTTCAATCAATGAAATTCAGGTTGCCACGTATGACATTTTACCGCGCATGTGCAAAGTGCTGATGCGTGGCGACGAGCTGCAAGTTATTGACTCTATCGTGCAGGCGGTAGAAACGGCTCAGGGTTTCGCTTATTGGATCCCTGAAGAACGGAGTGAAACCGCCTTACAGCTTGGTTTTTATTCAAGAACGGCGATCGATGAATTCTATGCCTGCGTCTCAACTTTGCTGGTGCACAATATTTCCGAGTTCTTCGGCATTCAGGAGGCAAAAACGCTGCTTGACGATTTGGAGAAAAAATATCCTGAGCTACTCAAAGAGTGTTATCGAAATAATACCGTGCAGCGTATTACCGAAGTTTTCCAGCGGCTATTACAGGAGCGTATTTCTATTCGCAATATGCGTCTGATTCTTGAGGCCTTAGTTCAATGGGCACCCAAGGAAAAGGACCCCATTATGCTGGTGGAGCACGTTCGCAGCGTGTTATCACGTTATATCTCTAACCGCTTTGCGTCTAACGGGCAGATTAGCACCCTGGTTATGTCGCACGATATGGAAAGCCTGGTTCGTGGTGGAATTCGCCAAACTTCTGGCGGGACATTTATCAATCTGCCGCCACCGGAAATTGAAAGTATTATCAGAAGCCTCGAACAGTGCATTAGCAGCAATGGTGCTAACGCTCGCGATATTATTTTGATGGTGTCACTGGATATTCGTCGCTTTGTGAAAAAAATTATTGAAGGAAGCTACCCGGAAATGGAAGTGATTTCTTATGGCGATGTTGCATCCGGCGTGGATGTTAATGTCATTGGTTCGTTAGAAAATTAATTGAGGTAATAAATGAAATACGACGTTGTTGCACTGCTTTCCACCATGCTTAAAGATGCTGGGATGGCTGATATTCTGGATAGCGATCTGAGCAACCACTCAACAATCTCTCTGAATATGAAAGATGATATTCCAACTATTCACGTCAGAAGTGAAGATGATGAAGTATGGGTGTGGGCGAAAATTGTTGAGCAGGCTCCAGCCTCTTTAAGCTATTGCAGCGCGAGCCTTTTACCCCTGATGCTTAATCACAGCGAAGAGTATTTTTACACCGGACAGCCGTGTTTATACCCCGTTGACGGCAATATTGAACTGCGTGCTCAGGTGAAAGGAAAATACCTGCAGGCGCCGGATGATTTTTTATCGATGCTGGATAACTACCTGAGTATTTTGCAGGAATACCGCGCCGTACTGGTTTAATTACTGAGGTTCACAAAATGGTAGCCAAATGCCTGGTTCATCTAGCACACCCGTTACGTATTCAGGGAAATGTGATTGAAGCGCATTTGCCGGGGACGCGCATCGGTGAGATATGCGAGATTCAGAAATCATTACTTGAACCCGAAGTGCTGGGGACGGCCCAGGTGATTGGATTCAATAAGGAGCATACGTTACTGAGCTTGCTTAACGATAATCAGGGCTTTTCACGCAGCAATGTCCTGCTGCCGACCGGCAAGCCTTTTCGTATCGATGTTCATAAAAATATCGCCGGGGCAATCATTGACGCAACCGGTACTGTTCGCGGGCGCCTGGACAACTCCGTGCAGCAGAGTTTGACCGGTGCGCATAGCCTCGAGGCCTGCGGGGCACCTAAAGATTTTACCCAGCGTAAGCCTATCGCTGAATCTCTGGCGACCGGCGTCAGGGCAATTGATGGCCTGCTGACCTGTGGCCAGGGGCAGCGTATGGGGATTTTTGCGGCGGCGGGTTGCGGCAAAACCTCTTTGATGAGCATGATCGTTGAACATTCCGAAGCGGATATCTACGTCATCGGGCTTATTGGCGAGCGTGGACGTGAAGTCACCGAGTTTGTTGAAGAGCTAAAGTGTTCGCCGCGCTGTTCACAGATCGTGCTGGTTTACGCAACGTCAGACCGTTCCTGTGTTGAGCGCTGCAACGCGGCGCAGATTGCCACGACGATAGCCGAGTTCTTTAGCGAGCAGGGTAAAAACGTACTTCTGTTTATAGACTCGATAACCCGCTATGCGCGAGCGCTGCGTGATGTGGCGCTAAGTATGGGAGAGCTGCCCGCCCGGAGAGGCTACCCGGCATCCGTATTTGAGGCCTTGCCGAAATTACTGGAGCGGCCAGGACGGTTTTTAACCGGTTCAATCACCGCCTTTTATACGGTGCTGATTGAAAATGAGGAAGAGTCGGATGTCATTGGCGATGAAGTCCGCTCGATTCTTGACGGGCATATTTATCTCAGTAAAAAGCTGGCAGTGAAAGGACACTATCCGGCGATTGATATTATGCAGAGCATTAGCCGCGTATTTTTACAGGTAACAGACCCGGAACACCGTCAGTTAGCAAAACGCTTTCGTGAAAATCTGGTACGTCAAAAAGAGATGCAGCTCTATCTGGATCTCGGCGAATATCGACGCGGCGAGAATCCGGAAAACGATGCCGCTTTTGATCACAAAAACCAGATGGAAGCTTTTCTCCAACAAAGCATGGACGAAAAAACCGACATGCAGGCCTGTCTGGAAAGTTTATATGGAAGTGTGGCGTAAAGGGCGCGAGTTTGTCTCCCTGCTGGAGCGCAAACAACAGATTCTGCAGGGTGATATCGTAAAAACGGAAAACCGATTAGCAAAAATAAGGCAGACAATTGCTGAGCATCAGCAGGAGTGCGCCGATATCAACCAGCAAATAAAAATGTTAACCCCTTCCGGCTTACACAGCCGTGCGGATATTTATAAGGGAATAAGACAGCAGGGGGCTTTATTGACTCACCAGCAGTTGGTTCATCATAAAATAAATCAGCTGGAAAATGAAAAATATAATCTAGAGCACAATCTTGAGCAGCATCGCGCCGCAATGAGCCTGCTGGATAAAAAGCACTACAAACTTTCTTATTATTTGCAGCCGCTGCGCCGCGATTATATAGGCCGCTGCGACAATGCTGCAGAAAACGAAATTCAGGAGATTGCGGGTTATGGTAGGAAAAGTTTCTGAAGTCAGTGTGAGCGTTGCGATGAAGGGCGATTCAACGCCGGATGACAACACGCTGCTAAAACATATTGCGAAAAAGAAAAAACAGGATGAGGGCGGCGAGAATATTTCGCTGGCCGCCATGCTACCGCCGGGTGCGCTGGTTAGGTTAACGACCTCCTTAGCGCAGGGGGGAGGCCTGCAGAAAACCGAAAAGCAGACGGCAAAAGAAGTCGCTGCCGCCTCTTTGGGCCTTGCCGCCGAAGCACGCCAGACGAAGAAGGGCGATGGCCTGCGTCGGCAGGTGGCGTCGATCGTTGCTGGCCAGATGGCTACGCCGAACGCAGGCAAAAACTCCGTGGTCGTCCAAAAAGGCGGGGTCACCAGCCCGTTTAGCACCAGGGCTGTGGCGATCGCATCTAGAACCGAGGGGCAATCCACCACGTCTGTCGCCGTAAACGTTGCAACAAATACGCTCGTAGACGCGGCTACTAAACTTCATCAATCCACCACGGCTCAGCACCCTCAGGCTGCCGCCGTAATAAACCCTGGCATCGTCACTATATCGGCCCCGGAGGCTGAGGCGTGCCGCCAGGAAAAGCCGTTTCGAATAAAGGAAGATTCTGGCGAAGCAAAACCGCTTTGGCAGGGGGCGAAGCAGCTGGAGAACGTGGTGCCAAAGCAGGGCGAAACAGCGGCACAAAGCAGAAATAGCCCCGCAACGCTCCAGCAGCTGAAGACTCAGGCCGGTTTGGAAAGCGGGGTGAAAGGCGGAAACGAAGGCCTGACGCTCGAAGTGAACTATCAGTTTCAACGCTGGTCCGGCGACCATTCGGTCAGAATTTCGGTGCCAACCGAAGCACGCCGGGAAGGGAATGTCACTTTGCTTCCTTCCGATGCTCGTGCCGCGGATGTGCTTCTTCGCAATATGGGCCATTTGACAGGTCTCAGCCTCAATCTTCTGCGCCCGCAGCAGGAGCGATATGAACAGCAACAGCAGGGTGAGGATCAGGAATGAGTTTGAGAGGTCATTTACGCAAGCTTGACGGCCGCCAACTGACGCTTGAGCTGCTGCGTAACCATCACCCTGGTAGTGAGATCGCTGAGTTTAGCGGGCAGGAGCGCTACTTGCAGGTGCAGCTTGAGGATAAGCAGGGTAGCCGGTCGCAGGCCTGGCTTAGCGTTGACGCCTGGCTCGGTTACATGGATGTCCACCTGCCCGATATCCCCTGGTCGGAGGTTCCCCTCAACTATCTGGCGCGCTGGTTAAACCATCTCGAACTGAGCTTTTTGGTAGAGGAGCAGGTGTGGGATGCGGTACAGATTGCGCTACCCGCAGGCGCCCTGCCGGAAAAGGCGCTTGCGATCCTCGCAGAGCCTTGCCAGCTGCTGTGCCTTGACTGGCCACAGAGCGGGGAGCGCGCATTGCATGTACCGGCCATCTCCGCCAATCAGGTGCCTTTCCAGCTGAACTACGTGCTGGGATACAGCCAGCTCTCCCTTGCCCAAGTAGCAGACGTGGCTGCCGGGGATTTGCTGCTGATAAAACAGAACTTGCCCCATCTGGCGGTAGGCGATCGCCGACTTTTTAAACTGAGTTATTACCCTAATCAGGAGGTTATTGTGGAAGAGCGTTTAGAAGAGCATTACCAGGAATACTATGAAGATGAGGTTTTGCACGACTGGACCAGTCTGCCCGTCAATATTAAATTTGTGCTGGATGGTCGGACGGTGACACTGGCGGAATTAGATGCAATAACGCCGGGCACGTCATTGGGGCTGACCCCAGAAGCAGAACAAAATATTAAAATCTACCTTAACAAAAAGCTATTTGCCCGCGGTGAGTTGGTGGCTCTGGAGAACGGATCTCTGGCGGTTGAGGTTAATCACGTGAATCCCACCCTGCCAGGTAACATGGTACAGCCTGATGTTGAGTAATGATATTTCTTTAATAGCGATATTGTCGTTTTTCACCTTATTGCCTTTTATTATTGCCGGGGGGACCTGCTTTATTAAGTTCTCCATTGTGCTGGTGATGGTGCGCAATGCCCTCGGGATCCAACAGGTACCTTCGACCTTAACCCTAAATGGCGTAGCGCTTATTTTAAGCGCTTTTGTCATGATGCCCGTGTGTCAGAAAATTTGCGGCTATATTGAAGAAAACCATATCGACTTCAATGACAGCAGCTCCGTAACTCAACTTATGGATCAGGGGTTGGGAAGTTACCGGGCTTATCTGGTGAATTATTCCGATCATGACTTAATCCGCTTTTTTAATAAAGTACAGCAGCAAACAACCGGTGAGCCGGAGCCTGAGGTGGAAGACCATGAATTAACGGGCCTGCCGCTCATGACCCTGATGCCAGCCTATGCGCTAAGCGAAATACAGAGCGCATTTAAAATTGCGTTTTATCTTTACGTCCCGTTTGTAGTCATCGATATGGTGGTTTCTAGCATCCTACTGGCGTTGGGGATGATGATGATGAGCCCGGTGACCATTTCGATTCCTATTAAGCTCATTCTGTTCGTGTCAATGAACGGTTGGAGTTTGTTAACCAAAGGACTGATCGCCCAGTACGCCGATCTGATGGCATCATGAGTAATGTATTATTTATTGGTAACTCCGCGCTGCTCGTTGTGCTGAAGCTAACGGCGGTACCTATCGCCTTTGCTACCATCGTTGGCATTATCGTTGGCCTGTTTCAGACCATCATGCAAATTCAGGAACAAACGCTGCCCTTTGGGCTGAAAATGCTGGCGGTATTTGCCAGCATTTTTATGCTGATGGAGTGGTTTTCAGCCGAAATGACGAATTTCGCCACTCAGGCTTTTTATATGGCTTTTCGTTAAAACGGAAAATATATGCTGTTTGTGGCGTTCTATCTTAATTTTCAGCACAGCGTGCTGACTTTTGTCATCGTTTACGCGCGGCTGGCGATCGTCTTTTATATGCTGCCGGTACTGGGCGAACGGGTTCTATCAAATCTGATTATTAAAAACACGATTATCTCGCTGACGATCATCGGTCTTTGGCCCTGCTTTGAAACGGTATTAAGTCCAGAGCAGGGGTGGCTTATTATTATAATTAAAGAATGTATTCTCGGGTTAATTTTAGCGTTTACGCTGTGTATGCCTTTCTGGGTAGTCATCGGCCTCGGTGAAATTCTTGATAACCAACGCGGCGCGACAATCAGTGACAGTATCGACCCGGTTAACGGGGTGCAAAGCTCGATATCATCGGGTTTTTTAAACTTTGCCTTCGGTGCTATTTTTTTTGCCAGCGGAGGCATGCGGCTACTTATGGAAGTGATGGTGCAAAGCTATCAAATGTTTCCACGAGGGTGTTCCTTAGAAGGTGTTCACTGGGAACAGGCCGGACACCTGCTGGTGGTATTAGTGCAAAACAGCATTCTCCTTGCTGCGCCGGTGATGTTAGTGATGATGATCGCCGAAATGTTGCTCGGCGTGTTCGCACGTTATTGCCCGCAGCTCAACCCTTTTTCACTGTCTCTAACCATCAAGAGCTTTATCGCCTTCGCAGTTTTCCTTTTCTACGGCTTTCACTCGCTGTCTGAGAAACCGCTACACATGTTCTCGCTTTCAGGTTTTCAGCAATTTCTTCCCTGAGGAAATATTTCTATGGCAGAAAAAACAGAACAGCCTACCAGTAAAAAGCGCAAGGACTCGTCTAAAAAGGGCCAGACGTTTAAAAGTAAGGATCTTATTACCACGGTGATACTGCTGACCGGGATCTTTTACCTGGCCTATGGCATGAGTTTCAGTGACTTTACCCATTTTTACTCCATGACCCTGCTGTACAGCACCCAGATTGGGATAAATGATTTCCTCATGGGCTTAATGCGTATTTTCTTTTTGCTTAGCCTGCCATTTATTGCGCTTTGTGCGCTGGTGGGTATGGCCGCAACCTTGCTGCAGACTGGGTTTTCTATCGCAACTGAAGCCATCAAGCTAAATTTCAAAGCGCTAAACCCGGTGGAAGGGGTAAAAAAGATCTTCAGCATGCGCACGGTAAAAGAGCTGGTGAAATCAGTTTGCTATCTCATTGTATTTGCGGCGACCTGCTACTGCCTGATTCACAACGACCTTCGCCAGGCATTAACGCTTTATCGGACCGATATAGCCGGGCTTATTGCTTGTTGGGTTTCGCTGACGCTGAAGGCCGTGCTGGTGTTTATTGGCTCGTCGGTTTTTGTGCTGACTGCAGATTTTATCGTTGAACATTTTCTCCATTTCAAAGATCTCAAAATGGATAAACATGAGGTCAAACAGGAGCGTAAAGAGAGCGACGGCAATCCACAGATTAAAAGTGCCAGACGGCGAGCGCACCAGGAAATACTTTCCGGGGAGGAAATGGCGGCGGTCAGAAATTCTGAGGTGGTGATGGCGAACCCAACGCATATCGCGATGGCGATCTATTTTAACCCGGAAGTGGCATCGCTGCCCTTTATTGCTCTGCGTTGCACCAATATGAAAGCCAAAGCGGCGATTGCCTATGCGGAAAAAATCGGCTTGCCGGTAGTACGCAATATTCCGCTTACCCGCAGGCTGTATCGCACCTATAGCCAGTACAGCTTCATTTCGCTAAATGATGATGTGCTGATTGACGTTATGGACATTCTTATCTGGCTGCGTCAGGTCGAAGCCGCGGGCATAACCCAAATGGCTGTGGCCGACGAGGAGGCCGAATCTACATTGCCGCAAAGTCAACAACCGCCAACGGGCCATTCGTAGCGGACACCTGTGCGGTTTTTTTGTATTAACTACCGGGGCGCAACAGTATGATGATTATATCCTCTTCACTGTTCGCCTTTGGGTTAATTGGCTGTTTTTAGATGTTAACAACTAATAAGGAAAGAGGCTGCAATGGCTAATAGAAATATGTTGGATTTACTCAACGATGAAGAAGAATTTAAAAGTGATGAGCAACTCGATGCTTATGCTGAAAGCCTGCTGGATGCCATTCGAAACGGGGCGACGCTTAAGGATGTCTATGCCGTACCTAATAACACCATGCAGGACGTTTATAAGCTGGCGTACGATTTTTATCATCATGGAAAATTGGAAGATGCCGAGTCTCTGTTCCGTTTTCTGTGCATTTATGATTTCTATAACCCTGAATATGCAATGGGTCTTGCGGCGGTTTATCAGCTTAAAAAGAATTATGCCAAAGCTATCGAATTTTATGCACTTGCTTATTCCTTATCTAAAGAAGACTTCAGGCCAATGTTTTATGCCGGTCAATGTAACCTGATGTTGCGACAGAGTGTGCAGGCTCGTAAATGCTTCGATATTGTTATTAGCAGGTGTAAAGACGCGTTATTAAGTGAAAAGGCGAAAGCCTATATTTCCGCGCTTAATAAAATAAATAATGACAAGACCGATACTCCTGAAGAGGAGAAACTTAATGAGGAATAATAATGGAGATAATCAGGCAGGTGGCGCGACCAGTCATTCTGGAGCAAGCGACCCAAGAGCCGGTAGACCAACATCAGGCGGGGATGGAAGCGGGCGATGTTGAGTTAAAAAAACAAACCGCACAGGCAAAACGCCTCGGCAATGCGGACTTAAAAGATCATTCGCAGCTGAATTCTGTTAAGGGTGCGCTGCAAACCCTGCAGCCCGATCAGCTGCTCAAGCTGTTGAAATCGACTATCAATACCGTCAACGGGAATACCCCAAGGACGAACTTAGATAACCAGGACATTCCTCAGCTTAAGTCTCCGGCGAGCCGCGAGCCCGCCACGGCAAAAAGCGGCAGCGAAGCGAAGCTTTCTGCTTCGGCCTGGGCGACGGCATTGCTCGGGAAAGTCATGCAGCTCACGAATGAAGCGTCGATGAGTAACCTGCTCGCCCAGCTGCAGGGCATCAACGCCATGATGGATGGCGCCGCGAATGTCTATTCCGTGATGGCAGCCCAGTTAGAGCTGCAGGGGACGCAATGGGCCAGCGATGCTGACGCGCTTAAAGCTGCGCAACAGCAGGCGGATGCGCTTTCACAGGATGTCGGAAAGGCCCAATCTGCGCTTGATGACGCGCAAAGAAAATCAGCGGCCCTTGAGGCCGAGGCCGCAAAACAAGACCCGGTTTCTGAAGAACTGCAGGGCAAGGTTGATGCTGCTAAAACGGCGGTGAACGCTGCGCAGGCTAACCTCACTCAGGCCACAACCGCCTATAACAACTTTGCTAATAAGACGTTGAATCCTGCAATTGCTGCGGAGAAAAGCGCCCGATCGGCATTAGATGCGACGCAGGCTAAGTCGCAGAAGATGGTTGAGTCGTTCAACCCGCAGCAGCAAAGCACCATTGAACAGCGGCGTAAGGAGGCTGACGCAGAGTCTAAAACCCTGACATTCCTCACGGCCCTGATGGCGCAGCTGATTAACAAAAGTTCCAGTGACGATTTTCAGGCGTCGGCGGAGCTGAAGCAGAAATTGGCGGAAGCAGCGGCCAAGGACGCGGAGAAAAAGGCCAAGGAATACGAAGAGGAAGTGCGTAAAGCTGAAGAAATGCAGAAGACGATGGGCTGCATTGGCAAGATTTTGGGCTGGATTGTTACGGCCGTCAGCTTTGCCGCTGCGGCATTCACCGGTGGCGCTTCTTTGGCACTGGCGGCCGTTGGGCTAGCGCTGGCGATTGGTGACGAGATAAGCCAGGCCGTGACCGGCCGTTCGTTTATGGCCGACGCGATGCAGCCGCTGATGGATGCGATCGTGAAACCGCTGATGGAGATGATGGGCAAAATATTCTCAGCCATTCTTCAATCCTTCGGCGTCGATAAAGACACGGCAGATATGGTGGGACAAATCCTGGGCGCGATCGCGGCGGCGGCGGTACTTGTCGCCGGTGTAATGGTGGCGGGTAGCGTAATGAGCAAAGTTTTTGGCACGGTGATGAAAAAGATTGGTGTCGACGTGGCAGAAGAAGCCAGCAAGACCATGGCCAAAAATGTTGCTGTTGAAGTGGAAAAAGAGGTCGTTAAAGACGTCACCAAAAACGTGGTGCGCACCGCGGTGAAGGAAGTTGCGGAAGAGGTAGCGCAAGAAGTGGCTGAAAAAGCCACAAAATCTACCATGCAAAAATTGATGGACAGTGCCATCGGGCAGGTTATTAAGCGGCTAAGCAAAGGTTTTGGCCGTTCATTGGGTGCAGACGAGCTGCAAATGGCCAAGGTTTCTAATTACAGCCAGAAGGCTGTGGTGGCTCTGAGCGTGGTCAATACCTCAAGCCAGGCGGCTGTCGGGATTGTTGCGGCCAGTATGCTGCTGGAAGCGTCGAAGATCAGAGCTGAAATGATGAAGGACGCAGCGCTTCAGGATTTGCTTAACGAAATGATGAATCGCGCCATCGATAGCTTTACCCATCGAATGGAATCGGTCAGTGAGATTGTGCGCAATATCTCAACGGTTGCGGAAAACCAGGCGCAGGCCGGTAAATATATTACTAAACAGATGAGTGCAGTTGCGGGATAAACGGCGGAACTATTTTTTACCCGCAATAATATAAAGGAGTTTTATCAGTTATGTCCGATCCAATCATTGGTGCTGGTGCGTCAGAACGTTATTTACGAGTGCAGGACGTTAAGACCGAAACAAAAAGTGTTGTCATTCAGGAAGAGAAAAGAAGTGTCCAGGACATGTCCGATCTCGCAAAAAAAGAGGGCATGCTCTCGTTAATGATGGAAAAGCAGAGTCTGCGTACCGATACGACTCAGGCATCATCTGCGGCACAGAAACGCAAAGGGGGAGAAATTGAAACCGACACCCCGGCTAAAACTGTGAAATTATCCGTCGCAGGGGAAGGGGATGCAAATAAAGCAGAGCGCTTGGCAGCCTCCGTACCTGGCGTTTTAACTTCACAGATCAATATTACGCAGCCAAATAATAAATCGGCAGATATCGGGAAAAGTGACAGTCAGTCATCCGTGAGCAACGCTTCGTCTTCCGCTGGTCAAGCTCGTTCGCAGCCCGCTGTTGAAGGCGGCACTGATATTCACGCCGCAGATGCCGCGGGCCCACGGTTAATCAACGTTGTGGGTTCCATGAAGCAGCTCGAGGTGAGCAATACCATCACCACCGTAATGTTAAATGCTGAACGAGATGCCAACAAAGCGGCGGCGGCGGCAACAAACCGCAGCGTAGATGCGGCGGCTCGCGCAGGTAATAAAACCATTGAGGCTGCTCGACAGAATCTCAACGGGGCGATCACCTCCGGCGTGCTGGGTATTGCAGGACAGGGGGCAACGACCGCGACCCAGATGAAGGCGCTAAATAAAGAAGGCACTTCCATCACCAAGAATCTGGAACCGGCCCACAACCTTGAGCTTGGCGTTCGCGAGCATCAGACCGCGATTAAGAGTGGCAAGGACACCATGGTTCATCAGAACAAAAAGCTGTCCGGCGATGTTGAGGCCACCATGACACATCCGCATGCTGCTGATATGCACAAATGCGCGCTTAAGCGCGATGCCCACAATTCGGTACAGCTTGCGACGCAGAAGAGCCGTGCTACCGCCGAGTACGCCAACCAGGGTATTCGTTCCGGGCAGGGGGCTGTTGAAGGGGCATTTGGCGTATCAGCCGCTGAGAAGCAGAAAGAGGCAGAGCTGGCCCGCGCCGATCGCGATGTTAACAGCGAACTGGCCAATACCCAAAGTCAAACGGCCAAGAAGGCCGCTGAGACCAATGCGGCCATCAGAAGTATGACCGACACCATACTCAACGCTAATAACAGCGCGGTATCTTCCATCGCGGAACGTACACGCTAAATCTGAAGAATAAGCAACGTATGCAGGGATACCCGGCATACGTTGCTCAAAAGGAATTTCGCCATGCTTAACGTAAATAATGCTGTGCCCAATCCCGTTAGTTATTATTCCTCCGATACCAACGCTACCCAAGCTGTGCCGATGGCTGAAACCCACGCAGGTTCAACTTCGGAACTGACTACGAAACTAATAAAAGAGCTTATTGCTCAGTTGGATACCCCTAATAAGGCGGATAAGTTTGATGAAATTAGGGCTCTACTTGGTCAGTATGGTTTGGATACCAGCGGCGAAGATTTTAATAACAGCAAACTGCTTGCCACATTAGAGTGTCTCAAAACGGCCAATGACGGCGCGCAACCGTCGGATGACGTTGCTGAGATGGTCGACAATCAGGAACAGCGTGTAAAGAGTAGCGCTCAGGCGTTATCGGATATCCAACGCGAGATCGTAACAAATCGTACTATGGCGAACTATTCGTTAAGCCAGTTTTCGGCTGAGAAACAAAGAGCGGCGCAGGAACCTGCACCGGAGCCAAAGAGCGGTGATGACGAAATTTCCACCCACTCCAGCTATGCCGAGCTGTGGGCCAGAATGGCCCTCGCCATTAAAGAAATCAAAGGCGATTACGTAGATTTCTATGCCGATTTGATGCAGAAGTATACGGAAATGTACGAAGCTTATAATACGCACGTGCAGGGAGCGGCATCCAAAGCCGTTTCCACAGGTGATGACGGTAATAATGTTAAGTTCGATACATCCGTCATGAAAAAAGGGTATGACGACTTCAGGAATGAAGTTAAAGGTATCGACCTGGGCAGTTTAAAAAACTGGGATAAAATGACGCCGGAAGAGCGTAAAAGTATGGAAACCACGCTTGCGCCTGCCTTTAAAGTAAACGATAGCGGTAAAATCGAATTCAGCCTCGAACAGTACAGCGCTGCACCTAATTATCCATCAGGTATTAGCGGTGGCAAAGTTTCTACGGCCAGCTACCAGGCGTGGCTTGCCTCCTTTAATGCAGGCTGCAGCGCCCTGCAAAGTAATATGCAGGTTTTTGCCCAACGTTATAGCCAAGCAAACAGCACCTTCGATAATTTAAATAAAGTATTGAGTGGTGCGATCGCGTCCCTTGCAGAAAGTGCAAAAGACGTTCTTAAAGCCTTAGGTTAAAAATTTGCTGGGTGGGTTATATGAACAGCATCTACAGGTTCGCATCGCAAGAAAGTTTAAGACAAGATATTTATCTGACTCAGGGAGTAAATGAAACCTATGGTGCATTCGCCTGCCGCGTTTCGGGTTTGCAGGTGAAATTTGCGGAACCAGACACTTTTTTTAAGACGTATGAACAGTGGGTCGTCTAACAGCTCGCAGGGGAGTTTTAAAGACCATTTTGGCTATGCTTCTGCATTAGAAGAGAATCATTCATTGCTAGGTGAAGGGGGTTGCGCCGCACAACGTTATTATTTTCATCTGCGAGCCGATACACTAAAAGGTGATGCCTCCAATTAGTAGAACATATGTTTTTCGATGAAGGCCCCAATGACTTTTTCATGAAGCTCTACAGAGCGTGAGAAGCAGATAGTTCTTCGGGCCAGGCGTTTGATTCGGGTTCTCAGCGTCAGGTTGTTGCGCTCAGTGCGTTGAGTAAAAATCTTGCCGGTCAGATGCTTATCCTTCGGCACCTCTCGGGCATAACTCCCCCAGTCGTCGCTGGTTATCATGCCTATGTTAAAAGGCGTTAGCAGTGCCAGTAATTCGCGGCAGGTTTCATCGGTTCGTGGGCCAAAAGTGTAGGCCAGTACACCGCCTGTTTTCGTGTTGTACGCGTACCAGAGCCAGTGCTGTCGGGCTTTACTGCCGACAAAGCTCCATTGTTCGTCAAGTTCACAGATAAGCGTCACATCAGCATGGGCTACCGGAGATGACGTTGTTCGTCGTGGCGCGAGTTTTTTAAAGTGCGAATGACGGTGTTAATACCGACTTTCAGTGTCCTGGCGGTATCACGAACCCCGGCACCGTTGAAGGCCATTTCGGTAATCTGCTCTTTAACTCCCGGTTTACGGGCCTCGTATGAGTAAGTGAGCTGAAACACGCGATGGCACTCCCGACAGCGGAATCGGTCGTGTCCGTTCGGGTTCTGCCCGTGCCGATAAACCTGAGCAGACTGACAACGGGGGCAATAAACGGTGACGCAGGCCATGAGTAAACCTCAAAAGCAAACATGATACATCAACTCAACCAATTAGAGGCACCACCCACTAAAACAAGCTACTTCGCACAATAATGACCGTGCCGATCAAGCTTTAATCGCGCAGCCTGAAATATACAGTCGCTATCGAGAAATGAGTGACAAGCCAAAAAAACGGTCTTTCAGCGGCTGTTAAATTTCCTAACCCGATGCTTTATGCCCTGCATCAAAGTCAAAATATAGGACAGTTGAGGAGTTATTATTATGCTTGGATCTATTAATGGTGCAGTCAGACAGGATATTCAATCTATCTATGCCAGAGGCATGGATAGCTCTGCATGCGCGACCGAGAGACCCGCTTTTATCAATCTGATTACAGAAGGTAGAAACGATCCGATAGCCCTATTTAGACAACAGCCGCATCAGACCGTTAATGCAAAACAGCTTGTTTGGCATGAGGCGCAAAAAAATCTCCCAGCCGATTTTCTTCAAAAAGAATTAAGCCCTGAAGGAAATAAGATCAGGACGCTTATCGGTGTTATCTATAAGGATGTGCAAGATAGCGGTAATCCAGAAGATCTAGCCAAGCTTGATAAAGTTTGTAAGAAACTTGCCGAAGCTAACGGCAATGAAAATAAAGAGCAGAAGGTAGCAAAAGAACTCTCAGGCCTAGTTTCAAAATACAGCGCGGGCGCTTTTGAGAAGGTGATCAACAAGTATATTGAACACTGTATGGAAGCTTGGGAAGATCATCACCAGGCGAAGTCAGTGGATACTCACGACAAGGCCATCTTCAAGCAATGTCTGGATGTTTGCAAATCTACCCTGAAGCACGACGTAGAAGGTCTGACACAGCCCAATCAGCCATGGGAAACGATGGCCCAGAAGCTGAACTTTTTCGTCAATGACTGTGCCGCTATTTCGAAAACGCTAACATTTTATGATGCGGAACCGGTGCCCCCTGCACCACAAGGCCCGGAGATGCTGAATCCTAACCCCGACGGTGGTGCAGATAACCAAAGAGTATTTATTCCAACCGGGCCAAGGCAGGGCGGCATTACTCTGAATATCACCAGCCAAGGGGGGAGTGTTGGCGATATTACCCGTTCAGTTGGTGCGGCGAATACCTCGCCTGCGGACTCTAACTCTACGATTGTTAAGCACATTCTGGATTCAGGGCTTACCAATATTGAAAAGGTGGGTCTCATTAAAGACCTGTTTAATGCTGGCATTGGAGGCGGTAGAAACTTCCTTGGAAATCTGGCTGGCGTAAAGGGCTTCAAGCAAGAGCTGGCTGTCGACGCTCCGCAGCAAAACGTTGCCAGGCGAGAAATTGAAACCCAGACACCAAAGCCTGAATTAAAGAGCATCGCTACTCAAACTGAGAGGGCGACTGAAACCGAAACTATTCACGATTCGAGCCTTGGCCCTGAGCCCAAAGTTCAGCAACAGCCAACCATTGTGGTTGAACAAAACATGCTGAAGACGGCGTTCGATGGCGAGGCGTCCAAAACGCAGAATGCGCAAAATTTGGAAGCGGACAACGTCAATGGCGTCGTACTGCGCGAGAAAAAGGAGCCGTCTGGCCGCACCTCTTTATCAAATGGTGATTTTATTTACACCACCTCGCGCAACATTGATCCTTTGAATCGCAGATCTTCAATGCCGACGCATTTTATCCCTCCAGGGCCAGAGACTAAACCTGAACGGGCAAGCGGAAAAGTCGTGACGCTGGCGGATAAGTTTGAAGCTTTGAAGCAAAGGGCTCCTTCAGCCTTCGCTCACCTGGAAAAAAACGGTGCCTTGGCTTCTGAAGGGGAAAAGGCAAAACCAACCGTGGAGCATAATGTTGAGAAGAACTTAACGGATAGCCTGATAAGGCCTGAACCTGAACCCCCACTAAATCCGGCTCTGTCGCATTAAGGAGTCGTCAGGTAACATGCAGTTTTTTTTGCGATGTTCCCTGCCCATGTCTCTGATCCGAAAAGCCTTCAAACGCCTGCATTATCCCGTCGATATTATTGCCCAGTGCGTTCGCTGGTATCTGGCTTACTCACTCAGCTTGCGAAATCTTGAAGAGATAATGGCTGAGCGGGGGATTGTCGTTGATCATTCCACGCTTCACCGCTGGGTCATCCGGCTGGTACCACGCTTAGCTAAGGCGTTTCGCCGGTATAAACGTAATCCTGGCCGACGGTGGCGAATGGACGAAACCTACATCAAAATCAGGGGGCAGTGGAAATACCTGTACCGGGCAGTTGACAGTACGGGGCAGACCATCGACTTCCTGCTGGTCGCTAAACGTGATGCGGCAGCTGCTCTGCGTTTCTTCCGCAAGGCTATCCGCAATAACGGGGAACCGGAGGTGGTAACCATTGATAAAAGCGGCGCGAATACCGCGGCTCTGGATACACTCAACGCGGGTAAAGCAGATGAAGAAACCATTATCGTCAGGCAAAGCAAGTATCTGAACAATTTGATTGAGCAGGATCACCGGAACATCAAACGGCGGATACGACTGATGCTGGGGTTCAAATCATTTCGCCGGGCGCAGACGATACTGGCCGGCATTGAGTTAATCCATATGATACGCAAAGGGCAGTATAAACATCCGCAGGGGAACGGGTTGTCACCGGCAGAACAATTCTATCTTTTGATTGACTGAAAAACAGATTACGCAGCTTTTGCTGACTTACTGCCGTTAATGCGACAGAGCCATCCAGTCACAGTCCGGCAGGCGGTTGAACTGGGCGGCAATCCACGGGTCGGTGGCCTTTTTGCCGCAGGACGGGCAGGCGCGGCTGTGGCGGGCACTGGTGATATATTTTACGTGGTGGCAGCCGGGGTTACCGCAGCCATATTCCTTCAGGCCGCTGATGCGGGAGCTGCAGGCGAACATCTTTGTGACGGCTTCCATCTTAATATCGCGCAGGCCACCGGCGTCGAGAAAAGAGGTCCAGCACTGGTTAGCAGTGAACAGCTTTTTGAGCGGGTGGAGGCTGAAACCAGAAATCACCACACAGGTAAATCCCCTGCTTCCTGCAGTCGGGCAAGAGCCGCCACATCGTGGCGGTGCTCCTGTATGGCGCTGGCGACCATGGCCGGAGGCGGATCCATGGGCTTCATCAGCTTAATCCTGTCCCAGTCAGGCTGTGAAAGCTTATCAGCGGCAACGGAGAGCTGAATGGTATCGATACTTTTACGGGTCATCATGGGTAAAGGCTCTGAAAAAATATATAGTCAGATCATACATATTCGAGTCAGTGTATGGCAACTCAGGGTTAGGCTGACGACTGTGTTTTCAATTTGCAGCCGCCAGGCTGCCAGCACCTTCAGACAGAGATTACTTCTGCGTACTCTGCCAGCGTGAATATTATGGTCACCGGTGTTGCCCGGAGTGCGGACAGCATATCTACAGCAAATAAATGAAAGATATCGATATGCTACATAACAGCGATCAATTCCGCGAATGTCGTGGGTAACTGTATTGTGAAAATGGCATAAATACTCCGGTGTGTTCAGCAAAGTATAAGCCAGTCCTTGTCAACGAGGGATAAAAGTTGATCTTCCGTGACTTGAGTAAAGATTTTCATGCAATAGGACTCATTACGTGCAGGACATTATCAAAGGCATCATTATCGTCGCGGCGGTTATTATCGATATGCGGCGTTACTGCAAAAACCTTAAACAGCCTGGGCCGCAGCGGTTACAGCTGTGGGCGAATACCCTGATGTAAGAATTTACTGAATCCAGGTCACACTTTTGTTCGGCCGCCGTTGTCATTGATAAAAGACGCTTAGATAATTCGACGAAATAACCCATTTTTAAGATGGCGTGCTACTGCGAAAGCAGGCAAGACCAAAATAGAAATGCTCTCCCGCCAAGGGGGGCGTCTCTGTTTTGGTTTTTTTTTGCCCCAACACCAAGGAACACTATGAACTATAACGAAACAGCAGACAAAATCCTCCACGAGGTGGGCGGTGCGGAGAATATCCGCATGCTTACCCATTGCGCGACCCGGCTGCGCATGGAATTCAACGACCGCACAAAGGTAAACGATGCGCAGATTGGCACCCTTCCCGGCGTAATCAGCGTGGTAGATAAGGGCGGCCAGTTCCAGATTGTGATCGGCAACGAGGTGCAGCAGGTTTACCGCCAGCTCAATAAGACGCTGCCGGAGAAAAAAGGGCCGGCAGGCGGCGATAAAAATGCGAAGCCGGCCAGCATCGTCGCACGGATTATCAGCGTCATTTCTACCACCTTTACCCCGGTGATCCCGGCAATTACCGGAGCGGGGATGATTAAAGCGCTGTTGGCTATTCTCAAGCTCACGGGGGTGACTAGCGAAACCAGCTCGACGTATCAGCTGCTGAATATTATTGCCGACGCCGCCTTCTTCTTCCTGCCGATGCTGCTGGCCTACGGAGCGTCGCTTAAGTTTGAATGTAATCCAATTCTGGCGATGACCCTCGCGGGCGTGCTGCTGCATCCGGGAATCGGTCAGATGCTGACGACCAGTAAAGCGGTTGATTTTGCTGGCATCAACGTCCTGCTGTCTGATTACGCCGGTTCGGTTCTGCCGATTATTCTGACCGTGTGGCTTATGTCGTGGGTGGAGCGCTTTGCCGAAAAAGTCTCGCCGTCGATTATCAAATTCTTCGTTAAGCCGATGCTGATCCTGCTGATTACCGCGCCGCTGGCGCTGGTTGTGGTCGGCCCGGCGGGTATTTTGCTAAACGATCTGGTCGCCGCCGGGGCGGGCGCTATTGACCGCCATGCCAGCTGGTTGATCCCGCTGCTGATGGGCACCCTGCAGCCCTTCCTGATCATTACCGGTACCGCCTGGGCAATGACACCGATCGCCACCGGCCAGCTGAGTAAAAGCGGTTACGAGATGATTAACGGTCCTGGGATGCTGGCGTCCAACGTGGCGATGGGGGCGGCGACGCTCTGCGTGGCGCTGAAAACCAAAAATAGTAACTTGCGCCAGCTTGCCTCTTCATCGGGCTTTACCGCGCTGCTGGGGATCACCGAACCGGCGCTGTACGGGGTGCTGCTCAAGTTCCGCCGCGTACTGATTGCCGCGATGATCGGCGGCGGCTGCGCCGGGGTTTACGCCGGGGTGAGCGGGCTGGTGCGCTACGCGTTTGTCTCGCCAGGACTCGCGGCGCTGCCGGCGTTTATAGGCGAAAACCCAATGAACATCGTCCATGCGCTGGTGACCTGCGCGATCTCCATCGTGGTGACCTTTACCCTGACCTGGTTTATCGCTTTTAAAGATGTTCCTGAGGAACAAGAAGAAGTGGGCGAGGCGCAGCAGCCTGCGGTGAGCCCGAAAAGCGAGGGGGAGACGGAAGTATTCAGCCCGCTGCGCGGCCAGGTGGTTGCGCTCAGCGAAGTGAACGATGACGTTTTTTCCGCCGGCCTGCTGGGCGAGGGGCTGGCGATTCGTCCTGAAGAGGGTGTACTGCGAGCGCCGTTTAGCGGCACGGTGATAATGTTCCTGCCCTCCTGCCACGCCATTGGCCTAAAGAGCGACAGTGGTCTTGAGCTACTGATCCATATCGGTATCGATACCGTTAATCTTAACGGCCAGCACTTTAGCTCTAAGCTGAAGGTGGGTGATAGGGTGAAAGCCGGACAGGCACTGATCCGCTTTGATATTTCCGCCATCGAACAGACCGGGTATGACCTGATTACTCCTGTTATTGTGGTCAACGGTGACGAGCAGCACTCGCTGCGCCTGACCGCCGCCGCGCAGGTAGATTACGGCGAGCAACTAATGGTGCAATCCGCTAAGGAGGTGCAGGCATGATTTATCAAAAGAAAGCGCAGTTCCCGGACGGTTTTCTGTGGGGCGCGTCCACCTCGGCCTATCAAGTCGAGGGCGCGTGGAATGAAGAGGGTAAAGGCCCTTCGGTGGTCGATATGCTCAGCCATCCGCCGGGAACGGCGGACTTCCGCATCGCCAGCGACCACTATCATCGGGTGGAGGAAGACGTCGCGCTGATGGCACAGATGGGGCTAAAGGCTTACCGCTTTTCGGTGGCCTGGTCGCGGGTGATACCTGACGGCGACGGCGCGGCGAATCCGGCCGGGCTGGCGTTTTATCACCGCCTGATCAGCGCCCTGACGCGCCATGGCATTACTCCCATCGTCACGCTGTACCACTTCGACCTGCCATGGGCGCTGGAGCGAAAAGGCGGCTGGCTGAATCGCAAAACCGGGGAGGCGTTCATGCGCTATGCCCGGTTGCTGTTCAGCGAGTTTGCCGATAAAGTTCCGCTCTGGCTGACCATTAACGAACAGAACACCATGATTCTGCATCCCGGCGCGATTGGCGTGCCAGCGGATCGCGAACTGCCGGACAAGAAAGCGCTATACCAGCAGAACCACCATATGATGCTGGCCCAGGCGCAGATTTTCGCCTTATGCCACCGGGAGTTCCCCGGGGCGCGCATCGGCCCGGCGATAAACACCACGTCGATGTACGCCGAAAGCTGTAAACCGGAGGACGCCATCGCCGCGCATAACTGGGAGACGCTGCGCTGCTGGAGCTTTTTGGATGTGGCGGTACATGGCCGCTACAACGCCCTGGCGTGGGCGTATTTACAGGACCGCGGCCTTGCGCCGGAAATGCAGCCAGAAGATGCGTTGATTTTGCAGCAGGGACGGCCGGATTTTATCGCCATTAACTATTATTCTACCGCCACCATTGCCGCCAGCCTAGGCGACGGCGCAGACGTTGCGCCCCGCGCCGGGGACCAGCAAATTATGCTGGGCGAAGAGGGGGTTTATCGCCCTGCGGAAAACCCGTGGGTTAGCAAAACCCCCTACGGCTGGGTGGTTGATCCGGTGGGGCTGCGCCTGACGCTGCGTAAAGTGTGCGAACGCTACGGCCTGCCGATTCTGATTAGCGAAAACGGCATGGGCGCGCCGGACAAGCTGGAGTATGACGGGACGGTAAATGACGACTATCGCATCGCTTTCTTAAAGGCGCATATCGAGCAAATGCGTCTGGCGATAGCCGACGGCGTCGAGCTGATGGGCTACTGCCCGTGGGCGGCGATTGACGTGGTCAGCACCCATCAGGGATACGCCAAGCGCTACGGTTTTATTTATGTCGATCGCGGCGAGGAGGACCTGAGGAGCCTGCAAAGGATCCGCAAACGCAGTTTCTGGTGGTATAAGGATGTCATCGCGCAAAACGGCAACCACGACGAGTCGCAGAGATGATTGTTCATAAGGTGCTCAACAATAGCCTGGTGCTCTCTACGGATGATGATAGCAGGGAGGTTATCGTCATGGGGAAAGGTATTGGCTTCAACAGCAGACCCGGGGATGAGATCGCCCCGGAAAAGATAGAAAAGCTGTTTGTGACCCAGACGCTCGGCACGCGCAGAGTCTATCTTGAGGCACTCTCCGCAATCCCGGACGAGGTCATAGAAATGGCCGCAATGATTATTTCCCGCGCCAATATGCAGCTTTCCAGCAAGGTCCGCGAACAGATATTCTTTACTCTCGCCGACCATCTGACCTTCGCCATCGAACGCAGCCGCAAAGGGATAGCCATTCAAAACCGCCTGTTACCTGAAGTCAGACGTTTTTACCCCCAACAGTTCAATGTCGCAAGTGAAGCGGTGAAGATTATTCGCCAGAAGTATGATATTGCGCTGCCGGAGGAGGAAGCCGGTAATATTGCGTTTCATCTAGTTAACGGGCAGAGCGACGGCGATGATTTTGCACAGACCATGCAATATGTAAAAATGATGAAGGATATCTTCAATCTTGTGCAATACCACTTTAAGCAAGAAGTTGACACCCATTCTATTAACTATTCTCGCTTTCTGATCCATATGCAGTTCTTCCTTCAGCGCTTACAGGAGCGGAAGCTGGACAGTACGCGCGATGGCTTTCTGCTGGTACAGGTGATCAAAGAGTATCCGGAAGCATACCGCTGTGCGCTACTGATTCGTGATTATGTGAAATCTCAACTTGAGGTCACCCTTGGCGGTAACGAACTATTATGGCTTACAGTTCACCTGGAAAGGATCACCGGACCTGATGCGTAAATTATCGCATGTGAAGGCTGGGAGCATCCTGAAAAGGCATCGTGGTGGATGCCTTTTTTTTAACCATGGGACTATTTGAGTGATTTAAAACTCATGCCAGAGGGAAATTCGGGGGGGCGTAACTGGTATTTGCTGAAGGGCAAAAGAGCCGATTATGTCGGAATTGGCATCAATATAGCAGCAGATAATCTGAGGCTGGAACATGCTGCTGCAGGACTGTCAGGGTTTAAAGGGCTTTGTTGAATAAATCAAACTTTTAGTGAGCTAGGGGATCAGATCCCCCTATCCCCTGACAATTCAGGCAGCCCCATGGCAAAGCAAAAGTTCATAATCACCAATTGGCCCACCTATAACAAAGCCCTTATCAACCGCGGCTCCCTCAAATTCTGGCTGGACGATGAGGCGATTAAGGCCTGGTATGAGTCAGCAACGCCTTCATCCCGGAGAAGGCCTCAGCGCTATTCTGACCTTGCCATCACTACCTTCCTGATGATTAAACGCTTATCCCGCCTGACCCTGCGGGGCGCACAGGGCTTTATTGATTCCATTTTTCCCTTATGGGGATTCCTTTGCGATGCGCGGATTACACCTGTGTCAGCAAGCGGTCGAAGTCGGTCAGTGTCAGTTTCAAAATGTCCACCCGGGGTGAAATCGCGCATCTGGTGATTGATTCCACCGGGCTGAAAGTTTTTGGGGAAGGCGAATGGAAAGTTAAAAATCACGGCAAAGCGCGCCGTCATATCTGGAGAAAGCTGCATATTGCGGTTGATGGTAAAACCCACGAAATCATCTGTGTGGGCCTGTCCCGGAACAATGTAACGGACTCAGAAGCCCTCCCGGGCCTTATCAGGCAGACTCACAGAAAAATCAGGGCAGCAGCAGCCGACGGAGCTTACGATACCCGCCTGTGTCACGATGAACTGGGGCGTAAGAATATCCGCGCGCTCATCCCACCCCGAAAAGGAGCGGGCTACTGGCCCGGTGAATACGCGGACCGGAACCGTACCGTTGCGAATCAGCGCCTGAGCGGAAGTAATGCCCGATGGAAATGGACAACAGATTACAACCGTCGCTCGATAGCGGAAACGGCGATGTACCGGGTAAAGCAGCTGTTCGGCGGTTCACTGACGCTGCGGGATTATGATGGTCAGGTGGCAGAGGCGCTGGCCATGGTTCGAGCACTGAACCGTATGACAAAGGCAGGAATGCAATAAAGCGTATGCATTGCCTGAAAGTCTGCCCTGCTACAAAGGCACTAGGCCCGAATCTGATTTATTCAACAAAGCCACATTACTCGTCACCCCGCAGAACAGAGGTCGCATCAGAGCATTCATCAGGAATAAATTGAATGACTATTATTCTCATTTAAATTAGCAAGTGCTATAACATATAGCACTTGCTAATTTTGTTTTCTTTTTAAACAGTCGAGGAAATGTAAATGCTCAATAAAACTAGACGTTTTATAATTGCCTCTGCGGCCGTGGTCATGTCCCTACTGATAGCCATCCCAGCTGGGGCACGGGATGCAAAACCTAAAAGGATTCTGACAACATTCACTATTCTGCAGGATATTGCACAGAACGTTGCGGGGGATAAAGCTATTGTGGAGTCCATCACCAAACCAGGAGCGGAAATACATGACTATCAGCCTACGCCGCTGGACATTGTGAAAGCGCAGTCAGCCGATCTGGTTCTGCGTAACGGTTTCGGTCTGGAGCGCTGGTTCGATAAATTTTTCCAGGGTGTTCACAACGTACCGAGTGTCGTCGTTTCGACGGGCATCGAACCGATGATTATCAAGGATGGACCATATTCAGGCTCACCAAATCCGCACTCCTGGATGTCACCCGCAAATGCGGTGATATACGTTGAGAACATCCGGAAAGCGCTGAATAAGGTTGACCCGGAGAATGCTGCTGCCTATGACCACAACGCGTCAGAGTACACGAAAAAGCTTGAAGCCCTGAACGCGCCAATTTCCGTCATGCTCGCAAAAATTCCGGCAAATGAGCGCACGCTGGTTTCCTGCGAAGGTGCATTTTCCTACCTGACACGCAACTATCACCTTAATGAGCTGTACCTGTGGGGCGTCAACGCTGATGAAGAAGGCTCGCCACAGCAGGTACGCCGCGTCATCGATCAGGTACGCAAAAACCATGTGCCTGCCGTGTTCTGTGAAAGTACAGTTAACGATAAAGCCATGAAGCAGGTGGCTTCTGAAACAGGCGCGAAATTTGGCGGAACGCTGTTCGTTGACAGCCTGACCACTGATGAAGGGCCGGCTCCCACCTACATCAAGCTCCTTGACTACAACGCTAAAACCATTCTGAAGGCATTCAATGTTGGCAAATAATTATACCGATCGTCATTCTCTCTCTCCGGCTGTCAGCATAGCGGATCTGAGTGTTTCTTACCGGGGTGGCAATATCGGCCTTTCAAATGTTAGCTTTGAACTCAGCAAGCCCACGATCTGTGGGCTAATCGGTATGAACGGGGCCGGAAAATCGACGCTGTTCAAGGCGATTATGGGGTTCGTTTCACCAACATCCGGTAAAGTTGAGGTCTGCCATCGCCCCGTCAGATGGGCGCAGAAGCAGAACATTATCGCGTATGTCCCACAGACCGAAGAAGTGGACTGGACTTTTCCTGTGTCAGTGCATGATGTCGTGATGATGGGGCGTCAGGGGCGTATGGGCATCTTACGTATCCCTACTGAAAGGGATAAGGTAATCGTTTCGGAAAGCCTGAAGCGTGTTGGCATGGAAGCCTTTGCTGACCGTCAGATCGGTGAGCTGTCCGGCGGCCAGCGCAAACGTGTATTTTTGGCACGTGCGCTGGCACAGCAGAGCAAGATTATGCTGCTTGATGAGCCGTTCACCGGGGTTGATGTGAGGACCGAACACGCTATTATTGATATTCTTCGCGAGCTGAGGGATGAGGGACATATCATTATTGTCTCAACTCATAATCTGGCAAGCGTGCCAGGCTACTGTAATGAGGTGATGATGATTAACGTCACCCTGATTGCCTCCGGCCCGGTGAGTGACGTTTATACTCCGGATAACCTTGGCAAAACCTTTGGCGGTGCGATCAATCAGCTTCCGGTCGGCCTGGCGCATTCCGGGGTTGAGGATGGCAGACCATCCGGCAGAGAAGGTGTTTCATCATGCTGAACGACTCTCTCCTGTCTCTGCTTGCACAACCTTTCAGCTACATATTTATGATAAAAGCGATGTTTGGTGGCGCAGCGGTTGGCGCACTGTGCGGCCTTTTATCCTGCTTTGTGACGCTAAAGGGATGGTCGCTGCTGGGTGATGCGCTTTCGCATTCTGTTGTGCCGGGTGTGGCGGTTGCTGCGCTGGCAGGCGGCCCTTTTGCCCTCGGCGCGTTCGTGGCTGGCCTGTTGGCGGTGCTGGGGATAGGGCTGATAGAGCGGAATACCGTGCTGAAGAATGATGCCGTAATTGGCGTCGTCTTTACCGCTTTTTTTGCGGCAGGGTTATTTATTATTTCTGTATTCCCCTCCAACATCCGCATCCAGACTATTCTCTTCGGTAATCTGCTGGGTATCTCGACGGCTGATCTGGTACAGGTGGCAATAATCGGTGTCATTTGTATCATCACGTTTGCGGTGAAATGGAAAGACCTGCTGATTTACTGTTTTGACCCGAGTCATGCGCGGGCCATCGGTCTTAACGTCAGCGCGCTGCACCTGCTGCTGCTGATACTGCTGTCTCTGGCTGCAGTTGCGGCGCTGCAGGCGGTGGGTGCCTTACTGGTGGTGGCCATGCTGATAACACCCGGAGCAACCGCGCAGCTTCTGACGCAGAAGTTCTCCCGGATGCTATTCATTGCGCCTCTGCTTGCCGCACTGGCGTGTACCGGGGGGGCCTTTGCCAGTTATTTCCTGGACGGTTCAACCGGAGGAGCCATCGTTGTGCTGCAGACCGCGATGTTTATTCTGGCTCTACTCTTCGCGCCTGCAAAGGGCATCCTGCCAACCCGCCACCGTAAGGCGCTCAACAGGGAGGCTGGCCAATGAGTTTCGAAGTAATACTGGAATCGCTGCTCCAGCCGCTGCGGTACGATTTTATGCTGAAGGCGATGGCTATCGGCGTCTTCGTCTGTTCAGTGTGTGCGGTACTCTCCTGCTTTATTGTGCTGAAAGGCTGGGCACTGATTGGCGATGCCATATCTCACGCTATTCTCCCCGGGGTTATCTTCGCCTATATCATAGGGGTGCCGATGGCCCTGGGTGCGATCGTAAGCGGCGTGACCTGCGTAATGATTGCAGGTGCAGCGCGAAATCTGACCACGGTCAAACCGGATGCCCTTCTGGGGATTTGCTTTACGGGATTTCTTGGCGTGGGGATGATTCTACTGGTGGCAACACCGGGTAATATGCATTTCATGCATATTCTGTTCGGGAATCTGCTGGGAATTGAAACCAGCGTTCTCATTCAGACTGTCATTATCGGAACGCTGACGCTTCTGGCGGTGCTGATTATGCGTAAAGACCTGATCCTCTTCTGTTTCGATCCCTGTCAGGCCAGCGTCATCGGACGTTCGCCGGCCCGGCTTGAACTTATTTTACTGGTGATGGTTGCGGCCACGGCCGTGACTGCGCTGCAGGTGACCGGCATCGTGCTCGTTGTTGCCATGCTGATAGCCCCTGGATGCATCGGATTCTTACTCACCCGGCGTTTTTACCCTATGCTCCTGGTTTCAGTATTATCAGCCGTTATCGCGACAGTCGTGGGGACGTTCGCCAGCTTCTGGCTGAACGGTGAAACGGGAGCAACTATTGTGCTGGTGCAGGCTGCCCTGTTCCTGCTTGCATTCCTGTTAGCGCCGCGAAATGGACTACTGCGGCGCATTAATCTCAGCCTTGGAGGCGATGATAAGGGAAGTAGAAAACCTAAATGAGTCACGCGCGGCCCGCTTTCACAATTTCTGACGAAAGGAGAAAAGCCGGATGGCGAGTTTATTGTCCGACTCACGCCACTGTGGATATTCTGGGGTAAGAACTGAGGCCATTAAATCTCAATTTAAACAACAAATTATTTTCTTAACGTGTTTTTTTACATCATTGACCGTCAGACCCCGAGAATGACCTAACCATGGTGGGGCTGTGCAGGCGTTTCGGGCACAGCGGAAGAGAGGTAATGCGCATCCTGAGTGATTTTCAGCCCGTGACGCCGTCACTCGCAGAAAAACAGGGGCTGGCATTTTATTCCTCCGGGTTCTGGCTGGTCCGGCAGGCCATATGGGAGCACGTTACCATGCAACATGGTGAGTAAAAAATGCCCAGTCGCCCGGACTAAGTTTGATGATTCAGGCACCACGCGGGTGGCCCGATGAGGTACTACCGCATTTATCTTACCCGCTGCGCCAATACCTGATGCTGATAACTTGGGTTATTTTGTGAACAGATGTTAATCATCTTCACCTTTCCCCGCCATGCGTGGGACATTCAGTCCGCGCCGGCGGCGCATGCGGTACGCGCGTCCGTCCGTGGCTGCTTTTCGCCCGACTGCTGTGGCGATACGGCGCAGGTGAGACCGTGCAACCACCGACAGAGGAGCAAATCATGCCGAGCTGATGTGCAAACAGGCTGCGTGTGACCGGCCTAATGGAGAACGTAAATAAGTTGCGAGTGCTGACGGCGAGGGCGGTTCGCCCGTTATACGCGTGGGAGAAAGCAGATGGTATCCAGCCGTTTCTGGCAGGCTGCGCCGGGCTGTTGCGTCCGGTAACGGACAACACGTATGCGCCTGCTATTGCCGACACGGCTGGACGTGGAAATCAACGGCTTCAATGGTGGTCTGCTGGATGGCGTACCGGGCAGTTATGAATTTTACATTGCCCGGTACGGCGTGAAGTGGCCGGAGGGCTGCCAGCTGGAGGTGGGTGACAGCTCCCCTGACTTCCTAGAAGTAGATTTTGACACATCTCACATGTGCGACCGCGTGTTTGCGACGCTCCGTCAGCGACTGTTGAGCACTGGTAGGCCGTGAGCAGCTGCAATTTCTGCGTGTACGACACGATCAACAACGGCGAACAGACAGCCTGAGCAACTCACTGGAGCGGATCCCTGCTTCCCCCATCGGCGCTGGTGCAGGCGATCATAGAGTAAGGTCTGGTCAACTTGACGCTGTACCTTCTGCATTATATTGATGATAAGGATTATTGCCGACGGATCCTGACGTAGCTGAACTGGGAAGAAGGGCGACATGCCGTCGCCAGGGCTATCTGATGGGAAGCGTGGGTAAGAAAACGTTACCGTAAGAGGTGAAAGCTTGGTACGCTGGGCTTGGTGACGAATGCGGTAGTGCCCTGGAACACGCTTTACATGCACGAAGCTATTTCACATCTCAGGATGATGGGGGAACCGCCAGATGATGAACATATTGCCCTCCTGTCACCGCTGATGCACGGGCAGATCAATATGCTGGAGCATTATACGTTTACGCTGCCGGAGGATATTCTGAAGGGAGAGTTAAAACTATTAAATCTCATTTTAAACAGTAAATTATCTACTTAATGTGGTTTTTTACACGATTGACCGGCAGACCCCTCTACTGACCCTTTGTCGCTAATTTGACAGACCTCCGGCAGGCATCTGGCATCCTACTCAGCACACCCAGTCGAGCAAATTTCTGTACCTTGCCACCATCCTTCTCTGCCTGCGCCACTCCTGCCAAAGAATATCTTCTGCTCCCAGTCTGCTGCCATAAGGCCGTGTGCAGGCTGAAATCCTGAAAATCACTCGGATACGCCGTGAAATCAAAAGCGCTTTTATCCCGAGAAATGTCGCCCTGCACTGTCTCTCAAAAAAGTAGTGCGAGTCATCAGTATCAGTACTTTCATCGTATGCATCGCTGATGATCCTGACGGCCTGTGAATGTGCAAGAAAAAGGTCAAACTGCTTTTGCACTATTTTGAGCGGAAAAGCGTATGAAATTTCTCTCATTCTGTTGATTTCTGGAACAGGGAAGTCAGTTCTTGCCCTGCGGGTGCCATCCGGAAGCGGTTCCCCCCAGTCCCCTGATACTCTCACACATTTTTCTGCGAAAACCTCAAGTAAAACAATAACCTCAAGGGCATGAAGCCGGATTGTTTTTTTTCTGACACTGAGATGCAGGTTATAGCCGTATAACAACAGTGCTGTCAGAATCGCTACGACAGGAAGTGTGATAAAGATAAAGTTATAACTCAAGGTGTGCTGTCCTGTGGACTCATGTATCACTCAAAGCAAACGGGGCTCCTTCTGAGAAGGAGCTGTGCATTCAATAAGTTGAGCGTATGTTTTACAGTAGATGCTCCGTCAGCGAAGTCTTTCAGAGGCTTTTGCGTTCTGATCATGGCAGCGAGCGCTGACGATGGCGAAACTCAACACGTTACTTCTGTTTGCAGCATATAAGTTCAGCGTTATTCATTATATTCAGCCACACTGCAGCGTTCTTCATGGTACTTTCCGGCCGTTTTCTGTCCCTGAAAAGTCTACCGCGGGGCGGCTCAGTATCCCTCTGGGGTGCAGGCAGGAACTGTATATTGCTTGCCCGGAAGGGATAAAACTGACGGAGCAACCACCGGTCGTCAGCGTCCGGCCATGCCCAGACGCTGAAATATTACACGCTTTTTCGTCAGTTATGTTTCCCCTGCACCATGTCGCCAATTTTCCGCTTTACGAGCTGAAACCCCGTAAAATTTACGCTGGCACACAGGCTGTCAAGCTGCATGTTAAGCGCTTCTGCAAGCATTCGGGCGGCATCCTTGTCCATAATGTTTTTGTTTTTATTCAAAAAGACAAAGTTGCTGTTTATCCTGTCGTACTGCTGAGTGTAAATACTGTATTTCTGACTTCCTGACTGTTTAAGAAAATTAAACTGATCGATGCAGATGTTACCGGAAGCAGGAATGGCGTTACCGTATGTCAGTGAGGTTTTGTCATTTATATAATTACTGACCTGTGCATTATGGTTTTTACTGCCGGCGCTAGTTGCTATGCCATTTCCTGTTGCACAGCCACTGATTATAAGAACCGAAAAAGATAAAATAGCCGTAGCTGCATTCTTTTTCATAAAACTCCCTTTACAGTTAATATTTCTTAAATGATTAGACTGATGCCCGGGGATAATTAAAAGACAAAATAACGTTGAGGTAAAGCAGAAAATAAAAAAAGCCACTTACATGAAGTGGGTACTGGGCACGTGAACTGCAGGTTTCTAAGTGTAAATTATTGTTTTTATAGGTTTCTACTGTGTTTCTCTTGATCTTCATCAAAGAAATAATTTCAATTATAAATCGGTTGAGGCGATCATTAAGCCATACTTGATAGTCAAAAGCTATCATAATTTCTGGATCGATCGGTTTAAATGAATTTACTCGTGGGTTTTTAATGTTTATTTTCAAATAAGAAAACGTTTTACTTTAATTAATTTCTCTTTTACCCCTCTTACCCATTTTGCCGCTGATTCCTCTCCGTTGATGCGGCATTCTTTTTGAAGGTCTCAGGAATGTTTTGCTCAGGGATGAGAAAGTCCGTTTCGTCTGCTCTTATATTTATCCAGCTTTTTCTTATTATTTTTCCATCCGTCACCGGTGTGGCACGCGCAGCGGAAATACATTCTTTTCAGGAAATGAAGACGACAATGTCGGCTATTTCAGACCTGACGAAAGCCGGATCTGGTAATTCAGGAGCGGCAGTAAGGGACGAAGACAAATCAGCTGATACTTCTTCAGTAAATATTCATTCCTACAGCCCGGGATATATCCCGGGCCCTCCCGTAGCCGGGGGGGCGGCTCTGATTTCATCTCCGCTTCCCTCCTTAGGCATACCGGATAAAACGGCCAGTGACGGCAGCGCCGCCCGCCGTGCGGATGACGGTTTCTGGAAACAGGACGGCGGCGAAATACAGAGTTCGCCCTACAGCGGACAGATGTCGCAGGCAGCCGGCGTGCTGTCCTCCGTCAGAAACAGCGAGGAGGCGGTGAACTACGCGCGAAGCATCGGTCAGGGCCTTTTAAACCAGAAAATCAACGGCTGGATCAGCCAGTATGGTACCGGCAACGTGTCGCTGGGCAGCGACGGACGCATCAGCGGTGACGTGCTGCTTCCGCTGTATGATTCACCGGATAACGTTCTTTTTTCGCAACTGGGCACGCGTAAAACCACCAACCGCAACATCGTGAACGTGGGAGCCGGGTGGCGGCACTATCTCAACCGGTGGATGCTGGGCCTCAACAGCTTCTGGGATTACGACCTTACCGGCCATAACACACGGCTCGGGGTGGGGGGCGAAGCCTGGACTGATTATCTTAAACTCGCGGCGAACGGTTATTTTGGATTAACCCGCTGGCATCAGTCGGTTCTGGACGCGATGACTGACTACGACGAAAGGCCGGCAACCGGCTTTGACCTGCGTACAGAAGCCTTTCTGCCTTCCTACCCGCAGCTCGGCGTGACATTCAAATACGAAAAATATTTCGGAAAAGGGGTCGACCTGGCCGGGAGCGCCTCAGCCGACGCGCTGCGTAACAGTCCGTCAGCATTCTCCTACGGACTGAGCTGGACGCCGGTCCCCCTCGTGACGTTAAGCGCGACCCGGAGCAGCGGCGACGATGCGGACACCCGGCTGGGCGTTTCGTTTACCTACCGGCCGGGGGTTCCCCTCAGCCATCAGACCGACCCGGACTACGTGGATCTGTCCCGCAGCCTGGCTGGAAACCGTTACGATCTGGTTGACCGCAACTATGACATCGTCATGCAGTACCGTAAGCAGACGCTGCTGAGTATTTTTCTGCCGCCGCAGGTTAACGGGCACGCGCGGGATACGCTGACGCTGGCTGCCGTTGTCAGCCGGTCAAAATACGGCCTCAGGGACATTGACTGGACGGTTTCCCCGTCTTTCCTTGCGGACGGGGGGACGCTGCAGAGACTTTCATCGCGGGAAGTGCGGATGACGTTGCCGGCCTATCAGTGGGCCCGGGCGGCGACCGGACCGCAGACCTACACGCTGAGCGCGGTGGCGACTGATTCAAAAGGCAACAAGTCAGACACCGCCACTACCGTTATTTCGGTTTCGCCGTCCGGCAACGTTGTTAAAACCCTGACCATCACACCCGACAGGCAGATCGCGGACGGAAAAGCACGCTCCCTGGTGACGGCACGGCTTGTGGCCTCGCAGAGGCAGGTCAGTTCCCTGTCTGAAAAGGACGGAGTTAAGGGTATGCGGGTTACGTTCAGTGGTCAGCGTGTGTCTGAAGGCCCCGGGGAAGCGCGGAGCGGCAAGCTGACGTTCATGCGTAAAGACGGAAGCGGGCGGACGGAGGGCCCACTCAGCATTGACGCCGATGCGCAGGGGCGGGCCGCGGTGATGGTGAGTGCCTCAGTGTCAGGGAACTATCGCATCAGGGCGCTGATGGACAACGGAAACTACAGTGATTCCACAATGACGTTCGTGGCGGACGCGTCGACGGCGAAGGTGGCCGCGCTGACGGTGACGTCGGACGGCGCGAAGGCGGACGGCAGGGCGGCGGACGGGCTGACCGTGTCGGTGACGGACGGTAACGGCAACCCGCTGGCCGGGCAGAAGGTGTCGCTGGCGGCGACCGGCGGCGCGGCGGTGGCGGAGAGCGTGACCACCGGGGCGGACGGCACGGCGGCGGTGGCGGTGACCAGCACGAAGGCGGGCGCGAGCACGGTGACGGCGACGCTGGGTGAGAGCAGCCGGCAGGCGAGCGTGAGCTTCGTGGCGGACGCGGCGACGGCGAAGGTGAGCGCGGTGGTGCTGAACGGCACGGCGGTGAGCAAGGTGGCCAACGGCGAGAGCAGCTTCACCTACACCGTGACGGTGACGGACGGTAACGGCAACCCGGTCTCCGGCGCCACCGTGACGCCGGCGGCGGACAGGGCCGGCGTGACGGTGAAGGCGGGCGGCGTGACCGGCCCGGCCGGGCAGGCCACGGTGACGCTGACCAGCAGCACCCTGGCGGTGGCGGACATCACCGTGAGCGCGAAGGTGGGCAGCACGGCGGCCGTGCGCGCTGACAGGGCGGTGAGCTTCGTGGCGGACGCGTCGACGGCGAGGGTGAGCGCGGTGGTGCTGAACGGCACGGCGGTGAGCAAGGTGGCCAACGGCGAGAGCAGCTTCACCTACACCGTGACGGTGACGGACGGTAACGGCAACCCGGTCTCCGGCGCCACCGTGACGCCGGCGGCGGACAGGGCCGGCGTGACGGTGAAGGCGGGCGGCGTGACCGGCCCGGCCGGGCAGGCCACGGTGACGCTGACCAGCAGCACCCTGGCGGTGGCGGACATCACCGTGAGCGCGAAGGTGGGCAGCACGGCGGCCGTGCGCGCTGACAGGGCGGTGAGCTTCGTGGCGGACGCGTCGACGGCGAGGGTGAGCGCGGTGGTGCTGAACGGCACGGCGGTGAGCAAGGTGGCCAACGGCGAGAGCAGCTTCACCTACACCGTGACGGTGACGGACGGTAACGGCAACCCGGTCTCCGGCGCCACCGTGACGCCGGCGGCGGACAGGGCCGGCGTGACGGTGAAGGCGGGCGGCGTGACCGGCCCGGCCGGGCAGGCCACGGTGACGCTGACCAGCAGCACCCTGGCGGTGGCGGACATCACCGTGAGCGCGAAGTTGGGCAGCACGGCGGCCGTGAGCGCTGACAGGGCGGTGAGCTTCGTGGCGGACGCGGCGACGGCGAAGGTGAGCGCGGTGGTGCTGAACGGCACGGCGGTGAGCAAGGTGGCCGACGGTGAGAGCGCCTTCACCTACACCGTGACGGTGAAGGACGGCAACGGCAACCCGGTCACCGGCGTCACCGTGAAGCCGGCGGCGGATAAGGCCGGTGTGACGGTGAAAGCGGCCGGGGCGACAGACGCTGCCGGTCAGGCCACGGTAACGCTGACCAGCAGCACCCTGGCGGTGGCGGACATCACCGTGAGCGCGAAGTTGGGCAGCACGGCGGCCGTGAGCGCTGACAGGGCGGTGAGCTTCGTGGCGGACGCGGCGACGGCGAAGGTGAGCGCGGTGGTGCTGAACGGCACGGCGGTGAGCAAGGTGGCCGACGGTGAGAGCGCCTTCACCTACACCGTGACGGTGAAGGACGGCAACGGCAACCCGGTCACCGGCGTCACCGTGAAGCCGGCGGCGGATAAGGCCGGTGTGACGGTGAAAGCGGCCGGGGCGACAGACGCTGCCGGTCAGGCCACGGTAACGCTGACCAGCAGCACCCTGGCGGTGGCGGACATCACCGTGAGCGCGAAGGTGGGCAGCACGGCGGCCGTGAGCGCTGACAGGGCGGTGAGCTTCGTGGCGGACGCGGCGACGGCGAAGGTGAGCGCGGTGGTGCTGAACGGCACGGCGGTGAGCAAGGTGGCCGACGGTGAGAGCGCCTTCACCTACACCGTGACGGTGAAGGACGGCAACGGCAACCCGGTCACCGGCGTCACCGTGAAGCCGGCGGCGGATAAGGCCGGTGTGACGGTGAAAGCGGCCGGGGCGACAGACGCTGCCGGTCAGGCCACGGTAACGCTGACCAGCAGCACCCTGGCGGTGGCGGACATCACCGTGAGCGCGAAGGTGGGCAGCACGGCGGCCGTGAGCGCTGACAGGGCGGTGAGCTTCGTGGCGGACGCGGCGACGGCGAAGGTGAGCGCGGTGGTGCTGAACGGCACGGCGGTGAGCAAGGTGGCCGACGGTGAGAGCGCCTTCACCTACACCGTGACGGTGAAGGACGGCAACGGCAACCCGGTCACCGGCGTCACCGTGAAGCCGGCGGCGGATAAGGCCGGTGTGACGGTGAAAGCGGCCGGGGCGACAGACGCTGCCGGTCAGGCCACGGTAACGCTGACCAGCAGCACCCTGGCGGTGGCGGACATCACCGTGAGCGCGAAGGTGGGCAGCACGGCGGCCGTGAGCGCTGACAGGGCGGTGAGCTTCGTGGCGGACGCGGCGACGGCGAAGGTGAGCGCGGTGGTGCTGAACGGCACGGCGGTGAGCAAGGTGGCCGACGGTGAGAGCGCCTTCACCTACACCGTGACGGTGAAGGACGGCAACGGCAACCCGGTCACCGGCGTCACCGTGAAGCCGGCGGCGGATAAGGCCGGTGTGACGGTGAAAGCGGCCGGGGCGACAGACGCTGCCGGTCAGGCCACGGTAACGCTGACCAGCAGCACCCTGGCGGTGGCGGACATCACCGTGAGCGCGAAGTTGGGCAGCACGGCGGCCGTGAGCGCTGACAGGGCGGTGAGCTTCGTGGCGGACGCGGCGACGGCGAAGGTGAGCGCGGTGGTGCTGAACGGCACGGCGGTGAGCAAGGTGGCCGACGGTGAGAGCGCCTTCACCTACACCGTGACGGTGAAGGACGGCAACGGCAACCCGGTCACCGGCGTCACCGTGAAGCCGGCGGCGGATAAGGCCGGTGTGACGGTGAAAGCGGCCGGGGCGACAGACGCTGCCGGTCAGGCCACGGTGACGCTGACCAGCAGCACCCTGGCGGTGGCGGACATCACCGTGAGCGCGAAGTTGGGCAGCACGGCGGCCGTGAGCGCTGACAGGGCGGTGAGCTTCGTGGCGGACGCGGCGACGGCGAAGGTGAGCGCGGTGGTGCTGAACGGCACGGCGGTGAGCAAGGTGGCCGACGGTGAGAGCGCCTTCACCTACACCGTGACGGTGAAGGACGGCAACGGCAACCCGGTCACCGGCGTCACCGTGAAGCCGGCGGCGGATAAGGCCGGTGTGACGGTGAAAGCGGCCGGGGCGACAGACGCTGCCGGTCAGGCCACGGTAACGCTGACCAGCAGCACCCTGGCGGTGGCGGACATCACCGTGAGCGCGAAGGTGGGCAGCACGGCGGCCGTGAGCGCTGACAGGGCGGTGAGCTTCGTGGCGGACGCGGCGACGGCGAAGGTGAGCGCGGTGGTGCTGAACGGCACGGCGGTGAGCAAGGTGGCCGACGGTGAGAGCGCCTTCACCTACACCGTGACGGTGACGGACGGTAACGGCAACCCGGTCTCCGGCGCCACCGTGACGCCGGCGGCGGACAGGGCCGGCGTGACGGTGAAGGCGGGCGGCGTGACCGGCCCGGCCGGGCAGGCCACGGTGACGCTGACCAGCAGCACCCTGGCGGTGGCGGACATCACCGTGAGCGCGAAGGTGGGCAGCACGGCGGCCGTGCGCGCTGACAGGGCGGTGAGCTTCGTGGCGGACGCGGCGACGGCGAAGGTGAGCGCGGTGGTGCTGAACGGCACGGCGGTGAGCAAGGTGGCCAACGGCGAGAGCAGCTTCACCTACACCGTGACGGTGACGGACGGTAACGGCAACCCGGTCTCCGGCGCCACCGTGACGCCGGCGGCGGACAGGGCCGGCGTGACGGTGAAGGCGGGCGGCGTGACCGGCCCGGCCGGGCAGGCCACGGTGACGCTGACCAGCAGCACCCTGGCGGTGGCGGACATCACCGTGAGCGCGAAGGTGGGCGGCACGGCGGCCGTGCGCGCTGACAGGGCGGTGAGCTTCGTGGCGGACGCGGCGACGGCGAAGGTGAGCGCGGTGGTGCTGAACGGCACGGCGGTGAGCAAGGTGGCCAACGGCGAGAGCAGCTTCACCTACACCGTGACGGTGACGGACGGTAACGGCAACCCGGTCTCCGGCGCCACCGTGACGCCGGCGGCGGACAGGGCCGGCGTGACGGTGAAGGCGGGCGGCGTGACCGGCCCGGCCGGGCAGGCCACGGTGACGCTGACCAGCAGCACCCTGGCGGTGGCGGACATCACCGTGAGCGCGAAGGTGGGCAGCACGGCGGCCGTGCGCGCTGACAGGGCGGTGAGCTTCGTGGCGGGAGATCCAGATAAAAATACTTCAACCTTGGTGATTGATAAGACTAGAATAATTGCTAACGGTCAGGATTATGCACTTCTTACAATGACGGTTTTTGACGCAGGAAATAACCCCATTTCAGGCTTGGAAAAAGATATCAATTTCACAGTAAAAGATAAGTCAGGAGCGATAGTAAAAAGCGGAATAAGTATAGGTGAAGTGGTTGCTGATCCTAAAGAACCAGGTAAGTATGAAGCAACGATTAGAGGGAGTTCACCCGGGGAATACAGTAGTATATCGTCCCAAATTAAAAAAGATGAATTTATTACCTTGAAAAAAAGTTTGGTGTTGTATAAATATAATTTTTCTTTGAATGTTAAAGAAAAATCGATAGTTGAGGGTGGGACTTTTAAGTTAATAGTTGAAGCAACTGCATCTGATACTTATGATGTTGAAATTGTAAGTGATGGTATGTCATGGTCAAGTACTCAAAGCGGTATAGCCAGTGTTGATGGCAGCGGGTTAGTTACAGGAATTAAAGGCGGCAATGCTTTGATAAAAGTTAGCGGAAGTTTCAAAGGTTTTACTTATAACGAAAACGCAAACATTTCCGTCAAACCCCCTTATTATTCACCGACTTATGGAGAGATTAACGCAGGGGATAATAAAGCATCATTTATCATATCCCCTCCTGATTACACCGTTGATATGCGTTGTGGCTGGCTAGTAGACAATATGGCCGGTATAGGTGGAGATGGTGGGAGTACTTTAAAATTAGATAATGCACAAAACATAAAGCAAATAGAGATAATCACAGGCTATGCAAATGTTTACGGAAGCAATGTCATAGGTCAGTTAAAATTCATTTATAAGAATGGAAATACAAAAGTATGTGGAAGTGATCCAGGAGGGAATATACCAGAAGATAAACAAAAAAAAGCATCATTTGATATACCTGCGGGTTATAGTTTAGTTGGTTTCGATGTTACTGGCCGCAAACTCCTAAGCACTGTAAAATTTAGTACTGTTTATACAGGAGAATAGATACTGATGTTGACCTGACGACCATCTCGACGCTATTGTATTAGTTTACTGAATTTGGCCACCTGAACAGAGGTGAGATGCTCGCCTCTGTTCAGGTGCCATAATAAAAAGAAATTTCAGCGCAGAGTTTAAACGCGAATCCGCTCAACTGGTCGTTGACCAGAACTACACCATGGCAGATGCAGCCAGTGCTATGGATGTCGGCCCTTCCACAATGACGCGATAGTGACGCGATGGGTGAAAAAATGGCACTGTTGCAAAATTCGCGATAAGGTAGCCTTTGGTGTTACTGAAAGGCCCTTACATTTCAAAGACTCTGCTCACCAGACGCATCTCGCCCAGGGGATGGCCGAAATAAAATGATTCTGCCTGACCTTTGCGCAGCGCACGCATGACTTCGATTCCCTTTATCGTGGCGTAAGCCGTCTTCATTGATTTGAACCCCAGCGTGGCGCTGATTATCCTTTTCAGCTTGCCGTGGTCACATTCAATAACGTTGTTGTGGTGCTTTATCTGACGATGCTCAACATATGGCGGACATTTTCCTTCACGCTTTAACTGGGTCAGCGCCCGTCCGTATGTCGGGGCCTTGTCAGTGTTGATAATCCGCGGGACCTGCCACTTCTCCACGTTGTTTAATATCTTTCCCAGAAACCGGTATGCGGCTTTACTGTTACGGCGTGGCGAGAGGTAAAAATCAATCGTTCTGCTCCTGCTGTCGACGGCCCTGTACAGATACGCCCAACGACCATTGACCTTCACATACGTTTCATCAATGTGCCACGGGCAGAGATCGGAAGGGTTGCGCCAGTACCACCGCAGCCGCTTTTCCATTTCAGGCGCGAAACGTTGTACCCATCGGTAAATCGTGGTGTGGTCAACACTGACACCGCGTTCAGCCAGCATCTCCTGCAGTTCACGGTAGCTGATGCCGTATTTGCAGTACCAGCGAACCGCCCACAGGATGATGTAACGCTGAAAATGCCGGCCTTTGAATGGGGACATGTGCTGCTCCGTCAGCAAAAAATAATGATCAGTTTACCACTGACTGATATTTGCAACAGTGCCCTTTTTTTTTGATGACGTCTTTCAGCGCGCTTACTGCCGTTAATGCGACAGAGCCCGTTTATGTGACACCACCGCCGTTACTGATTGCGGAAAAATCCAGGTTTCCGGCGTGGAACCCCAATCTTAGCCGAAAATTGCGCTGATTGCGAGCCCGGGGGATTTCGATTGCGAGCCGTTACAATTATCGATATCCAAACTGCCCCCTGGCTAGAAGGTTGAACTTTGCTCATAAGCTACTCTAAAGCTAAAGCGAAAAGTAAATATATAATCTCAGGGTTTTTAAAGTGTTGAGAAATAATTTCTCGCTTGTGCATCTTTTGCATATCACTAAATAATTCAGTTACTAACGCAGAGAATGAATCAGCATTATTTAATAAGAGCTTTGCTCTTACATAGGGGGTTCTATTGAAGAGATCCGTGGCAATTTCTTTTTCTGTTTTTAAGCTAGGAGGTAACGCGATTGCCTCATCGCTATCAAGGATGGCTTTAATTTCTAATGGGGTCATTTCTCCGGATTTTAGTCGGCTTATTTTATTCTCAAGGGATGCATTATCCAAATAGAAAGAATCTACAGTATCTGCCCCCTGATGGGAAGCTTCATGGATAACTGTCGGCACATCATCCTTACTCGAAGATTTCATAAAAAACCTACGGATAGAGTTTTGTTTCTTATAAGCGTTAGTTTTTTTTATATTTATATACATTCGACGAAGTGGATCACCCTTCCACGTTTCAGCAATAATGCCATTGTCATTGTGATTGATGAGCCAAATATTGATGAAATCATCAGAAATATAACTTTCTAATATTTTTTTTGTGGCATCAAGACGATTAACAAATAACTCAATTAATTTTCCTGACTCTGTAGTATTAGGTTCGATATCGAATATTCTATGAAAGCTATTAGTCACGTGATTGGGATGTTCTATGTTCAGTAAGGATTCTTTAACTCTTTCGATCATCATATTTGCACTGCCTATGTCACGCCTTATTTTCAAGGCCACTTTCTTATATTTTATAGAGTGACTTGCCTCTTCGTCATTTAGTCCGTATAGATAAATATTATTCACCCTATTGGTTACCCTAATATCTATTTCTTTTATGATTTTATAATCATTGAAATTATTCGTCCTGAATCCATCTCTGTAATTATTCAGTTTTTGTTGTTTTCCAAATTGATACTTTAATATATTCTCTTGACTATAAGGATGATCATTCCCACCTCTACTCCTCCTGCCTGCCATTTGCCCACTAACACTCCTTTCCTCCGGGATTGAAAAGAATTTATTAGCTTCTTTATCATAGTAACAGAGTATTTTATCCCTATCACTAGGGCCAAGTTGATAGACCTTAGGAAGAATTGGATGGCGTTCAATTTGTACATACCCCTTCTCAAGAAGGATGTATTTTTTATTATCTGCTGATTTTACAATACCTCTACTAGTTATTGGTGTTAAGTTGGCCATATCTAAATTTTTTATATAGTAACACGAAGGGATTGCTTTTTTCAGTTTATCGGATGCATAAGGTATAAATTCTATCCCGCGTCTCATTGATAATGAGAAGTGCTTCCCAAGATGAAATTTATTATCTGCCGAAATGAATATACTATACCCTGTTCTTCTTGGTTTTTTTATGTTATAGACTTCAAAATCAGAATTGTTTAGGGAAATGGCACGAAAGGGAAGAAATTTTCCATTTATTTTTATGCAGTTATATATCCTATTATTTGAGAGCGTCACTCGATACAACTCAGTATCTTTAACATGATTTATACGCTCAAAATGCTCAGCGTCAACTGCAAGCTCAGATATCACTTTTTCTGTTTCTTCTTTGCTAAACACTAAGTTTTCATCCAAAGAAAAATCTTCAGTATTAATTTCTTCTATGTTTCTACGTATAATCCATTCTTCCTCTTTCGTAGAATATTCCACTTCTTTTTCTACATTCTCTCTTGTAGCGAAAAACCTTTCCTTTTTATACGATAACTCCCATCTGTCACCATTGATTTGTGTATAAATTCTCCCTTCGTGAAAAAATATGCCCTTTGGCAGGGAGATTTTCGCATCAGAAACCTTGTTTTTATTATCTCTTTGAATTTTTTCAGTTATTGATTTGGAGAGGAATATTACCTGTTCAGCTATTTCCTTCATAGCTTCTATTTTATCATTTTCTTTTTGTTCTATATCATCAGCCATGAGTTTGAATAATGGCCCCCCCACACTTTGTAAAATAGCTATAGGTTGGGAGTAAGGAAGTAACGTAATAACTGCAGACACAACTTTATCTACAAACATAGTTATATGTTCAATCTTTTCAACATCACCTTTTGTTGGGCATCGTCCTAAATTATTGTAATAATTAATGACCTGAGATTCTTTTGCCAATTCAGTTATCGGGTTTTGTAAGGTTTTACCGATTTGTCTCAATATCTGTGTTAAGGATAAATCTTGCCGTTCTTCAATGCACGAATAATCCAGTTTTTCAATTTTTACATCTTCAGGAGCAGGAAGCTGTGTTTGTTCTTTTGGTGAATCTATTAGCACATGCCGCACCCTGTGTCTGATGCGGTTTTCCATGACATCGTGATGCGGCAGTGAATGGATGCCGAAAGAGTCCTCCAGTGAGTCCCCGCTGCCTAATTGCGGTACAGCCGACTTAATAAGAGCTTCATTCTGCAGTGCAACATTATCAGATGATGAAACATCACGGCTCTTATCTCCTGCTAAATTACCCCCCGGGGCTTCTGGTTCAAGTGTCCGGAACCTGTTCCACAATATTCCCCCTACGGTAAGCCCGGTCAGACCCATAGCAGCTCCAGCTGCTATGACCGTTTTACTCTTCAGGCCCTGTATATATGGTGTTGTCACGGATGCCACAGCGGCACCTGTCACCAGAGGCAGTAAAGCATCCCCGCCACTCCGGCTTGTTTCTGCCGAGGTTACCTGCGTTTCCGGCATGTCGGCGTGTACAGGTAGGCTGTCAGTCTCTTTCGTCAACGGCTCAGGATAAGGGATGGCATCACATTTCGTATTGAAATGCGCGTTGGTTACAACTTTTTCGTTTATTCGCTGGCGGCTCTCAGTCTTAATGTCAGTACAATACAACAGGTCTGAAAGACCACTCTTCTGCCGGAGTTTATCCACAGCCAGATAATGCGCCTGTTCAGGCAAAGAGAGATGAGTATTTCCCCCGGTCGCAGGGGCCGGCCTGTTCTGTACCGTCGCTCGGGTGTAAGCCCCGGGGCTGGCTGTTGAATTTGACGAAAATGCGGTAAGCCGTGGTATTGAGGAAGTGCAGGAAACGGCTGCATCGCATACATCTCTTGTCCATTCTGCCTGGGTATCCACCTCAAAAGCAGGCGCGCGTTGTGATGGGCCGGTATTTTCAGGGATTGCCGCGCCGGACGGGAGACTGCCCGCCATATTTCCCAGCGCAGCCCTGTAATGACTGGCGCGGATAAAAATATTAGCCATAAAGGCCGGGACCTTCAGAACACCGCGCTGCGGGGCACCTGCGTCCTTCATCCAGCGTCCCGCCACAATGGCCGTAATCGCCAGAGCTGTAAACAGATGAATGGAAGTCTGATTTTCTTCGTTGCCTATAAGAGGCTGCAGAAAAGTCTCATCCGTCCATCCGCTTACGGTATCCCGGATAAAGGATGCCAGTCCGGATACCACATTAATATTCTCAGGAAGGTACCAGGATGCCAGCCCGAGAGCATGCAGTGCTGCGGTATCAATATTCCGTCCCTCAGTAACCGCGGTATACAGACTGTTTGCTGCGATAATGAGACTGGCCGGAGTGCCGGGAAGTATTTTAGAAAGGCAGGCAGAAAGCATTTTATTCTCCCCGTATTCCCCAAGAGTACGGACAAGCTGCTGAACACCCCGGCGGCAGTCTTCCGTGAACGGAACCCGCAAATCCGCCGTTTCTCCGGCAGAAGATGACGGCTCAGCCTGATGGTCTTCGCATGCGTCAAACCAGGTCTCTTCCATTTCAACCTGGTCGATGGTGTCAAACCAGATATCCGGGTCTTCCGCGTTTGAACTACCCAAGTATATCCGGGATATATTGTTTGATGAGGTAGGGGTGAGTGGCTTAACAGGTGGCATATAATCCCTTTCTTGATCCATAGTTGGCTGTTAAAACTCCAGTTTATAATCATCAAAAAAATTTTCTGTCAGTAAACAACATTATTTCTGCTGAGTGCCTGAATACGGGATTACTGGACGATGAGTTAACGCTGACCCGTAAGCGTCACAATTAGACCGTCTGTGCAGCAGGCTCCGGTTCCGGGAAAATAGTGTCCATCATTTTTTAATGGACACTATCGCGTGAAACACCGGACATGGCTTCTCGAGGTACTTCGCCTCCACTTTGAAGAAAAACTGCCGCGCATTGAGGCCGGACGCCGGCTAGGCATCCCCAAAACCACGGCCTGCGATCTCTTTGTTCGCTTCAGGAAGGCCGGTCTGTCCTGGCCTTTGCCGCCACGGATCAACGCCAAAAATCTGGATAAACGCCTTTACCGACAGTCATCCCGAAAATCGCCCGGTCTTCCCGTAGCCCCTGCTCCATGTGAGATCACTGTCGCCCCCAAACGATCACGACGTCCCAACTTTCCCCGCGACTTCAAAATCGCACTGGTGGCGCAGTCGATGCAGCCCGGCGTCAGCGTGGCACAGCTTGCCCGTGAAAATAACATTAACGACAATCTCCTGTTCAACTGGCGGCGTCGTTATCAGCAGGAGCTGTCGGGAACCCCGGCCAGCACGCCGGCACTGCTCCCCGTGACGCTGGCCGCTACCGAAAGACCGGTGAGCCCGATCACACTCGCTGCGGAAGAGTCTCCCTGCTGCGAACTGGTTCTGCACGCCGGGACGCTGCGTATCAGTGGAAAGCTGACGCCAGAGCTGCTGCAGATGCTTATCCGGGAAATGCAGGGAGAATGCCGGTGATATCACTCCCCGCAGGCTCACGCATCTGGCTGGTTGCCGGCGTGACGGACATGCGCAACGGCTTCAATGGCCTTGCCTCCAGAGTGCAGAACACGTTACGGGATGACCCATTCAGTGGGCATCTGTTCATCTTCCGCGGGCGTCGCGGCGACATGATAAAGGTGCTGTGGGCGGACCGGGGCGGCCTGTGCCTGTTCACCAAACGGCTGGAGCGGGGGCGCTTCGTCTGGCCGGTGACCCGTGACGGTAAAGTCCACCTGACGCCGGCGCAGCTGTCCATGCTGCTGGAAGGCATTAACTGGAAACATCCGCAGCGGACGGAACGCCCTGGAATACGCATATAACCTGCTGTAAAGTGGGGTTATGGAGACCTCATACCCTGATGAAAACGCCCGGCTCAGGGCGCTGCTGCTGGAGCAGCAGACCACCCTCCGCAAAATGGCGGAGTATAACCGCCTGCTCTCACAGCGGGTGGCGGCGTACGCCAGCGAAATAAACCGCCTGAAAGCGCTGGTTGCTAAGCTGCAGCGCATGCAGTTCGGCAAAAGCTCCGAAAAGCTGCGTGAGAAAACGCAGCGCCAGGTACGCGAGGCAGAGGAGCGCATCAGCGCCCTGCAGGAGGAAATGGCGGAGGTGCTGGGCGAGCAGCATGACCCGGCACTCCCGCAGCCGCTGCGTCAGTCGTCTTCCCGCAAACCGCTGCCCGCCTCGCTTCCCCGCGAAATCTGCACGCTGCCGCCGGCAGAAACCGCCTGCCCGGCATGCGGCGGTGAGCTCAGCGCGCTGGGCTGCGACGTGTCGGAGCAGCTGGAGCTTATCAGCAGCGCCTTTAAGGTTATCGAAACGCAGCGGCCGAAGCTGGCCTGCTGCAGCTGTGACCACATCGTTCAGACAGCCATGCCCTCAAAACCCATAGAGCGCAGCTATGCAGGCCCCGGCCTGCTGGCGCGCATCGTCACGGCGAAGTTCGCGGAGCACACGCCTCACTATCGTCAGTCGGAGATATACCGCCGTCAGGGCGTGGAGCTGAGCCGTGCCACACTGGGGCGCTGGTCCGGTGAGCGAGCTGCTGGAGCCGCTGTACGACCTGCTGCGCCAGTACGTGCTGATGCCGGGCAAGGTGCATACCGACGATATCCCTGTGCCGGTACAGGAGCCGGGCAGCGGTAAAACCCGCACGGCCCGCCTGTGGGTCTACGTCCGGGATGACCGCAACGCGGGTTCACAGCTCCCACCTGCGGTATGGTTCGCCTACTCACCGGACCGGGCTCTGTCGCATTAAGGAGTCGTCAGGTAACATGCAGTTTTTTTTGCGATGTTCCCTGCCCATGTCTCTGATCCGAAAAGCCTTCAAACGCCTGCATTATCCCGTCGATATTATTGCCCAGTGCGTTCGCTGGTATCTGGCTTACTCACTCAGCTTGCGAAATCTTGAAGAGATAATGGCTGAGCGGGGGATTGTCGTTGATCATTCCACGCTTCACCGCTGGGTCATCCGGCTGGTACCACGCTTAGCTAAGGCGTTTCGCCGGTATAAACGTAATCCTGGCCGACGGTGGCGAATGGACGAAACCTACATCAAAATCAGGGGGCAGTGGAAATACCTGTACCGGGCAGTTGACAGTACGGGGCAGACCATCGACTTCCTGCTGGTCGCTAAACGTGATGCGGCAGCTGCTCTGCGTTTCTTCCGCAAGGCTATCCGCAATAACGGGGAACCGGAGGTGGTAACCATTGATAAAAGCGGCGCGAATACCGCGGCTCTGGATACACTCAACGCGGGTAAAGCAGATGAAGAAACCATTATCGTCAGGCAAAGCAAGTATCTGAACAATTTGATTGAGCAGGATCACCGGAACATCAAACGGCGGATACGACTGATGCTGGGGTTCAAATCATTTCGCCGGGCGCAGACGATACTGGCCGGCATTGAGTTAATCCATATGATACGCAAAGGGCAGTATAAACATCCGCAGGGGAACGGGTTGTCACCGGCAGAACAATTCTATCTTTTGATTGACTGAAAAACAGATTACGCAGCTTTTGCTGACTTACTGCCGTTAATGCGACAGAGCCGTCTGTCGTCCCAGGCCAGCCCAACAATGGCTTTAAGCGGGGCTACGCTGTCGAGATCGATGTATTTGTCGCCTAAATAGCTGGACTTCGATTTTCCCTGGTTATAGCCCAAAGCAAAAGTACTGCTCAGTCCGTCAACCTGCGGGAACCAGGCGCCATACTCCACCTTGCTTGAAATCTCTGCCCCGTAGATATAAGCCTTGTCACGGTTTTCAGCCTGAAAACTGGTGTAGATGTTACGTGGCACATTCACGAACATCTCCGGACTGGTGGCGCGGCGATACCGCGTATAGGCAATGAAGTTTTTATACTGGTTATAGAATACGGAGGTGTTGACTGTAATGCCTTTCGTCGCCTGCCCTTTTAGCCCCCATTTAATATTGTCGCTGGTTTCCGTTTTCAGATCGGTATTACCAATCAACGCATATTGCTGACTGCCGGCATAGCTTGACCCCAGATTCCATGAGCCATACAGCTGGCTGGGTGTAGGAAACTCAACACCGCGTTTATACTGGATCCAGGTGGTTAAGGTCGGCATTACATCGTATTGCAACGTTAGAGAGGGCAGCAGTTGGGTATCAGCATTAGTTTTGCTATAGAGCTGCTCAACCTGCTCGCGGGTCAGAACGGTACTGCCGTGAGTCAGATCGCCAAGGTCTTTCGGCTGAGTACGCTGATACATCACCCTGACGCCAGGAATAATGGCAGCGTTATGGTTATCAAGATCAAAGTTAATTTTGTCCTGAAGATAACCTGCAGCTGTCCATGCGCGGCTGTCCGCCTGCGGCTGCGTAATTACACCGGTCGCGTCAGATGGCGGAGCCTGACGAAATGGACGTTCGGTGTCATTCAGCCGCGTGTTAAAACCCGCACTCAACTCATGGCGACCCAGCGTTTTAATGACGCGCGTGTCAAAACCATAGGTGTCAACATTGTAATCAGAATACACAAAGCCAAACTCACTGGGACTGGTTGGCAGATACGTATTGTCGTGGGCCTCAGTTTTCTGCCAGTAGACCCGTGTCGTCAGGGTATCAATCACGGCGTCGTCCGGTGTCCATTCATCAGCGAGATTGATGCCCAAACGACGGGTATCACTCTCTTGCTGTGCGCTTCCCCAGACGGTATTACCTCTGCCATCCCAGATATCGTAATGGCTGTGAAGCGTTTTCTGATAATAATCAACGTTGGCGCTTAATTTATGTTGATCGTTGGGCTGCCAAATCCCGGAAGCCATAAAAGCGTTCGAATGCCAGTTGGCCGGAAAAGCCTGTTTCACATCGCTGTTATTCCGGGTTTGCTGGCCATCGCGGCGACTGTAAACCAGCAATCCGCGCCATTCATCATCGCCTGCAGCTGCCGTTATTCCGTTGTGCCAGCTGTGATCATCTGAACTGTAATTGCTCTGATAACCCAACCAGCTATCCCTGACACTACTGAGGTAATCATCCGGTGATTTATTATGAAATGACACGTTGCCACCAATTGCGGTATTCGGCTGCTCTACAGAGGTTGCTCCTTTCTCAATATCAACGCTGTTAAACATGTAGGGATCGATATAGTCGCGTCCAATTCCAAAGGTATTGTTACCTGAACGGCTAACGTAAGGACGGCCAGTAGCATCCGGAATCGGTATACCGTCGATATCCAGCCCTACCCGGTTACCTTCCAGACCGCGGATGTTATAACCTGTGTAACCGGAACGGTCAAAACCGCTTTTACCTGTTGAGGATCCTCCGGATGCACCGGTGGCGCTAATCAGCGGCTCATAACGCATTATCGAGCCGAAGTCATTGGCTCCACGCCTTTGCAGGTCGCCCGCTGTCAGTGTGGTTTTGCTCCCAGCCTGTTGCTTAGGGGCAATAACGGTCATCGTCGGTTCACTCGCCGCATTGATATCAGCAGCGTAACAGCATGCTGCATGGACGGTTGATGATAAAACTGCCACGCGAAACAGGTGCTGGCAGGTGGTTCCCTGAGGAAGTAAAGACATGTGCGAAATACCTGATTAATAGTTAGTATTCGCTCACTTGCTGGTTTAAATAAAAACGGTTTCTGGTCGAACACCGTAAAAAATTGCTGAAATTGTTATGTCCTTTTTAGTTCGAAAAGAATTTAATGTAATTGAGAATTATTATCAATAGTAACTGATACAAGATTGCTCGTGCACAGCAATAAACTTAGCGCCCAAATAATGAGCAACGCTAACTGAGGTTCATGATATCTGCGCTGGCGATAAGGCTGTCAACTTACTGATTTAGTATATGATGATGTCTTTGAGGTTCCCCTGTAGTGTGTTGTCCTCCCTTGTTTCGTTACTGGAGGTGTGGTGCGTAACGGCAAAAGTATTGCCGATCATCAGTTCTGTCTTAGTTCTCGCTGTCGAAAGACCTGGCAACTGACTTTCACCTACACCGTATCTCCGCCCGGCACACACCAGAAAATTATTGATATGACCCATGAATGGCTTCGGTTGTCGAGCAGGCGCTCGCATTACGTGGATTGGACTTAACACCATTCTCCGCCATTTAAAAAACTCATGCCGTAATCGATAACCTCCCGAATAATTTAGAAAAGTGACGTAATTGTCGGCCCGGAAATGGACGAGCAGTGAGCTACGTTGTAGCTAAGTCACGCCAGCGCTGGCTGATTTACGCTTATGACCGGATACGCAGGATGGTCGTGGCCCGCGTCTTTGTGTACGCACAATGTTTCTGGGGCTGCTGTCGGACTCTGAAGTGATTATATGGATGACGGACGAATGGCCGCAGTATGAGTCACTTCTGAAGGGAATACTGCCCGTAACAAGCAAGGGTTACACGCATCGTATCGGGCGGCATAACATGAACCTGAGCAGCATCTGGCAAGACTGGGTAGGAAGTCGCTGTCGTTGTCTAAATCGGTGGAACTTCATGACAAAGTCATTGGGTATTATCTGAACATAAAACACTGTCAGTGAGTTGGCACCCTTACCCGAAAGGGCATAGCACGCAGAAGCGCAGGCAGGAAACGTTTTACCCATCCGTACTGCTCCACCACTTAATCCTGATAGCTGGTATCCAGTGGGCGGCAAAGTTCGTTAACTTTCTCAACAGGCACCGTAAGACCGGCAACCGGTACGCTGCTGAATATGGTCTTTCGCAACGCTTCTTCATCTTAAACGTCACATCCAGACCACATAGACAATGATATGGCACGGTCGATTGCAAACCTGATTGATATGTAAAAAGATGTGCCCGATTCTGGGAACGCGAAAAACTTCAGCTACAAAATCAGGCTCTTTTACTTTTTATTTACTTAATAATCCGAATTTGTTAGTTGTTAACCCCCTTAATGAACAGCGGGTTAATTAATATGAGTTATATCGGATGTGCACTTTATGCCTCTTTCAGCGCCTTTTTATGGGCTTTTACTGACGAAATGCCTCATCTAATTGCCAGGCTGGGGCGCTGGCTGGTCAGCGTTGGTTAGCGTCTTTCATTTGAGTAATGCCCCATTTTCATCAATGAGTGGATGCGCGTGAATCTCCACTTATAAGTCAGGAATACCCGGGATGATTATACCAGCCGCCATTCCGTGACGAGTATGTCCACGGCCAGACCGCGCTGCCTTATGACCTTACCCAGCAATAGTGGAAACGACGCTGAGTGAGTAAACTCTTAACCAAAGGAGAATTATATGACAATATCCGCATCAATCACCTAATACAGCTCACGCCTTCATTCCCAATGAAGCTAGCCGGAAATATCGGCTCTGTCGCATTAAGGAGTCGTCAGGTAACATGCAGTTTTTTTTGCGATGTTCCCTGCCCATGTCTCTGATCCGAAAAGCCTTCAAACGCCTGCATTATCCCGTCGATATTATTGCCCAGTGCGTTCGCTGGTATCTGGCTTACTCACTCAGCTTGCGAAATCTTGAAGAGATAATGGCTGAGCGGGGGATTGTCGTTGATCATTCCACGCTTCACCGCTGGGTCATCCGGCTGGTACCACGCTTAGCTAAGGCGTTTCGCCGGTATAAACGTAATCCTGGCCGACGGTGGCGAATGGACGAAACCTACATCAAAATCAGGGGGCAGTGGAAATACCTGTACCGGGCAGTTGACAGTACGGGGCAGACCATCGACTTCCTGCTGGTCGCTAAACGTGATGCGGCAGCTGCTCTGCGTTTCTTCCGCAAGGCTATCCGCAATAACGGGGAACCGGAGGTGGTAACCATTGATAAAAGCGGCGCGAATACCGCGGCTCTGGATACACTCAACGCGGGTAAAGCAGATGAAGAAACCATTATCGTCAGGCAAAGCAAGTATCTGAACAATTTGATTGAGCAGGATCACCGGAACATCAAACGGCGGATACGACTGATGCTGGGGTTCAAATCATTTCGCCGGGCGCCGATGATACTGGCCGGCATTGAGTTAATCCATATGATACGCAAAGGGCAGTATAAACATCCGCAGGGGAACGGGTTGTCACCGGCAGAACAATTCTATCTTTTGATTGACTGAAAAACAGATTACGCAGCTTTTGCTGACTTACTGCCGTTAATGCGACAGAGCCCCTTAATGTGCTGGTTCTGGAAAAGGATACCTTCCAGTGCCGGCCGTACTGTGTCAGTTCGATTTATTCAACAAAGCCCGTTCCGATATAAAAGACCGTAATTTGATAGTAATCATTAGATGAATATTTTATAACTAATCCATTAGTCAACGCATGAGTTTATTTTACACACAAACATTAAAATCATATTTTCATTCAATTAGGGAGCTTACCCTATGCCAGCCAGTATTATTAACAATTCACCTGCGATATTAACTTATTACCGCAAAACAGAAAGCAATGAAATAAACAACGTGAATTCCCCAGACCTTATGGAGCGTGGTGTATCACAGATAACTTTCATTCGAAATAGTGACAGTGAGTTATTAAAAAAAAATAAAACCATGATCCATGATGCCGATGGGTTGCTGTATCAGATGTTGCAGCGTTCTGAAACATCAAACGACACTCATCGCGGTCTAGAACAAAAAGAGACGGTATTAGTCTTCGATATTGACGCTAAAGAGGAAAAGAAAAACCTGCCTCGTTTAGCCACTGACCTCCGTCAACAACATGCCGAAAGCTCAGACGCACCATGTCGACAAGCAACACCGTCCCAGAGCAGTGATTCACCACACACTACTATTGAAATACCAGAGTCAGTATTAAATACGGCTGCTCATCGTGAAGCGCCAGAGTCTTTGAAAGCATTTTTTCAACGGCATGTCAAAAATACAGGAGCAATACTTACGCGTAATGCCGTATCTGTCGGTATACCCACAGCTGCACGTGAATATGTAAGGAGAGCGGCGCTTCCTGCCTTGTTCAAAATGCTTCCTCAGGCTGCACAAGTAAGTTTAGCAGGGGTGAGCGTTGCAATGCCTGTTGTTTTACAGCTGGCGGCAATAGCACGAGATATTAAAGAAGGAACACAAACGCCAGAGAGCCTACGCTCGCGACTCGCCAATATCGCCTTGGTTGTCGGAACAGGAACGGCATTATCGGCGACTGGTGGACTTTCCGTCGCTGCAAATGCGTTGATCGCGGCGGTATTTGTCTATGTACCTGTACGAGATCTCTCTCAGTATTTATTACAGTTACAGGACAATAATCAAGGCCCCCTGAATATAAAGGCAACCGCGTTCTCCGCCACTGCCTATGCGGGAAATCAGATTGCGGTTGATCAAGGAATGGACATGCTCTCCGATGCTCTTGAGCCTGTGATGGGGAAATTAGCCGCGAATATTGTCGGCCGGGCACTGGTTAATATTGGCGGTGAAACGTTGGATGAATTAACGAGTCGCGGTGCTAATGCCTATGTCTCCAATAATCCTGAGCTTAAAATTGATATTGATTTTCGACCGAAAGATGAAATAACACGGAAAACCGCCTTAGATCAGGTATGCAATACATTAGCAAGTCGCACATCCTTATTTAGTGCCGCATTTTCAGGAGCCTATGCTGCCCCCGTTCAGGGCATACTTAACAGTATAATCGTCGGGGGAATTTTAGGGGCGGGTTACATACCTTTCGTGTATAGCCATGCGCAAAAAGGGTGATGCCTCTAATTGGGTGACCGTAAGGATTCGTTAATTTCTGGCCATAAGCCTAAAAGTTATATCTAAATATTTTATATAACCATTAGGCTGCATCTTTTGCTAAAGATACGTACCTGAAGAATGTCGCCCGGGAAATTTTTTAACGTTTCACAAATCTCATTGATACTAAAAGATTTATCCTAATACATACGCCAGGCCATCATCACGTTCGGTGCGCTTTTGCTGACTGCCCTGCGGCCTCCTTTTCGTCCCTAGGCGCGTGCAGCCGCGAGGTCTGCCATGGTTCGCTCCTGGAGGAGGTGTCTCTTAAACTGGGTCAGGGACGAAAAAATGTTAAGCACTAGTTCAGTTAAAGTATGCGTGACCGTTTTTTTGTAGAAATCTAATATGCTATTTTATTAACATGAAAAATATTTTTTTAAGAAGGATATTTATATGCCTGTAAGTGGAATTGGTAGTGGCTCTCAAAATTACGGGGTCTCCAGCACATCTGCAAACGTCCGCAATCAAACCTCTTCATCGTCGGAGTTGGCACGCAACATTTATAAAGTTCAGCAGTCAACATACGGATTTAGCAGGGGGCATCAGCGCCAGAATGCTGTAGATTTCCGTGTGGAAACATCCATTAAGTCAACAAGTTTTGGTAATCCAGTCTCCCGTTCTACTACCACCCTGGTAGATAAACTTGGGAGCGGTACTAAAATAAAACCTTAAAATTAATTATTAACCCTGTTGGCACATAAGGATTATAAGATGCAGATAGTCAATTACTTTCGTGCAAAATACGGTAATGCCTTCAATCGATAGGAGTTTCTGGTAGTCTACTGGTATTTGAGGTTTCCGTGGCTACCGTTACTGTTCATTGTCCGCGCTGTCATTCCGATGAAGTTTATCGACATGGTCGTAGTTGTTCCCGGCATGAGCGCTTCCGTTGTCGCTCATGTAAACGTGTTTTCCAGCTCACTTACTCTTATGAAGCCAGAAAACCCGGCGTTAAGGAGCTGATAGTCGAAATGGCACATAACGGCGCAGGTGTCCGCGATACCGCCAGAACACTGAAAATCGGCATCAATACCGCCATACGGACATTAAAAAGCTCTCGCCCCGGCGGATAACATCTGCGCCTGTCGCTCACGCTGATGTTGCCCTTGTCTGTGAACTCGATGAGCAGTGGAGCTTCGTTGGTAGCAAGGCGCAACAACACTGGCTCTGGTACGCTTACAGCACGAAAACTGGCGGTGTACTGGCTTACACCTTCGGACCACGGAATGATGAGACCTGTCGGGAACTGTTAGCCCTGTTGACACCGTTCAGCATCGGCATGGTGACCAGCGATGACTGGGGCAGCTACGCCAGAGAAGTGCCGAAGGAGAAACACCTGACCGGCAAAATCTTCACGCAACGTATCGAACGTAACAACCTGACCCTCCGCACCCGCATTAAGCGGCTGGCACGTAAAACAATCTGCTTCTCACGTTCCGTAGAAACCCACGAAAAAGTCATCGGTTCCTTTATTGAAAAGTACTTGTTCTACTGATTGGAAGCACTACCCAAAATACTTACACAGCAGCAATGCTGCATTCAGTCTGGCAATGAAAAATAATAAATACATTTCATTTGCAGAAAAAATTATCTCAGTTAAAAATGAAAATATGCACTGTGAAATTATTAATACGCACTCTTCTCTGAGAAAAGAAGTATTGACTAAGGGTAAAATATTAAAGTATGAGCATTTATTGGAAAACATTTCAAAAATAAAGCCGCAACCTTATCAAAATTCTGATGTTTTAAATTATAGTAATCATCTTCCCAGGCTGGCAGTAATAAAATATAACGGAAACGATCATGAGTATTTTCTTCCGTACAACAATCAGCCAAAAGGTATAACTATTACCACTGCCAAAGAAAGTCTTGTTTGAATATCAAGGAAGTAGCACGACGGCATAGGCCCGTGACTTCAAGATCATTGCCTGATAGGCCGTGAAGCAGTACCGCCTCTGCTACAGGTTTATTAGAGAGTTTTCACGCTAATCCTCCCCCACCCTTTAATACTCCTAAAAGCCATGCCAGTTCGATATAAGTATACTTAAACAGAACTACCAAACGGGGATATATGCCATTACACTTGATTGATTCATAGTGATTAACTATGATTAATAACAAATAAACCAATATAAGCCGGAGTGAATAAATGAAGAACGATACGCAGGCAGTAACCCGGGTGCTGACAGCTCATGTGCCATTACCGATAGCTGATAAGGTTGATCAAATTGCAGCCCGACTTGAACGTTCACGAGGCTGGATCATGAAGCAGGCACTTTCCGCATGGATAGCCCAGGAAGAGGAGCGTGACCGCCTGACCCAGGAAGCGCTGGCCGATGTGGATGCGGGACGGGTTATCGATCACCAGGCCGTGCAGGCGTGGGCTGACAGCCTGGGAACCGACAAACCATTGCCGGTTCCACGTTGATGGAAATTAAATGGACAAGTAAGGCACTGTCAGATTTAGCTCGTTTGTATGACTTTCTGGCTCTGGCTAACAAATCTGCTGCTGCAAGAGCAGTCCAGGCATTGACACAGGCACCGGCCATCCTGTTAACCAGTTCACGTCTTGGGGAGCAATTATTCCAGTTCGAGCCCCGGGAAATCAGACGACTTCTGGTTGGAGAGTATGAGGTCCGCTATGAAATTCAGAAGTCCGTCATCTACGTGCTGCGCATCTGGCATACCAGAGAGGATCGCTAAATATGACCCACGAACCAGATGATGAAATCTATTCAGATGAACACCTTACACCGCTGATGGCGCTGCTCGAGAATGGCTATAACGATGAGGTCAGGGCATACACAAGTAGTATTCAGACGAACCAGAATGCCGTACTGAATTTCGAAAACATATTCCACATATTAAATTTCGAGGCCATGATTGACTGGACAGGCACCCCTTCTCAGGAGGAGTCGATGCTGCAGGTAGAAAACACCCTGGAAGAAATGGAACGGTTTCTGGAAGGAATGGACTGCGAAAATTATCTAACAGTAACTAATCATGGTAACGAGGCTACTTTTGAAATCGGCTGGCTTGACAGGATGGCGGGGCCTGTCGTCTGGGATCGCTGGTCCCGCAGCATTGATGATCCAGTAATGGCTTTCGCGGATATCGGCTTTATGTTTGATATCAAAAAATACCAGTGTTCACCTAAGCAGGTCGAGAAAGCAGACCCGCCATTATACCGCTACCATCCAGAGCGTTTTAAAGCATACCGTGACTACACAGAACCTGTCAGCAAGTTCTACCGCCAAAAGGTTGAACCCTCGTCTGGCATGCTCACCGTGGGACAACTTAACGAAATCATGTTAACCATGATATCTGAGTTAAATCGCCGGTCGATAGCCTTTCCCCGAAAACAGAAGGGTTCACACCCGGAGTCATCACTTGTCATCGAAGCCGAGGAAACACTTGCCACTGCCTACGGGCGATTCACCCAGGCAGGACGTCAGATCATGGATTTTCCGCCTGCACTGATTGAAATGCTGGCAAGGACGGACATTGATGACATTCCTCTCAACAGCATCAGGCTACCCTACGCGTCACAATACATTCATTTCGGCCCCCAGAAAGATCTGGAGCTTGAACCTGGCTGGTTCGTGGATGGAGCTTATGTAGAGCAACGGGGCGTAAGCGGAGATGTGCGCTTTACACTTACGGCAATCCCCAATGACCATTCGCTTTCCCGACAATGGTATGTGTTTCCTGAGGCTGAATATACACAGGATTTTGTCGGAGACTACCGGTTAATGGACCTGTCGACAGCGATCAACACTATGTTATCGGACAGGCTCGACAGTTTAAAGGTGCAGCAGACGAGGAAGGGCGGTGATATCACAGCTTCTGTTCAGAATGAATTATCAATGAGCGGTTCTTCCATACCTGACGGTATGCGAATAAAGGACATAACACCGAAAATGGCTGTTATCCGCAACGATATAACTCACCGCAGATTCCCGACTTACAGAGCTGCATTGCAGTTGGTTGTTAACGCCCTTTGTTATTTAGCGGCCTACCCAGACGACATTGATACTGTATGGCCTGAGGGCACCCCCACCTCACTCAGGAAGAAAGCTGAGAACGGAAAAGGCAAGGAACAAACTCGCGCGAAGTCGAAGCTGGAAACTCTGGGCTATGTTCCTGTGCATATCTGTGGTAAGCGGGTGGCCAAACAACATTTGGTTCATGAAGTTTATTCACATCAATATGGACATAAATCGGCTCTGTCGCATTAACGGCAGTAAGTCAGCAAAAGCTGCGTAATCTGTTTTTCAGTCAATCAAAAGATAGAATTGTTCTGCCGGTGACAACCCGTTCCCCTGCGGATGTTTATACTGCCCTTTGCGTATCATATGGATTAACTCAATGCCGGCCAGTATCGTCTGCGCCCGGCGAAATGATTTGAACCCCAGCATCAGTCGTATCCGCCGTTTGATGTTCCGGTGATCCTGCTCAATCAAATTGTTCAGATACTTGCTTTGCCTGACGATAATGGTTTCTTCATCTGCTTTACCCGCGTTGAGTGTATCCAGAGCCGCGGTATTCGCGCCGCTTTTATCAATGGTTACCACCTCCGGTTCCCCGTTATTGCGGATAGCCTTGCGGAAGAAACGCAGAGCAGCTGCCGCATCACGTTTAGCGACCAGCAGGAAGTCGATGGTCTGCCCCGTACTGTCAACTGCCCGGTACAGGTATTTCCACTGCCCCCTGATTTTGATGTAGGTTTCGTCCATTCGCCACCGTCGGCCAGGATTACGTTTATACCGGCGAAACGCCTTAGCTAAGCGTGGTACCAGCCGGATGACCCAGCGGTGAAGCGTGGAATGATCAACGACAATCCCCCGCTCAGCCATTATCTCTTCAAGATTTCGCAAGCTGAGTGAGTAAGCCAGATACCAGCGAACGCACTGGGCAATAATATCGACGGGATAATGCAGGCGTTTGAAGGCTTTTCGGATCAGAGACATGGGCAGGGAACATCGCAAAAAAAACTGCATGTTACCTGACGACTCCTTAATGCGACAGAGCCTCCAGGCACTCTTAGCTGGATACCTAGCAGGAAATGGATTAATGAAAAAGAGAATTGTGAGAGTTTAGTCAAAGGCATCGATTATAGCTTTGATAGGTATCGAAAAAGGTGGAAACACTGTTCCTTTCACGCAACAAAACACATTTGGAAATCGCGTTGATAAACTATTTTCAATTGAACTTTTAGAAGTTATATCCGAATTATGCTTCAATCAAAGGATTTTAATATCAGAATGCTTTATTTTTATATAAATAAAATTCATGTTTTTATTTTTTCTATGAAAGAAATATAAAGGTTTTTCATGTTCAGTGCGAATTTTTTGTTGGATGGTGTTTTTGATAATTTCATTTTGAAACTAATTGTAAAAATGAATGACATTTTAATGTCATAAACAGAATGTATGTTAGCTTTTTAAGTTAAAACAGCAAATGTTAAACGAAAGTTAAACGCAAATTTCCTGCAAAAAAAAAGATGGATAATTCACATTAAAGTCTCTATGGTATACATAAATTTAACATTTGCGATTATTGATGTCATAAACCTTATGATATTTGATGGTTTTGTTCTCTAAAACATCTATATAAAAAATGAGATTTTAGGCGTATTTATTTCAAATGTTAAATTAATAAGAAATGACTATTTGTTATGGCTGTGGTTATCAAAATACTTAAAACTTCTTACTATAAATTGGAGGTTTTTATTAAATCTAGTTTAAAGTAAGTTCGTTATCTATGGAATATTAATTAAAAATTACAATCTACATAAAGGCCATGCAGGATGCAAAAAACAAAAAAAGAGAAATTCATTAAATTTTTTTTTAATAAAATTAAAAAAGTATTCATCGATGTAAGACAAACATTGATATTGTCATTTATATATTTTTTATCAGCGATTTATTTTGAATTTACAAGGTATGCTAATTTTGATGCTTATAGTTTCAATGTCTTTCAAATGGCATCACTGCTATTATTATCTTGTTTCATATGGCTTTTGATATGCTTAAGATGGAAGGATCTTTTTATAATATTTTTTGCAGTGTACACTGTAGGAAAGTACTTTCATAGTGATGTCAGCGATATTGTAGTTCGCGCAGGTTTCAATTTTTTTCAAAAAGAATTAATCAACGACCCATCTAAATGTCTATCCGAAAAATATAATAACGGCATGGACTTACTTTCTTATTGTTTTAGGACTTATTCAAAAGAACAAGGTGTGGACAGAGATGTGTTTTACGACTCAGGACATGAAATACCTTTGAATAATAATAAGCGCTTATGCTCATGGAAGACTGCATGGGTAAAATTTGCAAATATTTCTAACTCGAGTTTGTTATATAACATGGATGCACCTTCACTGGCTCCAGTTTTACAATTATATTCGGTGGATTTAGGGCATGGGTTTTATCAGCTGGAATATAACGAAGAACAACCTCTCTATAAAGATAATTTTCATACTTCCTGTGTAAAAGATAGATGACTTAATCATAAATTACATCAGCAAAAGGGATAAGAAATGAGTGAAATAGATGTAAATTCTGAGTTTTATGTAGGTGGTGTTGACGGAAATGGTAATATTGTTGAAGGAGCAGCGCCGGCTCACTTTTTAAAAGACTTGGATGGTAATCCAATTATAGACCCAGTTCCCGGTGGGTCTCAAAAAAATAGACTATACACAAAGGATGGTACACCAGTATCCGGTATAGAAGCAAACCCTAATAATTATTTAATAGCACCATTGGATTACACAATTAATGATGCTATTGAATTTGCTACTCCGATTAGAGCTTTGTTAAAACTTGATGGCTCAACTTTAACTCCAGGCTCATATACTGCAGGGATTAGCCCCGATATCATAGATGCCTATGCGGCAATGGCAGTCGCATTTGTACAAAACGGATCTCAGGATCTTCAGAGAAACTGGGGGCTTGCTGAAGGACTGACTGCACCAGCATTTATTGACGTTGCATCATATCATCTGGGGTTGGTAACAACTCTCGCTGGAATCCCTATCGCAGATGCGGAATGGGCCGGTGGAAAGTTAAATGAATTACATCACGCTTTCAAACCCTCGATAAATATTGATGGCATTGATGGATTATCATTAGCTAATGAAGCTAATATAAATGCAGGATTTGCTTTAGGTAATGAAATTTTAAAGAGTGAACTTAATATTGATAATTTCACCTTAAATTCCATAATTGACGGAGATATATACACTACAGATATTATAGGCTATAGTACTGACTTGATAGGAAAAGGAAACTTTTCCGTCACACAAATTACTGATGGTATTCAAATAAACGAATTAGGTCCTCATGGACAGAATGAAATTCCTGATGTGATAGCCATAAATGTCGCTGATGGTTCTTTAAAAAGCGGGGACCTGTCAACCATTGCAATAAACGGCAGTGGTAATATAATCGCTGTTGGAGATTACTCTCAAGTTAAAGTAACAGGTGTAGGAAACGTTATTGCTGCAGGTATTGACTCTAATGTGAGCATCTACGGTAATCCTTCAGATACAACTCAATTAACTGAGTCAATAAGAAACACCGCTGAAGGGACATCTCAGGTTACATCTTATAATAATATCCTGGGCTCTGTAAGTTCTACTACTGACACATTTACAGGTCTCAATGGTCTTGGAAATATTACCGAACATCAAGTTAATAATTTAGATGGCACTTCGACTGATACCAGTTACCAGACTCAAGGCCCTATACTTTCAAGCACTAACTACTACAGTGGTACAAACGATACTGGTACGCTAACTGAAACTGTCAAAAATTTTACGGATGGTACATCAACTGATACTGCTTTCGGTCCTTCAGCAACTATAGAATCAATCACTAATACTTACAGCGGACCTGATAAAACAGGAGAACTGACAAACACACTGACCAACCGTAATGATGGCACATCAAGTTTAACTTCATACAGCACCGATGGTAGTGGTTTCTCTGTCACTAACAGTTATGCCGCACATGATGCAACGGGGGCGTTGACCGAATCATTGGTAAACCATGCCGATGGCACATCAGAGGATACAGTTTACAATCAGCAAGGTGGGAACTGGACTTCCGTTACTGATCAATACAGTGGGAAAAATGATACTGGTAACTTAATAAATTCTCTTGTGAACAATGCGGATGGCACCTCCACAAATACTGTTTTTGGTATGCCGGGAGGTAACTTGTTTTCAATGAAAGATACATATTCAAAAGCTTTTGGTACGGGTGAACTGACTACGACAGAATTTAACTTCAATGATGGAACATCAGAGGTTGTTAATTATAATGCGTCTTCAACTTTTAACCTTCCACCTGATCTTAATTTAACTCCAAATTTAAATCTGACATCAATCACCCAAAATTTTTCTCTTCCAAATGCAACTGGCACAGTTGATCTCAGTTTGTTTAATACCGCGCCAACTGGCCTTGGCAGTTCATCCTACACACCCAGTGGGGACAACTGGGGAACAGCTGGTACCCAGTTAAATTTTGACACCGCAAAGCTTACTGTTCCCAATTTTGTGTCATTACCTTCATTTTCTAATAATTTACTCAATGGCGCAGCAGGATCATATTCATTCACTAACTTTACTGCTGACTCACTTCAAACCGAAGGTCTTACATTAGGAAACTGGATTTCTGACGCTGCGCAGTATTCTTTTGATGCTCACATCCCAGATATAGTCACAAGCGATCTGTACGGTGGGCTTTCTACAGACTTCGGATACAGTGGGGGCGGTTCAGGAGACGGTGACAACGGTGATGGTGGGGGGGATTCAGGAGATGGGGACAGCGGTGATGGTGGGGGGGGGCAGGAGATGGGGACGGTGGAGATAATTCAGGTGGTGACAGCAGTGATGGGAGTAACGGCGGTGATAGTTATAACCAGGCCGGTGGCGGTGATGGGAGTGATGCTGATGGCGCGGGAGAAGGCGGGGATGGCGGAGATGGCGGCGGTGATCCATTAGTCATGAGCCTTGACGGTCATCCGATACAGCTTATTCCTTTAAATCTGTCGCATGCAGTCGTAAACATTGCTGGTCAGTCGTCAACTTCGGGCTGGATCGGCTCGGATACCGGCGTCCTCGCAATCGTGACGTCGGCTGGAACACAAATAATTAACCCTTCCCTGGTTAACGGTGCCGGAGATGCAATGGCAGTATTGGCCAGCTATGACCTTAACAAAGACGGCGTGATTGATGCCTCTGATGTGGTCTTTAACCAGTTGCGCGTGCTTGCTGATCCGACAGGTAACGGCAGTGCTCAGGCACAGGCTTACACACTTTCACAGCTTGGAATTCAGTCTATCCGTCTGCAAAACGAAACACTGTCAGTCAATGCGCAAGGCAATCAGATATCTGGTGTCGCGACGGTAATATTCAGCAATGGCAGTATCGAACCGATTGAAAACGTAAACTTCGCTCAGGGTAGCAGTAACGCTACGCCAGGATGGAACGGTACCGTCAATCCCGTCTGGCAACAGATTCTGAACATGATCGATGGGGCGTTTAACAGCTCTGCATATAGCGTGATTGATAACGGAAGCTTGCCAGACGGCGCTAATGCGTCAAGCACTCCCAGTCAGATTCAGCAGGTTGCCAGTAATGATAACACGGCCATTATGTCGCGAATCTCCGCCGATTCCAGGCATAATGGTATCGTTTTGGCTGATAATACTAAAGTAAACATCAATGGTTCCAATAATTCAGTAACTGTGCATAACAGCGACAGCGGTACAATTAACGGTGGAAATTTTGCATTGGCTTTCGAAGGAAATGGTTCTGCGATTACCACCAATGGTAATAATGAAGTTGTAACTGCTGGGGGCTCTGGGAACAGTATCACTGCTAACGGTGATAAGAACATCATTGTTATAAGCGGAGTAAATAACAGTGCGACTACCAGCAACAGTACAATACTGACATCTAACAGTACACAGGCTGTTGTCAACGGTCTGTCCAATATTGTTGGCCTTGGAAACAATGATAATGTCACAACGAACGGTAACAGTTTCACTTCTGCCATACAGGGTAATTCTTCAACGCTTACAGCTAATGGTAACAATAATCAGATTCTGATTACCGGAAATAACGATACCGTATGGGCTAACGGCAGTGGTGATGTGGTCGTTATGGATGGTCAGGCTGACACGGCTAATGTGGGTGGTGGCAGCGTATTTTTCGCAAATGACAGTCAGGGTACAGTAAATGGCAGTGTGGGTGTCGTGCGGGCAGGCAGTAATGAAAACCTGCAGGTAAACGGAAGCGGCTTTTCGATCACCACAAACGGGACTGCTTCTCAAATTGTTGCAAATGGTGATGGGAACAACATCATTACAAAAGGCAGTAAAAACACCCTTGTCATGAATGGCGGGAGTGCTGTGATGACAACTGAAGGTGATACCAACAGCTTAACCGTTAATGGTGACAACGCGAAATTTTTCGTTGAAGGAAACAGCAACACACTTGCTGCGAACGGAAAGGGAGACACTGTCTATATTAAAGGCCAGGGAGAGGACGTAACGCTGTCCGGAGGTACCGCCATACTCGCAGACAATGATTCACTGACCATCAATGGTGGTAATGATACGGTTGCTATAGGTAATAATGAATCGCTCACAGCAAACGGCGGTGAGTACAATTTTTATCTGCAGGCAGATAATTCGTCTGTAACGAGTAACGGCGACGACGAAACAGTATTTGTATCAGGAAATAATGATAACTTTACTGCAAATGGACAACACAGCAATGTGGAAATATCCGGGCAGAATGACAGCCTGACTACAGGCGGCGCACAAATAGTTTTGTCTGATGCCAGCCAGCTCACTCTCAACGGCAATAATGATGCTGTTCATATTGGTAATGCAGACTTAATCACTGTTAACGGTGGCGGCTCAACATTACTGGCAGAAGGAAGCGCATCATATATCACCGCCAATGGTGATAAAGAAGTGGCTATCGTTAAAGGTGTAAATAACACCATCACACTGAACGGTGCAAAAGCTGTTGTTACTGTTGTCGGCAACAACAATATGTTGACAGCGAATGGTCCTTCAACCTGGATTCAGATGCAGGGTGAAAACAATGATATTGTTGCCAACGGGCCGGGTGATATTGTCCTGTTACAGGGTGAAAACAGTAAACTGACAATCGGAGACGGTACTGTTGCTGTCTCTGATGATACGCAGGCAACTTTGTCAGGCGTCGATGACAGTGTCACGCTTGGAAACAGAGACAACGACACCATTAATGGCGGTGATTTTGTTATTAACCTTACTGGACAGCAGTCCACTGTTGTCGCTAACGGCGATCGTGAGGTAGTCACCATTAAAGGCAATCAAAATACGTTCACAACCAACGGCGGACATTCGTTTAATGTTGTTTCAGGAAATAACGACAGCATCACGGCCAATGGTGATATGAATAATATTGATATTCATGGGCAGCAGGACGTTATTTATGCCAATGGTTCGGGTGATGACATTTCACTTGATGGCAGCCAGGATGACCTCCATACGAGCGGGAATTCAGTATCAGTTAAAAACAATACTCAGGCATGGTTAAATGGCGGGGGAAATAAAGTCTTCCTGAGTGACAATGATAATGTATCAATCAATGGCAGCGGATATACATTAAATTTCAACGGAGCAGGAAGTAGCGCTTCGCTTCAGGGAGACTGGAGTAACATAACGCTGAATGGCTCAGGCAATACGTTTACGGCTAACGGCAACAGCGACAGTATCCAGATGAACGGAAATGGCAACAGTGTCAGCGTTAACGGGACGGGTGGAGAGGTCAGCTTAACGGGAACGGGCCAGACGGTCGTGATGGAAAATGGCAGTGTAACGACTGCCGCCGATGCGCAGGCCGTTCTTCAGGGCCATGGCAACATTATCACTGCGGGCAAAGTTGCTAATGTTGAAGTTGATGGCGGAGATAACTGGATAAATGCGCAAGCAACAGACACAGTCTTGCTGAAAGGCTATGCAAATGGGGCTGGATTCAGCGGTGATGGCGGGCAACTTACCATTGATGGTAATGGCCAGTATGCTCTGATGAACAGCGGTAATGCTGTTTTAGAGGCAGGAGCAAGCCTGAACCTCTCGGGTAATAACAATACTGTCACTGCGGCTTCAAACGGTTCACTGGATATTTCCGGTACGGGCAACGTGCTACACATGACCAGTTCGTCTCTTACGCTTGACAGTGTTTCGTCGAACAGTAATGCCAATAGTGGTTTTCAGGTTAAAGGATTTGGTTTTACCTCCTCTGCAAATGGTCAGTATGCAAATGCATCTGAATCACTTAAAGCCATGCAACAGACCGGCGCTAACTCAACACAAATTGTAGTGACTCAGTATCTTGATTCTGTGACAGGAGACAGTATTGCAGCCACTGCGGCTACAGAATCCGACGCCAACCTTGAACTCGCAATCGGACAGGCTCAGGCGGATGGGATATCGGTGCTTCTGAAGCCGCATATTGATATTGAGGATGGTACCTGGAGGGCCTTACTGAAACCTTCAAATGTTGACGATTTTTTTGCCAGTTACAAAACGTTTATTCTGCACTACGCAGCGATTGCACAGGCAACGCACGTAAGCATGTTCAGCGTGGGCACAGAGCTGACATCCATGAGTGGAAGTGCTTATACAAATTACTGGAATGATATTATTTCTGCCGTGCGGCAGGTTTATACCGGACCCATTACCTACGCATCCGCATGGAATGAAACCGGGAGCGTCAGCTTCTGGAACAAAGTGGACGTTATTGGGGCGAATGCCTATGAGGCCCCGACTGATATCACCGATCCCACTGTGGCGCAAATGGTTGCCGGGTGGAACAGTGTTTCAGCCGACAGCTACACGGCATCATTATTCAATAACCTTTCCCCAATCGATTTTTATCATTCTCTCTCCACTAACTATGGAAAGCCCGTGCTGCTTACTGAAGTCGGATACCGCAGCGTAAATGGAACTAACACGCTAAACGGTGACTGGAGTGGCTTCCACTGGGTTGACTTCCAGCAACAGACTCGTGCTCTTGAAGCCTTTTTTGAGGCATGGGGTGGTCAGGGCAGTTGGATGGAGGGGGCCTACCTGTGGAACTGGGAAGCGAATCCGTCAGGCGTAGCCGCAGATGATTTCAGCGTCCAGGGAAAACCGGCACAGAATGTCGTCGATCACTGGTATGGCGGAAGCTCAGCAGCAACCGCGGCCAGCAGCAATATTCTTAATGGTGACTTCAACACCGTGCTTATGGGACAGGGCGACACATTAACCGTTAACGGAAACACAGATACAGTTACCATGACGGGCAATGATTTGGTTACGTTAAACGGGACAACTGACAACATTAATGTATATGGAAAAGGTAACGTCCTGCAGGCCGGCACAACTACCTCTGTTACGCTCAGTAATGATAACTCGGCCCTTATGGTGTCAGGGACAGCAATGGTTGTTAACACTATGAGCAACAATAACGCTCTGGCTTACACCGGTAACCAGTCGGTCATTAAACTTGAGGGGGACAGCAATACTGTCGTAATCAAAGGGGATTCTAATGCTGTCATGCTCGAGGGTAAAAATCAGCTGATATCCGTATCCGGTCAAAACAACAGCATTACCGTAACGGGTGATAATTCAAGTATAGTCACCAGCGGGGTGACGGCTGTTTCACTGGCTGGCAACCAGATACAGACATCTGTTCAGGGGAGCGGTGACGCTGTGACAGTAAGCGGTAATGGTGACTCGCTGACAATAACAGGGTCGACTGATACTGTTTCCCTGAACAATACAGGTACGCTGTCACTCAATATTACAAACGCAACACAGGACGATGCCTTACAGTTCATGAATGGCATAAGTATCGATCAACTGTGGTTCAGCCAGAGTGGTAATACCCTGGTTGCATCTGTAATAGGAACGCACCAGGAGGTTGATATTAATAACTGGTTCGGAGCCGGAGCAAATCAGCTACAAATAAAATCAGGTGACGGCCATGCGCTGGTTAATTCACAGCTTGATAATTTAATTAGCGCGATGGCGACCATGACACCACCCGCAATAGGCCAGACGACGCTTAGTCAGGATCAGGTGACGCAATTGAAACCAAGTTTAGACGCAGCCTGGAATTAACGTTGCAGCAGGCTTTTACTCAGGTAAAAGCCTGCCTTTATATGATTAAGACAGTATAAATATATTCAGGTAATTCCATGAGTTCCTCTTATAGCTCAAATAAAAAAATGAATGAAAATCATTATACGGAAAAAGAAGTAGAACAAGATTCAGGCGTAGAAGCTTTAGTTTTGATAGCCAGGTATCATAAAATTGCTGCTGATGTACAACAAATCAGACATTTATCAGGATCAGGTAAAAAACAGCTTTCCCATGGTGATCTCATTCTTGCCGCGCGAACGTTAGGACTCAAATCCCGTAAAGTTGCTGTGCGGCCTGAACGTCTGGCTAAGACACCTTTTCCTGCACTGGCCCTGGATCAGCTTGGTCGCCACTTGATTGTTACGGCATGCGAGGGTGACAAGGTACTGGTTTTGGAACCTGGCGCCGGAAAACCTACAGTTATCCTTACAGACGTGCTCTGGCAGCACTGCAATGGCGATTTTCTTCTGTTTGCTTCCCGAGCATCCTTAACGGGTGAACTGGCTAAATTTGACTTCACGTGGTTTATACCTGCGATAGTTAAGTACAGAAAAATTTTATTAGAAGTCTTTTTTGTGTCTGCGCTGATTCAACTTTTTGGTCTTATATCACCCCTTATGTTCCAGGTGGTAATGGATAAAGTGCTGGTAAATAACGCCCTTTCAACGCTTAATGTGGTTTGTATAGGACTGTTGATCAGCAGTATCGCCGAAGTTTTACTGACAGGTCTGCGAAATTATGTTTTCTCACATACCACTAACCGAATGGATGTCGAACTGGGATCGCGTATTTTCCGGCATATACTTGCGTTACCTGTTGGTTACTATGCTACTCGTCGGGTTGGCGACACGGTGGCACGCGTAAAAGAGCTTGAAAATATTCGCAACTTTCTGACGGGGCAGGCCCTTACAGCGATAATCGACAGTCTTTTTTCGGTAGTTTTTATTGCCGTCATGTGTCTTTACAGCGTAAAGCTCACACTGATTGTTCTGCTGTCTCTGCCTGTGTATGTCATTATCACAACAGTGATCATCCCCGCTTTCAGACGACGTCTTAATGAAAAATACGCACGTGGGGCTGATAACCAGTCATTTTTAGTTGAAACCGTTTCCGCAATAGAAACTGTTAAATCCTCAGCAGTTGAACCTTTATTTATTCGTCAGTGGGATAATTTACTGGCTGGTTATGTTGCCGCGTCATTTCGCGTCAGTAATTTAGGGAATGTCGGGCAGCAGTTAGTTCAGTTTGTCGGGAAAACAGTCACTGTTTTAACCCTTTTTTTGGGCGCTAAACTTGTCATATCGGGCGCGCTATCTGTAGGCGCTCTGATAGCTTTTAATATGATGTCTCAACGCGTCTCTGCACCGATTCTGCGCCTGGCACAGTTATGGCAGGATTTTCAGCAGGTAGGCATTTCGATGCAACGGTTAGGTGATATTCTCAATACCCGTACAGAAAACTTACAAGGCCGGAATTCTCAGCCCTCCCTTAAGGGTGCCATTCGTTTTGAGAATGTAAGGTTCAGATATAAACCCGAAGCACCTGCAGTACTGAATAATATTTCTTTTGATATTGAACCTGGCAAAGTTATCGGCGTTGTCGGACGGTCAGGCTCGGGGAAAAGCACCCTCACAAAATTAATTCAGCGCCTTTATCTTCCTGAGTCGGGCCGCGTCTGGGTCGATGGTACCGATATAGCGCTGGCTGATCCCTCATGGTTACGCAGGCAGATTGGTGTGGTCCTTCAGGAAAACATACTTTTTGGCAGATCAATTCGTGAGAACATTGCGCTAACCGATCCCGGTATCCCTCTGGAGTCGGTGATAAACGCCGCCAAACTTGCTGGCGCTCATGATTTTATCAGTGAAATGCCTGAGGGTTATGACACACGAATCGGAGAGCACGGAAGTGGACTGTCAGGAGGCCAGCGTCAGCGTATTGCTATTGCACGCGCGTTGATTACGAACCCACGAATACTCATCTTCGATGAGGCAACGAGTGCTCTCGATTTTGAAACAGAACGCGTGATTCACAAAAACATGCAGGCCATATGTCAGGGCCGGACTGTTATTATCATCGCTCACCGACTGACAGCAGTAAGAACGGCGGACACCATTTTAGTTATGGAGAAAGGGATGATTGTAGAGCAGGGCAGCCACCTTCATCTCATTGAAGAAAACGGCCTGTACAGTCACCTGGTTTCCCTTCAGCATGCTTAAAAGGACGATTTTATGTTGAAGATAATAGCTTTAACTGAGTTGCTGCGTCGTTACAAGGATGTATTCCTTGCCAACTGGAAAATACGTAAGCAACAAAACGCTTATGAAAGACAGTCTTATGAGCTTGCATTTTTGCCGGCAAATATAGAACTGGCAGAAGCACCTGTTCACCCGGCCCCATACTGGACGATGAGAGTCATCGTTATTTTGACACTTGTTGTTATCAGCATCTCACTTTTTGGCAGGTTAGATATAGTTGTTGTGGCTAAAGGTAAAGTTATTCCGGATGCAAGAGTAAAAGAAATTCAGCCTGCCATTACGGGGGTGGTGCGCCATATTTACGTTGATGACGGGCAGCGTGTAAATGCTGGCACCGTTTTGATGGTTCTGGATTCCACGCAGGCAGAAGCCGATTTGACTAAAACCGAAGCGTCAAGAGCGGAGTCCATGCTGGCGATAATAAGGGCAAAAGCCTTACTGGATGCGCAAATGTCTGGTCATGTCCCTGAGATGAAAGTCAGTGATGGACTTACACAAGACGATGTGAACGCCACAAGCCGTTTTGCTGACGGTATTTTCATGGAATATAGAGATAAGCTTAACCGTGCGGAGGCTGAGCTTACACAGCACCGTGATGAACTTGCCACGACTTTACAGGACATTGAACGCTTAAAATCTACGGCACCGTTAGCAAGAGAGCAGGCTAACAGTTATAAGATGCTTGCCAAAGATCATTATGTCGCAAGAAATGACTACCTCGATAAAGAGCAGACGGCGCTGGAGCAGGAGCATGACCTTACAGCCAAGCGCAGTCACGCCAACGAACTCAAAGCGGCTATTGATGCGCAGATTGCAGAAAAAGCCTCAGTAGGCTCACAGTTCCGACGGGAACAGCTCGATGCTCTTGAGCAGGCTGAGCAAAAATTAAAACAAAGCGTTGAAGATGAAGTGAAGGCTAAAACGCGTAAGCAATTACTTAATCTCGTCTCGCCTGTAAGTGGAACAGTTCAGCAACTCAGTGTTCATACGATAGGTGGGGTGGTCACCAGTGCACAAAAAGTGATGGAAATCGTACCTGATGACGCTATGGAAGTTGAAGTTAACATAGCGAAAAAGACATTGGTTTTATAAAAGAGGGTCAGGATGCCATAGTTAAAATTGATGCTTTTCCCTACACGTACTATGGCTACATCAAAGGGAATGTAATTTCAGTATCAAATGACGCCGTTCAGGATCGTAATCATGGCTTGAATTTTACTGCCAGGGTACATCTTGATAAAAGTGGCATTGAGGCAGGAGGGCGCTGGATCAAACTGACGCCAGGCATGACCGTGTCCGCAGAGATCAAAACCGGAAAAAGGAATGTCTGGCAATACTTTTTTGATCCGCTTATCAGAATGAGCAATGAGAGTCTGCATGAAAGATAATAAAGTATTGCAAGTTATGGTTTTGATGCTCTCAATCCTGGCTACAGTGAAAAGTTATGCAGTCGATATATTTAATACAGAAGCTGACGTGCCTTCTTCACAGGCTGCACCAGTATATGCAAACACTCTGTGCCAGTCTGGCCCGTTGCCAGACCCACTTTCCCTGAATGATGCTCTGGAGCGTAGTTTATGTAATAACCCCAAAACAGCCGAAAGCTGGGCGGAAATAAAGGCTGAAAGTGCCGCTGTCGGTACAGCTAAAGGTGCATACCTGCCCACGTTCTCCTTATCCGGAAGAGAGGTCAGTGAACGTTCCGAAACAAATGTAGCCGGACACAGGGAGTTCGATTCAGTCAATTCATCGCCAAATTATTCCGCTGATTTTAGCTTAAACTGGGTCCTCTACGATTTTGGAGCCCGTTCAGCAGCGTTGCAAAAGGCTAAAGCCCTTCTTTTAGCAGCAGAAGCCAGTCATATGGATACGCTGCAGTCCGTAATGATTGCCACAGCAAAAGATTATTATGCAGCGCAGGCCGCTGCTGGAAACCTGGCTGCTGCCACTGATATGGAAAGAATTACCTCAACGAGTATCGACGTGGTAGTGTCCAGGGAAGGACACGGTGCTGCTTCAGTCGGTGATGAGTTACAAGCCAGAACGGCGTGGCTGCAGGCTAAAACCGATAAAGAGAAAGCAGAAAATACACTTGAGAATGATTTGGGCGTTATTGCAGCCGACATGGGGTTGCGCCCAGACAGTCATATCAATCTGGCGAATGTTCAGGAAGGCCCTAAACCTGATTACAGGTTTAAAGAATCGGTTTCGGCATTAATCGATGAGGCAATTAAAATACATCCGGCGCTGCTGGCAGCACAGGCTCAGTTTCAGGCAGCAGAAGCTGAAGTTGATCAGACCAGGGCTGAGGGCATGCCCAGTTTAAGTCTCGTAGGCAAAGCCAGCCGTGATAATCAGAAAGTCAGCGAAGGAATAGGGCAACCCTATTTTGATTCTGTACACAATGACAGATATATTGGCATCCAGGTCTCGGTCCCTTTATTTGAGGGGTTCACCCGTGAATACAAAGTTCGGGAGGGCCTTGCTCAGGCTGAGCAGAAGCAGGATGCAGTATCCGAAGCGAGACAGAGCATTGAACTTGATGTCTGGAAAAGTTTTCAGTCTCTCAAAGCTAACACAAATAATTTACCACTGATTGAAAGACTGTTGGATAACACAAGAAAGTCCTACTCAGTAGCAGAATACCGCTATGAAAATGGCGTAGGGAATATTATTGAATTGCTGAATGCCCAAAAATCACTTGCTGATGCTGAGAAACAACAGATCCAGGCTCTGACTGACTGGCATTACAGCAGACTTGAGCTTGCTGCGAAGATAGGTGTACTTGGGTTAAATAACTAAGGTGTGTGCAAGTTTTGTGCTTTGGCTACCTCAGGTCTGCTGATCTGTGGTTGGGTTACTGGAATCGTTCGCGTGGTACCTGGTTTTGCCCGTTCCCCGGCGGGGTTCGCCAGAGCCAGCGGCCCGGACTCGCGATAACGCGCTGACAGACGCCGAACCGTAAGCCGTCATCAGTTGCGTCCTCGGCCGGGAAACCCTGGGAAAAGGACGATAATGCGGACATTTCAATACAGCCAGAGGCGGACATCTGAATTTAGCCGCTACAATTAAAATGCGCATAATGCTATTTATGTTAAATAAAGTGTTTGATTGCGTGATCAACCTGTTCATCAACGCCTTTTTTACCTCTCTTATTCACTGAGACGAGGTGTACTTCATGACGACCTGACCGAAATCGGGGATAACCTACGGTAAAACCGGTTAGGCAGCATCATGAAACTTAACAGGATCAAAAGTTCGGCAGGAACAGAGCAGCCAGACAGCAGGCATTACACTGCCTTCCACTTCTCATAGGATGCTGATGCTCGGTTAATCAAATATGGCTTGTAAACCAATAAAAGATACGTTTGAGAATGCTAAAAGAGTTTCTGATATTGGTTATAGAAGATAATTTTTGATAAAATTTAATCCAACAACCATTCTCGCAAGCGAGCCACTCAGAGAACTTGTGTTCACTCAGGATTTATTATAGGTATATGCCAAAATTTGTCCCATCGGTAATGTTCAACTTTAGAGTAATGACGATATGGGCGGTCATTTATTACCTGTCTGGAGTGCTGTCGCTGCGATTTGACGATCCTCAGTTGCACATATCTGTCGTATGGTTTCCTGCTGGCGTCGCCACTGCGGCGTTTTTAAATTCGCGCTGGCGACTATGGCCAGCGCTGTGTGTTTTGTTTGTTGTGCTTGATGTGATTCTGGACAATCCTTCGTTCAGCAGGCTGCCGACCGAGACGTTTTACGCCATTCTTGATCTGCCTTCTTCACTGATAATTGCGTGGATAGTGAAACGTTTTTCCCGGCCCGGTGATGATTTAAATATTATTATGTTGTGGTTCGCCTCAACCATTATCATCAGCTTTCTGGATGCCGTGCTTTTCGGTATCGGACTCTCATTAGCAGGAAAAAACAGCTTCTCCGATCTGTTCTGGACCGGTTTTATTGCCGACATGACCGGCATTTTCCTGGTCACCACCATTATTATGGGCTTTGCTAACAGCCGCCTTACCACAGCCGTTCAGATTTCCATCAAAACACTTCTGTCAGGCTTAACGCTGCTCGCCGCGCTAGTGGCACTGTCTTTGTGGATATTCAGTGGCGGTGTTAAAGAATTTAGTATCGCTAATACGATCACCCACGATGAAAGCCTGATTTTCGCTTTCAGTTGCCTCCCGATTATTCTTGCCGCTTTTTTAACGCTCTTCTGGGGTAATCGTGGCGGATCGATAGCGTTATTAACGTTGTCAGGTTGCGTTATCTATTATGCCGATAAGGGCGTGGGGCCGTTCTTTCTCAAGGGATTACATACCGGTGAACCCCTGCTCCTTGTACAGTGCTATTTAAGCGCCAGTGCGTTGCTGCTGGTTTTTTTACGGGTGGTGACGCGAAATATTTACCGCTTCAATTCAGAAACCGACGCACGACTCAATTTACAGGCCATTTATCAGCTAAACCTGACAGAGGGCACGCTCTGCTGGGAAAACCTTTCTGGTGAACTTGCTGCGCTTCCTCGCGGGATTCTTGAAAAGAAAGAGGCAATACTGGCGCAATTGCATCCAGAGGATAAACAGCGCCTCGCCGGACACTGGCAGGCCATTCCACGTCAGCAGACGCTTCCTGCGATTCAATTCAGATTGCAATACGGAAATGGGCAATGGCTGCACGTTACCGATAGCGGAGCCCTGATGTTCGAGCGTCAGGGATCGCTGTTCATACTGGGTAACTGGTCGGTTTCCACCTGACTTTTCAGCGCATTTAGGAGAGGGATAGATTGATACAGATAGCCATGTTGCTACTGGGTACGGCATATATTAAGCGAAATGCCCGATACCTTTCGGTTGCCGCAACACTGTGGTTTATCACAGGTATATTACTTTTCATCGATGGTCTTGATCTTCACTCGTACTTCCCATTACAGATCTTTGGCTATATTCTGCTGCTGGAAAGCATGCTTACACTTTGTGTTGCGACCAGCGCTGTCGGAACAAAAAAGAGCATTCTTTTTTTCAAAGGCGGCATATTTTTATTCGTATCACTGATTATCATCGTTAATCAGGAATACAGTAATGTCCTGCTGGCTGTCATTTTTGGTTTTACTTTTTTTATCATCGGCTTCTTCACCAGCTTTTCCTCTTTTATTGTGCGCTTTCCCCGCTGGAAGCTGACGCTTGTTTATGGACTGGGATTAATTTCCTTTTCGTTCTTCCTGCTCAGTCACCATGATGCGACCGTTTCATTCTTTATTGGTTTTCAGATGGTCACCAGTGGGTTAAGTACCCTTGGCATCGCCAGGAAGGCGATGCGGATGAAAAGAGGTACGTCTATTTTTCAGCTGATTCAACCCGGCGACGTACTGCTGAGTAGCTCCCCTTTAATCCAGGAACAAGAACTGACCGCCCCCCATCCGGTGCCGACGTCTGCTGCAGCGCGCGCACTGATTGTGCACGTATGGACGCCTGAAGAAACCACCGAAGCCAGGCCTGTTTCGCGCCCTGTCATTAACCGTTATATCGCCGCCGTGGACGAAAATGGTGTTATCTCAACCGGCCACGCGGCGCTTGAAGTGGCTGATTATCTCTACATCAGCCTTTATCCTGCCGAGGAGATTGATCGATCCCCTTCGGAGTTTTTGCGCACGCTTAAGGCCACCCGAGATAATGATGTGGCAGGGCGCTTTCTGCCAGACTACGCCACAGAATCCTCAGAATGGTGTCATTCTGTACGTCAAATCGAGTTTAAAAAATTCAGCCTGCGGAAACTGAATCACTTCTGGGAATCTTATCGCCGCAATAACACCTACAATCTGACTTATCGTAACTGCTCAAGTAGTGTTGCCTATGCTCTTGAAGCCGCCCTGGATGGTGCGCTGGCACATGAGCGAAAACTGAGCGACCTGCTGGTGCCGGAGCTATGGATCGCTGCACAGGTGCGTAAACGCGCACAGATTATGGCCTGGACGCCTGGCCTGGTAATGGATTACAGCCGGGCATTGAATGCGCTGGTGCATCCCGTTCCTCGTCCCTGGTATCACCGTCTGCCCTGGCGCCGTGCCATAGAAAAATAACCTGCCAGCCCTGTCCGCAAACCGTTCAGGACAAAGGCTGTAACGGCTTATCAGGCTCGTCCGGGGCCATGAATACGCAGATCCACTGCGGCCATTAAACAGAAGAGGCCGCAAAGCGCGCCGACCATCAGCGGCAAGCCATTCTGCGTTGCTGACATGGCAAGGCCACACAGCAACGGCCCCAGTAGTGCCCCTGCGCCCCATGCTACCGAGGCGGCAGCATATACGCCTGCGAGCTCTGCTCCACTGAATGTCGTGCCTGCCCAGGTTATTGCGACGGTATAGATCCCCACGAACAGCCCACCCCACACAAAGAGGATCAGATAAGCCGCAACCGGCCAGGATAACAACCATGGCCAGATGGCCGCTCCCACCGTGGACAACAGCGCCAGTATGACGATGAGTCTTCGGCGGTCAACGCTGTCAGCAATCATGCCAACCAAAGGCTGTAAGAGAATGGCACCCAACATCAGAACCGAAATTAATCCAACGGCATGTTGTCGATTCCAGCCATGGGACTCGGCATAAAGCGGTAAAAAATTAAGCCCGGCCACTTCGACGGCAGCATTTAACCCCGTGGCAACGATCATTAAAAAGGCGAGACGGATGCTTTTCAGAAAGCCAATAGCGTGGCTGGTTGACGAGTGATGCTGCGCTATGCCCAGCAGCTTAACCAGCACCAACGCCAGGAGAACAATGGCCGTGCCGATAAAGAAAGGAAAATTGCTCTGGCTTGCGCTAAGGGTAAGTATTAACGGGCCACAGGCAAACCCTGTTGAGATGCCGGCGGTGTACCATGCCATTGTTCTTGCCCTTGCCTGCTCAACGGTCGCGTCATTGATCCAGGTTTCTGTGAGCACCATTATAATCTCACTGAAAATGCCCAAAGCAAGCCGGAGTCCGAACCAGTAAATAAAAGGCAAACAGGTAAAAAGCAACATGACGATGGCCACGGCGGCAAGCGAAGTCCCCAAAAGCAGCCTTGGACGGAAGCGCTGAAAGAGTCGAGGTATAAATGGTGCGACAGCAAAAACGCCAATCGCCTGCATCGCGGCATTGAGTCCGATAAAGCTTTCGCTGAAACCATTATCCTGCAATCGTGTGGCGATCAACGGTGCGCTAAGGCCGTAAGTCAGGCCAAAGATTGCCACACAAATAATGACAGAAATGAGATCTTTTTTGTTCATTATGTTCCAGGTCCTTACAATAAGCGCTCATCTTATATACCAATATTTTTAGACAAAATTGAGTATTATTAAATTAAAAAAATCCAAAAACTAGTACGGCACAGGTCTTGTTGAATAAACCTAATTGAGAAATAATCTTTCTGATTAAACGTACTATCAGGCAACACGTTCACTTTAGGGCCTTTTGTGCTCAGGTCACTTTGTGCGATAGCGCTGACCTGCTCCCCGTTGATTAATACACCGCGATGTTAGTAATGTCTTCATAAGCCACATGAGGGCATCCCCATGAAGAAGCGTTTTTCCGACGAACAGATCATCAGTATTCTTCGCGAAGCGGAAGCCGGAGTTTCTGCCCGTGAGCTCTGCCGCAAGCACGCCATTTCCGACGCCACCTTTTACACCTGGCGCAAGAAGTTTGGTGGCATGGAAGTTCCTGAGGTGAAGCGGCTTAAATCTCTTGAAGAGGGGAACGCCCGCCTCAAGAAGCTGCTTGCCGAAGCCATGCTGGATAAGGAGGCACTTCAGGTGGCTCTGGGGCGAAAGTACTGACGACAGACCAGAAGCGGGAAGCTGTTGAGTTTATGTGTGATGCGACCGGTCTGTCGCAACGTCGTGCCTGCAGGCTTACAGGTTTGTCTCTGTCATCTGCAGGGTTTCTCCCCTGCTTCTTTTACAGAATTCACGTAGCGCTGTCTCCTGAAAGGATAAAAATGGACGATTTCAGACCACATTTACCCGTATCTGATGCTCAGCTGCCCAGCCAGGCTGACGTGGTGGCGCAGCTCCAGGCGTTTGTTGAGGACCGAGAGGCCTTTTCTGACAATACCTGGCGTCAGCTGCTCAGCGTGATGCGGATCTGTTCGGGCTGGGCGAATGAACACGGCCGCGCCTTTCTGCCCATGTCACCCTGCTGTCTGCGTGATTACCTGTTTTGGCTGCAGGCAAATGGGCGGGCATCTTCGACAATCGCTACACATCTGGCTCTGATTTGTATGTTACACCGTAACGCTGGCCTCACGCCCCCCGGTACCTCACCGGTAGCCTTTCGCGCCATGAAGAAATTAAATCGCACGGCCGTGACAGGAGGCGAGCGTACCGGTCAGGCAATACCGTTTCGCCTGCCAGATCTTCTTATTCTGGATTCAGTGTGGTCCGGTTCAGCCCGTCTTCAGCAACTCCGCGACCTCGCTTTTCTGCACGTGGCTTACGCAACGCTGTTACGCGTCAGCGAACTGGGGCGGCTTCGTGTCCGTGACATTTCGCGCGCAGCAGACGGCAGAGTCGTGCTGGATGTCGGCTGGACGAAAACCATTGTGATGACCGGTGGGCTTATCAAGGGACTGGGTACTCTTTCTTAACAACGGCTGAGTGAATGGCTTTATGCATCGGGCCTTATCCATGAGCCTGATGCTTTTATCTTTTCTCCTGTTCACCGTGCCAACCGTGCGCAGATTAATACCGACAGGCCGCTTTCAACCCGCGCCCTTGAAGATATTTTTGCCCGCGCCTGGCATGAGGGGGGGCCCGGCAGAGATGTTAAGCCTAACAAAAACCGTTACCGGGGGTGGTCAGGACACAGTACGCGTGTAGGGGCTGCCATCGACATGGCCACAAAAAAATACAGTACCGCACAGATTATGCAGGAAGGGACCTGGAAAAAGGCTGAAACGGTTATGCGCTACATCCGGCACGTTGATGCTCATGCCGGTGCAATGGTTGACTTTATGGATGCGCATACGGGCAGGTGAAAGGCTGAAACGGAAAATTTTTCCCTGTGACAGTTTACCCTCAAGCTTTTTTTTCTGTCGCCACATAGCATCCACCTGAGTTGATATCAAAAAATCCCCGCGAGCGCGACGCAGTCAGTAGGGCTGCCTTGCTCCTGGTGCCCCTGTTTTTAGGCAAAATCGGGGGGATGGTGGGGCCTGTTCCGGTAATGAGCGCTCTGATTATCTCCCCCAGTCATGCTTATCGCAGATTAAATTTCCCGCAAACTCAGTGCCGTTACCTGCCAAAAAAACTTAAGCTGATAAAACCTTATGTGAACTTTCATAACCTGCCTAATCTTCTGACCTGTGTTGTTATTACTCAATTCGTGCAATCCGCATACATCTTTATGGTTTTGCAGGCGTTCCACATTGCATCACCCAAGTCTTAATCAAAAGTAGTGGATAAATATGTACACAATTATTCTACTCAGATTATACTCTCAGTTGCCCACTTCAAACAGTGGTACACCGTGTCGTTCAGCTGAGCACTTCTGTGAGGCTTTTTAAAATTTGAAGGGCACATTTTGTCCTGCTAGTCGTGTATGAGGTCCCTCTATGTCACAAACCATGTCCCAGAAACTTGCCCGAGACAGTCTCGGCAATGCAGGAACGTTCGAAGGCGGCGTATACGTTACCAAAAATGGTGTTGCTGAACTGTTCATCCAGACCGCAGCTGAAAGGCAGGCTGAATTAAAAGAGCTGGAGCAGGAAAGAAACATTAATGCGCTTTTTAAGCTTGCTATGCAGGCGAAAAAAGAAATTACTGACGGCAAGGGCATGACTCCTGAAGATGTGCTGGGGAGATTACGTGCGGCCAGAAACTGAATATGAGGTGTTGAGTGTCGCAGAAGTATCAGGTCTTAATCTCTCCTCTGGCAGAGCAGTGCCTTAAAGACATTGAGTCCTATAAAAGTGGGACAGTAGGGGCGCAACAGGCGGCCACCATGGTGGATAATTTGCTGATGGAATCCGTATCAAAAATCGTTCAGGACCCGGAAAGATACCGTTATAACGTTTACCTGGCTGACAGGGGGCTGTTGTTGCGGGAAAGACTGGATGTAGATGGCGAGTACCGCGTACTTTATGATTTTGACGGCAGCGCGATTCACATACTGCTTGTCATCAGTATGAAGCAGGATTTTGGCAAGATGCTTTACCGGTATAATATCTTGAAGTGATACTCAATGCCCGGATATCCGGGCTATTTTATATGGTCAGTCATTGGTGCAACTTAAGCCTGTTTACTAATGATGAACACTGGATTTATTAGCAGCTTCGCAAGTCCTATGCTTAGTTAACTTTGATCAACGTAAGCAATCCGAACTATAAACCGTCCGCAGTTGCGTTCTCAGCGGGGAACCCTCGGAAAGGATGACCTGCTCCCCGTTCTTATCAACGCACGACGCTGTATCCGGGTACACATCGTATTGTCGAGACTCTTCGTTACTGCGCACTGACGCTGCTACACGAAAATAACGTCGGATAGGGGCCCACACTTGCCGCAGAAATATTACACGACAGCAGCTGGTTCAAGATCTCCACTGAGGCGCTGGATGATTGCTGATGCGCTCTGGATCTCACCTGCACGTCGTCAGCCCATGTTTATAGCCACAGCACCAAGGCGACTGCCTTGATGAATTTATACATATAGGGAGATCTATCATTGTGAATAGCCGCTTTACCTGGGTGCTAACATTTGGAAGAGCTATAGATATTTTTTATTTATGCTATATCTTTAATATAGCATAAATATTTACGTTTTATTTTAAGCTAATTTACGCTTTGGTTTTTAAGAAGTTCATTGTAAAAGAAATAGAGTTTTTTATAATCATATTTATTGACGACGTTCTTAATGTACCTATAAGTACTGGGTAACGATAATTTTTTTATTTTCGCTATTTCCTTAGGGGTTTTATTCATGCACAACAATTTTATTATTATGCTTTCAGCATCAGTTAATATGTTCTTCCGAGGAAAGCTCGAGCATTTATTTTTTGTATAAATATACATAAACTTTTTAAGTCTGTTGCAAAAACAAATTGTGCTAACTGATAACTCTATGAAAGTTTCATTATGAAATGGCACATCTCTTTCACCTTTATTTGATGATCTCAATACCATTAGAAAGTCGTTTTCTCTTGAGATATTTCGATGATTTAACAGTTTCAATCCCTCACATCTGTCGTCAACTAAAACGATTTTGTTGTCAATTTCTTTATTAGTTATGTAATTAATAATCTCATTGCTTTTATAATGATTAATATTAAAAAAATGATATTTTATTGCAGTTGTTAAATAGTTATCATCGGTAATTAGTATGATTTTAATGGGGTTTTTGTTTAACTCTTTAGTTAGCATTTTTATTTACCATTTACGTTTAAATTACTTTATTTCCAGATCGGTTCCATTTTGATGCCTATCTAATAACCTCATTTTAGCTAAAATTTTTTTTAAAAAAACGTAATGCATAACAAATCATCCTTTTATATGAAAATATATTTTCCAATTACTAAGGTACATGAAAAATTTAATAGCAGTAAATAAATTGGTAATAATTTTTTTATCCTTCTAGGTATATTTTTCATTTTAGGTAAAGGTTTAATATTATTAAATCAGGTTTTAACAAAATTAACACAATTATCTTAATCGATCAATTTCTATTTTTTAATAGCTTTTAACTATTGGAACTTAAGATTTTATTTCCTTTTATTATATTTCAACCTAATAAAAACAATAAGATAAATAAAAACCCTCTTAAGGAAAACATTATTATGAATTTTTTAAGAATTTTATCAGTAAAGATCTTATCCCTCACCCTCACATTTTTATGGAAAATTTTAAAAGTATTTTTTATTTAACATAAATTTTTCATCCCCCCCTCATAATTTTTAATGAAATTTTAATACTTAAAAACCTATGACTATAATATCTTGTTCGAGTTTTTAATAGAAATTTACAAAAGTAATTGATGCAGTATTCTAAAATTTAGGCATGGTTGGGTTTTCACTAATACTTCTTTTGATTTGGTTTTCATTTTTTTAAGCGGAAATGGATTGTCTATAAAAAATACACTTTGACTATAAAATAAATTCATCTGGAAAACAAAAAACCAGATGTGATTTTTGGAATGAATAGTGCCTGGCATAGATAAAGGTATTTTTATTTTAGTAATAATTTTTTAATTAAAGTTCATTATACCTATATAAGGTTTATAAAATGTTATATTCGCCTATCGAAGGGTTTTTATTTACATCCTAGATTTCCCCTGTTTTATTATTAACCGTCATCACTATATTAATGAGCTTTAATTTATTTATCTTTTTCACATAACAATTTTGCTATTTTTTAAACTTATTCGCCTGTATACTTGTATAAGCGAATATCATCAAAGGATGATATTAAAGAAATGACTTACTTTATTAATATCGCGTTTCTTATTCAATTTAATATTGAAGCTTTTATGCGCGCAATACAGGTGGGGAGCAGTGTGTTTATCGTTAGGATCTAATTATCTTTTTTGCTGGCGTAAATTAATTTAAGAGTGGCGAAGACAAATAAGGATGGTGGTCATGTACAGATATTTCCTCGATTTCTGACACTAACGGTTAAGTATTATATGTCGTTGAAAATTGTGTTTATCAAATTCCAGTAGCCCTCATGGACCACTGGAAAGTGAAACTTCATGGCAATTCACCTCGATACCAGCATCTATAGTGGCAAAATTATCTTTGCTGCATTCCTTATAAAGCTATCCTTTTTTTAGTCTGTATAGTCAATTCAGATTGAAATTAACTACCTAAGTCATCTATATCCATTAATTATAAAAGTGCTAATATCAAGCAGCATCCCTTAGATTTGAGTTAAATTTTTTTTAAAATGATGTGGGTTTCCTTGGTCATCAAGCGCCGTGTAATCCAGCAGGATATGGCTCGCCGCCAGAAGCGCATCTCCCATAAGGGGATACTCTTTACTTGAAAATGGGGCGAGCGTCTTATCCCCGTCCAGATAAACGGGGTACCGTTTACCGCCCATGGCCACCGTCATCTTGCCTGGGGTAAAAAAGTAGCCGCTACGGTTGGTGGCACGAATGAAAACCTGCCCCTGCATTTTCCTGACCTGAAAGGTGACAGCGTTCACCCGTGCCGTAAACGGTATCGCCTTCTTAAACGGTCTGTTGATCACTTTAAGTTGGGTATTCAGCGCCATGCTGATCTTATCGCTGCCCGGCTGTATCGTTCCTTTTTTTACGGCGCTGATTTCGTACAGATTGAGCCAGTAAAGGGATTCCCGATCCTGTGGCAGCGTTGCGGCCAGCTCAGTGCGCAAAACGGTAATCTGTTTTTTTTCATCTTTGTTCAGCGTAAAAACGCCGGGAAGCGCGACAAAAGGAAAGGCTTTACTGCCCGGCGATTTTTCCGGTGCGCCGCTGTCGACCCAGGTCTGGATCAACACGGGTGCGTCGCCGCTGTTAATCAGCAGTAACGGGGTTTGCACCTCGCCGGGATGGAAGATCAGTCGGCTTTGCTGCGGAATTACCGCGGCCCGGGCGTTAATCACGATACACATACATAACCAAAGAAACGTTTTCATGTTATTGCAGCCGAATGAGGATAGATGCGGTTGCATCAACATGGCCCGCCGTCACCGTTTTACCCGGGAGCTTTGCCAGACGGGCGTTGAAAGTACGCTGATACAGTTTCTCGTCACTCTGCTGGCTGCCGCTGATCACCTGCGCGTCCTCCAGCACCGGCCGCCAGCCCGCATTACTGCTGAAGCTGCTCCAGCTTAAAAAGGAGACGGGCTGGCCACCTGACGTTTCCAGCTGAATCCCGACGCCTTTCGCCAGCGACGGTAAACTGTCGTAATGATCGGACACCAGGTAGCGCGAAAGCCCGTCTCCCGTCGTCAGTCCCAGCTGCTGCGCCTGCAGCCACGCGGCGTAGCTCGGTTGAAAGCCCAGAGACAGCTGGCCTGAGTTAATACCCGAGATGTTTTCGGTTCCGTCCGCACAGGCCAGCGTAATGCTGAGCGGCGCCGTCACCGCCTGGCCCTCATTGAGCGCATTGATGCTGATGCCGGGGAAAAGGACGTTTGCGGTATAATTCTCCACCCGGCAGCCCTGGGTCATATTTTGCGTCAGAGTGGCGACCGGCGCGGTATTCATCCCAAAGGCCATGTAACGTCCGGTTCCCCAAGTCTCATGATGACTCCAACTGTCCTGACCCGCTTCGGGCACATTCATCCCCGGCCCCATAAACACCACATAGCCATTGGGCTGGTTGCAACTGTAAGAGCCAGTGTAATTATCGGCCGCCGCCGAGGGGCAGCCCCATGTCGCCGAAGCCGGCGTGCGGTTGTTTCTGTCGGTACGAATGAGCTCCGCACTGATGGGGCTGAAGTCGCGTCCCCTGATCAGGATTTTATTCCCCTGTATTTCATACTGGGTGAGCGGCACCTTTTGCCAGATACGGGTAAAGGGCGTACCGCTGCGCACGTGAACCAGTTTTAATGCGGTATAGGGGAAGTAGGTCTGGAAATAGCCGTCGCCCATGTCCCAGGCGCCGCCAACGTTACTGTCGCCATTGGTGGCGAAGACCTCATACAGCTGGTCTTTGTCCGCCAGATCACACTCGTACAACACGCGGTCCGGATCGCTGTTATTGACAGCCGGTACGACCCGAAACACCGAGCGGGCCAGCACGGTGCCGGCCGGCTGATAACGCAGATTCATCAAGCCGATATTACCGAAATTCAGGGACGCACCGCAGGCATCACAGCCCTGATCGACCGGGTTGACCCGGGTGCAGGTCGCGTAAGCCGGGAGCCATGCGGTCAAAAAAAAGAATGTCATTACCGTTAAAACGCGTTTCATCATTAACACCTTAGAATCTAAAAACGACAGACGGCATCCGCGTAGGTGATCACCGCGTCGGGCTTGGGTTTCGGGATGCGGTAATCAATTAAACAGGATGACTGTGCGCCCTCTCCCCAGACGGCCTTCAGTTGCCCCTGAGTTTTAGCCACCCGCAACCAGGCATTGCCGCCCTGACCAAATGTACCCACCCGATTGCCCGACTCGTCCAGCAGATCTGCGCCCATCGGCACCGTGTTATCGCGATTGGTGCGGGTCTTTAACATGAGCGGATAACCGCGTAAGGTTCTGAACGACACCTTCACCATCGCACCGGCATAGGGCGCGACGATTTTCTCGCTGTCCTGTATCTCAACATGGCTATCGCTGCCGCCGGCTCCCAACGAAATCGTGTTGTAGTGATAGGGGTTAAGCGACGGCACCAGGGCATAGCCGAAGCGGTCGATCTCGGTACCCTGGCTGTTGAGAACGTGGGCGTTCCTGGCGCCTTTCGCTTCGACAAGGGCGAAGGTGTCGCCGAGATAATTGCCCAACGTCACGCCGCCGCTGTGGATCACTGCTGCGCCCATCGCGTTAACGGACATCTGGTTAAACCGCGAAGAGGTCGATGCGGTACCGGTCACGCTGGCTTCTGAAAACTTTTTGCCCAGGCTGCCGCTTACTGTCGTGTCACGTTGCTGCTGATCGCGATTCACATTTACGCTATAGCTGGTGCCGCTCTCGCCGCTCAGTCCGCTGAACGACGCGTTGTAGTTACTGCCGTTCTGGCTTCCCCGCGTGCCGCCCAGAGCCAGATAGGGTGAGGTGGCGTCCGAGCCCAGCGGCACAGAGAGGCTGACCTGCAACTGGGTATCTTTATAAAAGGTATCGTCTGCATGCTGGGCCATCACCGCCATGCGCGGATCGGTGGCATAGGCTCTGCGCGAATACTGGCGGGACAGGGAAATATTCAGTGCGATGTTTTTGGGCAGCACCGTGCCATAACCGACCTGAAACTGTGTCGTCCGTGAGCGACCGTCATAGTAATTTTGCTTCGAGCCGGAGAGATAGATGTTGCCCCACTGCCCCAGCGTCTGATTCAGGGTCATCTGCAGGCGGGTACGCTGCATATATTCGCTGGTAATACTGTTGCGGCCCGGCGTTTCCGCATTATTCAGTGCAATCACGTCGTTGAGATCGCGGTAACCCTGGGTGGAATACTGGTAGCCCGCAAACGTCAGAGTGGTATTCGTGGGCTGAAAGGTCCGGCTGTAACTCAGTGCGTAACGCCATCCCTGGGTCGACTCACCGCCGTTCAGAACCGCGCTGGAATACGCGCTGTTAAATCCCACGGCCCCTATGTCTGAAGCCCAGACGCCGCCAGCCAGCACGGCATGATAGCGTTCGCCCAGCCTGACGCCGCCGTTCAGCGTAATGGCATTGCTCAGGCCGTGCCTGACGGTTAACTCAGTAAAGGTGTTGGTTTTGCTGTAATCCCTGACTTTACCGGCGGCAAAGTTGTAGTCTGTCCGGCCTGGACGCAGCGACTGCGGTAAGACCGCATACGGCACGCTAAAACGATGCAGGCTGCCGTCAGACTCCTGAACCTCCACGCTGAGATCGCCGCCATAGCTCACCGGGCTCAGGTCATTGATCGTAAACGGCCCTGGCGGCACGGTTGTCTGATATATCCGTTGCTTGCCCTGCCAGACCGTCACGCGGGCATTGCTGTTTGCCACGCCGCGCACCAGCGGTGCATAACCCCGAACAGAATCCGGCAGCATACGGTCATCAGAGTCCAGACTGACCCCGTTGAAACTGACCGCCGTAAACAGATCGCCGTTACTGAAAAGCTCGCCTATGCCCGCCTCACTTCGTAATGACGGCAGCGCACGTTGTACCCAGGCCCTGGCGCTTTGCCAGCGATTGCCGACCTCGTCATGCGTAAAGTTTCCCTGTTGACGAAAACGCCACATGCCGACATTGATGCCACTGTTAATACCCAGATACGTGGATTCGAAACGCTGCGCATTTTTATAATCGGAATAGAACTGGTTCAGATTGTAATTCACGAACCCCATGGTCGTGCCCGCCGTCAGGTTTTCGGGCGCGATATAGCCGACGGGCCGCTGAACCCGCATCGCCTGTGGGACGGTAACGTCTACACGCAGGCTGCCCGTATTCACGTTAACTGACGCGCCCGTCAAAAGCGCATCGGGCCTGGCACAGTCTTTCGCCTTGAGCGCAGTGAGATAGTGGGCCTTGACGCCAAAGGCCTGATAAAAGGACAACGGCAGGCATACCGAAAGCGCTCTGCCCGCACGAACGATATCAACCGACGTGGACTGTTGAAATTTACCGTTGAGATAAAGATCGACATCATAGCGGCCGGGCTGGAACCAGGCGTCCTGCACATTGTCAGGCATCGCAATCTGTCCAGGCAGCATTTCGCGCACTAAAGCAGGATCAAACAGATAGTCATCCTGACCTTCAGCCGCCTGACCGCCCCGGAGGAAAAGCAGACTCAAAGCGAACAATAAGACTAATGAGACTCTATTCATTTCTGCTACTTTTCGTTCACGTTTATTCTTTCGTCGGCACCAAAATCATTAATAAGAACGGCGTTAAGCGTATATCCCTGAAGGGATGACTGGCCTTTTAACGTAATACGCTGCTCACTAAACGGTGCCAGCGTCACGGCTTCATGCCAGGGAACACGGTTATTTCCTTTAACCAACGCAAAAGATCGAATATTGGCGTAAAAGGGCGAGGCATTGCGGAAGACGATGTCATGTCCCTGAATATGGTATGAGAGCGCATTCTTCAGGTTATCCATGGAAAAATTCAGTCCCTTTGGGCGAACGATAACCTTTACTCTGTTCTTAATAATTAAATAGAGTTTATTCTTATCCTCCAGCCCTTTTTTTAACGAGGGAATTTCGGTGTAATCCATATAAAACAGTGACTCTCTGTCCTGAGGAAGATTATTCTCCGTCACGTTGAGCTTTACCGTTTGGCCGGCTTCAGGAGCAATCCTGAATATTTGCGGCAACGCCACAAAAGGGGGGACAGAATGATTATTGAGATTGATCGCCTGAATCTGAATCAGCGCTGGCTGATCGCCAGCATTCGTAAACTGAAGCGTTTTTTCTTTTTTCGCACCGTCTACAATGACGCGCGTGCCATTTAATACGACGCTTGCCTGACAACACATGGCTGAAAAGGCCAGAAAAAGAAGAACAAGAGACTTCAACACAGGGTTCTCCTGCCCCCTTAAAATAAGGGGGCCTGATGATTAGGGATAGCTGACAGAATATTGAACGCTACTTAAAACCGTACCGGCGCCCGCGCTTCCGGAGTCGCTGTAATATTCGACCGAAAAATCCTGGGATGCGCTGGTGCTTCCGCTTTCCAGTTTCATTCCGGGAACTGTTACCGTTCCACCCGACAAATCGATCGGTTTGTCACTACTGTCCAGTAAACGCAGCGCCACGTTTTTGGCGGTCCCGGTATTCAGTAAATCGCCGGTGGGCGAAATATTATTGCCAGCCAGATTGATATCAACTTGCTGAGTTGTTCCGGAAGCCGGTGCGACGCAACCGGTTAAGTTAATCGTAAAAGGTGTTTTACCGGCGGTTGATTTTGCCGTACTCAGCTCGGCCGTTGAAACGGTCGGCAGCAGAATAATCGGGCTGCCGGTTGCATCATTAACATTGACGTTACAGGTTTGTGCATTGACCTCGCCCTGAAAGCGAATCGTATTTTGTGATGCTGCAGTAGCAACACTAATAGAAAAAAAAAGAGAAGTTGTTAAAACAAAAACACCATAATTTTTCTTCATAAATGAAACTCCTCCATTTTGAAATAACAAATGTCAATAAAAATATCCTTATAATTAGCGTATCATAAAATTAACGGGGTGGAATAATTTTTTTTAATGAATTTGGGTTTTTTTGTTTTATATCACTTCCCACTAAGAATATTATCATTTTATTTAGGATTAATGTAACTAAAATATAGGAATGATATCATCTTTGAATTGGCAAAAAAGTTAAAAAAGTGTTGGGGTGACTATCATGGAATAGGTGCTTCTATTTAAATGAAGCCGAAAATTATTTTGGAAAAACCTAATGAGTTTAGGGTTTAGTAAACCCTAAACTTTATAAAAAATATATTATTACAATGCGTTATTGAATATATTCCATAATATCAAAATTACTGCACAGATAATTTTATTCCATGATGCATGTTTTAGCATTGAAAAAATGACTACGAAGACGACAAAGACTCCATCTGATCCTGATATTGACTGATTAGACGACAAGCGGGTATACCGTATTTACCACCTTAATGGACTGAGCGTAAAGCGCAGGCAACGCCGTAAAGGGCTGGCAACCGAACGGTTTCCGCTTCTGCGCCCGGCTGCGCCGAATCTGACAAGGTCGATGGATTTTGTCATGGATGTACTTGCCAACGGTCAGAGGATCAAGTGCCTGACCTGTGTGGATGATTTCACGCAAGAGTGTCTGACGATCACCGCTGCTTTCGGTATTTCAGGCGTTCAGGTCACGCATATTCTGGACAGCATCGCGCTGTTCAGGGGCTATCCGGCGACAATAAGAACCGATCAGGGCCCGGAATTTACCTGTCGCGCGACCGATCAATGGGCCTTTGAGCATGGTGTGGAACTACGGCTTATCCAGCCGTGCAAGCCGATTCAGAACGGATTTATTGAGAGTTTTAACGGACGATTCAGAGATGAATGCCTGAATGAACACGGGTTCAGCGATATTGCTTATGCCAGGAAAACGATTAATGACTGGCGGCAGGACTATAACGAGTCCAGACCTCATTCATCGCTGAATTACCAGACGCCAGCTTGATTTGCAGCAAACTGGCGAAATGAAAAATTAGAACGTAAACAAACTAACATTATTAACTGAGCGTTGTATCTAATTCTGGGGGCAGATCAAATACATTACTAAGAGTTAATGTTTTTATAAAATTTTAATTCACTCAAAATCTAAATCAAGTTTGGATTTTTTTAAAGCATACGTTAAAAATTCATCAACCAAAGCATTTTTAAATGCAATTTCATTTTTTTCAGGTGCTCCAGAATGACCCACATTAGGCTCTTCATAAAACCAAACATCTTTATGTCCTTTTTCTTGCATGAGTGCAACCATTCTACGTGCATGCGCAGGAGAAACTCTATCATCAAACGTGCCTGTAATGAAAAGCACAGCTGGATATTTTTCGTCGCAAGAAATTTTATGAAATGGTGAATATTTTTTAAGCCACTCTTTCTCTTCATCAATATTAGGGTCACCATATTCTGCAATCCATGATGACCCAACGAGCCATTTAGTATAGTTTAACATATCGAGTAAAGGGAATTCACATACAAGAGCACTGAAAAGATCAGGATAGTCAGTTAACATATTTCCTATAAGTAAACCACCATTACTTCCCCCCTGAGCCGCGAGTTTACCTTTACTGGTTACCTTACGCCTAATCAAATCATAAGCTATTGAAGAAAAATCCTCATAAGCAAGATTACGATTCTTTTTTAGCGCAGCCTGATGCCATTGTGGCCCGTATTCACCTCCACCACGTATATTAGCTACTACATAGACTCCCCCTTCATTTAACCAAGTAAGCCCTTTGGCTCCTATGTATTCAGGAACAAGAGAAACTTCAAAACCACCATAGCCATATATCAGAGTTGCATTTTCACCGGTTAGCTTTAGTTCTTTGTTTGCAATTTGGAAATATGGTATGCGAGTTCCATCTAGGGAATTCGAAAAATGCTGTGAAACGTCAAATGAATCTGAATCAAAAAAATCCGGATCCCGAAATATGATTTCTTTTGATTGATTATCAAGGTCTCCATAGCTTAAGCAACAGGGTTGCAGAAAACCATTGCTAATCAATTGAAAACTATTTGATTCTAAACTGATGCCAGCGGCCCATGCATTAGTAAAGTTTGGCAATTTTATTTCTTGAAATTTTATCCAATCTCCATCTATTGCTTTTAATACATTTACCGTTCCAACAACATCACGTGTCAAATTTAAGATAATATAATCACGCGTGAAGCTGAAGCCCTGCAACGTAACATTATACTGCGGCTCAAATAAAACTGAAAATTCTCGTTCACCATTAATAAAGTTATTAGTATCAATAACAAGAAGGGATCCGGCAAGATAACATTTTTCTTTTATTACCCATGAACTACTTAAACGAATAATAAGCCATTGAAAGAAAAAATCGCAATAAGCATCATGAGGAATTTCTAGCTGTTTTAATTCATTACCTCCCTTAAGTATGTATATACAACTTCTATAAAAGTCTATTTGACGGCAAATAATAGTTTTCTCGTATCCTGGATGAAATACGTGCCAAGAAGAAACAGCCAAATCACTTTTCTCACCAGAATAAATAAGAATTGATTCTGTTGGCGATGTGTTTCTTTTCCATTTATATACACAACGTGGGTAACACGATGAAGTTAGTGATTCTTCATCGTAATCAAGAGATAATAGTAATGTGTTCTCATCGTACCAAGAGACAGAGCTTTTACTTTCAGGAAGATAAAAACCATCAGCAATAAATTCTTTCTTGATCAAATCAAACTCTCTAATTTCACATGCATCACCACCATGTGATAAATAAATAAGTGCTTTTTCAAATTTCGGATATAGCAATTGTGCATAATTAAAAATCAAATTTGATTGCTCATTCTCATTAAGAGCATCAAGATCAAGAATAATCTCCCATTCAGGTTCACCAAGTAAATAAGACTTTTCATCTGAGCGCCGCCATTTACCTCTCGGATTATTTTCATCTTGCCAAAAGTTATATACTTTGTCTCCGTAATGAGTAACCCAAGGTATATTAGAATTATCATTGTAGCACTTAAGGTAAATATCTTTTCTTTTAAAAAAACTCTCTGTATTGCAAAACTTTTCTAAAGTAATATGGTTCTGTGAGTTTACCCAACTTAACGCACTTTCATCATTTATTAACTCAAGGCTGTTGATTAAATTTTTCTCCGTTTTCATGAATACCTCCCTTTTCATTAGCATTCAATAAATTTTTTAGTAATACCAATACCACCAATTGAAATCTTAATAACTTCTAACCCTAGGCATTATTAATGCTAATGAAAATGATAACAATTATCGTTATTAATTGCAAGCCTGTTCATGGTAAATATGAATAATAAGTGTTTCAAATAAGTCATTAAAAAACCTTATAAAAAGCATTAATAACGATGAAATTTAACATAAATACGAACTTCGCTTGAGCTAAGCTGATATGGCCGATTCGGGTGACTTACCCGCTGCGGAACCTGTTATGACGTCTTCTGGCGCGGATTTTTTCACAATAAATGAAGTTAACCTGCTTAAAATAACTTAGGATATCGTCGACCGGTGGCTGACAACCCGTCTCGCGGAAGAACTTCTCGGTATTTCCGTCACGCAGTGTCGCCGTCTGCTCCAGCGCTATCTCGCTGAAGTCCCGTTAGGTATGGCTGACCGGAGGTCTAGTTGAACGCGCCGTTCAGATCATCCGAGAGTATTATGCTGACTTTGGTCCGACGCTAGCCTGCGAGAAACTGGCCGAGCTTCACGGTGTAATGCTTTCTAAGGAGACCATCCACAAGCCGATTATGCAGTCAGGCCTCTGGATTCCTCACAGGTATGGGGCCAAATCACGCCAGCGCTGGCTGTTTTACGCGTATGACAGGATATGCAGGACCGCGATAGCCCACGTCTTTGGTGAGCGGACCATGGTCACACTGGAACGTCTTATGAGCCAGTTGTCGGCTTTTGAGGTGGTGGTATGGATGACGGACGGCTGGCCGCTGTATGAATCCCGGCTTAATGGAAAGCTGCACGTTATCAGCAAGCGTTACACGCAGCGTATTGAGCGTCATAATCTGAACCTGAGGCAACATCTGGCCCGGCTGGGCAGGAAGTCGCTGTCGTTCTCAAAATCGGCGGAACTGCATGACAAAGTCATCGGGCACTATCTGACGATAAATCATTACCAATAAATTGGAGTCATTACCTTATTCCCGATTAAGATCGGCGGTTTCCGGCTCAGTCCAGAAACCACGTTTCAAACGTCTGTGTGGGTGATGCTTTTGTCGGTTCTGTCGCATTAACGGCAGCGGGTTGTCAAAAAGTGCATTGCCTGTTTTTCAGGCACCCAATAGGTAAAACTGCTCTGCCGGAGATAATCCTTCCCCGTCCGGATGCTGATATTGCACTTTGTGTATCATGTGGACCAGCTCGATGCCAGCCAGGAGCGACTGTGCCCGACGAAACGATTTGAATCCCAGCATCAGTTTTATCCGGCATTTAATGCTACGATGATCCTGCTCAACAACGTTATTCAGGTATTTACTCTGCCTGATGGCGATGGTTTCTTCATCCGGTTCTCCGGCATTGAGTATGGCCAGTGCCGCGGTGTTGGCGCCACTTTTAGCGATGGTAACGACTTCCGGTTTAACGTGATAGCGAATGGCGTTGCGGAAGAAGCGCAGGGCTGCTGTGGCATCCCTCTTCGCCGTCTGCAGAAAGTCGATTGTCCTGCATTCGGTATCGACCGCACGGTAAAGATATTTCCACTGCCCACTGACTTTTATGTAGGTTTCATCCATTCGCCACCGGTGTCCCACGGTACATTTATGCTGGCGGAACGCCTTATCCAGCACTGGTACCAGACGGATGACCCAGCGGTGAAGCGTGTAATGGTCGACGGTGATACCCCGCTCCGCCATCATCTCCTCCAGATTACGCAGGCTCAGGGAATAAGCCAGGTACCAGCGGACGCACTGAGCAATAATATCGGTGGGATAATGCAGGCGTTTAAAGGCTTTTTGGATCAGCTGCATAGTCAGTCAACATCATGCAAAAACAGCATGTTACCTGATTACCCGCTTAATGCGACAGAACGCAGGAATTTCGATGATTATCTGATCCCATCTGGCGATTTTGACAAATCATTACGGGATAACCAGTTACCCCTTGCTATTCCGACCGATTGCCATGAATACATCAAGAGCCGTGCAAAGCGCCTCGAGGAAGTGAATGCGATTGCGCTGGCTGGTGATTTGCCCGGTCGGATAAAGGCGTCAAAATTACTCCGCTGGATAAGAATGTCCCTTCAGCAGCATCCCCTTTTGGTGATCTGGTTTATGGCATGCTGCCTAATCCTAAATTTACTGAAATGCTGGATGAAGTGGATGGCTGGACTGGTTTTACCCTACATTTCACACACCTCAAAAATAATCACGTCTGACCTAAAGACAGAAAGCTGTCACTGACCACCATCCTGGCTGATGGCATCAACCTTGGGCTGACGAAAATGGCCGAATCCTGTCCGGGAACGACTAATTAGTCACGTGAGGGCGTTCAGACTTGGTACATCAGGGATGAAACTTATTCAGCCGCACTGCCCGAGTTGGTTAATGCACAGAAGAAGCGGCCTCTGGCGGCATCCTAGGGAGATGGAACAACGTCATTGTCTGACGGACAGAACTTCCGGGTAGGGAGTCATGGCCGCTATGCGGGGCAGGTCAATCTGAAATACGGTCAGGAAGCAGGCGTGCAGATTTATACGCATATTTCGGATCAGTACAATCCTTTTTATACCAAAGTTATCAGCCGCGTACGGGACTCGACACACGTTCTTGATGGTCTGTTGTACCATGAAACCGAACTGGAAATTACAGAGCATTACACCGACACTGCAGGTTTCACTGAGCATGTTTTCACGCTAATGCATTTGCTCGGATTCGCTTTTGCGCCAAGGATCCGAGATCTTCATGACAAGCGGCTGTTTATTCATGGTAAAGCTGAGTTGTATCGGGGGCTTCAGTCAATCATCTCCTCAACCAGCCTGAATCTGAAGGAAATTGAAACCCACTGGCACGAGATACTACGTCTGACAAGCTCTATAAAGCAGGGAACAGTGACGGCATCACTGATGATGAAAAAATTAGCCAGCTGGCCGCATCGAAAGGTCATTGTTTATGCTGGACTGGTTCCGGGAACCTTACCTGCGTCGACGCGTACAGGCAGGATTGAATAAAGGTGAGGCCCGCAATGCCCTTGCGTGAGCAGTCTTTATTCACCGACTGGGGGAAATCAGAGATCGGGGACTGGAAAACCAGATCTACCGGGCCAGCGGGCTAACATTGCTGACTGCGGCGATATCACTGTAGAATACTGTATATATACAAAAAGCCATAGATTCTCTGAAGCGAAAAGGGGTCCCACGAAATGAGCAGCTGATATCTCATCTGTCCCCGCTGGAATGGGAACACATCAACCTGAGTGGAGATTACGTCTGGCAAACAAACCTCAAACTGGGACAAGGAAAATACCGGCCGTTACGCTCAGTAGATGGCAGTATGTACAAAAAGCAGGCTTAACGCAGTATATTTTCCGTTTTCCAAGCAGACCCCAAGTTATGTCACAATGAATTACGTCTTAAGAAAATCAGTGCCCTTATCCTGTAAGTATCCCGCATAATCGTGCCATTCACATTTAGAGATCCTCCGGCATAATCACTCTGCCAACAAAGGAGATCGCTATGCGTAAAGCCCGTTTTACTGAGCATCAGATCATTGCCGTAATTAAATCGGTTGAAGCCGGACGAACCGTCAAAGATGTCTGCCGGGAGGCCGGTATCTCTGAAGCCACCTACTACAACTGGAAGTCCAGATACGGCGGCATGGAGGCTTCTGATATTAAAAAGATCAAGGATCTTGAGGACGAGAACCGGCGTCTCAAACAGATGTTTGCCGACCTGAGCCTTGAGAACCGGGCGCTGAAAGACGTTATCGAAAAAAAGCTTTAAAACCAGCCTTTAAGCGTGAGCTGGTCACTCATCTGATAACGACATTTGGACTCAGTATCCGTCAGGCCTGCCGGAGTCTGAACCTGAGCAGAACGGTTTATCATTACCGTCCTGATACCACGCGTGACGAACCCGTTATTGTCGCGTTGCAGGCAGTGGCTGAGCGATACCCACGGTATGGTTTTCCAAAACTTTTCCAGGTTCTGCGGCGGCAGGGATACCCGTGGAATCACAAAAGGATCCATCGTATTTATTGTCTGCTGAAGCTGAATTTTCGCCGTAAAGGCAAACAACGGTTGCCGGTGCGTAATCCCTCGCCACTGGCCACACCGGAAGCGCTAAACCAGAGCTGGTCTGTCGATTTTATGCATGATGCTCTGGTCTGTGGCCGTCGTTTTCGCACGTTCAATGTCGTTGATGACTTTAACCGTGAGGCATTGTCGATTGAAATCGATCTGAATCTGCCAGCTTTGCGCGTGGTCCGTGTACTCGACAGGATTGCGGCAAATCGCGGCTATCCGGTCATGCTTCGCATGGATAATGGTCCGGAATTTATCTCACTTGCACTGGCTGAATGGGCAGAGCAACATGCAGTAAAACTGGAATTTATTCAGCCGGGTAAGCCGACGCAGAACGCTTTTATTGAGCGCTTTAACCGAACATACCGTACAGAAATACTCGATTTTTATCTGTTCAGAACGCTGAATGAAGTGCGGGAAATCACGGAAAGGTGGGTGTCAGAATATAACTGTGAACGCCCGCATGAATCACTGAACAATATGACGCCGGAGGAATATCGGCAACACAATCATTTGGCCGGGATCTCAAAAAATGCCTGGAACTAAAACGGGTGTGCTTACAATCCCTCCGAGAAAGGGAGCAGATTACTGGCCTGCTGATTACGCAGACCGTAACCGTGCTGTTGCAAATGAGTGGGAGCAATGCCCGGTGGAAATGGACAACAGATTGCAACCGGCGCTCAATAGCGGAAACTGCCATGTACAGGATAAAACATCTGGTCGGTGGTTCACTGACATTGCGAGACTACGATGATGAGGTTGCAGAGGCACTGGCTATGGCGCGCGCACTGAACAAAATGATGACCGCGGGTATACCTGAAAGCGTGCGAATTACCTGAAAACTCAGCGGACTACAGAGAAGCTCACCCGAAATCTTATTTATTCAACAAAATCGTTCTGACCATGACGGTAAACTTGAGCGGACTGACTACGGGGACAATGAACGTTAATGCTGGCCATGAGCGAACTTTAAAAGCCGATATTATACATCACATTTAACCAATTAGAGGCATTACCTATTTTTCATTATCACGAAAGCAAACGCCGAATCTTGGGCGGCTGGGATCTATTTGTCTGTTTAAAATGGAGTGAAATTTCTGATATCTTTCGTATTCTATTGACTGGTTTTCAACCTCTTCTAGGGGAGAAAAAGATACGCATTAAGACAAATGAATAATCAGTAAAAATAATAAAAACCTCCTTTATTAACCTTCAGGAAGCACAAGAGTGTCACTAAATTTATTTTATTTTTTAAATTGAATCGTGATAATGATATTCTAGATAATGCTGCGAACTTACTGATGGGTAGCGTATACAATGAGTTGATCAAGCGTAATCCTCGCGTTCAATGAAAATACCGATGATTTTGTCGTGCATATCGGCAGATTTAGAATACCTCAGCATCGTTAATGATTCCAACTTACTGATAGTGTTTTATGTTCAGATAATTCCCAATGACTTTGTCATGCAGCTTCATCGATTTTGAGAACGACAGTGACTTCCGTCCCAGCTTTGCCAGATGCTGTTTCAGATTCAGGTTATGCCGTTCAATGCGCTGCGTGTAACGTTTGCTGATAATGTGCAGCTTTCCCTTCAGGCGTGATTCATACAGCGGTCAACAGCAGCCTCAGAAGACGCTCCAGCGTGACAATAATGCGTTCACGAAGACGTGCCGACCGTCCTCATCAGTAAGTCGGTAGCATCACAGTTTTACAAAAGGTTATGCGATTAAGTGACGCATCTTAATTCTGCCCCAACGATGTAATCGAAAAACTATAATTTATATTGGCTTTGGGGATTTCACTGTTATCTTTAAATAACCATAGTGGCACGCCAAGAGATAGGTTCTTAAGATGTGGAATAAGAGTTAATTCTAACGGAAATTCACCTGAACCATTCGATACTGGGATGCTGACTGATATATTACCATTCGGGTTCACTTTATCACTGCCGTAATATATCTCCACACCTAAACCATCAACACCAGTTGAAAAATACTCTTTATTACCACTAAATTCGGTCCCAGCAAATAAAACATTACCATTCACACTCTTAACATTAGCAAGCGCCGAACTGGAACTACTGGTGCATTGCACCGCTAATGTAACAGGATTGACATTCTCTTTATAAGTACCTGCCAGTGCTTTAGAGGTTAGGATATTATTTAATGTCAAACCATTTTTTTTGAGCTGAGTATCGCAGGATACCGAAGCCATATTTGACATTCCACTTAATGAGAAAGAATAGTTTTTAGCATCTGGGTTGGTGTTAATTCCTCCTTGACCATCAAGTTGAAATATTCTCAGGACATCTGAAACTCTGCTGACGTCTATATCACCATCTTTAATGAGATAAATCTGAAATGTAAACGACCTACTGTCACCAGTCGTATTAACGTTCCATCCTGTATCAATAGAGTATAAAATTTTCGATGAAGGATCATAAGTGCCGTAATCCTTACCGTTTAAAATAATCCCGAACTTTATACCCGTCGGAAAGTTTTCAGAACCCAACGGACTACCTGAAGCGGCACGAAGAGGGAGAGGGAACAGAAAAACATTTTCAGTTCCTCTGTTTCCATAGGCATTACAATGTATGGACCTATGATAAACTTTCGACTCCCATATCTTTTTTCCATTATCCTGTCCGTTGAGGAAAGCAAGGGCGGATAGATAGTCTGTATCACGAGCTTCTCCTGATGACGAGATGTAACAATCCATCGCAATTCCCGCCATTGGATAGCTGAAGAGCACGTATAGAGAAAAAGTAAAATATTTCATAAAGTTTAACTTCATTTTTAATTGACCTCGATCGTAAAAGTTTCTTTATAGAGTCCGACCACAGCGTTGAGGCTGCCGAGCACTCTGCTTCCATAAGAGGGCTTCACTGTAAATATTCCGCCCTTGGTGCCGGTCAAGTTCGCCGTATAAATGCCCGCTTCGCTGCTTTCGTCGAGCCTACTGACAGTAACACTGTTGCTGTCGGAAACAGTGAGGTTGAGGGTGCTGGCGGCACCCGTAACAGCATTGCCGTTCACGTCCTTCAGGGTCAGCGTTAGCGTGCTAATAGTGCTGCCGTCAGCCACCACCAAGGAGGGTGACGCCACAAAAGTCGACTTAGCGTCAGACGGCGCGTCCGCCACGAAGCTCACCGCCCTGTCAGCGCTCACGGCCGCCGTGCTGCCCAACTTCGCGCTCACGGTGATGTCCGCCACCGCCAGGGTGCTGCTGGTCAGCGTTACCGTGGCCTGACCGGCAGCGTCTGTCGCCCCGGCCGCTTTCACCGTCACACCGGCCTTATCCGCCGCCGGCACGGCGGTGACGCCGGTGACCGGGTTGCCGTTGCCGTCCTTCACCGTCACGGTGTAGGTGAAGGCGCTCTCACCGTCGGCCACCTTGCTCACCGCCGTGCCGTTCAGCACCACCGCGCTCACCTTCGCCGTCGCCGCGTCCGCCACGAAGCTCACCGCCCTGTCAGCGCTCACGGCCGCCGTGCTGCCCACCTTCGCGCTCACGGTGATGTCCGCCACCGCCAGGGTGCTGCTGGTCAGCGTTACCGTGGCCTGACCGGCAGCGTCTGTCGCCCCGGCCGCTTTCACCGTCACACCGGCCTTATCCGCCGCCGGCTTCACGGTGACGCCGGTGACCGGGTTGCCGTTGCCGTCCTTCACCGTCACGGTGTAGGTGAAGGCGCTCTCACCGTCGGCCACCTTGCTCACCGCCGTGCCGTTCAGCACCACCGCGCTCACCTTCGCCGTCGCCGCGTCCGCCACGAAGCTCACCGCCCTGTCAGCGCTCACGGCCGCCGTGCTGCCCACCTTCGCGCTCACGGTGATGTCCGCCACCGCCAGGGTGCTGCTGGTCAGCGTTACCGTGGCCTGACCGGCAGCGTCTGTCGCCCCGGCCGCTTTCACCGTCACACCGGCCTTATCCGCCGCCGGCTTCACGGTGACGCCGGTGACCGGGTTGCCGTTGCCGTCCTTCACCGTCACGGTGTAGGTGAAGGCGCTCTCACCGTCGGCCACCTTGCTCACCGCCGTGCCGTTCAGCACCACCGCGCTCACCTTCGCCGTCGCCGCGTCCGCCACGAAGCTCACCGCCCTGTCAGCGCTCACGGCCGCCGTGCTGCCCAACTTCGCGCTCACGGTGATGTCCGCCACCGCCAGGGTGCTGCTGGTCAGCGTTACCGTGGCCTGACCGGCAGCGTCTGTCGCCCCGGCCGCTTTCACCGTCACACCGGCCTTATCCGCCGCCGGCACGGCGGTGACGCCGGTGACCGGGTTGCCGTTGCCGTCCTTCACCGTCACGGTGTAGGTGAAGGCGCTCTCACCGTCGGCCACCTTGCTCACCGCCGTGCCGTTCAGCACCACCGCGCTCACCTTCGCCGTCGCCGCGTCCGCCACGAAGCTCACCGCCCTGTCAGCGCTCACGGCCGCCGTGCTGCCCACCTTCGCGCTCACGGTGATGTCCGCCACCGCCAGGGTGCTGCTGGTCAGCGTTACCGTGGCCTGACCGGCAGCGTCTGTCGCCCCGGCCGCTTTCACCGTCACACCGGCCTTATCCGCCGCCGGCTTCACGGTGACGCCGGTGACCGGGTTGCCGTTGCCGTCCTTCACCGTCACGGTGTAGGTGAAGGCGCTCTCACCGTCGGCCACCTTGCTCACCGCCGTGCCGTTCAGCACCACCGCGCTCACCTTCGCCGTCGCCGCGTCCGCCACGAAGCTCACCGCCCTGTCAGCGCTCACGGCCGCCGTGCTGCCCAACTTCGCGCTCACGGTGATGTCCGCCACCGCCAGGGTGCTGCTGGTCAGCGTCACCGTGGCCTGACCGGCAGCGTCTGTCGCCCCGGCCGCTTTCACCGTCACACCGGCCTTATCCGCCGCCGGCTTCACGGTGACGCCGGTGACCGGGTTGCCGTTGCCGTCCTTCACCGTCACGGTGTAGGTGAAGGCGCTCTCACCGTCGGCCACCTTGCTCACCGCCGTGCCGTTCAGCACCACCGCGCTCACCTTCGCCGTCGCCGCGTCCGCCACGAAGCTCACCGCCCTGTCAGCGCTCACGGCCGCCGTGCTGCCCAACTTCGCGCTCACGGTGATGTCCGCCACCGCCAGGGTGCTGCTGGTCAGCGTTACCGTGGCCTGACCGGCAGCGTCTGTCGCCCCGGCCGCTTTCACCGTCACACCGGCCTTATCCGCCGCCGGCTTCACGGTGACGCCGGTGACCGGGTTGCCGTTGCCGTCCTTCACCGTCACGGTGTAGGTGAAGGCGCTCTCACCGTCGGCCACCTTGCTCACCGCCGTGCCGTTCAGCACCACCGCGCTCACCTTCGCCGTCGCCGCGTCCGCCACGAAGCTCACGCTCGCCTGCCGGCTGCTCTCACCCAGCGTCGCCGTCACCGTGCTCGCGCCCGCCTTCGTGCTGGTCACCTTCACCGCCGCCGTGCCGTCCGCCCCGGTGGTCACGCTCTCCGCCACCGCCGCGCCGCCGGTCGCCGCCAGCGACACCTCCTGCCCGGCCAGCGGGTTGCCGTTGCCGTCCGTCACCGTCACGGTCAGCCCGTCCGCCGCCCTGCCGTCCGCCTTCGCGCCGTCCGACGTCACCGTCAGCGCGGCCACCTTCGCCGTCGCCGCGTCCGCCACGAACGTCATTGTGGAATCACTGTAGTTTCCGTTGTCCATCAGCGCCCTGATGCGATAGTTCCCTGACACTGAGGCGCTCACCATCACCGCGGCCCGCCCCTGCGCATCGGCGTCAGTGCTGAGTGGGCCCTCCGTCCGCCCGCTTCCGTCTTTACGCATGAACGTCAGTTTGCCGCTCCGCGCTTCCCCGGGGCCTTCAGACACACGCTGACCACTGAACGTAACCCGCATGCCCTTAACTCCGTCCTTTTCAGACAGGGAACTGACCTGCCTCTGCGAGGCCACAAGCCGTGCCGTCACCAGGGAGCGTGCTTTTCCGTCTGCAATCTGCCTGTCGGGTGTGATTGTCAGGGTTTTAACAACGTTGCCGGACGGCGAAACCGAAATAACGGTAGTGGCGGTGTCTGACTTGTTGCCTTTTGAATCAGTCGCCACCGCGCTCAGCGTGTAGGTCTGCGGTCCGGCCGCCGCCCGGGCCCACTGATAGGCCGGCAACGTCATCCGCACTTCCCGCGATGAAAGTCTCTGCAGCGTCCCCCCGTCCGCAAGGAAAGACGGGGAAACCGTCCAGTCAATGTCCCTGAGGCCGTATTTTGACCGGCTGACAACGGCAGCCAGCGTCAGCGTATCCCGCGCGTGCCCGTTAACCTGCGGCGGCAGAAAAATACTCAGCAGCGTCTGCTTACGGTACTGCATGACGATGTCATAGTTGCGATCAACCAGATCGTAACGGTTTCCAGCCAGGCTGCGGGACAGATCCACGTAGTCCGGGTCGGTCTGATGGCTGAGGGGAACCCCCGGCCGGTAGGTAAACGAAACGCCCAGCCGGGTGTCTGCATCGTCGCCGCTGCTCCGGGTCGCGCTTAACGTCACGAGGGGGACCGGCGTCCAGCTCAGTCCGTAGGAGAATGCTGACGGACTGTTACGCAGCGCGTCGGCTGAGGCGCTCCCGGCCAGGTCGACCCCTTTTCCGAAATATTTTTCGTATTTGAATGTCACGCCGAGCTGCGGGTAGGAAGGCAGAAAGGCTTCTGTACGCAGGTCAAAGCCGGTTGCCGGCCTTTCGTCGTAGTCAGTCATCGCGTCCAGAACCGACTGATGCCAGCGGGTTAATCCAAAATAACCGTTCGCCGCGAGTTTAAGATAATCAGTCCAGGCTTCGCCCCCCACCCCGAGCCGTGTGTTATGGCCGGTAAGGTCGTAATCCCAGAAGCTGTTGAGGCCCAGCATCCACCGGTTGAGATAGTGCCGCCACCCGGCTCCCACGTTCACGATGTTGCGGTTGGTGGTTTTACGCGTGCCCAGTTGCGAAAAAAGAACGTTATCCGGTGAATCATACAGCGGAAGCAGCACGTCACCGCTGATGCGTCCGTCGCTGCCCAGCGACACGTTGCCGGTACCATACTGGCTGATCCAGCCGTTGATTTTCTGGTTTAAAAGGCCCTGACCGATGCTTCGCGCGTAGTTCACCGCCTCCTCGCTGTTTCTGACGGAGGACAGCACGCCGGCTGCCTGCGACATCTGTCCGCTGTAGGGCGAACTCTGTATTTCGCCGCCGTCCTGTTTCCAGAAACCGTCATCCGCACGGCGGGCGGCGCTGCCGTCACTGGCCGTTTTATCCGGTATGCCTAAGGAGGGAAGCGGAGATGAAATCAGAGCCGGCCCCCCGGCTACGGGAGGGCCCGGGATATATCCCGGGCTGTAGGAATGAATATTTACTGAAGAAGTATCAGCTGATTTGTCTTCGTCCCTTACTGCCTCTCCTGAATTACCAGATCCGGCTTTCGTCAGGTCTGAAATAGCCGACATTGTCGTCTTCATTTCCTGAAAAGAATGTATTTCCGCTGCGCGTGCCACGCCGGTAAAGGATGGAAACAGAACAAGAAAAACCTGGATTAATATAAGAACAGACGAAACAGACCTTCTCATCCTTGAGCAAAACATTCCTAAGATCTCAAAAAGAATGCCGCCTCAACGGAGAGGAATCAGCGGCAAAATGGGTAACGGGATAAAAACGGAAAATATCGATATATGCAAAGCTTGCCGCTATTAAAATAATCATCCCTTCCCTATGAGTAAATTCAATTAAACCGATCAATCTAAGCAATATGATAGTCAGTAGCTATCAAGTTTTTGGCAATGATCGTTGTAATCGATTTATATATGAAATAGTTTCTTTGATTAGTATCAAGAAAAAAACAATAAAAATAATTTAAAACAATTAGTTAAAATTAAAAATCTGCAACCCACACACTCAATACCCACTTGGTATAAGTGGTTTTTTTTATTTTCTGCTTTACCTCTACGTTATTTTGTTTTTTAATTCCCCCTGAGCATCTGATTAATCATTTAAGACATATAAACTGTAAAGGGAATGTTATGAAAAGGAATGCAACTACAGCTATTTTATCTTTTTCGGTTGTTATAATCAGTGGCTGTACGACTGGAAATGGCGTAGCAACAACCACCGGTAGTAAAAGCCATAATGCACAGGTCAGTAATTATATAAATGACAAGTCATCACTGACATACGGTAATACTATTCCTGGCTCCGGGAATATCTGTATCGATCAGTTTAATTTTCTTAAACAGTCAGGAAGTCAGAAATACAGTATTTACACTCAGCAGTACGACAGGATAAACAGCAACTTTGTCTTTTTGAATAAAAACAAAAACATTATGGACAAGGATGCTGCCCGAATGCTTGCAGAAGCGCTTAACATGCAGCTTGACAGCCTGTGTGCCAGCGTAAATTTTACGGGGTTTCAGCTCGTAAAGCGGAAAATCGGCGACATGGTGCAGGGGAAACATAACTGACGAAAAAGCGTGTAATATTTCAGCGTCTGGGCATGGCCGGACGCTGACGACCGGTGGTTGCTCCGTCAGTTTTATCCCTTCCGGGCAAGCAATATACAGTTCCTGCCTGCATCCCAGAGGGATACTGAGCCGCCCCCTGGTAGACTTTTCAGGGACAGAAAACGGCCGGAAAGTACCATGAAGAACGCTGCAGTGTGGCTGAATATAATGAATAACGCTGAACTTATATGCTGCAAACAGAAGTAACGTGTTGAGTTTCGCCATCGTCAGCGCTCGCTGCCATGATCAGAACGCAAAAGCCTCTGAAAGACTTCGCTGACGGAGCATCTACTGTAAAACGTACGCTCAACTTATTGAATGCACAGCTCCTTCTCAGAAGAAGCCCCGTTTGCTTTGAGTGATACATGAGTCCACAGGACAGCATACCTTGAGTTATAACTTCATCTTTATCACACTTCCTGTCATAGCAATTCTGACAGCACTGTTGTTATACGGCTATAACCTGCATCTCAGTGTCAGAAAAAAAACAATCCGACTTCATGCCCTTGAGGTTATTGTTTTACTTGAGGTTTTCGCAGAAAAATGTGTGAGAGTATCAGGGGACTGGGGGGAACCGCTTCCGGATGGCACCCGCAGGGCAAGAACTGACTTCCCTGTTCCAGAAATCAACAGAATGAGAGAAATTTCATACGCTTTTCCGCTCAAAATAGTGCAAAAGCAGTTTGACCTTTTTCTTGCACATTCACAGGCCGTCAGGATCATCAGTGATGCATACGATGAAAGTACTGATACTGATGACTCGCACTACTTTTTTGAGAGACAGTGCAGGGCGACATTTCTCGGGATAAAAGCGCTTTTGATTTCACGGCGTATCCGAGTGATTTTCAGGATTTCAGCCTGCACACGGCCTTATGGCAGCAGACTGGGAGCAGAAGATATTCTTTGGCAGGAGTGGCGCAGGCAGAGAAGGATGGTGGCAAGGTACAGAAATTTGCTCGACTGGGTGTGATGAGTAGGATGCCAGATGCCTGCCGGAGGTCTGTCAAATTAGCGACAAAGGGTCAGTAGAGGGGTCTGCCGGTCAATCGTGTAAAAAACCACATTAAGTGTAAGCGTCGCATTCAGACCGTATTGACGTTCAGGCAGAGGGAAGCTCGACCTTCCATGGCAGCAGATCGCGGACCCGGTTCACCGGCCAGTCCTGTATATGACCGATGACGTAACGCAACCACGTCTCGGGGTCAACGCCGTTAAGCCGGCAGGTGACGATCAGAGAGTAGAGGATCGCCGCACGTTCTCCGCCTGTATCTGAACCGGCGAACAGCCAGTTTTTCCGGCCCAGGGCTACGCCACGCAGCGCGTTCTCCGCAATGTTGTTGTCGATCTCCGCCCAGCCATTGCTGCAGTACAGGTTTAACGCGTCCCACTGCTTCAGTAGGTAGGCGAACGCCTTCGCCGTGTCCGAGTGGCGCGACAGTACCTTCATCTGAACCTGTATCCAGTCGTACAGTGACTGCATTAACGGGATAGTCTGCTCTTTACGTACCGCCAGCCGCTCGTCTGCCGGGCTGCCGCGTATCTCCGCCTCGATGGCATACAGTTTTCCGATACGCTTCAGCGCTTCGGTTGTGATGTCGGTCGGTGTCCGGGCATGCACGTCGTGGATTTTTCGCCGGGCATGGGCCATGCAGGCCGCTTCGGTTATGCGGCCATCTTCGTACAGCGCATTATAACCACCGTAAGCGTCCGCCTGCAGGATACCGCTGTACCCCGCAAGGTGCTGCTGTGGATGTACGCCTTTCCGGTCCGGCGAGTACGCGAACCAGACCGCCGGTGGAAGCTGTGAGCCCGCGTTGCGGTCGTCCCGCACGTATACCCACAGCCGGGCCGTGCGCGTTTTGCCGCTGCCCGGCTCCTGTACCGGCACAGGGATATCGTCGGTGTGCACCTTGCCCGGCATCAGCACGTACTGGCGCAGCAGGTCGTACAGCGGCTCCAGCAGTTCGCTCACCGCGCCGGACCAGCGACCCAGCGTGGCGCGACTCAGCTCCACGCCCTGACGATGGTATATCTCTGACTGACGATAGTGAGGCGTGTGCTCTGCGAACTTCGCCGTGACGATGCGCGCCAGCAGGCCGGGGCCTGCATAGCTGCGCTCTATGGGTTTTGAGGGCATGGCTGTCTGAACGATGTGGTCACAGCTGCAGCAGGCCAGCTTCGGCCGCTGCGTTTCGATAACCTTAAAGGCGCTGCTGATAAGCTCCAGCTGCTCCGACACGTCGCAGCCCAGCGCGCTGAGCTCACCGCCGCATGCCGGGCAGGCGGTTTCTGCCGGCGGCAGCGTGCAGATTTCGCGGGGAAGCGAGGCGGGCAGCGGTTTGCGGGAAGACGACTGACGCAGCGGCTGCGGGAGTGCCGGGTCATGCTGCTCGCCCAGCACCTCCGCCATTTCCTCCTGCAGGGCGCTGATGCGCTCCTCTGCCTCGCGTACCTGGCGCTGCGTTTTCTCACGCAGCTTTTCGGAGCTTTTGCCGAACTGCATGCGCTGCAGCTTAGCAACCAGCGCTTTCAGGCGGTTTATTTCGCTGGCGTACGCCGCCACCCGCTGTGAGAGCAGGCGGTTATACTCCGCCATTTTGCGGAGGGTGGTCTGCTGCTCCAGCAGCAGCGCCCTGAGCCGGGCGTTTTCATCAGGGTATGAGGTCTCCATAACCCCACTTTACAGCAGGTTATATGCGTATTCCAGGGCGTTCCGTCCGCTGGGGATGCTTCCAGTTAATGCCTTCCAGCAGCATGGACAGTTGCGCCGGCGTCAGATGAACCTTGCCGTCACGGGTCACCGGCCAGACGAAGCGCCCCCGCTCCAGCCGTTTGGTGAACAGGCACAGACCGTCCCGGTCAGCCCACAGTACCTTTATCATGTCGCCGCGCCGGCCGCGGAAGATGAACAGATGCCCGCTGAACGGGTCATCCCGTAACGTGTTCTGCACCCTGGAAGCCAGGCCATTGAAGCCGTTGCGCATGTCCGTGACGCCGGCAACCAGCCAGATGCGTGAGCCTGCAGGGAGTGATATCACCGGCTCCCTCCCTGCATTTCCCGGATGAGCATCTGCAGCAGCTCCGGCGTCAGTTTTCCGCTGATACGAAGCGTTCCTGCGGGCAGAACCAGCTCACAGCAGGGGGCATCGTCGCTCTGAACGGATGGTGGATGAGGCTGTCCGGAGCCTGATTCAGCAGCGAGCGTCACGGGCAACATGACCGGCGCATCTGTCCGCGCAGCCAGCAGCCCCTGCTGATAAAGTCGCCGCCAGTTGAACAGGAGATTGTCGTTAATGTTATTTTCGCGGGCAAGCTGTGCCACGCTGACGCCGGGCTGCATCGACTGCTCCACCATGGCGATTTTGAAGTCGCGGGGGAAGTTGGGACGTCGGGGCCGCTTACGGGCAACAGGGATTTCACCGGGAGCCGGGGTAGAGGCTACAGGAAGGACAGACGATTTTCGGGAGTCCTCCCGGTAAAGTCGTTTATCCAGATTTTTGGCGTTGATCCGTGGCGGCAGAGGCCATGACAGACCGGCCTTCCGGAAGCGGACAAAGAGATCGCAGACGGTGGTTTTGGGGATACCCAGCCTGCGCCCGGCCTCAATACGCGGCAGCTTTTCATCAAAATGGAGGCGAAGCGCCTCAAGGAGCCATGTTCGGTGTTTCACGCGATAGTGTCCATTAAAAAATGATGGACACTATTTTCCCGGAACCGGAGCCCGCTGCACAGACAGTCTAAATGTGACGCTTACACATGAGAGTGGGTTCAACCTTATCACTTCGCTCCAGACGAGCCCTCAGCAAAAGTATAAGATCACGTTTGATCTCTTCGCGGCTGATTACGTCACCATCACCCGCTTTCCTCAGACAAACCATGCCGGTGAGTCTGCACGCTTCCCGGTATGTGGACTGAACTTCGTCATCATCAACGTTCTGCATGAGGATATCTCCTGCACTGAATCAGGTTTTATGCGCGACAGCGCATGAAGGCGCCAGCTGATGCCCGCCAGGATGAACTGGCCACATGGCGCCGGTAGCCCGGCGAAGCCGGTTACGTGATGAAAGGTTCTGCCTGTCGGTTACTTCGCCCTGCGAAGCCAGACCCGCTAACCGCCGCACGACAGCCACTGTACGCCGTCGGAGTGGTCACGACAAGGCGTAGCCGCAGTCGGGGCATATCTCCGCGTTAGCGGGCCGTTAGGGCCGCTTACGGGCGTGTTCACTGTACCCTGCAGCAACTCCACTTACAGCAACACCAGAGCTATTAGTTACAACACCCATTAATCAGCCACTGCAGTTCCGGCCCTGCGGGCCGGGCGGCGGCGGCTGGTCAGTGGGGGCGATGGGGTTTCAGGTCCGGCTCCGGTTTTTGCTCGGAGGGGCACTGAGGTGTCAGAACTGCGCAGGTGCTGTTTACAGTGAATAACTGTATGCTGTAACTAAAGTGATGTGCTGTCGAGGCCCGCGTTAGCGGGAGCGACTCCCATTCTGAGCGGCGCGGACGCCTGCGGCCGCTGCAAGCGAAGGCCTTTTCCACTTATCCACAGTGTCGCGGGTGACAGAGATCATTCCGGGTTTATCCGGAAGACCTTAAAACAGTGTTTACGAATGTTTTGCAGATTATCTGATACCGGCGCAGTCACCGCGCTGCTGCACCTCTTTCAGCGCCTGTTTCAGCTCCAGACTGCCGTAAATCACGTCGAACTCAGCGCCACAGGTCACCACCAGTGCCGGTACGACCTTAATGCCGTACTGCCTGAACAGTGTCGGATCGATCTGTACGCCGGCCTGTTTGTCCTTTTTTGACAGTTCAAACATCATCGAGGCGGTTTTGCGGAAATCATTGTCCACAAGCCCGCGGATGGTCGCCGGGATGCCAAAGCGGCGCGCATCCTCCAGCATCGGCAGCAGGCCTTCCTGCGGAATTCCCAGGCTCACAAAGTAAACGGCCCTGGGCGCTTCGCGGCTGGCGCTGTTCTGTCCGGCCTGGGCTGCGGCTATCTCGTTCTGAAACGCTGTCACCCGCCCCTGCTGCGCATCCGGCAGGGCGATATTCGTGCCCTGAAGCTGCTTTTTGAACAGCTCCAGGTCGCGCTGCTGCTGTTTCATCCAGGCCACGTCGTTCTGACCGGCAGCAGGCTGTTCGGCCGCACGGGCGAACGTGAGCACGGTGCCGAGTACCAGCACCGTCATCAGGAAAGTTTTCATGGAAAATCCTCTGAATAAGTCAGGCTCTGCCGGGCGACGCGCTGCGTCAGCGGGCCGTCAGAGGTACACGCAGTTACGCTTTCGCCAGAGCAGATAGCCAAAGTTCTTCTTCGTGGCCGGGCTGTTGTGGGTGCTGCCCCACAGCTGCGTCGAGGTCCCGAACGGATGGCAGTCGCTGGGTTCGGGATACATGTTGACCATCTGATAGCGCCATCGCGATTTAGGGATGATCGGGGACGGATATTCATAACAGACTGCAGTGTCGGCCCCGACCGTCTCCATCACCAGCCCCTCGCGGTGCAGCTTGAAGGCCATGCGTTCCGTCACCAGCAGGGACGCCTCCAGCGGTGAAAACTCGTTGCTGGTATAGCCCGTGAACGGGTACATCGAGCCCTGCGCACCTGCGCACCAGAAAAGTGGGTCCAGCGGCATGCCCGCCGTGGACGAAATGGAGTCAGCCGCACAGGCCCCCTGCGCAAGCAGGTTATTGAACAGCGCCACCTCCGGATTGATGATCATCGAGAGCGTACTGTCGTTCCACAACGGATCGACTTCCGAGAGGTACGCAATGTCCATGTCGCCGGTCTGCATACAGCCGGTACTGGTGATGATGTTCAGCCAGAACAGCAGCGGGTATTTATACCAGTGCACGTGATAGAAGGCCCCGGGCGCGGGCCTGTCACTCTGTCCTCCGGTCCCGGTGCCGGTGCGTCCCAGGTCGATTTTGAATCCGCCCATGTTGACCATCACACCCGGTTCACGCGTGACGTCGGTGAGCGCCAGCGGCTCCCAGAAGCCGATGGCCAGCCCCAGACGGTAAAAGATGCCGTAGGGACACAGCTGAATCGGCATCGACGGGTTCGGCGTGTCGGGGTGCGCGCCAGACGCCAGCTGAATGCTGCCGAGCGTCATGGGAAACAGGCATTTCCAGCAGACGTCGCTGATGGGATTTACCCACCGGCCGTCACCGGCGTTACTGCCGCCTGCCATGGCAGGCCTGACGGCCGTCATGGAAAGCAGCAGACACAGCATCAGGAGTAATCGTTTCATTCGTCCGCCTTTGCCGTCAGCGGACGGAGCCAGACGCAGACCGGACCGTCGTCGGTGTCATGAATACTGCCGGTAAACCACCCTTCCCCGGGCGGCTTCACCGGCACCGTCAGCAACCCGCAAAACCCCGCGAGTAAGAGTAGTGAAAGCAGGTTCTTCGATGATTGGTTATTTAACGCCTTACTGGTCGTCATACTCTTTCACTCCTTAACCAGCAGTGGCACACAGATACTGAAACTGAATTTTTTCATTGCTGCCCGTCCCGTTTACAGGTGTCTTTTTTCGAACAGAAGCACAAATACAGCAGCGCCGAACGAAAGCAGAACCCCTGAGCAGGGTCCCGTATAAAGGAATGCTTTGCTGGCCACCTGAAGCTGGCCGGCTCGGGCAACCTCAACCAGCCAGCCCACAGGCACGATGATCCAGGTGACGAACCCTGAGAAAACCGGGACCATACTCAACCCGCTGCCGAAAGAAAGCAGCTGTATGGCCAGCGTGGACGAAGCAGGCAGGAACAGTATCTGCCAGAACTGCCACGTTATGCCCCCGGATGGCCCCACTTCCCATTCAAGCATGATGGCAACAGTGCCGAGGTTGAGCGCCAGCATAAGAAACGTAAGCAGAAGAGCTGTCCGGTGTTCCCTGGTATCGTACTCAATGGGTTTGAGGTTCATACCCTTACCTCCCCGCTGTTTTTAAACCGGAAACGCAGCCCCTCTTTACACGCTTTCCTCATATCCAGCTCCACTATCCGGCCCATCAGGGTGATCAGCATGATAGCCCGCTTGGCACCTTTAGGCTCATGCCACACCGCCTCAAACCCTTCAAACACGCCGCTTTCGAGAATGAGCCTGTCACCGTGCACCGGCGGCTTTTCGCAGGTCTGAGCCACCTGCCCCGCGCCGGCCTTCAGCGCCTTCATCTGCTCATCGCTCATGACCGCCAGGCGCTCACCAAAGCGCACAATCTGCGAGACACCGCGCGTGGCCTTGATTGTCGTGGTGTGAATTTCTTCCGGATCGAAGCAGACGAAGCCATAGCCGGGAAACAGCGGTGTGGGCTTCAGGGAGGTGATTTTCCCGTCTGCCAGCCGCCTGCCGGTGTAAAGGGGAAACCAGCACTCCACGTTCTGGTTTATCAGATGCGCTTCCGCGCGCTTTTCCTGTCCCGAGAGCGTCTGCAGTACGTACCACTGTTTCATCGGCGTGTTCCTGTCAGTTGATGGTGTCACCCAGCCGCAGCTGGCTGGCCTGCTTCAGTACTTCATTGGGGTCGAGCACCGCCGGGCGGTTGCCGCTGGCGTTTACTGCGGGCGTGTTAGCCGCCGTTTCCTGCACCTGAACCTGCGAGGTATTCTGTTTGTCTTTCTCGGCCTCCTGCTCCTCAATGGTCTTCAGGCGAAAACCCTGCTGAAACACCACCGTCACGGCATTACCGGCACCGATATCAATGACAGGGTGATACTGCTCGGCACGTTTGATGTAGTACTGGCTCAGCGTGTCGGCCGCCTTACTGGCACCACCGCCGAAGCCCTGTTTCAGGATGTCGCCGGCCCCGATGGTGGTCGCCCCGCCCAGGCCCACCATGGGCGTGGCCGCCGACTTGAAGCCGTCTCCGAGGCCGGACAGGAAGCCTGCACCGCCCGCGTTCCAGAGGATTTGTCCGTTACGCATCACCGGCTTGCCGCGAATGCCCTGCTTGCCCTGATAAGCCACGTGCCCTTCAAACGGCATATCGATGTGATCCCCGTTTTTCAGGTTACAGCTGATGTTTTTGGTGCGGACCTCACCGCGCTCGCTGGAGATGTCCCCGTAGATTTCACCGGTGACGCGGCACTGATCCAGGTTGTAGGTTTTGCCGTTGGGCATTGACACATCGCCTATCAGGGTGAGGACCACCGGCGTGGTGTTCTGCTGGCCGGTCACGCTGGCGTTGGCGTCGGCCCCCTCAATCATCACGGCCTGTGAAAACGAACCGGACGAAATCCACGGCAGATGCGGCCACTTGCGGCTGAGCGAGGCGTAGGTAAAGGTTTTGCGCATCAGTCCGCCCGTCTGCGACGCGGCAGCAGCGGGCAGCGTGCCCTGAGCCTGCCCGGGATAAAAACGGCTGCCCTGACCGCTGGCGGGACCGCCTGCCGGATCGGTGATGCGCCACTGCGCCGGTCCGGCCGGTCCCAGCGGAACCGGGCCGTTCTGCCCCGCACCGGGCGCTGACGGCGTGCCGGATGCGCCCGGCTGCGTCGCGGCATGCGTACCCTGCGACTGAAGCTTGTCCAGTGCCGCCGTGATCTGCTCCAGCTTCCGGTCGAGCGAGGCCGCCTGGCTGTCGACTTTGGTGTTGAGGTCCTTCAGACCCTGCTCAAGCCCGGCCGTTTTGTTCTGCTGCTGCGCCAGCACGGAGGTTGTGACCGCGTCGGTGAAGGTGGGCGTGACCAGCCCGGAGCCGGTCAGGTCGGCAGGCTTATGCGCTGCCTGGTGCTTCAGCGCCGCCTGATGCTGGTTGTAAAACCAGATGCCGCCGCCGGTAACGGTCATGGCCGCCAGCGCCCCGCCTGCTATAAGCCACTGACGGCGGCGGGTGACGGTGTTGATGTTGCTCACGATGCACCCCCTTCATCGGTGGAAAAAATCACCCAGACATAGCCCTCTCCGCCCGCATAAAGGGTACGGGTGGACAGCATCACGGCGCGCACCCCCTTCTGCCAGAACTGCCTCTCCGTCAGGGCCAGGGTGACGTAGCCGGTGTTTTTCATGCGGTAGCGCATGACGCGGAAATGCGCCCCTGCCAGCTGGCGCTCCGGCGTGAGCAGCACGCCGGCGGCCGGGGTGTAGCCGGTGCGTCAGCACCGGGTTTTGCCCGGCCCGAAGGGCCTGCAGGGTCTGCGCCCTGCACGGCACGGGATCAGCCTGCGGCTTCATCCCTGAAATGAGAACCTGCGCGGATAAGCAGCTCGCAGAACGGCAGATCTTTAGCGCTGCACAGGTGCATAAGATTTGCCAGCAGATCGGTAATGGCCGTTTCTGCCAGGTCATTTTTACTGTCCAGCCCCGTGCAACGGGCGAAGGTGACGACTGCCGCCGCAGCGCTACAGGACACGTCGGTTGTCTCCCACGGAACCGGATGCAGCGCGTAATCCGCCAGGTCATCGAGGTCGGCTATTTTCAGTGATTCCGGGCGCATAACAACGGGGGACGCCATCCCGTCAGGTCGGGTGTTATTCAGCATGGAGGACTCCTGTTACGTTCACGACAGCGGGGCCGGATGCCTCCGGCCCGCGCTTATCAGAGGATGATTGTGCGGCTGTAAGTTGCCCTGAAATTACCCGTATCGCCTTCATTTAGCGGCTTTAACGTCAGCAGTTTTTCTGCCAGACCATTCATGACGAGAATACGCTCAACAGCCTCAGACCAGCTTTCGTGCTCTCCCACCGGAAACCACAGGTTATCGTTATGCCCGCTGAGGAGAGGGTGATTGCAGAAATGTACCCCCCTGCCCTTCACCTCGCTGCACGTCACGGTGACCGTGCCGCACACCTCGCTCGTAGGCGCTTTGCGGGCGAGCTGCTCGACAATGTCATTCCAGCACCAGTCTTCGTCTTCCGGCACAGCCAGATCGATACAGTGCAAAAACGCATCCGCAGCCCGTGCGGAAAGTTTTGCGATCTCACTGACTGGCGGGTCTTTAAGGGCTGCATCAGCGCACTCAATGAAATGGCCGTTGATGTAAAAGGCCTCGTCACCGTTATCCAGACGTATCAGACAGTACGGTCCCAGAACACGCGTGATGTCTTCCTGCGTGACTGGCCGACGTTCTGTACCGGATGCCGTATTGTTCTGATTCATGCGCGCGCTCCCGTCATTGTGTTAACGGTCGTCATGAACTGCTGCCAGAGATAAAACGGCATCGCAGGCACATGAGCGTGCTGGCCGCTGAGCAGTGCGTTTACAAACAGCGCCGCCTGTGCGACGATTTGCGGGTCAAAATTCATATTCGTAGCTCCGAGTTTGATTTTGATGTGGCGGGTAGTTACAGCTACCCGCCGTGAAGAAAGCAGGGGAAACCCTGCTTTTTTTGCGCCTAAAACTCCATGCCCTCCATGATTTCGGTTTCGTCCAGGCGCGTGGACGGATGCTGATATTCCCGAAGTGCTTCAGCCACATGCGGATCGTTCAGCCACACAGCGTGAACGCTGGTCAGGTCGAGCATGTCGGCCTCCTGGCGTAGCTGGCGGGCCGTCTCATAGTTGTCCCAGCCGGACTCATAAGCGGCCTGCTTAAGCAGCGCCTGTTTCTGTGCCGCAATACGTTCGAACGCAGCCGGATCGGTTTCCGGTGTGGCCCACTCCAGCGTGCGGGCATTGCCGCGCAGCACCACACGGCGTGCAATGTCGGTAATAGTGGCGATGTGCGGGTCAAAACCGTACCCACCGTATTCGCTCTGCCCCCAGTCCCCGCTCAGGCTTGCCTTTACCAGCAGCTCCATCGTCTCCGGAAGAGTGTCCGCACGGCCCAGGGTGATTTCCACGTCACGCCAGTACGTACCCAGATTCCGGTCATCTTCGTCGAACTCCATGCGACCGCAGACGGTAAGGCCAAACGGGCGCGACGCCTCGATATATGACTGACGCAGCGCTTCACGCTGAAACGGGGCATGTTTCTGAAGGTATTCCAGGGCTGGCAGGTCAGGCCCGTCCACCCAGGCCCACTCTGCTGGCACTGTTTCAGTGGCGAGAGACCGGACGGACGTCGCCAGCTCGTACGCAGACGGGGTGGCGATATCCCCTTCATCAATCATCGTCGTGATGAGTTCTGCCGCGTACCGGATATCAGATAACAGGTCATCACCGTCATCCGGACCAGTCGCCTCCAGCGCATCCAGCGCGCGGTACGTCATCAGATTACCTTCCAGTTTCGCGAGGGCGACCAGGCGGTTTGTACGCACGGGCAGTTGCACGTCGAAGTTTTTTAAAACCCGTGTTTCGGTAGATTCAGAAGCGGCGGTTTTGACGTTGACGTTGTGGGTGTTCATGCTGGTTCTCCTCTCTCGGTTGCTGTTATCCCTGTTTCGGTGAGTTCATCGCGGCGAAGGGCAAAGTGGCACCGGCCGCCGACCGGAACACAGGCGTCCCGGAAGCCGCAGCGCAAGCGAGCCGGTTTTCCGGCGAGTGCGAACGGGTGAGGAACGGCGTAAGCGAACCTGTGTGGGAGGGAGAAGGACTGTGCGACTGTCAGCCCTCCGCGGTGGACCACCGGAACAGAACAGCCGCACGGGATAACATGAGCATGAACACCTCCGGCACGGCGGAACGGCGTGACGGCCTTACAGGGCGCGACCGCGCCCGGTGAACGCACCGGCGACAGCCGGTTGCAGCCGTTGACCTAAGCCATCAGACCTTAGCCGGGAGGCCCGAAACGCGGCCCTTTGCGGTTCGGCGGAGACGGGCGGCAGCTTTTCCGCCGCCTGTCGGAGTGGGGCTGACGACTGCCCGCCAGGGCAGGAGCCGAAGGGGGCCATGTCCCGGCTGTTGCTGTTGCTGTTGCTGTTAAGTCAGTAAAGGCAGCAACCACATACTGGCCAGCCCAACCGGCACCGGCATAAAGACAGCTGGGGAATAACGTATACCGGCAGGAAGCTGAACAGAACGCGGCGGGGGAGGCGCGGGGCTTATGCGGCGGTGCTGGCGGGGAATGACCCTGCCGTGGGTGACAGGGTTACGGCGGCGTTCCGGTCAGGCGTCTTATGCGTCCTTACCGTTCTGCGCCTCTTCTGAGAAGGGGGCCAGGCCAGGGCGCAGGATGACGCCCGACACATCGGTGTTTTCCCGCGCTTTGTGCAGGTCGAAAGCGGCCTGCATCGCCAGCCAGAGACGCGCGGCAATGCCTAACCCCGCCTCCAGCCGTACCGCCATTTCAGGGCTGACGGCCGCCTTGCCGGACGCCACCTTGCTCAGCGCCGCCGGAGAGACGCCCAGGTCTTTCGCCATTTTACGCAGGCTCACGTTATTGTCTTCCAGGTACTCCGTAATGAAGCCACCAGGATGCGGGGGATTGTGCATCGCCATCAGTGATAGTCCTCCAGGTTGAGAATGTAAGCGTTGCCGTCGGTAAACTCGAAGGTGATGCGCCAGTTGGCCCGCACCGTAATGGCATACAGGTTTTTGCGATCACCCTTGAGCGGATGGAAACGAAAACCGGGATAGCGGCTGAACTCATCCGTCGAACCGGCCTCATCGATGGCCAGCAGGCGCAGCCGAATACGTTCTGCATCCTTTGCCTGAACGCCGCTCGTGTCGCCTTTTTCATAGAGCTTCTGCAACCCTTTATGCTTCCAGCTTTTGATCATGCTCCATCCCCTTGTTTCCCGTTACGAAACATTATACCAGACTGTTTCGCTCAAGGAAACACTTTACCCGCTCTTTCCCGCCCTGTGACGGGCGACTGTGAACGGCCGCCCGCAGGAGGCGGCCCGACTGCGACGGCTACGGGCCAGGGTTTACCGGCCCGTCAGACAGGGAGCGCAGGAAATCCATCATCGCGTTTATTCTGCGCTGCGCTTTCAGCCGCTCCTCAAACCCGTTGATGTAATACACCGGCGTGTAACGCACGCGGCTGAACTGCATTGTCAGCGTGTTGCCGGTGATGACTTCCGCAGGAATGCCCAGCAACGAAAGCTGGATAAACGCCATGTCCGCCGCCACCGGATCGATGTCGATGCAGTTCACAAACATCTGCTCTGAGGGATTCAGCCCCGCCTCAAGCATACATTCGGCCACCGCAACCACCATGCCGCCCGCGCCGCAGGTCGGCTCTGACAGCGTAAACAGCCCTTCACGCTTCACGGCTTCCTGTACGCCAGGCATGAGCATGCGCGCCATCAGCGACTGTACGGAGTACGGCGTAAAATACTGCCCCTGCCTGCCGTCGCCCAGCTCCAGCTCCATGAAAATGGCCCCCAGAAAGTCATGAAACTTCGCTTCCAGGGCGCTCACCATCAGGCTGAAAAGCCGGTGAAGATCCTGAATGTCCTCCGGCCTGTAGCGCCCGCAGATTTTGCGGCAGCGCTCCATGCTTTCCGGTGCGCGGATCGTGGCAAGGTCGAGTTCACTGGCCGCAAGCGTAATGAAGTCGCTGAACACGTCCCAGCGGCGCAGGTGCCGGGCCGTGTGCCTGAACACGCTGACGAACTGTTTACGCGCCGTCTCGATGCTCATCATACGATGCACGGGGGACGGATCGCAGGCGGGGGCTGAGGGGTTGAGGACAACCGGCGCGGGGGCGGGATCTTCAGCCTGGTTAAAAAAATCGGCAAAATCTAACTGTGACATAAACCACTCCTTAAACGGCCGCCCCGCAGGGGGGCGGCCGGATTTACATCACGCGAGGCCGAGGCCCGCGTTGACCAGGGCAATAAAGAACGGCCACTGCCTTACCTGCATAGCCGGAACGCGGGCACGTTTCCCGTTACGGCGGGCATTTACAAACGCCTGCGCGTGTGACACGATTTGCGGGTCGAACTGCATGGTTTTACCTCCATTAAGTTTGATGAATACCGGATGCAGACTCTTAGGGGGGTAAGCTTCCGGTTTGGACAGAGCAGGCTCAGGCCTGCTTTTTTCATTTCTGACTCAGGTCAAAGGCCTCCTTAACGCGCGTCATGATCTGCGCGTGGCTGAGGTGGGCATAATCCCGCAGCCGGAAGTAACGCGCGCCGGCCCGGGCGTAAATGTCGGTCACCTGCCCGCAGTAAAACTCGGCCAGCATGAACGTTTCACACTCCCCGTCTTCACTGCATGACCAGTTCAGCGGATACGCCACGCCCAGCGCGTCGTGAAAGCGGTGAACGTCAATTTCCGCAGGCGCTTTCAGCGCCGCTTTCTCGCGGCCCAGCCAGTAAAGCCGCTCCTCCTCGGCGGTATCGCGCCCGCCGTCATACACTGAGGCGATAAACGCCGCCTCGCGGGGATTGCCGCCTGTCAGCAGGTCAGCATCAAGGCCCGTCAGGACGTCACGGATAATCAGTTGCATAGCGTTCTCCCTGTCAGTGGTTGTGGGTTGCGCCGCCTGCGCGGCGCATAAAAATCACCAGATGTTGTCGCGCCAGAAGTAAAAGCCCGCGTCCAGTTCCGTACGCAGGTAATGCAGGGCATACGCCCATGCGCCCTGCCCGGTTTCACCGAACTGCACCAGGGCAACGCCACGCGCCGCCAGCCACGCCCGCACCAGTGGAAACGGCAGTCGCGGGCGACGGGCTGACCAGTCCGGCACGGCATCGCGCAGCGCTTCCGCGAGGCTCAACAGCGAACCGAGCAGCAGTTCCGCACGTTCCCCCTCTTCCATGCCGTCCTCTGCCAGATGGCCCAGAAATGCCAGCGTCTGCGCGACACCGGACGGAAGGCCGTTGACGTTTGGCCGTAAAACCCGTGTTTCGGTAGATTCAGAAGCGGCGGTCTTGACGTTGTGGGTGTTCATGCTGGTTCTCCTCTCTCGGTTGCTGTTATCCCTGTTTCGGTGAGTTCATCGCGGCGAAGGGCAAAGTGGCACCGGCCGCCGACCGGAACACAGGCGTCCCGGAAGCCGCAGCGCAAGCGAGCCGGTTTTCCGGCGAGTGCGAACGGGTGAGGAACGGCGAAGCGGACCTGTGTGGGAGGGAGAAGGACTGTGCGACTGTCAGCCCTCCGCGGTGGACCACCGGAACAGAACAGCCGCACGGGATGACATGAGCATGAACACCTCCGGCACGACGGAACGGCGTGACGGCCTTACAGGGCGCGCCCGCGCCCGGTTAACGCACCGGCGACAGCCGGTTGCAGCCCCTGACGTTGACCTCAGCCATCAGACCTTAGCCGGGAGGCCCGAAACGCGGCCCTTTGCGGTTCGGCGGAGACGGGCGGCAGCTTTTCCGCCGCCTGTCGGAGTGGGGCTGACGACTGCCCGCCAGGGCAGGAGCCGAAGGGGGCCATGGTTCACAGGGGTTTGCTTTAAGAGGAGCCTGAGAAAAAAACGGAGACGAACACGGAGAAAATGAATACCGGGAAGGTGAAAACAGACAGGAAAAGGCCGGAAAAATCCGCCTTAACATAACCACTGAACAGCCCCGCCCGGCTGAGCGGGGTCAGCAGTCAGCTTCAGCGCATCATACTGAGCAGCCTGATAAAACGTACAGCCCTCATTCCTGCCTGCCACACGACATACAGGCTGCACACGGCCATGACGGCCATCAGTGACAGCACCAGCGGATTATTCACCCCCGTCATCACCTCATGCATGTTTACTGCCTGGACTAAATCCATTATCACCCTCTCAGTATGATGTTAACCCGCACAGATCAGCATTCTTGTCATTCTGCGCCTGTCTGCGTTTTACGGCAACAGCCTGCCCTGCGTGAGCTTGTTCGGCACCATCCAGCGCTCCAGTTCCCGCACCGCTTCTGTCGCTTCCGCTGACATATGACGGGCTTCCGCTCCGATTTTCCACAGCGGCTGCCCCTCTGTCATCCAGCGCTCAAGCCCTTTCATGGAAGGGAAACGCTCGCTCCAACGGAAAAACAGGGTTTCCAGATCGTACTGTGTCACCCCGGATTCCGACCAGCGGGACACCCAGCACGAGACCGTCTCCGGCGTGTGAAAGGCCAGGTCGATTTCGGCCTGGCCTTTTTCCGCCAGGTAGGCCCGCTCCCTGCCCTGCCTTTCCCGCTGCCGCTGACGCGAGTATTTCTCTGCATGCAGTTCCCTTTTCATGCGCCGCCGCTCTGTCTGCTGAAAACGCTTTTCGGGAAAAACCCAGCCCGCATCGTTGCAACTGAGCGGCAGCGGGCAGCACCCGCCCTCGCTCGCTATCAGTATATCGATGGCCTTCAGCCACGCCTGCTTTCTTCCCCGCAGTTCAGACTCCTGCAGGCAGGGGCAGAAAACACGAATTTCTTTCAGCGTGATCCGCTTGCTGCCCATAAGGAAGCGGAAATAAGCCCGCGCATAAGGATATTCGGCACAGTAAAGCCTGCGTCCGGCTTTCTGCTCCACATACATAATCGCCTGTATCGCGGCCTGCCGCTCACGCGATAGCGGCACCAGAGAACGGTTGTTGGGGATCATACGCCGCCCTCCTGTACCAGGTAATCAGCCAGGCCGGTGACGCTGTACTCCAGCAGACAGGCCTGCGCCGCAGCGGCGATCAGGGCGCTGATACGCGTCGGATCGAACGGCGTCAGCCGGAGGACGTCGCGCACGCAGCCGCCATCCGCCGACGCGATCAGGACAACCCACTCTCCGGCGACTTCGCCGGGGCTGCACACGCACAGGCAGAATGCCTCACCGGGCGGCGCGAAGCGCAACTGCACCGGGAACAGGCCGCCGAACTCGGCCCGGTACTCGCCGTTGACCGTCCAGCCCGCCGGGACGGCCAGCAGGGAAAGCACGGCGCTGGTCAGCACATGCCTTTCGCCCTCGCCCCGCTCACGCCACTCTTCAAACTCACAGGGATGCATTGACGCCAGCACACTGAGATTGTTCATTACGGTATTTTTCATGATGGTCTCTCTGCGGCCCCAAAGGGCCGCGCTCCCTGTCAGGCCGCGTGAGCGGGATCGTTGTTGTCCGTGTCGCTGTCAGCCTCGCTGGCAGCGGCGTCGTCAGTGGCCTTTTCCGGCTCCGGCCCCTTCATCCAGGCAGGCACCCAGCGCGTGCCACGCATTCTGTTTTCAGCCAGTTCTGCGGCGTCGCCCTTCTTCATCTTCTCTGCATCCCGCGCCGCGCCCGTGAGTCCGGCCTCGTTCAGGGCGTCAATGATTCGGGCGTGTGTCAGATCCCCGAATAAACCCGCTTTTGTCGGGTTCCACCAGTCGCGCAGGTTGAAGCCCAGCGCGGCCTCCAGTTCAATCAGGTTACTGCGCGAGGTGTGGCCACATTCGCGGGTCTGGACGCCGTCCACCGAGCAGGCGACACAGAAGGTCAACAGGGCCATGAGCGTTTCGCCGTTCAGCGAGAAAAACGCGGTGAGGTCTTCACCCCAGCCCTTCGGTAACAGCGCTTCCAGCCTTTTGCGCTCCTCCGTGAGCGCCAGAAAGGCGGCCCCGTTTTCGCCGGAAGGCGCATTGCCCGTCAGGGTGGAATGTGACTCGGTCAGGCTGATCCGGAACGGTCTGCTGCGGAAATAACCGGCAGTGAACACGCTCCGGCAGAGTTGCCAGGTCAGCAGGGCAATGGCTTTTTTCTGCTGCTGCATCAGCGCGGCCTGCACGGCAAGGGTACGCTCAGAGGACATTTTCGTGAGCAGCGGCAGGCTGATCCCCTCAGCCTCATCAGGCGGTGACTGATACTCAAAACGGCTGGCACCGGATGTCTGCGCGTCGTTATCCTGCGGCTCCGTTTCACTGCTTTCTTCCGTTTCCACCGTCTCGATATCCGACAGACGGATCACGCCGCGCTGTACAGAGAGTTCGCCAATGCCGTTAAAGCCGACCACCACGCCCGTTACGGCGCGGGTTTCAGGTGTCCATGCGCGGATCTGCGCGGCCAGATCAATGGCTTCGATTTCATCCGTTGCCGCGAGGTAACCGTCATCATCGTCGCTACTGGCACAGTCATCGGCCTTTTCGTACAGGGCATTAATACGTGATTCTTCGTCATCGATATACACAGGCTCCGGCTCGTCCGTCAGGCGGTATTCCAGACCATCCCCGTGCGGCCACAGTGATCTCATCCGGCCCATGCTCCACTTCCAGCCCTCCTGTGCCTGGATTTCCTGCGCCATTGCCTCCAGCTTCTGCACGGTCAGTTTTTCCAGCAGCACGATGTCTGCCGTTCCTTCGCCCTCCTGCTGACTGAACAGGTCTTCACGCACCACACCGCCTGCGTTCTCGTAGGCTTCACGGCCCACGAACAGGAAACGGCGGTCGGTGACGGAAATTTCTTTGTCGGTGATCTGCTGTTTCAGCATGAAGAGGGGCAGGTCAGGCCTGCCCGATTTCACCGACTCGTAGACGCTCACCTGACGCTCCTGATCGTCTTCCAGGCAGAGCACCTGACACTGCTCAACGTTCAGTTTGTCGTCTGCCAGAAGCTTAAGGAGTGACGGGGCGAGGTTCGCGAGTTTGAGCATGCGCTGGACGTGGCGGGTGCTGTAACCCGCCTCTGCACCGATCTGCTCGGCGGTTTTCCCCAGCGCCGCCTGCGTACCGAAGCTGGCTATCTGCTCTGCCGCATGCATGTCGCTGCGCTGGGCGTTTTCGATGTGGGAGACGAGCGCCGCTATCTCTTCAGACACGCGCTTGAACGCCACCGGATGATCGGGCGTCAGAACCTGCTGAGACAGCAGCAGATTCAGGGCGGTGAGGCGTCTGCCGCCTGCGGCTACAGCCAGTTGCCCGTCAGGCAGCGCATGGGCGACCAGATTCTGCAACAGGCCGACCGACTTAATGGTAGCCGCCAGGCTCTCCACGCTATCAGCAGAATACGGGATGGTGCGCGCATTGAGCGGCGACACCACAAACGCCGACAGGGGCGCATGCTCCAGTGGCGCGGCTTCAAGCGCCGCGCTGACCGCCGCCTGTTCGGCGTCGGTGACTTTTTTGACGCTGGTTTTTTTTGCTGCTTTTGGTTTAGACTCGGTTACTGACATTATTGGTTCTCCAGATTGATAACTGTCACGCCCTGCGGAGTGACCTCTCCGGCAGGGCACCTTTCACTGCTTACTGCGTTTTGCGGATGCCGTACTCACCGATATAACGGTTCAGACCTTCCCCCGCATTTGACTCAAAATCCCACGCGCGCCAGACCATAGCGCCGTCCTTACGCACGACCAGGCGAAAGTGCGTACCCTGATCGTCCTCGATGGCGACGTTGATGTACTGCGCGGCGACCGCGTTCGCTTCCTCACGGGTAAAGATGTCGTCCGGTAAGCGCACCACTGCTGACTTTTCCATGAAATCTCCTTTTTTTTGCCCTTAAAAACCGTCACCCGTTGAGTTGCCGGGGCCGCGGTCCTGACGTTTTGCGGGGAACTGCTGCTTTCTCCCCAGGTTGTATCCTTCACCCGTTTGAGAGCCGTTCGCCGCAAAGGGCGTAACGGGCACGGGCCGGTGCAGCTGTCCGGGCGCGAGCGGAAAAATTTTTGGCCCGACAAAAAATTTTCCGGCGAGAGGCTTCAGCCGTCCCTGGACAGCCAGGCGGTTTGTGCTTGTCTCAGCCCCGGCGAAAGGACTCAGACGGGCGAACACAACCCCTGCGGAAAGCGGGAACCCGCCGCAACGACGTGACGCGCGGGCGCGAAACGGCGTTGCCCCTTACATCCCGCCGTGTGTGCTGGCGGGATGCGCGGAGCGCCGGAGACGGCGCGACTGAGCGGCGCAGCCGGAACGGCTGCTGCAAGCGAGAGGTGTTGCGTCAGGATGGAAACCCGCTGCCCCGGAACGGGGCCGGGCAGAGACGGCCCGCCGGCTCTGTGCGAAGCATGACAGCCGACAGGACGCCCGGAGAGACAGCCCTTAAGGACGTCATAAGCCGTTCCCGGAGTGATAAGGCCGTTAGCTCTGTCATCCGGCCTGCAGCAGCAAAGGGAAAGAGAGTGGCGCGTCAGCGCCGCTCCCCTTTCCTTTGCCGCAGGCCAGAGGGGTTTGCGCGCGGTCAGACGATGGCGGGGGCAAACTCCCCCGCTCACCTGTCAGACGGCTGGCGGCAGTGCGCCCGGATAGTGACGGGCCACGATGTCATTGACCTTTTCCACGAGGTCAGGGCGGGTAAAGGTGACGTGCGCGGAGCCTTTTTTGAAGGCGCGGACCGTGAAGTAAGCGCATGTCAGCACCTCGCCGAGATTCGACGACCGGGCATTGATAAAGTCAGCCAGCTGCATGCCCTCTGATACGCGCCAGTCCGGCACGTTTTTGCCGTCAAGCAGCCAGAACGGACGGGCCAGGTCGTTTAAACGCTCCTGCCCGTAGGTGCGCACGGAATACCAGCGGTTTGCGTGGTTGTCTATGACGCCACTCAGGATCACGCGTTTGCCGAGCATGCAGGGGTTATTGGTTTTGTAGTCCCACGACAGTTTGCGGAACACGTCGATGATCCCCTGCTCAAAGGTCGCGGCTTTATTCGCGTTGAGGTGACGGAAGGTGCTGATCACGCTGTCAAAGCTGATTTCAGGGCAATCCTCGCCGTACAACTCCGCATCCCATGCTTTTTTCTGCTCTGCGCTCATCAGCGTCAGCATGCCGGTGTCACGCATCAGGCGATCCCATATCGGGCGATCGGCAAGGCGGCCAATCTGTCGGCGGAGGGTTTCACTCGCCTTGTCACCGCGTGCCGAACTGAGGCCGGATTCGATGATGTCCTTCATGCCGTAAAACCATTCGCGCCCGGACGCCTGCGCAAACGCGGCCTGCGCCTGCTGTATCAGGTGCATACCCTGCATAAACCACTCCACGCCGCTGTTGCGTTGCGCGATGATGCGCTCAACCGGCACGGACGGGATGAGTTCGCCTGCATTCTCAAAACAGTGCATATCGGCGGTGAGTGCGGTCGTTGTGTCTGTCATGTTTTTCTCCTTCCTGTACGCCGCTGCGGGGCGGCGTGTCATATTGTTAAGGGGGGTGTTCATGCCTGGTGCTGATTCGGTGTTTCTGCTTCTGTCTGTGCCTGTTCTGTCACGTCCTCGGGGTCACCGAGGAACCAGCCCTTTACCGGCCTGAACTCCTCGATAAACCGTTTCTGCGCCCGCTTCGCCGTCACAGCCTCGACGCGGGTAAACATCGGTAATGAGCCTTTTTCGTTGCTGCCGAGAAACGCAACGTTGTAGATACGCTTTGCCTGCATCTGCCTGAACCTCTCCAGTCTGTTAAAGAACCATCATCCGCTGAGTTGCCGGGGCCGCGGTTTTGACGTTTTGCGGGGAACTGCTGTTTGCTCACCAGGTTGTAACCTTCACCCGCTTGAGAGCCGTACGCCGCAAAGGGCGAATCAGGCACGGGCCGGTGCAGCTGTCCGGGCGCGAGCAGAAAAATTTTTGGCCCGACAAAAAATTTTCCGGCGAGAGGCTTCAGCCGTCCCTGGACAGCCAGGCGGTTTGTGGCTGTCTCAGCCCCGGCGTACGGACTCATGCGCGTGAAACAACCGGCAGCAGGAACCCGCCGCAACGGCGTGAGGCGCGGGCGCGAAACGGCGTTGCCCCTTACATCCCGCCGTGTGTACTGGCGGGATGCGCGGAGCGCCGGAGACGGCGCGACCGAGCGGCGCAGCCGGAACGGCTGCTGCAGGCGAAAGGTGTTGCGTCAGGATGGAAACCCGCTGCCCCGGAACGGGGCCGGGCAGAGACGGCGCGCCGGCTCTGTGCGGAGCATGACAGCCGACAGGACGCCCGGTGTAGCAGCATTTTTTTCGTGTCCCACGGGCAAAACCCGCTAAGGCGCCCGCGCATCACGACAGAAAACACTGAAAAAATGGCGGTAAACGCCTCACTGAAGAATGGTGTTATCAGAAGCGGTGCGGTGGCCGCGCCGTCAGGCGCGCGCCCTGCCGCTCCGCCGCCGCAGGCGCAGGGTTTTGGGCGGGTTGACAGGCGGCCGTAACCGCCTGAACGCTGCTGATTATCCTTTGCCGTCCTGCTTAATGAAGCGGCCTCCGATGTAGACCGCGCACTGGCAGGTCATGAAATGACAGATCTCATCAACGACTTCCTCCGTCCTGAGTTCTCTCAGTCCACTGCTGCGGCGGTGTTCGTTAATCAGCGCCCTGTACTGACGAAGAATGTCGCGGGTTTGCGGTGACAGTTTCATTTTTTCTCCTTACCTGTTCAGAGCCACTCTTGCCTGGGCGACTGCCTGCAAAATCGGGTCGGGGTCGTCCTCTCCTCCGGTCTGGACTAAGCGCCCTGCGGCCTCGGTCAGCGTCTGAAGGCTTCTGGCGTCAAGGCTGACTTCACGTACCTGATACATCGCCCGAATGTTGCTGAGATGCTCCCATACGGTCTGTCTGTTGATACCGTGCGTAATGTAGTTCTCATCCTGTGCGATGCGTCTGAGCACCTCGACAGCCTCCTGTTCGGTAATGCCCATGTCTTCGCTACAGACTTCCACATCTTCAACTGTCCACACCAGAACGGTCAGGGCGCACCCCGGGATATAGTTTTCCAGCAGCCAGGCGCAGACTTCATTTACGGTGCCATGCATGTTTTTTTCTCCTGTAGGGGGCGGCCCTCCGCCCCGTGGGTTATCAGTCAAGGGCGCAGAAAATCGCGGCGGCTTCGGGATGAATTTGTGCAAACGCGGTCAGCTGGCGGTAGCGACGGCAGAAATGCGCGCACAGTTCCTCGTCGTCGTGGCGGTCGTAGAGCCAGCTACGGTGATTCAGTACCAGCGCCGTGATGATGATCCCCGCCGCGTCGGAACTGATTTCAAGGTCAGTCCAGACGTGGGGGCTGGAAAACTGCCAGCGTTCTTCTCCGGCGGGCTTCATGTAGCCGCCGCCGTGGGGCACGCCTGGCAGCCGTACAAAGTCCCACACCGCCCCGTCATAGTTGGCCAGATAACGGTCGGCGTAGAGGTACACGTTGTTTTCGGCCCGCATGAAGTCGTGGCCAAAGAGCGCAGGCAGAAAATGCAGCCTTTCAGAATCGGCCAGCACGGACGCTGGCGGGTAAACCTGGAATTGTGTGTTCATCAGACATCTCCGCAGTCAGAGGGAATTACCGTTACGGCTTGTGCCGTGCCTGAATGACAGCCCGACGAAAAGCGGAGTGATCAGGAGCGACGACGAGGCCGCAGCGCAAGCGAGCGGAGACGTGATTACGCACGGCGCTGACGCGAATACTGAGCGGAAGCGCGACGGAAGTAAGCGCGGCGGAGGGAGAGCGAACGGGTGAGGAGGCGAGCGAAGCGATCTCTTGATCACGCAGCGGTCGGGCTAGAGTGAAGGCACGGCACCGGCCGCAGACCGCACGGACCGGGTTTTCTGCCCTCCCCCGCCGACAGGCGGCATAAAGCGGCGCGCAGCAACGTCCGTAAGCGTATCGTTCAGGCCGTCTTTCATTTCTCCCCGTGTTTCTTACCATGGACACTTTCGCGAACATGGACACTACCATGGACAGAAACACGCCTTACATCAGCAGACCCTGGATCATCACCGCACTCAGCCTGCGGTTGAACGATGCCCTGACTTACCGTGAAATCGCTGAGCAACTGAACGTCAGCACTTCCGCCACGCATAAAATGTTCAAACGTTTTCGCCGTACGGGTATCAACTGGCCATTGCCGGAGGAATACACGCCTGAGCGACTGGAGGAGGAGCTGTATGCCTTCAATCTGGAGACAAATCTTCCTGTCAAAAAACGCCGTCCGGACTGGCCTCTGGAGTTCAAAATCCGCATGGCGGAGCTGAGCCTGCAGCCGGGTGCCTGCGTGGCAGAACTGGCACGGGAACATGGCGTTAACGACAATCTGGTGTTTAACTGGCGTAATCTGCATCGTCAGGGACTGCTGGACCCTGCCAGCAGAGCCGCTCTCATTCCGGTCACCGTGGAGCCGCTTTCGCCGCCCTCCAGACACAACGGGGCCGTATCATCAGACCAGCCACCGGTCATCAGCTGCAAGCTGACGCTGCCGGGCGGCAGCCTGAGTCTGACCGGGCCACTGACGCCGGAGCTCCTGCGTGCACTGGTCAGCGAACTCAGGGAGGGTGAGGCATGATTAACTTTCCGGGTGGCTCCCGCATCTGGCTGGTCGCCGGTGTGACGGATATGCGCTGCAGCTTTAACGGGCTGGCGGCGAAAGTGCAGAACACGCTGCGAACGGACCCGTTCAGCGGCCACCTTTTTATCTTCCGCGGCCGGCGGGGTGACATGATAAAGGTGCTGTGGGCCGACCGCGACGGCCTGTGCCTGTTCACCAAACGGCTGGAGCGGGGGCGCTTTGTCTGGCCGGTCAATCGCGACGGCAGGGTTCACCTCACGCAGGCCCAGCTGGCGATGCTGCTTGAGGGTATCAACTGGAAGCATCCGCAGCGGATAAATCATCCTGGCCTGCGCATCTGAACCGGCGTAATGTGGCTGCATGGAACGCTCACTCTCCGACGAAAACGCCCGGCTCCGGGCGCTGCTGGACACACAGCAGCACACAATCCGCGAAATGGCGGAGTACAACCGCCTGCTCTCGCAGCGGGTGGCGGCGTACGTCAGTGAGATAAACCGACTGAAGGCGCTGGTTGCTAAGCTGCAGCGCATGCAGTTCGGCAAAAGCTCCGAAAAGCTGCGTGAGAAAACGGTACGTCAGGTGCGCGAAGCTGAAGAGCGCATCAGCGCCCTGCAGGAAGATATGGCTGAGGTGCTGGGCGAGCAGCATGACCCGGTACTTACGCAGCCGCTGCGTCAGTCTTCCTCCCGTAAACCGCTGCCGGCCTCGCTTCCCCGCGAAACCCGCATTCTGCCGCCCGCCGAAACCGCCTGTCCGGCGTGCGGCGGAGAGCTCAGCGTGCTGGGCTGCGACGTGTCGGAACAGCTGGAGCTCATCAGCAGCGCCTTTAAGGTTATCGAAACGCAGCGTCCAAAACTGGCCTGCCGCAGGTGCGACCATATCGTTCAGGCCGCCATGCCGTCAAAACCCATTGAGCGCAGCTACGCGGGTCCCGGCCTGCTGGCGCGCATCGTCGCGGCGAAGTTCGCGGAGCACACGCCTCATTACCGTCAGTCGGAGATATACCGCCGCCAGGGCGTTGAGCTGAGCCGGGCCACGCTGGGGCGCTGGTCCGGGGCGGTGAGCGAACTGCTGGAGCCGCTGTATGACCTGCTGCGCCAGTACGTGCTGACGCCGGGCAAAGTGCACACCGACGATATCCCGGTACCGGTTCAGGAGCCGGGCAGCGGCAAAACGCGCACGGCCCGGCTGTGGGTGTACGTGCGGGATGACCGCAACGTGGGTTCAGAGCTGCCCCCTGCGGTCTGGTTCGCGTACTCACCGGACCGTAAAGGCGTGCATCCACAACAGCACCTGAGCGGGTACAGCGGGATCCTGCAGGCGGATGCATACGGGGGCTACAATGCCCTTTACGAAGACGGGCGCATCACCGAAGCGGCGTGCTGGGCGCATGCCCGGCGGAAAATCCACGACGTTCACGTCCGTACGCCGACGGACATCACCATTGAAGCGCTGAAGCGCATCGGTGAGCTGTATGCCATCGAGGCGGAGATACGCGGCAGCCCGGTAGACGAACGACTGGCAGTCCGCAAAGCCAGAACCGTGCCGATGATGAAGTCGCTTTACGACTGGATACAGGTGCAGATGAAGGTGCTGTCACGGCACTCGGATACGGCGAAGGCGCTCTCGTACCTGCTGAAGCAGTGGGATGCACTCAACCTGTACTGCGGCAACGGCTGGGCAGAAATCGACAACAACATCGCGGAGAATGCGCTCCGGGGTGTGGCTTTAGGCAGAAAAAACTGGTTATTTGCCGGCTCCGACAGCGGTGGTGAACGAGCCGCTGTGCTCTATTCACTGATAGGCACCTGCCGACTAAATGGTGTGGATCCTGAGGCGTGGCTGCGTTACGTCATCGATCATATTCAGGACTGGCCGGTGAACCGTGTCAAGAATCTGTTACCCTGGCAAGTGAGTTTAACTTCTTGATAATTTTGTAATATGGACATGCAATAATTAACTTTAACCGTTTCTCATCGCTCATTGGCAGAAAATGAGGTTTTCAGTTAATGCTGGTCACTCAGGATTTCTTCAGAATGCAGCTTGAATTTGCTGCTTATATAACTTCTGTCACAGATTCATCTCTGGGCGCTGCAATCATGGATTATACGAATATTTATATCCGGCTGGGATTGGGACGGGATTTCGATGCCGGTAACCCTGAGTGGGTAGAATACGTTGGCGGCCTAAATAGCAACCCAGCCAGGAATGCGATATATACCTATGAAGTCTGGCAGTCGAGAGCAGAAGTGCAGCCCCCTGATGTGATAGCGATTTCGGGCTGTTTTTCATGTGGATATGAGTCTGGGAACACTGCAAGGATTCATTTCGAAAATCGAGAAGATGAAAAAGAGTCACCACTAAGCTATAGCCAGAGGGAAATGAGATATGCAGAATTAAGGGAGCTTTTCCGGCTTATACTGACATCTCATCCTGAAATTTCAAATGTTTGCGGGCTCTCATGGTTATATAATATAAGTGCATACCAGAGACTGTTTCCTCCGCAATATATAGCTTCTTCAAAGGCTGTTACTGGTAAATACCGGAATATGCCCCTCTGGGGACAATTTTTATGTAGAAATGGGGAGATAAGAACCGACAAGGCTGATTTTTTTTATGAAAAACTCAGTCGAAAACCTTCACTGAGTCAGCTCTCAGGGTGTTTTCCACTTCAGCCTTTGGCAGTTAAATCTCCTGTTACAGTGTTTCGACATTTCTTTGAAATATAACAGTTATATCCATCTTACTTCAAGTTGCAAGGGACTGAACCTCAGGGTGCTGTGGCGGTGACTTGCTTGAATGTATCCATACTGCATCATGAAGTTTCTCAGGTATATTTTGTCTGGTGTTTAAAACAGGCGCATATAAACACGGTTTAAATATTAAGCTCAGGACTGAATCAGATTTCATCAGCTGTCAGTGGCTCCGCTGCCTGAGCAGAGCCATATCTGAGCTAGACCGGTTTAACAGAACATGTTGCTATGAAGGTTGGCATGTATTTATCGATAAGAAAACGTGGTGTAGGCTGAAAAGCCTCATCGAAACCCGTCAGCATCAGACCGGCTTCCAGTTGCCCGCTAATTTGTTCTGCTAACGAATGGCCAAAAACAAAAGCCTCATTTCTGGCTATCTTCTTATCAATTTCCTCTGCATCCAAATCCGTTATATCGGCATACGGCAAAATGAAAGCCGGCTTCACCAAACCTTCAGGGGCCAGCTCGGGTGAACGGTCAAAAACAAAGACAACCGGATTATAAAAACTACTGAGTAGCTTCCCTCCTTTACGGAGGACACGGAAACATTCGATCCATACCTGGCGTACATCAGGTATATACAGATTAGATATGGGATGAAAAATCAGATCGAATGACTCATCCTCAAAGGCTGATAAATCCTGCATATCGCCTAATACTGTCCGCAATTCCAGATTGTCTCTCATCGCAACCATCTCATCCAGGGCCAGCTGTTCCTTTGATGCATCAAGAACAACCACCTCAGCGCCGGCAGCTGCCAGCACAGGGGCCTGCTGGCCGCCGGAGGCGGCCAGACACAGAACACGCATACCGTTCACGTCGTCAAGCCATCCAGAAGGGAGTTCAGAAGGTATCAGTTGTACATGCCACTGGCCTTTTCGGGCGGCCTCAATGATTTCCGTTGTCACGGGACGCGACCAGTCACAATTTTCGCGCGCCATGCGATCCCAGACAGCCTGATTGTGATGGTAAACATTACTGAAGGAAAAATGACTCGTCATGATTATCTCTCCCGGGCAGGTAAAGACAATGCCAGACAGTAAAGCCCAGAGAGTTTTGATGGAGGCTGCTATCAACGTTTGCGGTTAGCAGACAAATTTACATAAACAACAATGTGCATTTACCCCTGGCAAACCAGTAAAAGGTCAGGACACATTAGTTGTTCATTTCAGAAAAACCTCACAGTGCGAGTCGGTTCAGGGAGCAGGAACTCTGAATATAATTCGCTAAACCTGTTCGAACAAGTCCGTTTTAAGAAGTTCAGATAACCCTCTGACCAGCTCCCTGCAAATGAATATACGGCCTCATTAGCAGACTCTTCCTCCACTATCGGATAACCGCGAACGTCCGCTCCTCGCTCATTGCGGACAAAGGAAGAGATGTTAGCGTCCGCTTTGTATCAGAAATGGACGTTTTGCAGGATTGTTTCCGGCAATGAAATAACTTACAGACTTACTTACGGTGTTGAATCCGTTCGCTCAAGCTGAATAACTCACAAGAGCACCTCTAAACCTGATAAGTCAAAACCACCTTTCGGCGGCTTTTCTTATTAAGTTCCTCTCATTTCATTAAGACGACGAACCTGATCTGTTGAGAGCGACAAGTTAGCGGCTGCAAGGTTCTCGCGGAGGTGCGCGACCAACGAGGTGCCGGCTATGACCTGAATATTGGGTGAGCGCTGAAGTGTAAGCATCCCGGTAAAACGAACCATTCACTTTTAGAGATCTTCCGACATACTGATTATGTCCTCTGAGGAGATCGCCATGCGTAAAGCCCGATTCACCGAACACCAGATCATTGCCGTTCTGAAGTCCGTCGAAGCCGGACGTACCGTCAAGGATGTCTGCCGTGAAGCCGGGATCTCCGAGGCTTCGTACTACAACTGGAAAGCGAAGTTTGGCGGGATGGAAGCCTCTGATATCAAAAAGATGAAAGACCTTGAGGATGAAAACCGTCGCCTCAAACAGATGTTTGCGGACCTGAGTCTTGAGTGCCGTGCACTGAAAGACGTTATTGAAAAAAGCTTTAAAACCAGCGATAAAGCGGGAGCTCGTCAGCTATCTGACGGCACAATTCGCCATGAGCATCCGCCAGGCCTGCAGGACATTATCGCTGAGCAGGACGGTCTATGTTTACCAGCCCGATACCCGGCGCGATGAACCAGTGATCCAGTTGCTGACTGAGCTGGCAGAGCGCTACCCGCGATATGGTTTTAAGAAGTTGTTCCAGTTGCTGCGCAGGCAGGGCAACACCTGGAATCATAAACGTGTTCACCGGATTTATTGCCTGCTGAAACTGAATTTTCGCCGTAAGGGAAAACAGCGCCTGCCGGTGCGTAATCCTGCTCCGCTGGCGACGCCAGAGGCGATGAACCAGAGCTGGTCCATCGATTTTATGCACGATGCGCTGGTGTGCGGCAGACGCTTCCGGACCTTCAACGTAGTGGATGATTTTAACCGCGAAGCACTGGCGATCGAAATTGACCTGAATATCCCGGCGCAACGGGTGGTCAGAGTACTGGACAGGATAGTGGCGAACCGGGGGTATCCGCTGAAACTGCGGATGGACAACGGCCCGGAACTGGTTTCGCTGACACTTGCGCAGTGGGCTGAAAAGCATAGTGTGGCACTGGAATTTATCAAGCCGGGTAAGCCGACGCAGAATGCGTTTATCGAACGGTTCAACCGGACGTACCGGACAGAAATCCTGGATTTTTACCTGTTCAGAACGCTGAATGAAGCACGGGAAATCACGGAAAGCTGGCTGAATGAATACAACAGCGAGCGTCCTCATGAATCCCTGAATAACCTGACACCGGAAGAGTACCGGCTGATGACTGAAACCCCGGAACTCTCAAAAAGTGCGTGGAACTAAAACGGGTGTGCTTACAGGGAGGAACATATACATAATAAATCTCCATAATTTTAACTAAACGAAGCCGTACATTTAACAATTCCTACTGATAGAATTTGCAAATCAACTTTATTAAAATGCATAAAAATTTTAAGTGTGTTGTTAAAATATAATTATCCCGCAAGGTAAACAGAAAGGAAGCTTCAGTTGTTAAGTGCATGTAAAATATGAATACTCGTGGATTTTATCTTGTTGGTTTTTTGGTGTAAACATCCTTTACTCTCAGTGGTGATATTAATGATTGCTTTTGTCATTATTCTGGACGTTTCATCTTAGCGGCGTCGTTAAATTAATTCATTAAAATAAAATCACCGCTGTAAATTTAATTTTAAAAACTGTTATAGTACAATTTCTATTTTTTTACATCAATCTAAAAGTTATTCCATTTTTTTCAACTTCGCCCTCAATACGTACTTTTTTTCAGGAGAAACAGTCTGGCCATCCAGTATTTATCATCAATTTCGACATAAGTACTACCACTTCTACCTCTGAACTCGTATAGTTCATGACCAACTTGTTTAATGACATGACCTACTAAGACCACCCATGCATCATCATGTAAGGATTTAGCTTGTTCAATACTCGTCAAGGCTGGGGTCGGTCCCCTAAACCCACCATTCAAATATGTTTCTTGACCTGAATTAACGAAACCAGGTTTAGCTAAAACACCAAATGAAATGGCAGAAATTAATATTACAAAACTTGTTTTTTCATGTTTTCTACTCTTTTTTGTTTTATCTTTAAGAGTGAAAAATCATATCTTAAGGTATTAAGATAATTAATTATTTTATTTTTTTAATGAAAATCCTAAAAAATGTAAGAATAACCAAGTTTTTGCTCTTCATCTTTCTTGACTTACCCTAAGCATATTTTGAACATTGCTAATTTAAGCACATGAACATTTGATGGCAATCATCTGTTTGAATTGATTTTTTTAAATTCTCACTTCCCTTATCTTAACATTTTGATTTACATATTCTCTTTTTTTGATCTTAGAAATTTTAGGAGTGCTTCTTTAACACAATAGCTGGAATTTTTTGCGCTTTTTTAATTTTTTTATACCATTTATATTTAGCCTCCTATAAATTAAATAATTACTGCTCACGCCTTGGTGGACGATCTTGCCCTTTAGTTTTAGCATAACAACTGTCTTTGAGCCCGATGACGAAGCATGTTGGTGATACAACGGATCCTATGCTTCATTATTTATTCAGCATTGCATTCAGGATGGTTAGTAGGTTAAGGTTTATAGTAACCTGAAATTCATCGCGTTTGACTGCTGATTTCAGGATGTTTTAAAAAAACTTCTGCGTCGAAGTGATTCTTCTTTTCTGCTTTATTTCGCTTTTCCGGAACCTAAGGAATGGCAAGTTTAACATTTAATGTACCGGAATAAGTGCCCGGCTTTAGCTTCTGCTGGCCAGGATTCAATATTAGCATCATCGGTGCTGTATTTTTGGCAACCCACCTGCTATCTTTCCACTCCGCACCGTCAATACGGTAAGGAACTACATTATTGCCTTGGCCAGCTATTTCTCCCTGCGTGCCATCTGTTTTATCAGGTATGAAAGTGAGCACACCGCCAGGCTCTTCAGGCCGTGCTAACTCCATAATCTGACGTTCCTGTCCATGAAGTGTTGTCTGTACCTGAGTCTCCACCAACGCAGAGAATGTGCTACCAGCTGGCACTTTCAATATCGAATCACCGTATGTCTGCCATGTACCCGCTCGTCCTGATTCATGAAACTTAAGCTCTACTGTTCGCTCACTGTCAGTTGGGTTTGTCAATACAAAGGTTGTGCCGGTAGGCATTCTTTTGGGTACCTCAAACCCTCGGTCGTCTACTCCATCAGCGCACATACAAGCACCAGTTACACCCTGGACTGTAACTTGAACACTGGAGTCGGAAGCACAACACACTAAATTCGGCCCGTCCCACGGCCACCATGGTTTATCCCAATTAATTGTGCCATTTTTTATTCCCGGCGCGGTAGCCGAAATCTTCACAGGAGTGGTTGCCTGAGCGCTGGCATTGTATCCCAACGTTAGTAAATAGCAGATTACTATCATTCTGTTCATTTTCACCCCGTCATTTCTGTGGCTGACAGTTTGTACTACCATCAAGCATTTAAATTATTGACTTATTCTTCCCTTTTTAACCTGCCGGGCCGTCAATGGACCATCCTCCTTAAGGCCCGGAAAGTTAACCTGTATTCTGTTACTCGTAGGCCAGCTTCAGAGCTACGTTAGCCAGGAAATTCCCTGCGGTAGGCTTTGCACCACCTGCAGGCAGAAGTTTTACGTTGAATTTAAGTGGGGTGTCGCCTTTTTCTCTAAATTTAACCGGAGTTGTGGGCGTCAGTGCTGTACCGGCGGCGACTGCATTATCACCGGCCAGAATCTGCGCTTGCACGTTGCTTGCAGATGTCTTGTCTGTCGCTTTGTCCTGATTTGCTATCAGACCCTGCCCATCGACACCTGCGTCAACCGTCGAAACGTCAATACCGCTTACACCCGTCCCGCAGTTTTTCAGTACAATCGTCACCGGCTTAACCGCCCCCGCCGCACCATTCATGATGTCGCTCACCTTGATATTACCCAGCGTCCATGGAGTGGCGGCGTCCACTTCACAGGTGTTATCCACCACGGTTGCGCTGATATTGACAGTGGTGGCGTTCGTGCTCACTGGGGCTGGAGTGTCTGCCCATGCGGCAACAGACAGGCCCAGCAGGGGAAGAGCTGCCAGCGGCGCAAGTGAGTAGCGGATAAATTGTTTCATTATTTATTTCCTTTGATGGTATGAAGGGCCTGATGCCCTGAGTTAAGCTTATCTGCAGTTAACATGCTGCTGCAGCAACGGTAAGTTATTCGCGTCCGGCGGCAGGCTAAGCCGGACTTTGCACTGCTGGTCCGGTCCGGTGCCCCACTCTGCCTTCAGAGTGTCGTGTGATGACAGGCCCGTGAGGTAGACCTGTCCGCCGTCCCCCACCAGTCCGCCGCCACTGCCGCTGCTCACGGTTGCTCCGAAGGGTAACGGTTTGCCGTTGTGCAGCACGGTCAGCAGTGTGTGAGCCCCACGGTGCACACGGAAACGGGCCAGGACAATGGCGCCCTCGGTGGGCACAACGCTGACCACCGGATTGTCGATGTCGGTATGGTTATCCAGCGTGCTGACGTCGAGCGCCACGTCATTTTTCATGTAATTGCTGGCGTAAGGGACGATGGCATAGCCCCGGCTGTCGGTGTGAATGCCCTGTGCGTCAGCAATAGTCGCGCCGGCTGCGCCCTGCGCATCAACGAGCACGCTGGTCTCTCCCGGCAGCTGTCCGAATGTGGCGCCGCCGCTGTGCAGTATTACCCCGCCACTGGCCCCGTAGCGGACCTGCCTGTAATGCCGACTGTAACCGTAGCCGGCTGACAGACTGCCGTCAGTGCCGCTGTAATCCACACTGGCGTCGCCGCTGTCGCCGTCACGGCGTCCGTACCCCTGACTGACGGCCCATGACACCTGCTCACTGTCTGCTGTCCCGCTGACTGCAGCCTGCGTTGTCGTGTTCCCGTCACTGTCGCGGTTTGCGCTGGAGCTGACATAAACCGGGGTCGGGCCTGAACTGCCTAGCGGCACTGAAAGCGCAAGGTAAAGCGAGCGGTCGGCATCCGGCTGTCCGCTGACGTGGCTGTACCCCCATGAAAGACTCCAGTTAACGCTGTGAAAGGTGCTGCTCAGTCCCACCTGCAGGCTGTCGGTGCTGGCGCCGGTCTGCCAGTATGTCTGATGGCTGCCGTTCACATAGGCTGAACCGAGCGTTCCAAGCGACTGGGAAACACTGACGGTGACCTGTTGCCGCCGGCTGTTATAGAGGTTGTAATACTGGCTCCAGTCCGGACGAACGAGACGGCCGGCCGCATCGACCTCCACGTCGTCACCGTTCCATCCCGACATGTTGCGCTCTGCGGTTTCGCTGAAGGTGTGATACCCCTGAGTCGAGTACCGGTAGCCGGCCAGCTGGAAGGTGGTTCCGGTAGTCAGCAGCGAACGGGAATAAAGAAAACGAACCGACTGCCCCTGGTGGCGGGACTGGTCAGCCAGAATGCTGTTGGCCTGCGTCAGGTCCGCTGACAGGGCACCCCACTCCCCCAGATTAATACCTGCTCCCAGCGCTACTGAATGGTATCGCGATGCCTGAAGCATGCCGCCGTAAACGGTGACGTTGTGGGGCAGCCCCCACTGCAGTTCTGCCTGCATAAAAGCGGGGAGTTCCGTGTCGCGACCGGCACTCCGGTAACGACCGCCTGTCAGGGCGTAACGCACATGACCCTGCCGCTGCAGGACGGGAAGGGATGAATAAGGCACCGTAAAAACCCGCAGGCTGCCGTCAGCTTCGCGGACGTCAACAGTCAGGTCGCCGGCGCTGCTCACGGTATTCAGGTCGTCTATTACAAAAGCACCCGGTGCCACGAAGGTCCGGTAAATCACGTTGCCGTTCTGAATAACGCTGACGCGGGCGTTACTGGACGCTACCCCTCTGATTACTGGCGCATACGACCGTACGCTCTCCGGATACATGCTGTCACTGGTTGCCAGTCTCACCCCCTGAAAGGAAAAGGCGTCGAAAATCGTGTCACGGGTGGTGGCGTCTCCCAGCAGCAGTTCGCTGCGCCACGGAATAATGGTTCGCTCAGCCCAGGTGTTGATATGTCGCCACTGGTTATGGCTCTGGTAGGGGTTCTCGCTGCGACTCCAGGTGCTGTTGTCCCTCAGCCGCCATGCCCCGAGGTTCAGGCCACTGGTCAGGTAAAGGTACTCGCTGTTGCTGTTTCCGTACTCACCGTCGTTACGGCTGCCACTTACCTGCCAGCCCAGAAGCGCGGCATTTATCCCCTCGTCCCAGTACGCAGGAGAGACCCAGCCCCGTGGACGGTGCACCAGGGCCGCCTGAGGAATGCTGATATTGAGACGCATGGCATCTGTGTCAAAGGTCATGAACGACCCGGGAATAATTTTCTCGAGGGGAACACACCCGCCCGCGCTTGCCTGCTGGAGGGACGGAAACGCTGCCATCTTAACGCCGGTGAGAGCCAGAACGTCACCGGTCAGGCAGGCATGCAGCCCACTGTGGTCATGCGGGTCCGGGGTGTCGGCAAGGCTGAACGCCAGCGTTCGCCGCCCTACCCGGTTACCGTCCACGTAAATATCAACGGGATAACGGCCCGGGAGCAAAGCAGCCCCCTGTTCGAAAGCTGACAGGTTCGCCACGCTGTACTCGCCGGAAATCATTGATGGCTCGAAGTGCAGCGCGGCGTCTGCACCGAAGGGGAGTAACGCCATCACGCAGCATGCAAGCCTGCTTAGGCCCGGCTTTATTCGTCTGTGCCTTCTCTTCATGTTCCCGGCCCCTGCACATTCAAGAATGTATGCTGAACGTAAGTGGTTCACTTACGCCACCGTAATCATTGATGCTGCGCAGGGTCAGGACCGACCCGCTGCCGGGCGGCAGCGGCAGCGTTGTGCTGCTCAGCGGAGAAACCATGACGTCACTGAGATTCTTCGCTCCTGCACTCAGATGTGTCAGCGTGAGGTAGTAGGGCGTCGGATTATGCACTGTCAACCTGCTTCCTGTGCGGCTGAACGTCAGACGTCGGGGAGCCTCTCCGGGAGCGGGCTTCAGCCCTGACGGTCGGAGAAATAGTTTAAGTTGCGTCACTGTTGCCACGTGAATAACGGCCTGGCCAGTGTTGCTGCTATCGTCAACTGAGGGGATGGCTTTAACCATCAGGTAAAACAGCGTCTCCCGGTCAGCGGGAAAGCTTCCGCCTGTGCGGATGAGGCTGAGCATGTTTTCACTGTCAGGCTTACTGAGATACAGCGGTGGGGTGACCACGAAATTTCCACTTTTATGTCCTGTCGCATCGTCAACCCACGACTGAATGAGGTAGTTATCCGCATCTGAAGTATTAGCAATCCGCACGCTGATGCGGGTTGCGCTAGCGGGAAATATAAAACGTGTGCCGCTGACCGTGATACCGCCTTTTGCCATACAGCTGAGCGGGATGCATACCGCAAGCGCCAGCAGCAGTGTTCTGGCCGTTCCAAAAAATGACTTGCATGACTGCTTCGATTTCATCCCCTTAACCACCTTAACCACCTTAACCGCCTTAACCGCCTTAATCAAAAGTAAACAGAGCGCGGTAAACGCCCACTTCAGTACCCATCTTTACCTGCCAGCGCTGAAGCGCAGAGCGTGCTGACAGCCTCATGTTGCGCATATCAGCAAACCATGCGCTGCCGTTGTCGTGATGATCAAGACACTCACAAAGCCTTGCCCATATATAGAGCGTTTCGCACTCCCCGGGATATTCGTCGCATGCCAGCAGCAAAAAGCGCTGCAGGGCGGCACATTCGACAAAACCATAGCGGCCCAGCCTCTTGATGAAATCCTTTGCACTAACTGGGCTGTGGTGTCTGCACGAAGAAATGGTCATGATTCCCTCCGTAGTTTCCAATAGGAACGCGCTTATACGGACTCAGCGCCCCTCTGCGTCTACAGGCGCGCATAATATAGAGATCAGGCAGGAGGGGAAACGGAACCGCGGTTAAAGCAACGTTAACTTTTTGGAAAAGAGTGGCACATTAAGGTTCTGTCGCATTATGACACCGTCAGGTAACATGTTTTTTTAACAATATTTCCTGACCATGTCTTTGATCCGCAAATCTTTCAGACGTCTGCATTTTCCCGTTGATATTATTGCGCAGTGTGTCCGCTGGTATCTGGGGTATTCCCTGAGCATCCGTAATCTGGAGGAAATTATGGCTGAGTGGGGTATTGTCGTTGACCATTCCACACTTCACCAATGGTGCCCCTGCTGGATAAGACGTTCCGCAGGCATAAACGTGCTGGGGGTCGCCGGTGACGAATGGATGAAACATATATCCGGGTCCGAGGGCAGTGGAAATATCTGTACCGGGCGGTCGATACTGATGGTCAGACTAAAGATTTCCTGCTGACGGCGAAGCGTGATGCAGCCGCCGCCCTGCGTTTCTTTCGTAAGGCCATCCGCCATCACGGTGAGCCAGAAACGGTAACCACTGATAAAAGTGGTGCCAATACGGCAGCGTTGGCCCTACTCAATGCCGACAAATCAGATGAATGAAGCATCACTGTCAGGCAGAACAAATATCTGAACAACCTTGAGGAGCAGGATCACCGGCACATCAAACGACGGACGCGACTGATGCCGGGATTCGAATCGTTCCGGCAGGCCCGGGGCCTGTTGGCAGGCATTGAGCTGGTAAACATGATCCGTAAAGGACAGCTTGATCATCCAGCGGGGGAAGCATTGTCGCCTGCAGATCAATTTTATCTGTTAAACAGACAGCATGGCTTCTGCTGACCTGTTGTCGTTTATGCGACAGAAACTTCAAAATTGCTATTATCCCGTCATGCTACTTATTTATAGTGAGATAACGATGGACAAAGATAATAACCGCGGCATGCGTGACTGGCTCATTTTTATTCGCACGGCCGAAACGGGGAGTATTTCCGAGACGGCTCGTCAGCTAGATATGAGTACGGCCGCAGTCAGTAAATCCGTCAGCCGTTTTGAACGATATCTCAACACCGTACTTTTTACCCGGACATCGCAGGGCATGAGGCTTACAGAGGCTGGAGTCACTACACTTAACCGGGCAAGGGACATTACAGTATCCTTTCATGCGTTGCTTGAGGAAATCCGTAATCCGCAAGGAAAAATTAAAGGCGCCGTCCGACTGGCTGCCCCCGCCATCGTGTGTGAATTTCTTGCAAGTGAATGGTGCCATGATTATACCCAAGCCCACCCTCACGTCAGGGTGTTTCTTGATGCACGCGAGCGCACTGATCTCCGTTCCGACTCCCCCGAACTGGATGATGTGGTATTGCGCAGCGGGCGCATAGAGAGCGAAGACCTGGTTCACAGAAAACTCAGCCCGGTAAAACTCCTGATTTGTGCAAGTCCGGATTATCTGAGGCGGCACCCTGCTATTTCACATCCATGTGATTTGGAAAGACATACCCTTTTAGGGATGCATAATAATGGACTGTCCGGCGCGCTGATGCTTTCCTGTGGCGAGGAGTCATATCTTCTGGAGAGTTCAGCAGAAAACGGCCTGTCATCCAATAATTTGCTGGCCATGTTCAATCTTGCCCTCAAGGGGAAGGGGATCAGCCTAGCAACACCCGGCTGGCTGGCTGCGCCTTATCTGTCGCGGGGAGAACTCGTATCTGTTTTGCCCGAGTGGCGTATACCTGATTTGCCTGCCTGGCTTATATGGCGCCAGCATCCGCGTCATAATACCCTTTTCAACCACTTTCGTGATTATATTGAACGATGCTGGAATATGCGGTCACACCCTGAGGAGCGTTACCTTAAAGATGATCCTGACAGCGAGATAGTAGTGAGAGATTAAGCCAGACCTGCAAAACTAAGGGTTCTGTCGCATTAACGACAACAGGTCAGCAGAAGTCATCCTGTCTGTTTAACAGATAGAATTACTCTGCAGGTGAAAATGCTTCCCCCGCTGGATGATCAAGCTGTCTTTTACGGATCATGTTTACCAGCTCAATGCCTGCCAACAGGCCCCGGGCCTGCCGGAACGATTTGAATCCCGGCATCAGTCGCGTCCGTCGTTTGATGTGCCGGTGATCCTGCTTCAAAGCTCAATACACTGTATCAGGTAGACGGCAAACCGCGACTGTATCTGAAAGCGCTGCATAAATTGTCTCGGAAGGAATCGGCGCAGGCGCTCTATCTCTATCTGGCTGAACTTCCTCCCACCTTTTACCGTATCGGCTTCGACAGGCTTCGTGAACGCCTGCAGCTGACCTCACACTTGGGTAACCAGAACGCCATCGTTAAAAATGCGCTACAGCAGCTCAACCACATTGGTTTTCTTGAATACTCAGTTGATAAAGAAAGAGGGTTACTACTATTTGCTCAACTGAATCAGCCGGCATCTCACCGGATGAACTGCCATTCGACGCTGAGCCTCTGGAACGCTTTAACGTTGCCCCACCCGCGTTCTTTTGCTGAACGAACGTGATGGCCGGCTTCATATTAAGCCGGTTTACTGGGGATTCTCACCGGGATGGTGGAAACATTCTCCGCTCATCGATGCCAGAGGTGAGACAGCCTCAACTGGACGGATGTTCAAACCTTTGTGGCATCTGGGAAGGGCGGTTGTGCCTGCTGACGGATGGTATGAATGGGCAAAGCTCCAAAAAGCTGCACGAGAAAACGCAGCGTCAGGTGCGCGAGGCGGAAGAGCGCATCAGCGCCCAGCAGGAAGAGATGGCGGTGGGGCTGGGTGGACAGCATGACTCGGCACACCCGCGGGTAACTTAACGCTGTCGCTGGCAGAAACCGCCTGTCCGGCTTGCGGCGGCGATCTCAGCCCGCTGGGCTGTGACGACATCGTTCAGGCCCCCCATGCCGTCAAAACATATGGGGCAGTATTTTCTGCTGGTGGAACATCCTAACTTAGTGTTTTCAGTAATTTCGACTGTAACAGAAATATTCGCTGCCCTTTCATCTCATCGAGGGTGAGAGTAGTAGCCTTCCATGGTGAAGTAATGCTAAGTATTAGGGCTTAAAGTGATTTTTCGTCCATGACAGCGGGTTCAGGTAAAAGTGATTACCATCGAGAATCCACAAACCGCTGTCAGAATAACTGTTGGGAATAATATCAGTAAAAACCGGATAAATATCAGAGCAGACGAAACGAGCTTTCTCATTAATGAGCAATACATTACTGACGCCTCAGAAATATGCCGCCTACACGGAGAGAAATTAGCGCCAAAATTGTAAGGGAATAAAAACGAAATTAGCGGTATATGCAAAGTTTTCCTTTATTTAAATGATCAATCCCTATGAGTAAATTCATTTAAATTGATCGATCTCATCCATCTTGATAGCTTAATTCTATCAAAATTTAATTAATGATGGTTGCAAGTAATTTAAATTCGTTTTTTCTTTGATCTACATCAAGTTATATGATTTTAAAGTTAAATATAACAGAGTCTTACGAACATTTATGCTTGCGAAACAAGCATTCAAACCCATTTAAAGTAAAGGGTTTTTTTGCTCGCCGTGTTATGATTGCTTTATCTTGAATGTTCTTTGTTATCTAATCGCATTTGCGCACAAATAAAATCTCAAAAAAATAAATTATAAGGAGTGTTTATGAAAAGGAAGTTCATTTGGACTAATTTTCCTCTTTCAGTTTTAATAGACAGTGGCTTTACGAAAGGGAATATCGCAGCGAAATGCAGCACCAGTAACAGCAAGAACTTACAGGTCAGAAATTATATAAACGACAAGCCTTCTCTCACCTACGGCAACACCAATTGTCAGAAATCAAAAGCCGCTAAGAGGCATTTACTACGCAACTTATTGAATCTATAGGTCTCTTCTTAAAAGAGACCACGGTTGATTTGAATGATATATGAGCTTATAGGACAGCACACCTTGATTAATTACTTCATCTTTATAACACTTCTTGTCATAGCTGTTCTGACAGCACTGCTGTTGTACGGTTATAACCTGCATCTCAGTACCAGAAAAAAAACAGCACGACTTTATGCTATAGAGGCTGTTTTTTTACTTGAGACTTTCGCGGAAAAATGTGTAAGAGTCTCAGGAGACTGGGGTGAACCACTTCCGGATGGCACCTTAAGGACAAGAACTGACTTTCCCGCTCCAGAAACCAACAGAATGAGAGAAATTTCATACTATCTTCCGCTCAAAATAGTACAAAAACAGTTTGAACTTTTTCTTGCACATTCACAGGGCCTCAGAATCATCAGCAATGCATACGATGAAAGTACTACTGACACTGATGACTCGCACTACTTTTTTGAGAGACAGTGCAGGGCCACATTTCTTGGGATAAAAGCGCTTTTAATTTCGCGGCGTATTCGAACGATTTTCATGATTTCAGCCTGCACACGGCCTTATGGCAGTAGATCTGGGGCAGTAGATCTGGGGCAGAAGATATTCTGTGGCAGGAATGGCGCAGGCAGAGAAGGATGGTGGCAAGGGACGGAGGTTTTTAGGCTGGATGTGACCTGCTCCCCGTTGATTAACACACCGCGATGTCAGTAATGTCTTCATAAGCCACATGAGGACATCCCCATGAAGAAGCGATTTTCCGACGAACAGATCATCAGTATTCTCCGCGAGGCAGAAGCCCGGGTTTCGGCCCGGGAACTCTGCCGTAAGCATGCTATTTCAGATGCTACCTTTTAGACCTGGCGCAAGAAGTTTGGCGGCATGGAAGTCCCCGAAGTGAAGCGGCTCAAGTCACTTGAAGAAGAGAACGCCAGACTCAGGAAGCTACTCGCAGAAGCCATGCTGGATAAGGAGGCGCTTCAGGTGGCTCTGGACCGAAAGTTCTGACGACAGACCAGAAGCGGGAAGCCGTGGAAGTCATGTGCGAGACAACAGGTCTGTCGCAACGCCGTGCCTGCAGGCTGGCCGGTCTGTCCCTTTCAACCTGCCGTTATTCGGCTCAGCGTCCGGCTGCTGACGCGCAACTGTCTCTGCGTATCACAGAGCTGGCACTTGAACGTCGCCGGTTTGGTTACCGGCGCATCTGGCAGTTATTGCGTCGGGAGGGCCTTCACGTCAACCACAAGCGGGTTTACCGCATCTGTCACCTTAACGGTCTGGGTGTAAAACGCAGGCGACGCCGTAAGGGTCTGGCGACTGAGCGGCTTCCGCTTCTCCGCCCGGATGCGCCGAACCTGACATGGTCGATGGATTTTGTCATGGATGCACTTGCCAGCGGCTGCCGGATTAAGTGCCTGACCTGCGTGGATGATTTCACGAAGACGTGTCTGACAATCACCGTTGCTTTCGGTATTTCAGGCGTTCAGGTCACGCTTATTCTGGACAGCATCGCGCTCTTTCGGGGCTATCCGGCGACGATAAGAGCGGATCAGGGCCCGGAATTTACCTGCCGCGCACTCGGTCAACGGGTCTTTGAGCATGTTGTGGAGCTGCGGCTTATTCAGCCCGGTAAACCGACACAGAACGGATTTGTTGAGAGTTTTAACGGACGCTTTTGGGATGAATGCCTGAATGAGAACTGGTTCAGCGATATTCTCCATGCCCGGAGAATCATTAATGACTGGCGGCAGGACTATAACGAGTCCAGACCTCATTCATCGCTGAATTACCAGACGCCGTTTGAATTTGCAGCAGGCTGGCGAAACGGGAAACATGAAGAAAAACCAACCGACATTACTAACTGAAGGTTGTATCAAATACTGGGGGCAGGTCAGAGTAAAAATAAAAAAAATTGGGAGTTTGAGGTTTCCATAGTTAACTGTCGTTACAAATGAGATATTCTTTATCAGACTGAAACTAGGGGAGTCAATAATGTGAAGGCACGGGATTTTGAAAATTTTTCTGAACCTGAACGCTCAAAAAAAAACGGAACTGTTAAACAGGAAAGGGTCTGCAAGAAAGAGCTCAGGCGCAATGTTTTTCTGACTTGGTCGCTGATTTATAGCGTTTTTTTCTGTTTCTGGTTGGTTTTTTTTTCTGTATGCGCTGAAACCTATAACGGCTATGTTGATGGATTAGTTGTGTCAGTTCGTTCGATATTGTTGACGACGTTTGTGTTACTTTTACTTGCCATTAATTATTACTTAGGTGTATTCAAAACTCTCAGGAAGGGTAGCTATTTCACTGCGCAACCTTCGGACGGGATTTTTTTTAAATTGTGGAGCAGAAAAGCGTACAGAGTTGGGCGATACTATGTGGGCCTGAAACTTCAGGCTATCGTCGGGAATGAAATGTGGGGAAAGGTTATTTCAAAATTATTCAAATTTGTTAAAGACGAGAGTCATAAACGGGGCTGTCCGATAATTATTCGTTCGCACATTTTGATGGTTCCTCGCTTGCGTGAGCAACTTACTAAGCATCTAGACTCTGCGGATATGATTTACAGTGTGAGTACCGGTTTATCGCTCCAGTCTACAGTCAAACTGAAATGGATTACCGCTTCTGTGGTTGCGCTTACCGGTAAGATACCGACAATGTACGCTCATGAAGCAGAAATCGTGGTTTTTCCGTCAAATCGCACCCACCTGATGCCGACTTTTCCAGATGGAATTTCTAAAAAATTCAAAAGTTTCACAGCGTTATGACGGTTTACCAGCATCGCTGGATTTTTTTACTGGGCAAACCGGGCAGTAATGCACTTGCATTGCACAATGCATTTGCATTATACTAACCCTGCATGTCATGGATGTATGCAACCGTTGCGCAGTACTGGGGTGACAACAGGTCATCCTCTTCTGGGTACGAATTGAATTGAGCTCTTGCTGATCATGGAAAGCGTCCAGCAGAGATCCTCTTATATAATGCCGAAAGGCGTTAACGCCCGGCAGTATCAAAGCAATCTGATACCGGGCCCACGTTGGCAACAACGAAGTTGAACTCATGATTGTCGTCAAAAATATCGGTCGCCACAGCTAGTGCCCGCCGGTAAACGTACACAGTTCAGAGTTAAGAGGTTTATAGAATGGTTAATAACTTTAGAATGGCGGACGTGTCACTGCGTGCTGAGTCCCGACTCACAGAACGTAGTCAGACAACGATCCCTGCAGTGATACGAGACGCTTTGCATCTGAAGCCCGGCGAGTATATTCATTACACTCTCCTGGCTGGCGGCAAAGTTATTATGTCCCGGAATGAAGATGAACAAGACGACCCTGTTGTGTCGCAGTTCCTCAACTTTCTTGAGAATGACATGATGAAAAACCCGCAAAATATTCACCAGGTGCCAACCGAATTCTGGGCGGGCATTCAGACACTCACTGCAGGAGTTGAAGTCGATTTGGACGTGCCGCTTACTGACGATTAATTTTACAGTAAGAGATAGGGCGCATGGAAAGTTTAGAACTGAATGGCTGGAAAATCTGTTTTCATGATTGTTTCCTGAAGCAGATTAGTTCACTGGCACAATGTGTGGCGGATCTGCAAAAATCCCAACCTGACGAATATCAGCGCAAGAAGGAGACAAAGCTTCTGGCGGCGATTGAAAAGGTCATAAAGGACAAAATATCAGTTAATCCTCTTGATACGCAGTTTCGGCAAGGTACCACCCTTGGCCATAATAACAAGCACTGGTTCAGGGCAAAGTTTATGCAACAGTTCAGGCTGTTTTTTCGCTGCAGTGAGGAACATAAAACCATCATAATTTGCTGGGTAAACGATTTCGATACCCTACGTGCTTACGGTTCTAAAAACGACGCCTACAGAGTATTTGCCTCAATGCTTAAAGCAGGTAATCCGCCTGATGACTGGGAAGAGCTTATGAGCCAGACCAAATCGGCAGGCTCAGTTCCGGGTTTTCTTCAGAAGCAGGAATAGTTAAGTATGACTTTCAGGTTCCTGGCCCCGGGTAAACAAACCCGGACGTGCCTGCAACTGTCTGCGTTGCCAAAATCTATATTGCTAAGGCGGCGGTTCCATCAACTGCTCAATCGCAAACATGAGAGCGGCTTCAACCTCATCACTTCGTTCCATACGTGCTCTTAGCAAAAGTATAAGATCACGTTTGATCTATTCGCGGCTGATTACGTCGCCATCACTCGCTTTCCTCAGACAAACCATGCCGGTGAGTCTGCACGCTTCCCGGTAAGTGGACTGAACTTCGTCATCATCAACGTTCTGCATGAGGATATCTCCTGCACTGAATCAGGTTTTATGCGCGACAGCGCATGTAGGCGCCAGCTGATGCCCGGCAGGTCGAACTTGCCACATGGCGCCGGTAGCCCGGCGAAGCCGGTTACGTATGAAAGGTTCTGCCTGTCGGGCTCTTCGCTTTTGTATCTAACCATACGTGAAGATTACCTACCACCATCAAACAGAGTGAATCTGCCAACGATAACATTTTGCAAAATCATGACGTCGTTAACTTCAACCATCGTAGAGCACTATGGACCGCAAGCCTTCATCAGATAAATAATCATCCGGGGAAATCTCTAAACGGATTTTATGTCATCTAAATATAATTAAGGCGATTATCTGAATTTAGCGGCCACATCAATGTTATTGCAAGTTTAAAATGTCACGCAATCCCCCAAAATAGAAATGTCACTTTTGTAGGGAATGGCTTAAATTCCATTTGAAAAAAGATCTTCCTTCTGGCTATTATTTTTAATAATTCATCACTTCACACTCTGCTACGAGGTATGCCATGAACGTTAGTAAATCATCATCAACTCAGCATACTGCTGCCGATGGGCGCATCTATAATGATTCAAAAGGGAGGCCTGTCGGCCTTGCAGGTAAAGTAAACAGAGTTACAAATACCGTTGATGTACCGAAACAATATCCACCACAGACGCCTGAAGATAAAAGACATATGGATATGCTTTTTAACAAGTGCTTCAGTCATGCAGAAAAATACCTACAATCAAAAAAATAGATAACTGATTACTATCAATGGCTAATTAATTTTGTATTCAGTCTGGAGCATATCAGCCAACGCTATCTTTTAAGACTTGCTCTGAACTCTTCTGGATTGACCAGAACAGGATTGATGGCTTTGAGTTGTTCCTGAACACGGGCCTGTGCCCGGCGTTTCGGCATGCTTTTGCTTCGTTCGCGTTTGCCCTGACGGTCCAGCTCATCCATTTTATCCTGTGCCAGTTTCAGCACCGTACCGAGGCGTTTGTTGTCAACTATTTTTCCCTGGTCAATGCAGTCAAGTTTGTCGAACGCATGATATTTCAGTGAGCGGTGGGCATATTTAAAGGCTAAAGTGCCGTCTGGATAGTCATATACCATGATATTTTCGCCAGCAAGGCGTGAGTTTTCTTCTGTCGGTTCAACCAGGTAAATAATTTTGTCATAACGGAATGTCAGTGATTTGGTGAGTTTTCTTGTTTCCTGCCAGGCAAACATGTCATCAAGTTCCTCAACACTTTCAGTGATCGGCCGGTGCAGATTTTTAGGGAATCTGGGCACACGGGCAAAACGACCGTTAAAACTATCAATAAAGGTTTCTAACCAGGCATTGGCTTGCTCAATACTGCAGATCCCTGCCAGACGCATTTCTTTGATAAGCCGGTCCTGTAGCGTCTGATTAGCCCGTTCGACCCGGCCTTTTGCTTGAGGACTGTTGGCACAGATTAGATCCACACCGATATCATGAAGTAACCGTCCGAACTGCGTTGTTCCCGTCTTTGCCCCATTCGGGTGGTTAACACGGAAAACCCCGTGTTTATCGCTGTAAAAAACCAGGGGCTTACCGTGCTTGTCAATGTATTCGCGGGTGGCCAGCATATAATCAAACGCGGATTCGGTTTCCCCGAAACGCAGGTGCATCAGCTGGCCGGTTGCATCATCAACAAAGACGAGCAGACAGCATTTCGGAGCGCGTCCTTCAAACCAGTCATGAGGTGATCCGTCGATTTGGATTAGTTCTCCAAGGCAGTCACGCCGGTTGCGGGGCTGATATACACGAGGTTTACGCCTGACGTAAGGAACCCACAGGCCACTCGCGATCATCCATTTGCGTAGCGTTTCAACGGAAACAACAATCTCGTGCCGTTCTCTGAGCTTTTCTGCTGCCAGCGTTGGCCCGAAATCACTGTAATTTTCATGCAGCAGAGCCAGCACACGCAATCTGAACGACTCCGGCAGATTGTGGTTGCCCTGATTTCCCCGGTGCCCGTGAACCAGCCCCGCAGCACCAGACTCGCGGTAGCAGTTCATAAGGCGCTGAACTTGGCGTTCAGTAAGATCCAGCTGAATGGCTGCATCGCGACGGCGCAAACGTTTTTCAACAACGGCCTGAATGACGCTGGCCCGGTGTAATTCCTTATCTGACATAGTCACCAACATTCGAATGTCCTTTTTGTAGCATAAGATTCATCCCTTATGCCGCAAAAAGTGACATTTCTAAATGGTTAAAAAGTGACATTACTATATTGGTGTCACAATCAAAATGCTCATAATACATCTTATGTTAAATATAGTGTTTGATGGCGTGATCATTCGTCAACGCCGTTTTTCCTAAGTTTTTATAGTCCGTCTATGTTACTGCCAGCATCCCTTTATCACAGGAATAAGGCTATTGGCACAGAGCGTTTATAAGCCCAGATATACGCTCATTCCTTCATTCCGGTATATCTGGACAACCTCAAGGAAACCTGCGGCAAATCCTGATGTGCCGCATTATGCAACTGACCTGAATCAAAGCTGCACGAGACTATAAAGCTCCGCGTCTTATCGCCAGCCGATCTTCGGTGGTTGTCGCTAATCGAGTGCAGCGGCAGCTTACTGTTGTCCGGGCCAATTAGGTATGTGTAACAGATATCAATTAAATCCGTACCTGACAGGAATGGTTGTATATGGCAGTTATGGATATCTTCGCCCGTAACGTTGTAAGCTGGTCGATGCGTCCGCCGTCAGGGTGTACTCGGCGATTTCGATGCTCGGCATACTGACAAAATCCGTCAGCGGGCGTACCTCATCTGCGCTCATCATGCTGGCCACCTTATCCAGCATTAGCCGTCCCGACAGCCCGTTTCCCGTTCTGGAGAACACATAAACACCCACCTTACCGGCCCGTCCGTACGTCGTTGGACCTTAGGCACCGGCATCTAACACATCTCGATCAGTTGATTTGGCATGAAAACGGTAGGCGATACGTCCCCCGGCCGTTTTCATCTGCGTCCATGAAAGCTGAATTCTTTCGCAGAAAGCATCGTCATTTTCCATTTCCGTTTCAACAGGCGGCACCGCATCCGCCTGACTGGCGCAGGTGCGCTGCACCATATAAATGCTTACCTGTAAGGCGATTTGAACCATTAAATTAAATATATCCTTTGTACAATATTCACCCGGAAAAAATAAAAAATTCTTAAAAAGAGAAAATCATTCTCCGTGTATGAAAAATTAATAAAGAAAATGCAATTTCTTCCCCCCTCTAATTTTATAAACTCCTATTTTTAAAGGAGATGCATATGCAAAGAATTGCTGTAATTACATTATTTATTATTGTCACATTAACCTGGAGCACCACCTGGCTGGCAATGCAAATTGCGGTCACCACAATCCCACCTTTGTTCGCAACAGGCATGCGGTTCCTGTTCGCAGCACCTTTTCTGATTATCATTGCGAAAATCAGTAAGACTCCACTTCTCTTCCCAAAAGGTCAGAGAATGTTTCAGGCGACAATAACTCTATTCTATTTTTCTGTGCCATTTACGTTGATGATATATGGCGAAAAATTCGTAAGCTCTGGCCTCGCTTCTGTCATTTTTTCGTTTATGCCTGTAGCCGTCATGTTGACATCCCTGCTGATTTTAAAGACAAGAACAAATGCTGTACAAATTGCAGGACTTATCATAGCAACAGTATCTCTCGCATTGATTCTTATAAGCGAGTCTGAATCTGACATTAACAGCAGCTGGCAGGGTGTTACGGCACTCATAGTCGCGGTCATCATGCATGCCATTCTCTATGCCAAGTGCAAGCAAAGGAGTTGCACTGTGTCAGTGATTACCTTCAATGCACTGCCATGTCTGGCCGCAGGGGTATTACTTCTGACTCTGGGTAGTCTGCTTGAAACCCCACTGGTAAGCTCATTTTCATTAAGCTCTGTGTGGGCAACATTTTATCTCGGTTCATTTGCAGGTGTGTTTGGAATTTTATGTTACTTTGGCCTTCAGAAGAAAGCTGGCGCTTTTAGCGCCTCACTCGTTTTTCTGATCTTCCCGGTGGTAGCAGTAATTCTTGAAGAAATAATCTACGGCCACGGATTTTCTCAGTGTTCACTATTGCTGATGCTACCACTTGCTGCTGGAATACTGCTAACTTTGATTTCTGGTAAGAAAATGCAAAATGAAACTACACCTCAACCAACCGAATGAACTTAAAATCACGGTCCTTCTATATTGTAAAATAAAGCACGCCTGAATGGGTAATTGAAGAATAAATCGGGAAGTAGAATTAAGTAATAATTTAAATTCAACAATTAATTAAAATAATCAGTACCTCTGGAATTAATCTCGAGAAGACACTTTATTGTTTTTAAAGTCTGTTACCAGATTGCACGTGTAACTGAAACCGGATGGCGTCAGTGAAAACTCGAGCGGTTCTATCACGCAGTCCCTGTCCTCCCGCACACCAAAGCCTGACGTTGCCACGCCGCATTCTGCCGTGATTGACACATGCTGAGGCCGGCACTGACCGCTCAGCGTCATTTTCTGCTCATTAAGCTTAGCCTGCGTTTTTCGGGATTTTGCCTGCTACTCAGGGGTCGTTTTTGCCGGCTGGGTATAGCGATGGGCCAGAGAGGGGCTGTAGTGATCAACGTTTGTCGTCTTTGTCCAGCCATCGGCCTCGTCAAAGTACCGCACTCCGATTTTGCCGCCGCTGCTGCCATTTTTTCCCGTGGGTTTTCCGGTTGCGCTCCCCCTTTGCCCTTCGCTGTATGACCAGCGGGACACCTCTGAGGGAAAGACAGTGACGGCACCGGCGCGCTGGCCGAATACCGTCTCCCGTGCCCCTTGAACCAGAAACAGCCAGCCGCCGCCCGACGGATTGCTGACGGCATTATGGATGCGTGCCAGCCTAGAGAGGAGATTTTCATCGGACTCCACCACCTGATCATGATGAATCTCAGCCAGCGCCAGCGCTAATCTACGTTCGAGACTGTGCTAGCGGCGCCGCATATCGTTGATGACCGACTGACGATGGTTTTCCAGTGACTTTTGTAAGTCCCGCTGAGCGCGGAATTTAACTGTATTGTCAGGGACTGCTCTACGGCCGCTATTGACACCAACAGGCACAGTGCGCCTTGTCATTTATCAATTACCCAATATGCGACTTCTGATTTCTGGTCTTTACAGAGTGGCTGCCCGTAACAAAAGTTAAAGCGGATGCGGAAGTGTTTACCACCATCAAAATCCAGCGTTTTATCTCACTACAGACCCCTTTGCTGTCATCACTGTTTAGTTTGAGGAAGCTGTTAAGGAAAGCCATTTACCGGGGTTAATGTTCCCAGACCAGTGCTTTTGCCTGCTCCGCTTTATCGATGCGGCGGTACTGTTCGGCTGTGAGCATCATACCCTCTACAACAAGCTGGCCATCAATTCGTGTTATACTTGCAAATTTGGGCAATATTCCACCATTGTTTTGGTAATTCTTGAGGTGCAAATCCTCTTTTTCCTGCCGCAACGGGTTCATAAGTTCAGGTGTTGAAGCACCTGCAGCGATATACGCAAGCGTAACAATGGTTAACTTCATCTTTTTCCATTTTTCTCCATCCTTATTTAGCGCATCAGAGATTACTTCTGAAGGCATCGGACTTTAGCTATTGGGCTTCTGCATCGATTTTTTGAGGTATTGACGGAAAATCGTTTCCTTATGGGGAAGCCCTCATGTGACTTATGAAACACATTACTAACATCGCGGTCTAATAATTAATAGGGAGAAGGTCAGGTAAATTCGCATTATTGGCCACAAGTTGCGTCTTACACTAGCAGAATAATAGTAATAACCTTTTGACTCTTCTGATACGGCATTTACTATACAGCGGTTACGCGATTAGACGGGCATTTTCTCCTCAAATGGCTAGCTGTGCCTCGCAAAGGGTAACATCATCGCTCCTGCACACTTTCTCTTGGTATAAAATGTGCATTAGAAATGACTACATTCAGCCGAAACCGCAACCATTAGCCGGCCTTCCATTTCGCATAGGATGCTGATGCTCTGGTAATCGCTTATGGCTTGTCAACCAACAGAAAATAAGTTTGAGAATGCTAAAAGAGTTTCTAATATTGGTTTAAGAAGATAATTATGATAAAGTTTTACTTAAGAACCCTTTTCGCATGCCAATCCGAAAACTTGTTTTCACTCAGGATATATTATAAGTCTATGCTAAAATCTTTCCCAGCGGGAATGTCCAATTTTATAGTAATGACGATTTGGGCAGTCGTTTATTATCTGTCTGGGGTGCTGTCGCTGCGATTTGACGATCCTCAGTTGCACATATCTGTCGTATGGTTTCCTGCTGGCGTCGCCACTGCGGCGTTTTTGAATTCGCGCTGGCGACTTTGGCCAGCACTTTGTGTTCTGTTTGTTGTGCTTGATGTGATTCTGGATAAACCTTCGTTCAGCAGGCTGCCGACCGAGACGTTTTACGCCATTCTTGATCTGCCTTCTTCGCTGATAATTGCGTGGATAGTGAAACGTTTTTCCCGGCACGGTGATGATTTAAATATTATCATGTTGTGGTTCGCCTCAACCATTATCATCAGCTTTCTGGATGCCGTGCTTTTCGGTATCGGACTCTCATTAGCAGGAAAAAACAGCTTTTCCGATCTGTTCTGGACCGGTTTTATTGCTGATATGACCGGCATTTTCCTGGCCACCACCGTTATTATGGGCTTTGCTAACAGCCGCCTTTCCACAGCCGTTCAGATTTCCATCAAAACACTTCTGTCAGGCTTAACGCTGCTCGCCGCGCTCGTGGCGCTGTCGTTGTGGATATTCAGTGGCGGTGTTAAAGAATTTAGTATCGCCAATACGATCACCCACGATGAAAGCCTGATTTTCGCTTTCAGTTGCCTCCCGATTATTCTTGCCGCTTTTTTAACGCTCTTCTGGGGCAATCGTGGTGGATCGATAGCATTATTAACATTGTCAGGTTGCGTTATCTATTATGCCGATAAGGGCGTGGGGCCGTTCTTTCTCAGGGGATTACATACCGGCGAACCCCTGCTCCTTGTGCAGTGCTATTTATGCGCCAGTGCGTTGCTGCTGGTCTTTTTACGGGTGGTGACGCGAAATATTTACCGCTTCAATTCAGAAACCGACGCGCGGCTCAATTTACAGGCCATTTATCAGCTAAACCTGACAGAGGGCACGCTCTGCTGGGAAAACCTTTCTGGTGAACTTGCTGCGCTTCCCCGCGGGATTCTTGAAAAGAAAGAGGCAATACTGGCGCAATTGCATCCAGAGGATAAACAGCGCCTCGCCGGACACTGGCAGGCCATTCCACGTCAGCAGACGCTTCCTGCGATTCAATTCAGATTGCAATACGGAAATGGGCAATGGCTGCACGTTACCGATAGCGGAGCCCTGATGTTCGAGCGTCAGGGATCCCTGTTCATACTGGGTAACTGGTCGGTTTCCACCTGACTTTTCAGCGCATTTAGGAGAGGGACAGATTGATACAGATAGCCATGTTGCTACTGGGTACGGCATATATTAAGCGAAATGCCCGATACCTTTCGGTTGCCGCAACACTGTGGTTTATCACAGGTATATTACTTTTCATCGATGGTCTTGACCTTCACTCGTACTTCCCATTACAGATCTTTGGCTATATTCTGCTGCTGGAAAGCATGCTTACACTTTGTGTTGCGACCAGCGCTGTCGGAACAAAAAAGAGCATTCTTTTTTTCAAAGGCGGCATATTTTTATTCGTATCACTGATTATCATCGTTAATCAGGAATACAGTAATGTCCTGCTGGCTGTCATTTTTGGTTTTACTTTTTTTATCATCGGCTTCTTCACCAGCTTTTCCTCTTTTATTGTGCGCTTTCCCCGCTGGAAGCTGACGCTTATTTATGGTCTGGGATTAATTTCCTTTTCGTTCTTCCTGCTCAGTCACCATGATGCGACTGTATCATTCTTTATTGGTTTTCAGATGATCACCAGTGGGTTAAGTACCCTTGGCATCGCCAGGAAGGCGATGCGGATGAAAAGAGGTACGTCTATTTTTCAGCTGATTCAACCCGGCGACGTACTGCTGAGTAGCTCCCCTTTGATCCAGGAACAGGAACTGACCGCCCCCCATCCGGTGCCGACGTCTGCTGCAGCGCGCGCACTGATTGTGCACGTATGGACGCCCGAAGAAACCACCGAAGCCAGGCCTGTTTCGCGCCCTGTCATTAACCGTTATATCGCCGCCGTGGACGAAAATGGTGTTATCTCAACCGGCCACGCGGCGCTTGAAGTGGCTGATTATCTTTACATCAGCCTTTATCCTGCCGAGGAGATTGATCGGTCTCCTTCGGAGTTTTTGCGCACACTTAAGGCCACCCGTGATAATGATGTGGCAGGGCGCTTTCTGCCAGACTACGCCACAGAATCCTCAGAATGGTGCCATTCCGTACGTCAAATCGTGTTTAAAAAATTCAGCCTGCGGAAACTGAACCACTTCTGGGAATCTTATCGCCGCAATAACACCTACAACCTGACTTATCGTAACTGCTCAAGTAGTGTTGCCTATGCTCTTGAAGCCGCCCTGGATGGTGCGCTGGCACATGAGCGAAAACTGAGCGACCTGCTGGTGCCGGAGCTATGGATCGCTGCGCAGGTGCGTAAACGCGCGCAGATCATGGCCTGGACGCCCGGCCTGGTAATGGATTACAGCCGGGCACTGAATGCGCTGGTGCATCCCGTTCCTCGTCCCTGGTATCACCGTCTGCCATGGCGCCGTGCCCTGGAAAAATAACCTGCCAGCCCTGTCCGCAAATCGTTCAGGACAGAGGCGGTAACGGCTTATCAGGCTCGTCCGGGGCCATGAAGACGCAGATCCACTGCGGCCATTAAACAGAAGAGGCCGCAGAGCGCACCGACCATCAGCGGCAAGCCATTCTGCGTTGCTGACATGACAAGGCCACACAGCAGCGGCCCCAGTAGAGCCCCTGCGCCCCATGCCACCGAGGCGGCGGCATATACGCCTGCGAGCTCTGCTCCGCTGAACGTCGCGCCTGCCCAGGTTATTGCGACGGTGTAGATCCCCACGAACAGCCCACCCCAAACAAAGAGGATGAGATAAGCCACAACCGGCCAGGATAATAACCATGGCCAGATGGCCGCACCTACTGTGGACAACAGCGCCAGTATGACGATGAGTCGTCGGCGGTCAACGCTGTCAGCAATCATGCCAACCACAGGCTGTAAGAGAATGGCCCCCAACATCAGAACCGAAATTAATCCAACGGCATGTTGTCGGCTCCAGCCATGAGACTCGGCATAAAGCGGTAAAAAATTAAGTCCGGCCACTTCGACGGCAGCATTTAACCCCGTAGCAACGATCATTAAAAAGGCGATACGGATGCTTTTCAGAAAGCCAATAGCGTGGCTGGTTGACGGGTGATGCCGCGCCATGCCCAGCAGCTTAACCAGCATCAACGCAAGGAGAACAATGGCCGTGCCGGTAAAGAAAGGAAAATTGCTCTGGCTTGCGCTGAGGGTCAGTATTAACGGGCCACAGGCAAATCCTGTTGAGATGCCGGCGGTGTACCATGCCATAGTTCTCGCTCTTGCCTGCTCAACGGTCGCGTCATTGATCCAGGTTTCTGTGAGCACCATTATAATCTCACTGAAAATGCCCAAAGCAAGCCGGAGTCCGAACCAGTACAAAAAAGGCAGACAGGTAAAAAGCAACATAATGACGGCCACGGCGGCAAGCGAGGTACTCAACAGCAGCCTTGGACGGAAGCGCTGAAAGAGACGAGGAATAAAAGGTGCGACAGCAAAAACGCCGATAGCCTGCATCGCGGCATTAAATCCGATATAGCTTTCGCTGAAGCCATTGTCCTGCAATCGTGTGGCGATCAACGGTGCGCTAAGGCCGTAAGTCAGGCCAAAGATTGCCACACAAATAACGACACTCACGAGTTCTTTGTTCTTCATTATGCATCCACCCCAGCCACTGCATCTTTTGAGAAAATCAAATCTTGTAGCCTTTTCGAGGTTAAAGCCTTCCTCGGTAAATTATTGATAGTTTGAATTATTATGAGACCTTATTGGCATGAGTATAAAAATCTTACACTGCTTTGGAAAGGACTGGCGACTTCCTTTTTTCTTCACGTGGATGCAACGAAAGTTTCTTTGTAATAAACTTTGTCTTAGATTTGCCCGGCAGCACCAGCTACGTCAGATGCTTATAGTTTATCGCTGCATTCGGAATTTCATTTTTCATGCGACTTCAATTCAGGTATGAGTTGCTCTAGACTCAAAATGCTACTACAACTATATCATTTTCAAATGTTGGGCATGACATGGTATTCACTCTTTTTTAGGACGTAAGCCATTTAACTCCGGAGAGCTCGATGCCGCCACACCTCTTACACTTAATGTAAAATAGTCTCTTAAACAGAGTGCCTTTGAAACATTACCCTGCCCAAACAACAGTATATAATCTAGAAAACCAATGATGTGCTGTTGGTAAGATTAACTATTCTATACTGGAATATTCTCATATTGTTTATTAGGGAATTGCACTAATCATGAGCTATCGATCACCGGGGCGGAGGCCAAGCGCTATACATCTTAGCGGCTGTTATGAGTACCATAGGTAAAAATTTTTAGATATTTGTTAAAAAATGATTCAGGCTAAATTTTATAAAAGGTATTTGAAGATACTTAAGTGGACTGTACATTAAGATGTCTCTCCCCCCCTTCTAACTTAAATGATAAGTTAAATGCTTCGTATACCATCTACTCACTGGAGATGATAACATCTACATTTGATAACATATTTGGTTTAGAATAAAAAAAATTTTTTGGAGGGGTTATTTTGAAGAAAAATTGGTTATGGGTAGTATTTACAATGTTTGTTCTCATCCCCTATTTCTATGACAAATATTATAAAGCACCCGATAACACTCCGCACCTAGTAAATAATTTTGAAACCAACTGCAATCGTTCCATTTGCCCTCCGGGAACATCGGTACGGATAAAGGGGAAAGTTTCAGGAAACTTAGAAATATCTACTTCTGAAAATAAGAAATACTCGGCTGAAAATCTATCAGGTATTACTTTTTTCGTTATGGAGCAAGATGCAGAATCAAATGCAAAGATAGCTAAACTGCAGGCACCAGGTGGAGCTATTTATTTTATACCATGGGATTTATTGAATAAAAAAATTAACTAACAATAAAAGACTATCAGATGTGAATGAATACGCAAATTAATGAATCATAAGATAATTTTAGGTTTTCTTTTTGATTCCATAACATTTTAATAACGCTTGCATTAACGAGATTATGAAACTGTTTATTTTATTGTTCTCAGTATTATTGTATTTGATATTTATATTCACCATCCTTCCAAATTATAAGTTTCTAAGAGAGGGAAAAATAGCGATTTGGAAAATTCAATATCTTGCGATAATTATACCGATAATAATCTTTTGGTACTTAATGTGGCAAGTTTGAGTAAAAATACCACTCTAATTTTATAAAATGTTTATTAAACTCTTAATAGTTTAATTAATTGCTTGCTTGCTTGTTTGCTTGTTTGCTTTGATATTTTCTTCTTAAGAATTTAGTGTTATTAATTTTTAAAGACATCAAATATCGAATCAATTAACTATCTTTAAAGCTTTCCGCAATCATCCAAGGCAATAAAATATAGTGGTGCCTTAATAGCGAAAATATCAATACTGATAGCCGCCTATAGTCTTTTGCTATTGGCGTTTCTGACAGTTACTGAGTCTAGATGGAATGCGCGTCAACAATAAGCTGGTATACCGCATTGAAATCTTTATGGACTATTAGTGAAGCGCAGGCAAGTCCATAAGCTTTTACGTGCGAATCTACGTCAGCCCCTTAGTCCGAATGTACCATATCTTTATTGTCGATGAATTTTATCTTGTATGAACATCTTAGCCTCCGCAGAATTTAGTGCATGAAGTGTTTGTGCTCGAGAAGCGTCTTGATATCACCTCTCTTTTTGGTAATTCATATGTTCAGGCCGTGTTTATTCGGGATAGTATTGCGCTGTTCGTGGATATCCGGCGTCAATAAGAACCGATTAAGGACTGTAAGAGTTCTAACCGACGATTGAGAGATGAATGCCTGAAAAAGCAATGGCTCCTCGATATTGTTCAAACCAGTAAAATTATAATCTTCCCCCTAAGCATTATTTTTAGCCCTAATATTTATTGGAAAACTTGCCAACATAGATACAAGCTGTTTGCCGACTCAAATTTTTCAATTTAATCGGGAATTTCAGCTTGAAATAAACATAATTTATAATTTAAAATCAATAACTTAATGGATTATTTTTGCGGGTAGTATTAACCTACCCTTTAATTATAAAACTTCTTTAGAGTCACATTTTTATCAGACAAATCATTGGTCGTTTAAAGATTTAGTAACCATTCTATCGATAATGCTCCGGACTGCGGCATCAATCTCAACCTGACAGGCAGCTGAAAGACGGGAAAATTCGTAAGTGACAAGACGTTTATCAGCATCAGTTTTTTTTCGGGCGAACTGCTTTTTATCAGTAAACTCCGCCAGCTTTTCAGTAACGATTTTTTTGCTGCCCGCAGCTTTGCGGGGTCCTTCGCTTTCAGCACGAAAATAGCTGATTATCCGGTTCTTATAAGCGGGCTCGGCAATATTATGAGAAGGATCCTCTTCCATCCGGCTGCGGACGCAATCAGCTAAGGCATTAGTGGCGATAAGTCTTGCCCGAGCTTTATCCGTCACCTCCAGCAGAGCCCGGTAGTCACTGATGGAAAGCTCGCTGACAGATGGGAAAACCGCGATGATTTCGTCAGGCACCGCGGCAGCCTGAAAAGCCCGGGTTACCTTGGCGGCAGACAGCCCTTCTGCAGCGGCTATATCTGACTGATTCATGTCTTCCGGATACATCAGCCTGAGGCGTTTTCCGAGTTCACGCAGTGTATGCTCTTTTGCTGTCTGTATGTCCACGGCCAGTTGTCTGGCATCAGAGAGAGATAAGGCATCACGCGTCACCAGCACCTCAAATGCGGTTCCGTTGTAAATGCATGCGGCACGACGTCGTGAACCATCCAGTATCTCAGTTCGACCATTGACCTCACGTCCGATGGCAGGAAAGAACTGCTGGAGCCGTATGGTCCGGGAAATATCACTGACTGATTCGCGTGTCAGAAATGCCTGGTCACGGCCGTTTACCGTGGCATCAACGAACGTCTGCGTTTCGATGTCGTCATGCAGTATCTTGGTCAGGACAAATCTGGCCTGAGCTCCTGACTTGAGAGTAAATACCCGCTCGCTGTCTGACTCGTTCATCTTTTTTGAAAAACTGGAATTACCCAGTTGACGACCCAGCTTGACCATTTCCTTTTTCATTTCACACCTCTGATGAATTCAATCCTTTTAAACACGGCCTGAGTGAAACGCTCCGCCTCACGCTTCGCTTTCTTGAGCGCCTCGGCGCTTCCAGGATAAGAACTGGGATCGGCACTCACAATGGTGTCGAAGCTTTCGCCGCAGCGTTCAAACCCGTCAAGCCTGGGCAATGTCGCGTCGAGAATGTAAGAGGTAAAAACATCACGGGCGAGGCCGTGTGTCATTTCATGATCGCGCTTCGAGGTCATTTTCGACATGAAGCCAATATTTCCCTTTATCCGCGGCGTGATACCCTCTTCCTCAAGCTGCTCAATCATCTCAGGGAGCCGCGTAAGGTACTTAAGGGTAGAATGAAAATCGACCTGTGCAGGCGGTGTGGGCGTGAGCAGCAAGTCGCTCGCGGCAAGTGCATTCAACATAAAGGCATCAAGGTGAGGACCAGTATCAATAAAGATAAAATCGTAATCAGAACCGACACGATCAATAATCGTCCGGCGTAAAACTTCAGAGGGAAGCCTGTCAGGCAAATGCTCTTTGACGAGATCATTCCATTGGCTTGCGATAAAACCATCGTCAATAGACGCAGGAATAACATCAACACCGGGGATTATGGTGGATTTAATGATGTCCTCTCTGAGCTGGTCAGCATCCAGATCGTTAAGCATTGCCTGTGCAGCTGTTTCCATTATGGACCCAATACTGTTTTCCTGACTGAGAAACATGGTACTTGAGGCTTGGGGATCAAGATCAATAACCAGAATACGAAGATCGTACTGAAGAAGATCCTGATGAACCCGGAGGCCATGCGCCAGAGTCACCGTACTGACGGTTTTCGATACCCCGCCTTTCAGGTTCACAACAAAAATAACAAAAGGCCCATCCCCCGCGTGCACTTCACGATATTTTGGCACTTTACGGTGAGCATAGATATCGACAACGTCCTGGATGGTCAGGGCGTAATGCCGGGTGTTACCGGCATCTTTTTTGCCAAAGACATGCCCCTGCGATTCCATTTCTTCAATAGCTTGCTCAACGGCACGGCGGCTGAGTTTAGGAAGGTTAGCTACGGAATTGCGCGTGAACGTCTGATAGTACTGATCAAGGCCGAACTCGTTTCTTCTGACTGAAATATCGTCGCTCATGCTGCGCAGCATCGCGCTCGCTCTGCGGGCCGTCTCGTCCACGCCACCGTAATGACTTTTCATTTAACCGTTCCGTTGTCAATTTTGAAACTGATTGTACATCTGAAAAACGTCAGATCAACTTATTTCGTAAAATCATAAAAATGTTGTACAAACGTAAAATATGCCAACTGACAGTTTTCTTTAGTCTGTCATTCAAAAGTCATCCAGGTATGGCGAAAATTTAGACAGCTTTCATCCAATGAATGTGAGCTGACAAGCACCTACCCTGACTTAATTATTATTTATCTTATTGATTTTAAAAATTTTTATAATTTTATTTCAGATTGAAATTCCCATATGTATTGTCTGCGAGGCTCAGTTTGACCTGCTCCCCGTTGATTAATACACCGCGATGTCAGTAATGTCTTCATAAGCCACATGAGGACATCCCCATGAAGAAGCGTTTTTCCGACGAACAGATCATCAGTATTCTCCGCGAGGCTGAAGCCGGCGTTTCTGCCCGGGAACTCTGCCGTAAGCACGCCATTTCCGACGCCACGTTTTATACCTGGCGTAAGAAGTATGGCGGCATGGAGGTGCCTGAGGTTAAGCGCCTGAAGTCACTTGAGGAAGAGAATGCCAGACTCAGGAAGCTGCTCGCCGAAGCCATGCTGGATAAGGAGGCACTTCAGGTGGCTCTGGGGCGAAAGTACTGACGACAGACCAGAAGCGGGAAGCTGTTGAGTTTATGTGTGATGCGACCGGTCTGTCGCAACGTCGTGCCTGCAGGCTTAAAGGTTTGTCTCTGTCGACCTGCCGCTATGAGGCTCAGCGCCCGGCGGCTGATGCGCATTTATCAGGGCGCATCACTGAGCTGGCACTGGAGCGCAGGCGTTTTGGCTACCGCCGCATATGGCAGTTACTGCGCCGTGAAGGGCTTCTGGTTAATCACAAGCGCGTGTACCGCCTTTATCATCTGAACGGGCTGGGCGTTAAACGCAGACGTCGTCGTAAAGGGCTTGCAACAGAACGTCTGCCGCTGCTCCGCCCGGCGGCGCCCAACATGACCTGGTCGATGGATTTCGTCATGGATGCGCTGGCTACTGGTCGCAGGATCAAGTGCTTTACCTGCGTCGATGACTTCACAAAGGAATGCCTGACGGTCACTGTTGCCTTCGGGATTTCAGGCGTGCAGGTCACGCGTATTCTGGACAGCATTGCGCTGTTTCGCGGCTATCCGGCTACGATAAGAACCGATCAGGGCCCGGAGTTTACCTGCCGCGCGCTCGATCAGTGGGCCTTTGAGCATGGAGTGGAGCTGCGACTTATCCAGCCCGGCAAGCCGACACAGAACGGATTTATTGAGAGTTTTAACGGACGCTTTCGCGATGAATGCCTGAATGAAAACTGGTTCAGCGACGTCAGTCATGCCAGGAAAACCATCAGCGAATGGCGTCAGGATTATAACGAATGTCGTCCGCACTCCACGCTGAATTATCAGACGCCGTCTGAATTTGCAGCGAGCTGGAGAAAGGGTAATTCTGAGAGTGAAGGATCCGACATTACTAACTGAGTTTTGTATTTAATCCGGGGGGCAGGTCAACTGTCCTATAAAGATAATGGAGTCCCCACATCAGAGTCAGATGTTCAGGGGCGTAGCCATCTGCACCAGATACCGGGACAATTATTCTATTTAATGATGTTAATATATTACTGCGGATAAATGATTGTGCATATACCTGGATATATAGACAGCTTTTAACCTGCTCCCCTTTGAATCACACTGAATGCTGTTAGCTATGTCCGCCTAGTGCCAGAAGCGGAAGTGACGAAGGATCAGTACAAGTCAATCAACGAAAGATTGGTCATCGCTTTTTAGTGATTAATCTAAATAATGGACATTTATGCCGGATGATTACAAATCGTAAGTCTATGATTAACTTATTGGGACATAAAAGTAGATGAGCCAAAATTTAGAATTCATGCTCTTAGCGCTTGAAAAATCACGTCAAGCGCTCCCAGGCTGCAGACCAAATCCACCCGTAGGGTGCGTGATTGTCCATAAAGGACAGGTGGTTTCCTACGGCTTCACTCAACATCCAGGTCATCATCACGCAGAGATAGACGCCATTTCAAAACTAGCGGTTCCAATAGGTGAATGTGAAATCTTTGTCACACTGGAACCCTGCTCCTTTCAAGGAAGAACCCCCTCATGTGCTTTGACACTTGCTGAGCTAAAACCACGCCATGTTTATGTAGCCATTGAAGACCCGCATCCTAGAAACAGTGGTGAAGGACTCAGAATTTTAAAAAATGCAGGGGTCAGCTTTACGCTAGGAATTGGAAAACGAGAAGTAGAGAAGTTTCTATCGCCTTATCTGGTGAAATCCCAGGCAGTGTGAATACAACAAAACTGTTCTGGCCATAAAATTTACGTCCGCTTTTCGCTCAAAGCAGACCCTCTCTGATTGATTGTGCTAAATCAACAAAACCTATCAGCTTAAGTCTGAGCTGATTCACCTCCATGCAAGTGTCAACACGGTCAATATGCGACGCTTACCAACGTCCTTGTTCCCGTTTGTCCACAGCACGGTGAATAAACCGGCCGGAACCCTGTGGATAAAAGCACAGCGGCGGCAGTATCCGCGAAGTAGAAAGGAGTGGTCACTAAATGACCACTCCGGCATCTTAATTCATGTGGCTGCGCATCAGGGCGGCGCGCCGGTAAAGCTCAAGGAGCTGCAAATCCATGTCCTCAATCAGGACGCCCGCCATTTTCTGCGCCGGCGAGGCGCCGCGGTACAGGTTGCGCTTTATCATGTCCCGCAGCCGCAGGTGAAACTCGTAAAGCGATTCCTCCAGGTCGTTCACGTCGTCGGTGAGCCGGGTCAGTTCTGCATTCAGGGTCTGGTCTGTCATGGTGCTGTCCTTCTGGTCGGGTTAAGGGGAAATATCAGGCGGCCCGGGCGGCGCGCAGTTCGCCGATGCGCTTAAGACCGGCTGCGTGGTACTGCTCCAGCAGTTCGATCCCAATCCAGCGCCGGCCGCACTGGTCCGCGGCGACGCAGGTCGAACCGCTTCCCGCGAAAGGGTCCAGAACCAGGTCGCCGGGCTTCGTGAAGGACTCGATAAGCGGCCGCAGCACACTCACCGGCTTTTCGGTCGGGTGGTGGCGGTTGCCCGTGTACTGCCAGGGGATGACGTCGGGCAGCGGGTTTGCCGGCAGCGGCGGACGGCCTTTGGCCAGCACGTAGGCATTTTCGTGCTGATACCCGACAAAGGCCGATTTCGAGGCGTAGGATTTGGTGAAAACGAGGTGCCCGACGACGCGGAAGCCCGCCGCCTTCCAGGCCTGCATGAAGACGTCAATGCGGTTCCAGCCGTAGAAGCTCACCGCCAGGCTGTTGTTTTTCAGCACCCGGAACATCTGCCGGCTCGCCGGCAGCACCCACTCGTCGTTAACGTCGCCCGCAATCGAACGGCCGGACCGGTCCTTAAAGCCGACGAGGTATGGCGGGTCGGTCAGGATGAAATCAATACTCGCATCCGGAAAGCCAGACATGATCTGTACGCTGTCGCCACGCATGAATCGGGACATAACTTTGCTCCTCACTGTCAGAGGGCACCCCTGTGGTGCCGTGACCGCCACACAGCCGGGCGACCGGCTGAGCAGACAAGGGCGGGCGCGAAGCCGCACGCGCCGCCGGAGCGGACTGAATGTGCCGCGCACGGCGGGGAACGGGTGAGCAGCCCGGCGAAGCTTCGCTTGTCTGAGAAGCAGCCCGGCTACCGTGAGGGCACGGCACGTTGCCGTCGCCGGTTTCCGGCCAGCGGACGGGAAGCGGCAGTAAAGCGGAGCGGAGCGACTTACTTATGGCTTTCTGAAGGCGATGCCGCCGGTCGGGGCGGCATCGGGGTGAAAGGTCAGGGCCGGTAATCTTCCCACCGGCAGTCGCTGCGGTCACAGATGACGGGCGCATCCGGCGTCCCGCTCACCCCCCACTCATCGAGGAACCGCAGGCCGGTCAGGGTGTCGGCCTCCCGTTCATCAAGCAGGACGATGCTTTTGAGCCAGACGCTGCCCCGATCAAACTGCCAGTAACAGCCCTGCGAGCAGACGGGCCGCTCCGGTGGCCACCAGTTTTCACCCATCCGCTCGCACGCCGCCTCCGCCAGCCGGAAGTCGCTTCCCCTGAGCAGCATGTGATACTCGTGCGAGGTGCTGCCCACCTCTTCCTGCCAGCTGACAAGCCAGGTATTCATACGTCACCACCCTGTTTCATTTCGCCGATGGCCCATTCCAGATGCCGCCAGTTGAACCCCTGCCCTTCTGCCCGCGCGTAGAGAGGACGCACCTCTCCCTCCATACGCGCCCGCACCTTACTCACGTTCTCCGCCAGGCCGGTCACACGCAGCCTGTTTGCACACCAGTTCGGCATGATTTGCTCCTCAGTCAGTGGTTGCACGGCCTCACCTGCGCCGTGCCGCCACAGCAGCCGGGCGAAAAGCGGAGCAGTCAGGGGCGGACGCGCAAGCCGCATGCGCCGCCGGAGCGGACTGAATGTCCCGCGCGCGGCGGAGAACGGGTGAGCGAGCGAGCGCCAGCGGCACTTGACTGCGCAGCGGCCCGGCTAACGTGAAGGCACGGTGCTGGCCCTGAAAAAAGAGAAAGAGAGAGAAATGCATCAGAGGGAAACGGTGAAGTCCGGCGTCAGGCGAAGCCGCCACGCCGGTGAAAAGCGGAGCGCGGCGACGGCCTTCAGGCTTCAGACGAAAAGAAGCCGCCAGACGGTGGTCTGCTTTGAGCTGAAACAGCGGGGGCAATCCGGGACCGCAAAGCGGTGACGGCAGCGGGGTCGTTAAGCCTCCGGTGAGACTGGCTTTGATGCAGAGGACGTCTGAAGGCTGCCAGTGACGTCACGCTTATGTCACGTCCGGCATGGTAATATTCTGATGCTACACACACTATCAATGATGAACTGCGCGCCTCAGCGCACTTACCCGGCCTGACTCCACCTGTGGCCGGGTTCTTTTTTTGCACCCTCGCGCCCGTCAGACCCTGCCCCGCTGGAGTTCAGGCGTGGTCAGCGCCAGCGGCAGCACCTTCTGCCTGTCTTGTCTCAGTCCGGTTCTGGCCAGTACTGGCTGCTGCCGGTGAGTCACGTACTGCAGGCCCTGCTTTCACTCGCGGTGCTCTCCGGACTGACGTTCATCCTGAAAGAGAAGCACACCATTCCGGGAGTCGTGCCCGGGGGCGTGGCTTTTGCCATTTTTCTGGCGCACTTCATTCTGAGCGCAATATTTGCCGTGCGCTTTTCGTCGGTGATTTTTTTCTGAATACCTGCAGGCCTTCAACTGAGATGAAATTAAAAAACCGCCCGGTACCGGGCGGCTGAACAATCAGGCATTCAGAAGGTTGCTTAACTTGCGGAACCCTCAGCCTGGCCGCCCGGGAGCATACCTGCAAGCGTAAGCGGTAACCTTTTTGCTTAAACGGGTGAAACTCTCTCCTGTCCGGACACTGATTATGCTGAGGATTCACGCCCGGTCACACACGGAATTGTTTTGCTTACAACAATACTGCTGAACGCGGCCAGGCTTGCTGCTGCACACAGACGTGTCAGTCTGAAGATGGTATTTTTTTGATTTACTTAGCCCGGCACGCCGGGCCCTTTTTATCTGTGATGACTGAGCATTCTCCGTTCAGACATGGCCTGGCGGACCAGCCAGAAGCCGGGTGAGTAGAACGCACGCCCCAGCTTTTCCGCCACGGCCGGCGTCACGACCAGTATGTCGCGCAGAATAAGGCTGACCTCACTCTCCCGCAGACCGGAACGCCGGCAGAGCCCGTCCGTGTTCATGCCGTATTCGGCCAGCAGAGACGCCAGAAAACGGCCCACTGAATCCTGCTCTTCCATCTGGCTTTCCTTCAGCCGTAAATTTCACCTGAGCATAAAATAAGCACCCCGCCCGTTCAACGTTTACACAGTCCGGTAATTCTGCCCTTAAAACGTGAGGTGGCCACGCTCGCCGCAGGCCAGGCTGAGGCGTACCGCAGCGGAGCGAGGAACGAACAGCCGGGACGAGGAAGCGTCATTTCACTTATGTCAGCAACGACTGCTTACGCGCGCTCCTGAATGAAACTGCCTGACAAAAAAATAATTAGTCTGCTCAGTAAGATAGGCATCCCTTTAACAGAGTACCGTTTCGTTCCTCTTGCCATGCGTCTCCGGCCCAATAATACTGTTTTTATATACAGTGTTATTTAGGGAGGAAATTAACCATGCCAGATTCATTCACTGCCGCACCCGCTTCAGGCCATGCAGTCCGGAGAGCGGTACCATGAAAGCGACATCTTCTCAGGGCGGACTGACGCTATTCAGGCCTGCCGATATCCGTCCCGTGATGCGCATCCCGCTGTTTGTGGAGCGCTGCGCCGCCGGCTTCCCCTCCCCTGCCACCGACTATGTCGAAAGCGAACTGGACCTGAACGAACTCTGCATCACCCACCGGGCCGCCACGTTTTTCGTGCGCGCCAGCGGCAGCAGCATGGAAGACCTGGGCCTGTACGACGGCGACGTGATGGTCGTCGACCGCGCGAAAACAGCCACGCACGGTGACATCGTCATTGCGGAGGTCGGCGGGGAATTCACCGTCAAGCGCCTGCAGCTGCACCCACAGATTGCCCTGCGGCCCATGAATCCGGCCTATCCGGTGATTTATCCGGAGGAGCTGCACCTGCTGGGCGTGGTCACCTGGTTCTTCCACAATACCGAGGCGCGCCGGAGGTAACCATGCCGATGTTTGGTCTGGCTGACGTCAACAGCTTTTATGCGTCCTGTGAGGCCCTTTTCCGGCCTGACTTGCGGGGAAAACCCGTTGTGGTCCTTTCGAACAACGATGGCTGCGTCATTGCCCGTAGCAAAGCTGCCCGCGCCCTGGGCATAAAAATGGGGGTGCCGTGGTTTCAGTTAAAAGCGCTGGATTTCCCCGAAAAGGTGCATATTTTCAGCTCAAACTACGCCCTTTATCATTCGTTATCGGTCAGGACCATGTCAACTCTTGAGGAAATGGTCCCCCGCGCAGAACAGTACTCAATCGATGAATGTTTCCTCGACCTGACCGGCATTGATGGTTGCGAAGACTTTGAGCACTTTGGGCACCGGCTGCGTGCCCACGTTCTGGCCAGAACCGGACTGACGATTGGCGCCGGCATCGGCCCGACCAAAACGCTGGCCAAATCAGCGCAGTGGGCCTCGAAAGAGTGGCCACAGTTCAGAGGCGTACTGGCGCTGACGCCCGGAAACCCTAAGCGGACCGAGGCGCTGCTGATGCGCCAGCCGGTCGAGGAAATCTGGGGGGTAGGCCGGCGCATCGGCAAAAAGCTGAACCTGCTCGGCATCACTAACGCGCTCGAGCTGGCACGCACGCACCCCGCCTTCATCCGGAAGAACTTTTCGGTGGTGCTGGAAAGGACGGTGCGCGAGCTGAACGGTGAGGCGTGCATACCGCTTGAGGAGATGCCGCCGGCAAAGCAGCAGATTGTCTGCAGCCGCAGTTTCGGTTCACGCATTACCACCAAAGTGGCCATGCAGCAGGCACTTTGCCAGTACGCCACGCGCGCCGCGGAGAAGCTGCGGGGCGAACGCCAGTACTGCCGGCACATCAGCGTGTTTGTCCGGACCTCGCCCCATGCGGTCGGCGAGACGTTCTACGGCAACACGGCCGGGGAAAAACTTACCCTGCCCACCCAGGACACGCGGGACATCATCGGCGTGGCCATGCGCGCGCTGGACCGCATCTGGCTGGATGGCCACCGGTACATGAAGGCCGGCGTCATGCTTGATGACTTCACGCCTCATGGCGTCAGCCAGCTTAACCTGTTTGACGACAACCGGCCGCGGGCAAACAGCGCGCAGCTGATGCAGGTGCTGGACGGCATCAACCAGTCAGGTCTGGGGCGGGTATGGTTTGCGGGTCAGGGAATTGATACCGAGTGGAAGATGAAGCGGGACATGCTGTCACCGGCGTGGACCACGCGCTGGAGCGATATACCGGTTGCCCGGGTAATCTGAACCAGCGCCCTCAACGGGTGACAGTGCGAATGTCATTCAGCCTGTCTGTCATCCGGACTGAACCGGTGGGCTTCGTATTTTGAATGCAGCTCATCAATCAACACAATCCTGTCGCCTGTGGGAGAGACGACATGAAGATTTTCGTCAGTTGCGCCGCGTAAGTCTTCCATGCCCTGAACCACAGAGGCCACTGTCATGACTGACGGGAAGCGTAAAAACGGATCATTATTCCCCTTCACTACGGGTGCAGCGGGAAAGAAAATGGATGCCGTAGGCTCGCCGAGGATCTCGCGGATGCGTGACAGCTTATCGTCCGTCAGCGAGGCCGCAAATGCCCGTTGTCTTTCACCGCTCAGCCCGTTCACGCTGATCGTGACTTCCACCCGGTTGGCCGGTTTGGCCGGGCGCAATTTAGACAGGTCGCGCAGGTCTTCCTGCAGCGTCTTGTCCGTCAGTTCGACGTTCATCAATTTGCCTGCTTCAAACCCGAGCCGGTATTCCACCCAGTAAATCAGTTTTTGATTGCACTCTTTAACTGACGTGTAGATATCAACTGTGCCCGTATGCGGCACAGGCACTGCCGCCGCCTCCCCTGCCCCGGCATCACTGACATTTCTGTAAAGCTGCGCGTTAAAGATACTGTATTCGGCCATGCCGTATTCCATATCCAGGTCTTTGGTCTGGAAATACTGGCCGTTGTGGCTGCGGTCAAACTCTTCGTGGGTGATATTAACCGGCCGGATATCGCTGAAGCTGCCCATGGTACCTGCCTTAATGGTTACGTTTAAGTATGCGGTGACGTTAAGCGCTTATTTTTGCAAATCGGTTACTGAGAGATTCAGGGTTTTTGTTTGTTTTTTTTCCACGTTTCGCTGGCCAGAAAAGCGGAGCGTGTCCCCACAGCCGCCCACAGCAACTGCAGAACGACAGAGACGATGACACCGGGGTGCTCCCAGAACAGCAGCGGAACGATAAACAGCATACTGATCAGGAAGCCCCACTCCCCTGCACTTTTCCTGTCTTTGCCGGTGAGTTTTCTAAACCCCATGAATCCTGAGATCAGCAATAAAATTCTATTCATAAGATCCTCAACGTGATTCGCTTCAGATTAACATCACCCTTAATCTTAATCAGTCATCCAGTACTGCAATCTACAATCAAATAAATATTATTTTAATATTAAAAAAAACCATATTAATATTAAAATGAGAGGAGCGCAGATCTTTCTGGTACACAGGCCAGATACAAATCGAACGATTAGCCTGAAAAAACACTGTAACCAATTCCATCCAAAAGGATATTAATTTAATATTAAAATATTATCACTTCACAATTAAACAGATTTAATTCAGTGTGACTAACCACCTACCTGAGCGCCCTTATCAAGTAACTGACGAACAGCCATTCGTATCAGGGCAGCACGTGACAACCCTTCGTGTAAAGCCAACTCATCGAGCTGGGTAAGTATCGCACTGTCGAAGGTTACGGTAATTTGTTCACGCTGGCCTTTTTTGACGCCCCGCTTTTCAGATTTGTTGCCATCTGGCGCTTTGTTGATAAATTCATCAATCTGAGCCTGTTCCGCTGAAGTCCCGCCAGGCGCTTTAGGTTTAGGTGTAATCGCCATAGATGTCCTTTCAATATCTATTTAATATTAAAACAACATCATATCAATCTGGAAATACGATTGAAATAAGTTTTTCCAGTTCTGCTTTAGCTGGCCGTTCATGGGGCTTCAGTTTCATCTCAACAACTGAGCGGCCACTTCCTGCAGCATTTGCAAAGGCTTTCCTTGTAAAGAGAATGTGCTCAAGCACAGGAAGGTCAGCAGCATATTCAGACATGGCTTCATGCATTTCCTGATTGTCTTTGGTACGCGGATTAACATCGGCTCTGTTGAGAATTGAAAATGCCGGAAAATCATCACGAATACTTCTGGCATCCCTGAGCATGTTTACGACATCCTCCATCGCCCATGCTTCAAAGCTTCCAGGGACGAAAGGAACAAGCAGATAGTCAGTGAGTGTCAGCGCAGCCCTCATTGCAGTAGAATCGCGGCCACCACATTCAATGATCACATCATCGTAATTATCTTTTTGCTGTAAAACCTGCGTCCTCAATACAGGCCCATCAGGATAGTGTGAACAGGCAATTCCGGGCTGAATATCTGCTTCTGAACGAATCAAAATAGCAGTTTGCGAAGACCCCTGTTTGTCACCGTCTACCAGCCAGACTTTCTTGCCCTGCATGGCCCGGGCAACTGCAAGGTTGACAGCAAGAGTAGATTTACCGACACCACCCTTTGTATTAGCAATAGTTAAAATCATATCCTTACAACTCCATTTTAATATTAAAATAATATCATTAAGATATGCAAATGATGTAGCAATGTTAGACTATTGCAGATACAAAAACAATCGAAATCACATCATAAAAACATCATTTTAATATTAAAACAATATCACTTTGATATGGTTACTTTCAGTATGATAGAGGGGAAGGGGGGTGCACGGGGACTGATAGTCCCCGTGCACATAAGTAATTAAACGAGCGAAACCAGTTAGTTACTAAGATAGGTGAAACTACCAATAGTTAGGTTTATCAGCAGGTTTTTTGTTAGTAGGAACGCGAGGTGGAAACTGATGAGACTGAAGTTCTTCAGTCTTTACGTTACGTCTTATCCAGTGGCTGTAATTTTTGAGTGACCCCGGAACTCCGCGATCAATTCCTTCTCTGTGGGGTAAGATTATGCCGACAGTGACTTCTGGAAAATCATCCTTTATAGCTTTTAGGGCTGGCGTCATATCAGTGTCAGCTGAAACCAGAACGATCTGCTGAACCGCTTGATCAATGTTGTTTCTATGCTGAAGGGAGAGAAGACGATACATAGCAATTGCTATACTTACATCTGTTTCTTTCTCTTCTAAATCCCAAATGTCTACTTTGTTTAGCCGTGAAGGTGGTTCGCCTGGAGTATACGATGGTGCTCTTCCATGCTCGAGGCGGTGTCTCCCTAAATGGACAGCTACTCCATTAGCTTTGAGAGCTCGAATGTATGTATCTTGAGCTTCTTTGGATGCAACGCCCCTGGTTGCTAGAGCGGGTAGGACTGGTGAAGTGAAATAGTTGACCTGATCGGTGAACGACTCAGGGTTTTGGATATTTGTGATGTAAGCCAACAAGGCAGGTAGATTAAGCCATTTATGAGGCGTCCCTGCTAGCAACCCGTAAAAAAGATTATACCCGTCAACGAAATAAGCTGTTCGCACGAATTCTCGTCCTTCAGAAACGAAAAAACCGGCTCAAGGCCGGTTTTTTCACCCTAACGGCCAGAGAACTTAATCTCTGCGTTCAGGGTTGAGTAGTAGATTCATAGTACGAAGCTTTGACGGATACGTCAACCCTTTAATCAAAGTCAAACTTTGGACGTAGCATTAGACGAAGCACTAAAATTTCGAATGAACCTAAGGGGTAAGTTTGAATCGTTTTAGATGCATTTTTCTTGTGCAAGATTAAATTGCTCACTATCAATTAATGCAAACATAAATTGCAATGCACTCTTAACCTGAAGTTATTATTTCCAGACTAACAACCTCAGTAGCTGGCCAAATAACCACAGTATAATTATGGTTAATTACAAAATCAGCCAATTAGAATAGCCAATAAATATATAGCCAATTTAAGCCGCTAACTGCTATTATTGGCCTGTAAAAACCAACAGGCCCTTTTAAGTATACCTCCTGAATCTTCCCCCCTGGCACCATTCACGACAGTACTATGACATTTTGCAGGCTGGGCCTCCGGGCAGGATAACTGCAGCCTTTATTTAGGGGTAAATACGCTTTCTTTACTCAGCTTATAAACCACAATTCATCCCTGACGTTTCCGGTCAGCCTCAGCCGCTCAGGCCCCGTTTGCCAGTGTCTCAGGAGAGGGCAGATAAGATAGATATGTTAAGATAGCCGGGTTTACATGGGACACGAGTGATCGGGGTGATTTATGGATATATCAGTGTCACTGGAAGAACTCGGCCATCGCATCTGTATTTTGGGCCCCTCCAACAGCGGTAAATCCACGCTGGCCAGCGCGATAGCAGCCAAAACATCTCTGCCTTTAATCCATCTGGACCAGCTCCATCACCAGCCGGGTACAAAATGGATCCCCAGAAAATCAGAAGATTTTCATCGATTACATGCCGAAGCCGTGAACACGGAAAAATGGGTGATGGATGGTAATTACACGAAGTGCTTACAACAGCGACTTGCGCGTGCCACCGGGCTGATACTGCTGGATGTTTCGATGCCTCTGGCACTGCTGCGATATATAAAGCGGTGCTATTCGTCGAGTCCCAGAATCGGTGGTCTTTATACTGGAAAGGACAGCGTGACCTGGGAAATGCTCAAATACATCACGCTGACTGCGCCTAAAAACCAGCTCCGTCACAGAGAGCTTTTCTGCAACAGCACTCTTCCCAAAGTGATGCTGAAGTCATCCCGTGATATCAGTGCCTGCTGTCAGCAATGGGGGCTGGAATTACTCCGCTGAAAGTAATACACAGCAGTACGCCTCGTCTTTTGCAGGCCCCCGGTTAAAACGATGTAAGTACACGGCAGCAACAGTACACCATTTCTGTGCTTCACCGGCATCCGGTGACTTTTTACGCCGGCCGTGGTATTTCATGTTGAGCCGGACGGTGCGTGACATTTTCCCCCGGGACGTTGTTCTGCAACTGCGCCGTCCGGTCACTTCCAGTGAATCCCGTGCGGGACGACTTTCACTGGATTAGAATTTTACTCGGCAGCCTTTTCTGCACAGCGTACCGAAACTACCGCGCAGAGAAGCACATCCTGAGACGCGGGGTATTGGCTGTCAGGTTTTTTTAAGAATAGCCACTGCGTCGGTTCCGGGCATGTGAAACTGCACCCGGTGACGTGCCGCCACGTCCAGCGCAAACACCTTCGTGTACACCTCCGTTGACTTCAGGCTCTTGTGGCCCATCAGGCTCTGCAGCGCCTTCAGCGGAATACCCGCGTAAAGCATGTGCATGGCGTAGCTGTGCCGGAAGGTGTGCGGCGTCACCGGGACCGAGAACGTCACACCGTCGGCTGCAGCGGCCGCTACTGCTTCGTTGATCCAGGTTCTGACGGTGCGGTCGGTTACCGTCCACAGTCGCACCTTTTCCGTACGGCCGGTCTCGGGATTGCGCCGCTCAACCGGAATGCGAAGCGTGGCCACCATCATCTCCAGCTGGGCGATGTACTGCGGATCGGACAGCGGAACCAGCCGGTGCGGCACCACGCCGGACGGCGCGCGACCGGGGCCGCGGGTGGCTTTCTCACCGCGCTGCTTGAGCGTGGCCAGCTGCACAAACGGATGAGGCGGCGTCAGGGTGAAGTCGGCCCGCGTCAGGGCCAGCGCCTCGTTGATGCGCGCGCCTGTGTTCCACATGGTTGTCAGCAGCATCTTCCGGTGTAGGTCCGGCACATAGTGCAGAAGGGCGCTGACCTCCGGCGCCAGCAGGTATTTGGGTAAGTCGTCAATCAGCGCAGCCATCTGTCGCAGCGCCAGCGCCGCCGGGTAATCGATAGCTACCGGCAGTTGCGCTGGCGGCGAATCAAAGTTAACTAGCTGTGTCATACCTTTTCCTGTCGGCAAACAATTCATTCATCAAGAGCCCAGGGCGAAGGAAGATCGCAGAGAGTCCTGAGTTCCTCAATGATACGGTCACACTCACTGACCACCTCCTTATATAAATGAGAGGCACTGTCATCAAATTCGTCAGGCCCTAGATGTTCAAACACCTCGCTCAGTTCTGCCTCGTTCAGCCGCCGGGTGAATGCGAGTTTGTGAATTCTTAGCTGAAGCAGCCCACTTAATACGGTCCAGTCGCCTTTCACAACGCTGAAATCGGGCACATCCGGACGGCTGCGGATATGCTCGTCTTTGACCGGTGATTTAGAATATGCATGGCAAATCTCCCGGTAACTCGCGAGCATTATGATTAGCTGGCTACCAATAAACACTCTTTCTGATGCTAACTTTAGCTTTGCAGCCGCTTTTTCGCGTTTCACCGTAAACAGGTGCGTGAGCCACTGACTGCCGAGTGCACCGCCCATACCTGCAAGCGCCGTGACCACAGGTACCCAGGATGACACGTCGCCGCTCATCGCACAGACTCCCATGCATGTGCCGGCCGAAGCGGTTCACAAGCCCAGTGCTTACCGACATACTGTTCTTCACCAGTGATCACGAACGTACCCTCATCAGATTCAAACGGCTTCATGTATTTTCCTTATTCTTCCTTCACACCCGGTACGCGGTGGCCAGCTTAAGGGCCTGCGTCACAAATCCTTGATGCACCGTCTGCAGGTACTAGCTCTAGATCGGCATCTCCGGCTCCGTCAGCCCGGTTCTGTCATGTAACGGGCCGGCTCAAACGGCCAGCGCCTGTCGTCCTGCGAGTACACTTCTATCCATGTCAGGGTCCCCCGCTCAAAGTACAGCCGGTAACCCGCACGGCCGGTGAGGGTAAACGCGCCGTCAAACCCGGTGTCCGCAAATCCTCCCACGTCCGTCTGCCATTTGAGCAGACGCCCGTCAGCGGAGATCTGATAGCCGGCGCACTCGCCTTCAAGCTCAATGGTCTGGTAGTCCGGACCGGTCTCACCGTCCGGCATCCGTTAGCGGAACGTCACCGTGTCGAACATGCCCATGCTTACTCCTTACTGTGATGAACTGTCACCACCTGGTAATCTCACTAACGGCATCATCACTGTGCTGGCCTTCACTAATGGTGATATTAAGGTTTCTTAATATCACCCTGTAAAACATTACCCTGCTTAACATCATGTAATCATCTGTTAGCCTGCGTATATTCCCGCCCAGCAATTGCCGGAAGCTTGTTTTCACCGGATCCGACTTTTTCCTTATCGGGCAGTAACCGGAAGGGTAGCACGGCGGCGGGGCGGGCGGAAGCGGGGTTTTCCGGTCGGGTTTCCGCTGACGCATCCCCTATGTTGTGTCAGATGCAGCCAAGGTAGCCACAACATGTGGTGTGCTGCGCAGAAAACCGCCACCGAAGAGGCGAAGATCCGGTTTCACCTTTTTTCGGATCTCAGCGGAAAAAGAGAGAACAGTGTATAGGTTTTACATATCCATATGTCAGGCATCTGCATAGGTGTGGCATACGCATATACTCATCATCTGCATATGTTATATATATACATATGTACAACATCTGCCTATACTGGACATATGCCCGCATCCGGTGCAAAAACCTCACATCAGATATGCCGCGCATATCCCAAATATTCGGGAGTTAATTATGAGAACCGTATCTATTTTCAAAAATGGCAATAATCGCGCCATCCGCCTTCCCCGCGATCTGGATTTTGAGGGGGTGAGCGAGCTGGAGATCGTCCGGGAAGGAGACAGCATCATCCTGCGCCCCGTCCGGCCGACCTGGGGCTCATTTCTGGAGCTCGAAAAAGCCGATCCGGACTTTATGGCAGAGCGAGAGGACGTTGTCACTGACGAAGGACGATTTGACCTGTGAACAAAACGTATATGCTGGACACCTGTATCTGCTCGTTCATCATGCGCGAGCAACCGGAAGCCGTACTGAAGCGCCTGGAGCAGGCGGTGTTGCGCAGCCACCGCATCGTGGTCTCGGCCATTACTTATTCTGAAATGCGCTTCGGCGCCACCGGCCCGAAGGCCTCGCCGCGTCACGTGCAGCTGGTCGAGGAGTTCTGCGCCAGGCTCGATGCCGTCCTGCCCTGGGACCGTGCCGCGGTGGACGCCACCACTGAGATTAAGGTCGCGCTGCGTCTGGCCGGGACGCCGATTGGGCCGAATGACACAGCGATTGCCGGGCACGCCATTGCGGCCGGCGCCCTGCTGGTGACGAATAATACACGGGAGTTTGAGCGGGTACCGGGCCTGACTTTGGAAGACTGGGTGAAGTAAGCCCCTCTCTTGAGGGTAATATCCTGAATGACCCGGCAGGTTATCTCGGCGTGCCGGGTATTTTGTCTTTAAGGGTGTAGAGCCTGTCAAACTCCGTGACCTGCACACCCTCATCCTAGTTCGGCAGCCCGGTCAATAATTTCCTGACGAAACGCTAAAACATAGTTACCCCAAGCCGGGGAATATTTACTGATATAGCTCAGGACGGTATGCTCTATGTTAGTTTTTCGCGCCAAATGATTGAGCCTGTCATAGTAATCATGCCAGTCAACAAGCCCGTTAATTGACATGGAAAACTGCCTTAGCTTGAGGTATTCAGCAGACTCTTCCGCCGAAATTAATGCAGGATCAATCGACTCGAACCAGCATTTATGATTATATTCCGGCGATCCTTTTTGGGTAAGCACCTGAAGGCTAAACTCAAACATCCTGCCCAATACATCACGGCGTTGTTGTTTTTTTACACTATCCGTCCCTGTCAGGCACTTCTGTATGATTTTCAGTTTTTCCTGTACTGTACGATGCACATCACCGTCTAGCAGGCACATAACCTTCCCAAGGTCTTTGCCGGAAAGCAAAAGCCCTGCAAGTACAACTGCAGAGTTTTCCGAAGCACCGAAAATTTGAACATCGACCTTATCAGTCAACGCCTCTCGTTCCAGAAGCACATTGATAGCCGTCCGTGCTAGTTCATCTTCAACAAAAACACTGACCATTTCGGGCTGAATGTCGGTCAACTGACGCAGCGCATCAGCTGATACTCCAGGAAAGGCTTGAATCCCTGTGCCCATATTAAAAATACTAACAATATTGATCGTTCTCTTAAAATGAACGATGGATTCTCGATGTGTTGAAAAAACGATTTCAAGAAGAGAATTCTCTGCTATTTCGATTAATTCACTAACAAGTTTTTTAAAGGCCTTCTCATGGAGAAGGACATCAAGCTCGTCAATCAGAAGAAGTCCATTTGGGAGAATGGAAGGATCATGCGCGGCTTTAAGCACTTCAAATACACGCTTTTCTCCCGCCCCCATAGTATGCTCAGTATAGGAGATTCCATTTTTTGTAAACTTATAAAAAGTGAATCCTTTCTGCGTGGTACAGATCATCAAATCAGAGTAATTGGCCTCCAGAACACGACACATTGAATCCAGTATTTTTTGTTTGAGCTGTGCGGGGCCAAACACTTGGCTTGCATATTTCGCATGACGGGACGCAGCGAGGTCATCTGATAACGTTCCGAGCGTCTGTAGCCCGAGATATAAGGACTCCTTGACGGGCCGACGTGCATATACAGGCTGCCAGCGGCTAACTTTAGAATATAGCTGGGTAAATGTGTCATTAGGTGGCAGTGTGGGAACAAACATAATCCTGTTCCCCTGATTGCTAAGAGTTCCTGCCAAAAAAGATGCTGTAAAGCCACTGTCACGCCAGTTATTATCATCGTGAGGAGTAAAGAAATCAGAAAATCGGTTGTTTTCTTTAGAGGTTGCGTTATGCGGTTTATAGCAGCAGGCAAGAGCATGGATGATCGTCGACTTCCCAGAGCCGTTCATGCCCATGATGGCAGTGACTTTTTTATCAGCCGGAAATGTTATAGTACAATCAGAAATACCTTTTAGGCTCTGAATATGTATTTCCTTCAAGCGTAATTGCGCTGGGATATTTTGCCTAGCAGACATTCTGAACGATTCCTTCGTATGTTAACAGACAGATTAAACTTAAGCAGATTACACCATTTTATGAAAAAATTCCGACATCCAAATGAAAGGTCCTAGTTCGGTTGCATTGGTTGATCAGAATTTCACTCAATTTGCATCTGCGGGGTTTAACAGAGATGAACTAAAGGAATTCATTCAGTTTAAGGGACTGGATGAACCAAGACTTCCCCATCAGGCGCGCCATTTTGATGAAGCCTTAATATAAGGAACTGAGCGGTGAGCTTTGGTACCGATAACAACCCGTTAGTCGTCGACGGAAAGGGAGCAGGGAACCAGCGTTTACATACGAAAACCGCCCGTGATATTGCACACCGATAACACCAATCCCGGCAGAAAAGAATCAGTACTCCTGTGCTCAATGAATTCTCTCTGTCAGCCCGTTGACGGGCTCTGCACAGTGTAAAGGCCCGGTAATCCCGGTGCAGGGCCTTCCCGGCTTTAATCCATCGGCGCAGCGGAATTCTCCATTTCGCAACGGGCTGCATTTTTTTTCAAGTAAAGATAAATATTAAGGGCAAGCAGAAGAAAAAGCAGGACGGTATCAGCAGATAAAACCCAGGCAATTTCACCGGACTGCAACGCTGTACCTATAGTGGTCATCCCGAAGAATGTCACCACTGAACGCGGAACGCGGAATGCGGCCATGGTCTGGCCATATTCACCTTCATGACTTGCAGCCCTGACCTGACCGGCAATAAAAATTGACCACCATACTCCCGTGAGTTCAAGACAGAGGGCAAGAGAGGGAAGAAACCACGGCTTTTTGTCGTAGTCCCAGAAAGTAAGTAAGACCGCTCCCGAAAAAATAACTAAAAAGGTGCACAGAAAAAAACGCCACCGGAAGTTAACCGTAGTTTTCCCCACCGAGCGGGGATAAAACCACGAAGCCAGGCTGTCAAGAACGCCGCTGATCGCGCCCAGAATAAAAACAGCAGCGAAAGGTGTGGTACCTAATGAAAATGCAATCACGTCAAAATTGGTATTAAACGACGTCTCCGTAAACGCCATCATGCACATAGCCAGCGCAAGAAACCAGTTTCGTTTCAGGCACCGGAAAGCCTGACGATAGATACCGGAGAAATCTTTTTTTTCCGTATCAGGGACAGCCTCCTCCGGACCGGCGCAGCTCTTACCGCGGATCAGGGGAAGAAGAGTAAGGGCCGAAAGGAGGAAACAGCCGGCGGCCACACTGAAAAACAGGGAGGGTGAATAGCGGTCATAAAGGGCGGCAAGCACCAGTCCGGTGACGAAAACGGCGATCCCGCTGATATATGACGCCACGGCCACACTCGTTTCATAATCCCTGTGAAGTTCAGGCAGCAGATACTGATTAACGATAATCGTCGCAAAATTTATGGTGAGAGAAAGGGATATAACCAGTACAGGTGTGACTACGAGACTGAAATGCGACTGGTTTCCGAAAGCGAAAACCAGAAAGCCACAACACACCTGCGCAGTCATCAGCCAGAAGAACCGGTGACGGCTCCTGTCGATGAGCCGCCCGGCCAGAGGCCCCCACGCCAGGCTTGAGAGCGCAGTTGAACCTATCAGTACTGAAATAAAAAGGGGGTCGGTTTTGATTTTAACCAGATAAAAGGAAAAAAAACCCAGATAAAGGCAGAAGCCGAGTGTGGACAACAGTATGAAAAGACACAGCGTAAGCTGCCGGAAGCTCTTAATCATGCACATCTTCCCTACCCAGAAAAGCATACTCCATCACCCGCTTTCTCCCGGCACGCTCAGCGGCGCGTATTGAAGGATGGTTACTGCTTTCAATGGTTCCCCATAGCGATGCCGGTGTGCGGGGCGTGCTGAGAAAAGAAAGTAAGGCCTGTTGTGCAGAACCCGCAACGTGCTTTCCGCGAAAGCGCGGAATGACGATCTCTTCGGTGATCCACAGTCCTGATATAAACGCCCTGCGTCCGTTCTCACAGATGATAAAACCGGCATGCGTCCCTTCATAAACTATGATGAACAGGCTTCCATCCTTAATGGCGTCGCGAATGTCTTCTTCATCTGCAGGAAACACCTTATCTTTAAGGAAAGGATAGCGGGAATACGTCCCTGCATAGGCAAGTTCCAGAGCCTGAAGGCACCACTCAGCTGACTGTGGGCAGGCACGCTCAATGCTGACAGTCTGGCCGCTGATAACCGCTTCATTTCTTTCATGCATGCTTTCGCCGACATAGAAAAACTGATCGGCACAACCACGCGTATCCTCAGACACGGGCCGGAGAAGGCGGACTGAAAGTGCGCCCATGGGATGCCATACGTCCAGTATTGAGGCCATTGCCCGCCGGGTCAGAGGAGCAGAGCTGGCGACCAGATCAATGAACGGCTTCTTCAAATCGCCGCCTCTGTATCGTGGTCCGGTGAGGTAGTCATTACCGTCGCAGGAAACGATTTTCTGAAGAAAAAAATCCTGAGGCAGGCCGGTCTCAAGGAAAGGAAAGTTTGATGAAAAATTGCTGTCCTCACACCAGAGCAGCTGTTCATCAATATAGTCTTTCATGCCGTTCCTGAGTAACCCGGAGTCAACAGGCAGCCTGCTGAACTGCTCAACCATGTAATCAAGCATTAACTTGTTCCTTTTATTTCCACGGGGATGCCTGTTTTATAGAAAGAAAGAATGAGGTTGATGACGTCTTTTCTGTCAGCTCCGGGGCGTGAAGAGAAACTGCTGAGGCTCCGGCGTTCAAAGATGTGATGAAAGACTTCTTTCGTTAATTCAAGGACATTTTCCCTGTAAGTGAACCGGATGTAAGAATCCTCCTCATCCAATAAAACATCCTGCCCCGTATGCAGTGCCGGTTCAGCCCCCCCGAGCAGATTGCCCATACTCCGGAAAAATGTCACCGCTGAGACATCGCCAGGGTGATCTCCTGCAGACGCGGGTTCGGGGAAAGCAGGGAAAGAGGACACCCCGTAAACGAGGCCCACCGTCAGGTGCAGCGACTGGTGCCCGTCTTCCGTTACCGGGTCATGAAGCGTCCCTTTACGGACGAAGAGAATATCGCCTGCTTTTAGCGTGATGTCTTCGTGTTCAAACCTCCATTTTTTCTTACCCGCGAGCTGCACGATGACCACATCATGGTCATCAGTGTGGGCACCGGCACCGGTGCTGTCAGCGGGCGACCAGTAAATATTGTAGTGTGAAAGGATCCCTTTTTTATCAGCCAGATAAGTGTACAGAGAAAAGTATTCCGGCATCCTTTTCTCGAGGTGGTTGAATACGATGGTCCGCTTACGAAGCAGCATAAGGGCCATCGTGTAAAATCCCAGTATTCCGTCAGTACACGTCTCACTGGCAGGATAGTAGACATCACCACAGCAGAGCAATTTGATGTCTTTTTCAGGATGGCGGATCCCGCGAAAAAGATGGTGAAGTGAGTAATTAAATAAAGCCTCCGAGAAGGAGGCATTTCCCTCTGACAATACGTAGTCCTTTTTAAAAGGTTCAGTGTCTGTCAGCAGAGCCGTCAGCTCATTCACAGGAAAGGTAATCATACCAGCACTCCGGTGCGGATCAGTTGCGTGATAACCTTATTGAAAACACCTTCCGCGTCAGTATCACGGAATTCATAGCTGAAGCCAGGTCTGGCCATCTCATTTTTAAGATCAAACAGCTTGTCCGCCACTTCATTTCTGACTAAAAAATCTTTTCCACGGAGGTATATCCGCGTTGAGCCGCCTTCCGTTTCCCCGAAGACGATGTCACCATGATATTGATAAGTCCTTTTACCGGTCATTCGGTCGGGTGAAGTATATTTGAAATAACTGTTACTTTTAAGCCGGTTTAATAGCCGTGCCAGACCTTTGTATGCAATACCATCAAGGCTGTTTTTTCCAGAGTCAGGAGGGATAACGGCTGTAATAACATCCTTAACGTCAGCCTCGGCCCTCAGAGGCAGAGTGATATACGGATCCTCGGTATTATGGACAGCCAGGAAATCTGACAAAAAAGACGTCAGTAATTGTGATCTTTTCATTTCATAAGGAGCAATACCCAGCGTGACGGAAAATTCGGGATTTTCCAGAACATGATACCAGTTCTGAGGAATAAACAGTGCATCCCCCGGGCGCAGAGTGACCTCCGTCGCCCATGAGAGGGTTTCCTTCAGATTAAAGGAGTCAGACTTCACCACCGGCGCAATGTCTTTTATGGCCGGATCCCACACCCATGCTTTTTTGATTCCGGGGCCGAGGTGGTAAAGAAATGTATGCTCCTGATCTTTGTGAATACCAAATGGTGTCAGGCTGTATCGCCCCATAAAGCTGTAAACATCAATCCCCTGGCTCGGAATACCGTATTTCTCAACCCATTCTTTATTAAAATCCCGGTTAATCTTCTGTGCCAGAGAGTCGGACCATCCGTTAAGCCCGTTAATAACGGCACAAAAGCTGGAGGCACCGGTTATTCGCGCAAGCCATTCACTGAGGCTCTCGTCTTCGCGAGGGGGATGATTTGACACACTGTAACCAAAGTCATCACGGGTGCCATTATTAATAAAGACACGGGCATTGAGCAGGCTTTCTGAAATACTTCTTCTTTTACGGATAATATGCTCTATATCGGCAAGCAGCGCGCCAGGATCCGTCAGAACTCCCGACTGATGGTAGAATTCATTGATATTAAATTCTGTCAGGTGACCGGTTAACATGCTTACACACATCTTTACCTCCTGATTTATCAGCTGATAATGAGAGAAATTATTTTATCCAGCAAGGTCATTTCATGGTTAAACGGATTTCCTTTCTTATCAAAACCACAGGTGAATTCCATGATATCGGCACCCACGACGGAAAGGCATGAATTCTTAATCAGGCTCAGAACATCCGTTATATTTTCCTCGTTCATCCCCTCATCCAATGGCGTCGTGACGTGCGGAAAAACATCAGGATCCATCACGTCTGCATCAAAACTTATATAGACATTTTTCCCCTCGATTAACGACGCAAGCCTTATTTTATCGTCGGTGCTCATCACTGCACTGAACTGAGTAATGGATGAAGACTTAAGATAATCCATTGAATATCTGATTTTTTTCTCTCTGATACCAATCTGTATCACTGACCTGATTGCGTTATCAGCAATGAGTTTTGAAACAAAATTTGCATGGTAAAGAGGCGCGTTTGACTTATCCGTGCTGGTATTGATATCGGAATGTGCATCCAGTTGTATCAGCACGAGTTCAGGGATAAACCGCGCGGTTTCTGCCACTGAAAAATAAGTCAGCGAGTGATCGCCACCGAACATCATCGCTTTATTGTTTTTCGCTCTGATTTTGGCGACAACATGCTGAATTTTCTCCCCGAAACTGTATATATTATCAGTTGTACTGTAAGCGACGTCGCCAACATCCCTCATTTCAGCGTGGTTCCGTCCTAATTTACGGTAAATGTAGGGGCCATGCGCCGGCGATCTGGGGGGATCTAATGCAAAATCTGCCGGGGCACCAAAAAAGCACCACTGATCCTGCATGGTGTCAGGTATGGATAATGCCGTCTTTTGCATTCGCGCAGGGTTATACAAAATGCCGTCTTTTAGTAACTCATCGTCCTTCCGGGAGATCAATATATCGTTAAAGTACAAAAGTGAAGTAATTTCCTTAAGCTGCACATTGTCCGTTGAAAGCAGGTCTTTAAAGTTTATGTTCTGTTCTGTTATTTTCCTTAAAAGCTGATACAGCTTACCACTGACCGTCACACTGACTCTTCTCTCATTAAGCGTGAGCTCAACCTTATCACCTTCTTCGTTAATAACCGTATTTCTGTTAATAACGATATCATCTTCATGCATATTTCACCCCCCGCCATGAATAAAAAATAATTACCTCATATTCAGGTAATTTCAATATCCTTTTCCAGACGATTCAACTTTTCTCAAAAAAAATAATCAATAACCTCATGATTATCTTATTAAATTACATCTGAAAAAAAACATAGCTATCCCAACTTAATAGTTTATATCTATCAATTTTGTTCAGGTTAAATTGGTTTTATTATTAATAATAAAAGGAAAATTTTTTTTAAACTTCATTTTTATACTATTCAACTGAAGATAAAAGAAATTTATCCTTGCGCACTTTGTTTACGCTGTTAAATAAGTTTTTTTCATAACTTTATGAGTTGACTTTCATTCTGGCCCAATACAAGAATTCTTCTGCCAGGCATTGCTGGCAGTTTGACCAACTTTAAATATTGGAGGTATGTATGTCCTTGAATAAATATGGTGAGTCACAAAAAGATAATCTGGATAAGATCGCGGCTGAGCTGTCAGCTTTCAGCCACGATGATGTCATTGTGGAAGTGAAAAAAGACAGTAACAATCACATCGACATCGGTGGTGGTGGATTAGGGCGTGATCGCCGCGATACCGGTCACTGATGAAAAAGAGGAGCAGCCTGTCGGCTGCTCCTTTACTGATTCACAAGGCTTTGCTGGCTTAGTTCAGAAAATTACCATTACTGATACCCGCTCAGGAAATTCACTTACAGCACCCGGAAAAATTGCTCCTCCTGTCTGTGACAAGATTCTTTGCATAGTTTCAAATTTTCACTATCAGTAACAGGGTAGACATCACTATAAGAGAGATGATAACCAGTTTTCTCCGGAAATTCTTCTCTCCGATGAATAATGCGGACAGAATGAAACCCACCACAAGGCTCATTCTCCTGAATACCGAAAGATATGTCACATTAGCATCGGGGTCTGTGATTGCAAAAAAATAGATGAGTTCCGCAATAACCCATGAAAAACCAACCAGGGGAATGTACAGGCTCCACATGCAACGCAGGCTGCTCCGCCCAAGCCGGATAAACGCAAAGAGAAACGCTGCAGCGAAGATAAACCGGTAAAGTGAAGAATAAGCCTGAATGGTATAAGCCGATATATCGAGATTATGAACGATATATTTGTCAAAAACGGTTGTTAATGAGGAAAGTATGGTTGCAAGAAGCATCATGGCCACGGGGAGACTGCGTAGCGTGTTGATCCCTTCCTTTTTGCCTGTCTGTGATAACCCGTAATAACAGAGCACGGAAACGAGTACCGCTGTGAACTGCAGGGGGGACAGGAACTCGCCGAAAACCACGCTGCCGCCCGCAAGCGTCCATAACGGCCCTGAGGCCCTGACGGAACCTGAAAAGGACATCGGCAACTCTCTTACAGAGAAATAAGCGAAAACCCAAGACAGGGTCATCATCAGACTCTTTACCAGAATAGGCCACTGTTCTGCAAAACGAACAGGACCTATTTTCAGCTGCGGGCTCAACGCCTGTACCTGAGGCAAAAATACGGGCAGCCACAGCAGAGCGCCAAAAAAAGAACTGTAGAAAACTACCTGAAACAGACCATTCCCTGACATGGCCTTTTTTGTCCAGAAATCATAAAAACCCAGAATAACGCCGGCTGAAACACCGTAATAAATCCACATGTTCGATCGGTCCTTCAGCCTGTCAGGCCTTTTTCACTGGGTGATAAACTGACTGCAGTTCAATTCCGCTCTCTTCAAAGCGTCCGGCGCCGTTGATGACGCGGCCTCGGGGTATGTTAAGGTTTCGGGCTGTACCATATCCCTTCAGCAGCCCGGCTCTTTCATCAGGTGAAGGCTCATGCCAGTCACCGCCGCTTTCGAGTGTGCAGCTGTCAACGGTAATCTGCCCCAGAATCTGACTTCCGGACTGAAGGTCGGAGACGCCAAAAACTGACGCGCCCCCCTGATAACGGCCGTGGTTACCTATTTTTACAACGGCACCGGTTCTGTTAGCCTTAACGGTGAAGCCACCTTCACCAAACTGGTTTTCTGACCCAATGAAAACCGGTCCGGCCGAGGCATCGATCGATGTATTGCTGTAGAAGGTGTTGGAATCTCCTATCTCAAGGGTATTTCCGTTTTTGCCAGCAAGAATTACGTTAGGGAAGAAAATGTTTCCCTTCCCGATTTTTATGTCCTTGTATATAAGTGTCGAGAAGGGATCGTAAATAATATTCCCGGCTTCACACAATCCACCGAGTTCGTCGAGCGTCAGAAATCCACTGTCTTTTCTCATACGGTTAAAAATAGTAATGTCCATCACGCAATTTTCTCCAGCACACGAAACTCATCACAGGGACGCATAGCAACAGAAGCGTTATCTATTGCGCCATGAAGATAGGCGACCAGCTTGTCAGTTAAAAACGGGGCTTCCGTCATTTTTCCGGGTAAGGCGAGTATATGGCCTGGCACCGGCTCTGCGATGGCAACGTTAAGTGAACGGTTGCAGTTCAGGGATGTCTGCAGATCCACTTTGACGCAGGCTATACTTACAGAATTCCGACTGTCCCAGCCGGGAAATATTGAAGCGATGCCCCTTTTTATATTTTCAGCTCTTTCATGAATCACCTCATAATCTGCACATGGCGACAGTAAAGCGTCTTCATTGAAACCCACAATGCTGTGGTCGCCGTGATGCATCATCGCAGCCTGATGCGGGTCCAGATAAAAAACGCCTTCTGCACAGAGCCTTGGTGTGATGATGAGATGACTTTTCCAGTACCTGATAGGAATGGCGAGGTCATGATGTCTGGTAAATAAATCCCTGGCCCCGGTACCGGAAGAGTAAACGATGCGCTGACCAGCTATTGTGGCTTTGTCACCCGAAAGACTTTCGAGGTGAAGTGTCTGGCCCTCAATCGCGGTAATCTCATGCCCCAGATAGAATACGCATCCTGCTTTCTGAGCAGCACTGATCAGCTTTCTGTAGAGTAAGCGGGTGTTCAGGCTGACGTCGTCGACCGCAAAAATAGCTTTCGTCTCAGTAAAATCGGCTTCAGGAACCAGGCTGCGCGCTTTTGACAACGTCAGCGGGGTAAAGGACACGCCGGCTTCATTCCAGCGGGAAATAACCTCATCCACTCGTGATTCGTCCTTTAATAACGCGAGAGGCCGCTTGTCAATATCCTCCAGGGCTTCCGGGGCAAACTCACGTATGTATTCGTGTCCATAAATACATCGCTTAGCCACCTGCACAGCCTCCTGCCTGTTTTTAATCGAGGTCGCGTGATAAGTCCCCTTATGGAGCCAGCCTTCATTGCGTGTGGACGGGCCTGCTGCGAACACAGGTTTGTTTTCAACCAGCGCCACAGATAGGCCAATATTACAGAGCTTATAGGCAGACATCAGTCCGGCAATACCCCCGCCGATAAGAACAACATCGTAACTGTTCATTTTATTTTATCCTTTTTTGGTGAAGCGCTATTTTTATGAACATATTGTTATTTTTCTATTTAATTTTTAACAGACTTTAAAAAAAATCACTTTCAGAAATTAGCAAGCAAACGAAAAAAACCTAACCTTATGATTAAAATGAAAAATAATAAAAAACACATTGCAATTAAATATTCATTAAAATTAAACAATAATGAAACATTAACAAAAAAATAAAAGTTTAGTCTGAGTTAACTCATAATATCAGATCGCCATGCTTACAGAACCTGACATTTCAAGACCAAATAAATTGAAATAATTAATTTTCTGGAAATATGAGCGCCAGAAAAACCCTAAAATTGATGTCAACCCTGAAAAGCGGAAGAAAAAGCTTCTGCAGATTTTCAGTCCGTCAAATCTATTTAATTTCATCGCCAGCAGGATTTCAGATACAGCTTTGATAAAAAAAAGGCCATCACAGGTATACTCAAACTGACCGTCACAAGACCTTAATAAAAAAGGGGTGATGCATGCCGGTGAGAAAAACGAAAACTTTTTCGGGAAGGGTCGAACGCGTTGTACATGTGGTCACTGTCAATGGGGTTAACCTGATGCTGTACGGGGTTCTGCTTTCAGGGGAGCCGGAATGGTTGCGCATCTGCACGACTGAGATTAAACACGCTGAAAAAATCGCATTTCTCAGCCCGGATGCCCACGTTGAAATCAGGGTACGCGATGACATAAATATCCAGGGGACGACGTACAGGGAATTTCACTTCCTCAGTTAACATTGTTTGCCTGCACTGAAAACATTCCCGGAGGTCACAGTGAAGCCCTTCAGCCTTTTAGTAAACCATCCACTGGATGAAACCTATCTCAGTCCTCCGGGGGAAACCTACACGGAAGGTGAACTCCCTGAAGAGGAGAAAGAGGTGCGTCATGCGCTTACAGCCATGTACGTTCTGACAAGCCGCCTGATAAACATCAGCTTATGGGACCGTCTGTCCAGGCCCCGTAAATACTCGTCAGCCTGCTGTTCGGCGGCAGAGGCGCAGCGGAAGCTGATGGCGCTCGTGAACAGTACGCCCTCACACAAAGCCGCGCTGAGGCGCATTGTGAGCGTCATGCCTGAAGACAACGGCGGCCGCGAAGCGCTCAGCGATTATTTACGTTAAGAGGAACGGACCGTTAAACCCATGCAGATTGCACGCATTTATCTTCGCGTCAGCACCGATGAACAGGAACTGACACGGCAGAACAGCATTATTGAGGATGCACGGGGCAGGGGCCGGCGTCTATAAAGAGAAGGCTTCAGGTGCCAGGGCAGACCGGCCTGAACTCCAGCGCATGATTGCCGACCTGCAGCCCGGGGAGGTGGTCGTGGCTGAGAAGATTGACCGCATCAGCCGTCTTCCGCTTACGGAAGCCGAGCAGCTGATTGGCTCGATAAAGGCTAAGGGGGCAAAGCTGGCCATCCCCGGCATAGTGGATTTATCCGAGCTGGCCATAAGCCAGGACGGCGTGGCCAGAATCGTGCTTGAGTCCGTCCAGGACATGCTGCTTAAGGTCGCACTTCAGACGGCGCGTGACGACTACGAAACCCGAAGGGAACGACAGCGGCAGGGCGTTGAGCTGGCAAAGGCGTCAGGTAAGTACCAAGGGCGAAGGCCAGACAATAAAACGCATGAGCGCATTATTGCGCTTCGTGAATCCGGCATGACGATTGAACGGACCGCCACCCTGGCAGGCTGCAGCATAAGCCAGGTAAAACGCATCTGGTCGATATACAAGGCAGATAAGTCCGGTCAGTAGTTAAACATAAATCAGGTTGCATTGCAGAGAGGGGACAGAAATGACCATTTTGCCAGGCAGTGCGTTTGTGGCCATGCTGATTATCTGTATTTATATGATGCGGAAAATCAGGCAACAGTCTTCCAGAATAAACCAGCTGGAGTCCGCTATTCGGGGTGAAAGTACCGGGAAAAAAATTCCTTATGAATCGTTATCACTTCTGGACAGTCTGAGGCGGCAGGCGAACCAGTGGAACAGTTCAGAAGACAACCCCGAACTGTTAACAATACGTCCAGCCTTCATTGAACGCCTGGATGATTACCTTTCAGGCATTTTTGGCGCAGTACCTGAACTCAACGACAGTAATGCGGTAACGCCTGTGACTGAACCTCGCCCGCTTTATGCCTCACTGTATATGACTCATTCTGTGATGATCTGGTTTGAGTCACATCCCGTCAGCTTCCCCGTGGCCAGTCGTGAGCAGGCAGAACGTGTCGCAGCAGCGCTACGGTCAAAGGGCATCGAGGCCCGAAATACAAGCATCAGGCAGACCGGGCCCGTCAAGCGCGGACGGTTTACTGACTGCTTTACCGTCAGGCAGCGCGTCTGACTGTTCAGACATTGGCACTTAACAAGGACATCACGATGGGTACTTATATTCGCACCTGCGCTGAAACACGCACCACTGACGGGTGGCAGCCCGTAGGCTACGGCGCTTTTCCCCCTGCTGCCCGGCACGATGACAGTGACGACCATGAAGCCCCTGCATACAGCGAGCCATTCATGTATCAGGATTATCGCATGTTTGGCCTGTTTGCCGATGTGAGGAACTACAGCCAGTGTCAGGTGCTTGCTGAACCCCGGGGTTTCCCGGATGATATTTCTGAGGAAGCCCTGCGGCATCTGGTGCCCGAAGTATGGCAACTGGAAAGCGGCTGGGGCTGGGGTGAACCACCACCGGCCAGCGTTGCCGAACGGATCGCCCGTTCGGAAGCGTCATGCTACGGCTCTTCCTGGCTGAGCGCAGCTGAGCTGACGACATTTGATTATGGCCAGCGCTTTATCGATCAGCGCACCACACCGCCGCATGAAACCACCTACCGTGCGTTTCTGGGTGAACGGTATTTTTAGCACCTCGATGCGCTGAAGGCACTGAGTGCGAAAGATGAGGTGCGTATACTGTTCCGTTTCGTGGATTAGGACGCACCCGAGCGCCTTCATATCCCGGGAAACCACAGCTGCGTTGTCAGTGTTACGGAAATGCCGGCATGTCTGACCTGTCAGCAGCATTCCAGTACCACCAGTTACCCGGTCCGTATTCCCTGTCGTAATGGGCCGTTTTCACCTGCTTACGCTGCAGGTACTCAGGCGTGTTCATCCCGAAGACCTCCATGGGCAGCGCGTCCACGCCGGAAACGTCCTTCAGCACAAAGTCCGGAAACACGTCTTCCTCGCCGTCGTAGCGCAGCGGCTTGATGAAGGCGCGCTTTTCCTGCCACAGCCGGTCTTCGACCATTCCCTCATAGCCCGAATCCAGCGGAATAAAGCGGGGGCTGACCGTCATCAGCGCCACGTCGATGACGGTGCTGCAGCTGAACGGCCGGTTGCGCCCGTCTGTGTGCCTGAACGTCGTTTCAGGCGGCTCTGTCTCCGCGATGACGACGACCTTCATGCCCCGTCTCCAGTCGCCCAGCTCGCGGCCAAAGCTCCTCTCCAGGCGCAGGCGCACGTCCTCCGGCAGAATCAGGTCAGGGAAGCCGAAAAAAAGCCCCAGAGGCAGCGTGGTCTGCAGACGGGCTTCAGCAGCCTCATTCCAGCAGGCCAGCACGGATACCAAGATGAGCCGCCTTTTGTTCTTTCCGGCCGCTCTCAGGTGTTCCCGGTTGGCCACGACCTGCGGCGTTCCCTTCATGGCCATGAGCAGCAGCGACTCCTCCAGTGGCACGCGGCCGACCCGTATCCGGCCTGCAGTCTGCTGCAGGCGCCAGCTCACCCAGCCGGGTGTGCGCTTCTTTTTGTCGAAGGCGGGGTGCCAGACGTTGATGCCGGACTGTTCCCACAGCAGGTGAAGCAGCCCCAGCAGGCGCATCGAGGGGCGGCGTTTACGCTTCACAGGTTCATCACCGGGCTCGTTCTCAGCCGGTTTGACCTCTGACGGGGCCTTTTTCTGCAGGCCGGTGGGCAGCCTGACCACGATGGTGCCGTCGGCTGTGGTGCGGACCGCATCGCCCTGATAAATCTCCGCCTGGCGTTCGTCTGACCACACCGAATAAAACCGGCAGTCCGGCTTGTGTTCGTTACCTGTAAAGGCATATGAAGAGAGCCAGCAGCGTTCAGTCTCCTGAGAATAATGCACCTTCAGACGGCGCTTTACAGGGTCAGTCTCTGCCGGCAGGCAGCTGCAGGTAACCACCGTGGTTTTCTTGTTGTCGCGGGCGTGCTTCAGCCAGCGCTGCCAGGTCCCGGTTTCCTCCTGCTGGAAGGCTTCACTGGCGTCCCGCTCACCGCGCTGTCCACGGAAATGCACCGCGTAGGTTTTCTTTCTGGCCATGCCCGTTCCCCCCGTCCGGAATTACGTTTCGCAGCCGCACCGGACATCACGCATTTATTTATCCTGACACGTCACCGGCGTGGATTCATTCCACAGTCTTTCGAATTCTGCGTTATATTCAGCAGCAACTGCTTTATTATCAAAAACTGCCAGCGCATTTTCCGCATTGCGCTTTTCAGCCGATGAGGTGTAATTAAACGATCCGGTTTCCGTATTCACTCCGTCGGCCACAATAAACTTGTTGTGCATGATGCTGTAGCGGTCGTCCGTGCGGACCGGCACCCCGCTGCAGGCCAGCAGGGAGACCAGCGAATGGCGGTCGTGGCTGACCTTTTCATCCGCAACCAGCCGGACCGCCACGCCGCGCTGCGACTGGCTTATCAGCGCATCTGCGACGGGCCGGCTGGTAAATTCGTAGGCCGCGACGTCCAGCGTTTTCCCTGCCCCAGCGATGACATTCAGGATAAGGCGCTGCGCGCTTCCGACCGGCGAGAAACCCACGGCAATGTTGTCTCCTGCGGACGCAGAAACGCTGAATACGACAGACAAAATAAATAAACTTCCCCGCTTAAGTTTCATTATTTATTATTTTCCTGACAGGAAATCAGAATGGTATTATGCCCCCGTTCAGTCGCGGAATAACAGCGCACAGACACCGTAAATATTATTTTAATACAGCAGGCATTCTCGCTCTGAGATTCATTCTGCGTCAGAACGTAAAAGGGGTGGCCGTGTTATACATGACGTTGTGTCTTTTCCTGCTGGTGATGAGCCTGCATGAACTCTTCTGCCTCCGTAACGCCGCCACAGAAGTAAATGCCGGCACCGTTCTCCTGGCATCCGCCATCATTCTGCTTCCCCTGACGCTGGCTGCACCGGTTCTGGCAGGGTTCTGGGCGGCCGGAAATGACATCACACAGCACACCCTGGACGAGGTGGCCATAACGGCCCAGTGGACGGGCGTGGCCGGGGCGGCGTTCCTGAGCGGCCTGTATTTCATGCTGGCCCGGCGCGCCGGCAGGCGTTTCTGGTACACCGGTGCTTTCATTGCCTCGGCGCTGCTGGCGTTTATATTCTCCAACAGTCTGTGGTTTGTGTCACAGAAAGACGCCGCCATCGCGTCGCCCGTGCTGCTGGGAGAGGGTGAGGAAGACTGCGACGCGCCGGCCGTACTCGTTCGCTATCACCCGGATGCGCCGTCTGACTGGCGCTGTCCCACCGGTATAGTGCTGATGGGCGAATCCTCGCATCCTTTCCTGCCCTGGCCGGACTACCGGCAGGGCAGAAGCCGTCAGATGAGTGATAATATCAGCGACCTGATAAAGCATGCGCAGGAGAAATCGGAAAAGAAGGCCGGATGATATGCCGTCGTCACCCGGCAAGGATTGCCGGGTTACAGATGCTGTCATAATCTGTTATATACATCAGTCAGTCAGACTAATGTCAGGATTCAGGAAATGAATGTCAGCGATGAAGCCCTGCTGAAATCGGGTATCAGCCAGGCAGATTTAAGCAGAATAAAACACAACGTGTCGGTACACGGGGGCACGCTGGAGGAAGCTGTAGAAAGCCTTGCAAACCGCTTCCGGGCTCTGACATGGGTTATCACGTTCAGCCTGCTGGTGATGGCGGCCCTGCTAGTATTCAGCTCCCCCGTCAAAATTATTGCAGGTGGGGTGTCATTTCTGATCGTGATTGCAATAGTGCTCTCTGCTCAGCCCGTAACGCTTGCCTGGAAATGCTGGCGTCACCGGAGAGCTTACCGTCGTTAATTATCCTGGGACCTGGCTGTTTCAACGAGATCAACAACAACTTTGCCTCTGACCCCGTAGCTGACAATTTTAAGCGCCAGTTTTGGCCGGCTCATTGACTCCAGCTTGTTTCTGAAATCACTTCTTAACCAGCGAAAAAGCCGCCAGGACTCTGGTTTCCTCGTCAGTCCTACCAGGCCATAAATATTGGCCGTCAGTGAAACAGCATTATAGGCCGCCAGACCGTATTCGGGTCTGAATCCCATAAAACTGGCTATATCAGTTGAGGCATCAGCAATGATGCCTTCGGAAGGGCCGTAGGACGTATGGTTAATAATCTCTTTAGATATGCTGTTAAACCCATCAATCATGATGATCGCGCCAGCTACAACAGCAACAGGTGTCATAGTGGCCAGCAGAACAAAGCCGCCGTAAACCGTCAGGCCGTTCAGTACCAGATTGACGGCAGACACGGCATAGCCCACGATCCTGTTATTCTCCCTGATAAACTCCACTTTTGCATAAAGCTTCGCGGCCTGAGTGCGCAGCATTCTGGCCTGATACAGAAGGCTGTCGTTCTCTGCCCGAAGATTTTTGAAACAGGCCATGCATTCTTCATCGGTTTTTGCCTGACGGGCTAGGGCGAACTGAGCTTCGATAACGTCTCTGATTTCCTGAACGAACTGAATGCGGGAGAGCCCGTGTTTCAGATGGCTGGCAGCGACAATATTAGCCGTGTCGGCAAGCCTCCTGGCTTCGAGGTTAACCATCGTCTCTGCCCAGGCCTGATTCCGGCCGCCTGAGCGCATCATTGAAAGAAGGGCTGCATCCATTTTATTTCTCCGGGGCTAACAGAAAATATCCAAGAACTGAATCCCAAATATACAGATTAATCCTTTGGCTCTTTCTGATAAATAGGATCGTTTCCACCCGGCAGCTTCAGCGAAAGATGACGGTAATACGCCAGCCTCTCTCTGAAGTAGTCTCTCAGGTCTTCAGGCTGCTGATGCTCAACCCGGGCAGGAATGACAGGCAGGTTGAGTCTCTCCCGGTAAGCGCCCCCTGACGCGGCCAAGTTCACATTAACTTTTCCCGTTCGGTCCTTTCTCGGGCGGCCAGATTATGTGACATGGTAACTCCTCCTGACATCAGTATACCGCAATGTCCTTATTAATAACGACGGAGGTCATTATGTGTGGACTTTTTGCGCAGTACAGCTGTAGAGACGAGTATTTTGAAGCCGCAGGCATCTTACCGGAAGAACTGCCTTTCGACAGTGAACCCTTGGGGCGGTACAACATTGCGCCGGGAACGCGCGAGATGCTGCTGAATTAGCGGGAAGGGCAGCTTCATTTTGAGCCGGTATTCTGGGGCTACAGGCCGGACTTGTCGCCAGAGGGGAAACGACCGCCTTCGGCAGAATGTTTAAGCCGCTGTGGCAGCACGGAACGGCAGGGCAGTCGTGCCGACGAATGGCTGGTATGAATGGGCCCGGACGGATGACGGCTAGCAGCCGTATATTATTTATCACCGCTCACGGTAGCCGCTTTTCTTCGCGGCGATCGGCAAAGCGCCCTTTGGTCAGGATAATGGCCATGAGGGATTTGTCATCGTGACGGCCGAAAGTAATCAGGGAATGGCTGAGCGAATACACCAGTGCAGAAAGAGCTAGCGAAATAGCGTATGAGTGTGCTCTGCCAGAAGACGACTTTGAATGGTACAAAGTGGATAATGCAGTAGGAAACACACATAACCAGGGAAAGGTGCTGACAGAGCTGGTATGAATGGTTGTGTATACATACCGGCAGTAACTTTGATCAATTTACTGGGTAAAAATGAATAAAACTGACTGGCTCATGAAATTTCGCCGCTGCCGTTCAGCGGAGACGCTTGAAACAGTGTATGAACATTTGATGTATTCAGACCACACTGACGAACAATATGAAATCACCCGTGCCTATGATCACCGTAAGGCTGAACTGGCAACCGGGAAGCTCTATGATCGTGTTCCCGCCCATGTCTGGAAATTCGTTGAGTGATCCCGCCATAGATGCTTTTCAACAGAAACTGGCTCAACGAATACAAATTTTTTGTGTTCGTTGAGCCAGTTGAACAAGCCGGAGGCGCGTTAGTAGAGACGATCGTTTATCCACATGTGCACAGGCTCGATCCAATAAATATTCCAGTAAGATCCTTATAGCTCCAAATAGATCCCGCTATCTCTCAGGCCTTGTGGTGACTGACTTCAAGCCAATTCTAGATGTGTGCTGGTGGGATAAACATGTGTGCTGGCGGGATAAACATGTGTGCTGGTGGGCTGGTAATGTGTGCTGTTGGGATGTAATGTGTGTGCTGTTGGGATAGAGATGATCTTTACTCACAGTAAGATCCTGTGACTAGTAAGTGAGATAATTATATGAAAGATGAGTCATTTATCGGTGATGCACTTTACAGTGACATGGTCAGTAAAGACAAACAACTCACAGTTAATTCCAATAACACCGTTCAGCCTGTAGCACTTATGCGCCTCGGTGTTTTTGTACCCAAACCCACGAAGTCTCAGGGCGAAAACAATGTTGTGGATGCATCTGAATTATTCTCTCAGTTAGAGATAGCACGGGCCGAGGGATACGATCACATTAACATTTCTGGGCCACGTCTTAATATGGACAGCGATTTTAAGGCCTGGATTGGGGTTATTTATGCATTCAGTAAATATGGTCTGGCATCAAACAAGATCGAACTGAAGTTTACTGAGTTTGCCAAAGGGTGTGGATTTTCTGCTAAACGAATTGACGCCCGTCTACGGCTTACCATTCACGAGTCCTTGGGAAAATTACGTAATAAATCAATCTCTTTTAAGCGCGGCAGTGATGCGAGGGGAAGTTATCAGACAGGCCTTCTGAAGACGGGTTATTTTGATGCTGAAAGAGATATTGTTCAGCTGGAGGCTGATGAAAAACTATGGGAGTTGTTCCAGTTAGACTACAGAGTCCTTTTGCAGCACCACGCCATCAAAGCACTTCCAAAGAAGGAAGCCGCTCAGGCGATCTATACTTTTATTGAAAGTCTTCCTGCCAACCCGATTCCTGTCAGCTTCTCAAGACTGCGCGAGCGCCTTTCTCTTAGCAGTTCTGTCAGTGAACAGAACCGTACGATTAAAAAGGCGCTTGAGCAGTTACAGAACATCGGTTATCTGGAGTTTTCGCTCGTTCGTAAAGCCCGCGAAAACTTTGTTATTATTCATAAACGTAACCCCAAGCTGAAACCTTCCGACATTTAAGTGTGTGCTGTTGGGATAAATACGTGTTCGTCAAGGTTGTGTCCTGCACTGAAGAAACGTCCCGGCCGATGAACCCGCCAGCACACATACTCAGCGGTTTTTGTGAATACCCGCCTGTCACCACACATGTTCATTTCCTTATGGTTAGTTAGCACCTGCCAGCACACATTTTCGCACTTTACGCACAGAATTGTTACCCGTCAGCACACACATCAGTACCGGTTGCTTTATTTTTATCTTTCACCCGGGCAACTTGATGGTTCTGTAGCCCGCCAGCACACATGTACTCGTGTTTAAAATGCATGTGAGGTACCCGCCAGCACACACAATGGCATCTCAGGGCGTTATTTACACCCGCTAGCACACACATTTTTCTGTCCTAAACCCGTCAGCACACACCGAGCATTGGATTACTTCGCCTGTCGCCCGTCAGCGCACACTTTCAGTTTCAATTCCGTTGATTCTGCAGCCGCGTATTTCTGAGCAGAGAGCGGAACCGTCCCTCCAGCACACATATTTAGCTGATTTGTTAAGAAATGGTTTGCCCGGCATATAGTTATTGTCCTGCCAGGTAATGTCTGGCTGTGCCGATGCCGCTAAAAGAAAGGATGCTGGTCATTCCGCCTGCTCATGTGTACAAAAAGGTCTCCCGCCAGGACACACATTTGTTTATTACTTATCCATCTCCCCTCCGGCGAACATTTTCGGGGGGGGGGGGAATATAACATCCCTTCAGCACACATCTTCATCTGACAGGTTAACGTAACAGCCAACAAGCCTTCGAAGACTCATGGGATTTTGAATCAGATTTTCAGCCGTATGGTATCTTTTTCATAAATTCATCAGACCTGAGTCAGGTAATGAAGTTAACGTTTATTGCGGACGGTGTAATGAACGTAATTTTAATCACGTGAACGCAGGTCTGATAAATGACATAGCATACGCCTTCCACTGGGCTTCACAGACAACACACATGGGAATTTCAATCTGAAATATAATAATAAAAACATTTAAAATCAATAAAGTAAGCCACAATCAAGTCAGGGTAGGTGCTTCTCAGCTTGCATTCAACGGATTAAAGCTTTTTAGATTTTTTCCTTACCTGGATGATTTTTGAATGACAGACTAAAGAAAACTGTCAGTTGGCATATTTTCCGTTTGTACAACATTTTTATGATTTTACGAAATAAGTTGATCTGACGTTTTTCAGATGTACAATCAGTTTCAAAATTGACAACGGAACGGTTAAATGAAAAGTCATTACGGTGGCGTGGACGAGACGGCCCGCAGAGCGAGCGCGATGCTGCGCAGCATGAGCGACGATATTTCAGTCAGAAGGAATGAGTTTGGTCTTGATCAGTACTATCAGACGTTCACACGCAATTCCGTAGCTAATCTTCCCAAACTCAGCCGCCGTGCCGTTGAGCAGGCCATTGAAGAAATGGAATCGCAGGGACACGTCTTTGGCAAAAAAGATGCCGGTAACACACGGCATTATGCTCTGACCATCCAGGACGTTGTCGATATCTATGCTCACCGTAAAGTGCCTAAATATCGTGATGTGCACGCGGGGGGTGGGCCTTTTGTTATTTTTGTTGTGAACCTGAAAGGCGGGGTATCAAAAACCGTCAGTACGGTGACTCTGGCGCATGGCCTGCGGGTCCATCAGGATCTTCTTCAGCACGATCTTCGTATTCTGGTTGTTGATCTCGATCCTCAGGCCTCTAGTACCATGTTTCTCAGCCAGGAAAACAGCATTGGTTCCATAATGGAAACAGCTGCACAAGCAATGCTTAACGATCTGGATGCTGGCCAGCTCAGAGAGGACATCATTAAACCCACCATTATCCCCGGTGTTGATGTCATTCCAGCTTCTATTGACGATGGTTTTATTGCAAGTCAGTGGAATGATCTCGTCAGAGAGCATTTGCCTGACAGGCTTCCCTCTGAAGTGTTGCGCCGAACGATTATTGATCGTATCGGTTCTGATTACGATTTCATCTTTATTGATACAGGTCCTCACCTCGATGCCTTCATGTTAAATGCACTCGCCGCGAGCGATCTGCTGCTCACGCCCACACCGCCCGCGCAGGTCGATTTTCACTCCACCCTTAAGTACCTCACGAGGCTGCCTGAAATGATTGAGCAGCTTGAGGAAGAGGGCATCACGCCGCGGATAAAGGGAAATATTGGCTTCATGTCAAAAATGACCTCGAAGCGGGATCATGAAATGACACACGGCCTCGCCCGTGATGTTTTTACCTCTTACATTCTTGATGCGACATTGCCCAGGCTTGACGGGTTTGAACGCTGCGGCGAAAGCTTCGACACCATTGTGAGTGCTGATCCCAGTTCCTATCCGGGAAGTGCCGAGGCGCTCAAAAAAGCGAAGCGTGAGGCGGAGCGTTTCACTCAGGCCGTATTTAAAAGGATTGAATTCATCAGAGGTGTGAAATGAAAAAGGAAATGGTCAAACTGGGCCGGCAACTGGGTAATTCCAGTTTTTCAAAAATGATGAACGAGTCAGACAGCGAGCGTGTATTTACCCTCAAGTCCGGTGCTCAGGCCCGGTTTGTCCTGACCAAGATACTGCATGACGAAATCGAAACACAGACGTTCGTTGATGCCGCGGTAAACGGCCGTGACCAGGCATTTCTGACGCGCGAATCGGTCAGTGATATTTCCCGGACCATCCGGCTCCAGCAGTTCTTTCCAGCCATCGGACGTGAGGTTAATGGTCGAACAGAGATACTGGATGGTTCACGACGTCGTGCTGCTTGCATTTACAACGGAACCGCATTTGAGGTGCTGGTGACGCGTGATGCCTTGTCTCTTTCCGATGCCAGACAACTGGCCGTGGACATTCAGACAGCAAAAGAGCATACGCTGCGTGAACTCGGAAAACGTCTCAGACTCATGTATCCGGAAGATATGAATCAGTCAGAGATAGCCGCTGCAGAAGGGCTGTCTGCCGCCAAGGTAACCCGGGCTTTTCAGGCTGCCGCTGTGCCTGATGAAATTATCGCGGTTTTTCCCTCTGTCAGCGAGCTTTCCATCAGTGACTATCGGGCTCTGCTGGAAGTGAGTGATAAAGCACGAGCAAGACATATCACAACTGACACCTTAGTTAGTTGCGTCCGCAGCCGGATGGAAGAGGAAGCTTCTCATGATATTGATGATCCCGCTTATAAAAACCGGATAATCAGCTATTTTCGTGCTGAAAGTGAAGGTCCTCGTAAAACAGCGGGCAGCAAAAAAATCGTGACAGAGAAGCTGGCAGAGTTTACTGATAAAAAGCAGTTCGCCCGAAAAAAAACGGACGCTGATAAACGTCTTGTCACTTACGAGTTTTCCCGTCTATCTGCTGCCTGCCAAGCTGAGCTTGATGCCGCCGTCCGGAGCGTTATTGATCGCATGATGATTAAGTCTGTGAACGACCAGTGATCGGACTCTGCTGTTGATGCCTCTGTGAGAAAACATCAGGAATTCACAGTAATGTGCTACCCAGAATAATTTTATTTTAAGTAATTGATTTTAATAAATAAGTTACATTTATTTCAGCCTGAAATTCCCATCAAGTTCTATGTGGTAATGCCGACATTTAGTCGGCTCTCTGCCAGCTACCAGATAGCCGGGGTTATCAACAGGCAAAAGTACATTATGATGTGGATACTATCCCAGCTCGCCTGAGGTGCTGAAGAAACGGTTATTGTCGCTGATTTAAGACACACAGGCTGAATCTCCCTGCTCATTCAGAACCGAATACAGGCCAGCATCTCATCCATTTCTTTATTTCCTTCAGCTCTGTACAGTACATATCAAACCCGGCTGAGCATCAAATTATTGAAATCAGGTGTATTAAGAAAGGCGATAAGAATTGAACCCGGTTCATCCCGAATGCACAGTAAAAGCCTCAGTGATGACAGAAAGCAACAGAAGCTAACGGGCCTGATCCACTATCGGTGGAGTACAGATGTTCTGAGGGTTGCATATAATAACGTTCTGACTGGTTTGCAGGAGAAATGATACCCGTGATCACTCATCTTATGATAAGGAACTTCAGGAAATTTCACTCTCTTCAGCTGAATTTCCAGCGTGGCAAAAACTTGCTGATTGGTGACAATGAGTCGGGTAAAAGCTCGGTTCTGCTTGCGCTGGATCTTGACCGGAGTTGAAGCAGACACCGGGTAGAATGACTGGGCGTGGAATCACTGATTTCCAGTCAGGCTGTACTGGCGTTTCAGGCCGGTGTGCATCGCGCGGATTTACTGCCCGAACTAATTGCAGATGTTTTCCTCAGCGATACAGGTAATCCAGTTCTTAACGGACGGCAGAACCTTATACAGAGAGATGAAGACGGACTGAGAATGCATATTGCGCCAATGCTGGATGAGTATGGTCAGGACATAATGCACATTCTGGATCAGGACACGACAAATTCCCGTTTGAATATTATGCTGTGAAATTAATGACATTCTCAGATCGCCCTATACCGGCTTCAGCCAGTACGTTCATCATATGCTGCTGGACAGCGCCCGAATTGACAGCGATCCTGCCGCACAGGAGTATACCGGTACGCTCTACAGCGTTAACGTTCCTGTGGCTGAGAGATACAGGCTGGAGAATACTTGGCGTCAGCAGAAAACCTTCTTCATAAAGAGCAACTTTCCGCCATTAATGAGGGTCTCGAAACCTGCCAGTTCGGCATCCGTTCAGGCCCGCATTCGCGTCTCGAAGCTAGTCTGGATATTACAGAAGACGGTATTCCTGTTCGCAATCTCGGTAAAGGCAAACAGTGCTTAATTAAAACGGTGTTTGGCCTACGCCGACGCGAACAGCACAGAGCGCTTGATGCCCTTTTGTTAGAGGAACCGGAGAATCACCTCAGTCACGTGAACATGAAAAAGCTCGTGAACACGCTGGTACCCGATCGGCAGATGCAGCTTTTTGTGGCCACGCACAGCAGCCATATCCATCGCGCCTCGATCTTAGAAGTGCCATTTTGCTGGGAGAGCGACAGCCAGTGGATCAGCGGGACCTTTCCCAAGATACGGCACGTTTTTTCATGAAGGCCCCAGATAATAATGTGCTGGAATTCGCGCTGGCGCGGCGGGACATTCAGGTTGAAGGTGATGACGAATTCATTCTGACCGACGCGTTTTACCGCAATCTTACGGGCATAACGACAGAAGACGCTGGGGTGCAAATAATCGCTATCGGCGCGACAAGTTTCCGCCACTACCTTGAGCTGGCGCGTATTCAGGGCAACCGCGTTGCTGCGCTGAGTGACAATGACGGCGACTATCAACAGAGCTGTGTTGAGCGTTTTAACGACATGACCAGTCCGGAGAGGAGAGTATACGGGGATGAAGATGCCTCGCGATCCACCTTTGAAAGCTGTGTGTACCGCGATAATACTGAACTGTGCGAACGGCTTTTCGTTGGTACCCGGCGTCGGCTGAGCGTCCAGGAATACATGCTCGCCAATAAAGCCGTGGCCGCTTTTTGGCAGCTGGAGGCGAGAGCACGTATGACCATACCTGCATATATATCAGAGGCGATTGCGGGGATAAACGCGTAGTCTTCGCGGTTGCGGGTTCGGGTAAAACCCCGCTTCTCACAGAAAGTCTGCGTGAAGACAGTGGGCTCTTCTCCAGACACACACGAAATAACGAATTGCACCTGCGTGCCAGAGTCATTCAGCGTTTTGGTTTCATCCCGGACGGGATCGGTGTGATGACGTGGTTCTAGTTTCTTCATGGTTTCTGCTGCCGCTCCCTGCTGCAGCATAAGATGCAGATTCGCGGTCTCAGCTTTGCTACTCTTTTACTCAGGGTATTGCGTTCGCACCGGCTACATTTTCAGGATGCTGCCGGACGAGTCTGCCACCGACGTCTGTCCCTGCTACTGATGCACAGGATAATGATGGCAGACATCCGGGCACGGCTGAAACGGTACTTTGACCTGCTGTTAATCGATGAAGTACAGGACTTCGCCGGTCACGATTTTAACTTTTTCTTGAATTATGCAGCGCCGGTATTTCCGTACCGCTGGCCGGAGATTACTATCAGCACATATTTGACACCAGCCGGGACGGGAATATTAACGCCACATTACATGATAACATCACCCGTTACGAAAGCCGTTTCAAAGAGGCAGTTATTTTGCCAGACAGGGAAACCTTCAGCAAAACGTTGCGCTGCTCACTAACGGTATGTGAGTTTATCTCATTAGAGCTGCATATACCTGTCGAAGCACACGTATCCCGTCAGACCCGGATTGATACCGTGATTGATCATGAGTAGGATGCTGCGCTTTTCGCCGATAATGGCATCATCAAACTGTTTTACCGTGAGCATCACCGCTACGGCTGTTTTCCAATAAACTGGGGGGCCGGTAAAGCCCTCAACAATTTTAATGATGTCTGTATTGTGCTGGGCCGCACGCACTGGCCGTTTCTCACCCGCAACTGTCTGAGTGACCTGCCGCCGTCAACGCGAAACAAACTGTATATCACCTGCTCGCGCGCTCGTGGCAATATCTGATTTGTACCGTAAAAGCTTTTCCGGTCATTCAGAGAGTAAGATTTGCCTGCCACCGATCATAACCGTATTAACAGCCGACCGGCCTCATAGGCATCCATGGTGAACCGCACATCGAGCTGCCGCGTCACGTCCAGCGCAAAGACCCGCATATACCATTCGGTCGACTTCGTATCCTTATGGCCCATCAGGGTCTGAATGACCTTCTGCCCGGATATCCCAGAACCTTGCGCCGCGTTAGGTTGAACGGTCGCAAACTATTCCCTGAGCCGCTGAAAGAAGGCCGGATCGGTGAGCGTCACGGCCCGCGGCGACGGGACAGGCTGCTGACAGATTCCTCCAGCTTGCGCTGCTTGAGCGTGCGTAGCACCACAAACGGCGAGACGAGCGGAGCCGCGCTCAGCGGATCGTCCAATACAAAATCCCCCTGGGTCAGCGGCAATATTTCATTGAGCCGGCCGCCGGTGTTCCACTGCGTATCGATAAACAGGCGTTTGCGGAGATCGGTCACCTTTGACAGCAGCACGGTCACCTCAGGGGCGAGCAGATAACGCGGCATACCGGTGCCGTAGGCGGCCGCAAGGTTTCGCAGTGCGACCGCACTTTCATAGTCAAAATAGCGTGCAGCGCCTGAGCTGTTCACATTATGACCACTGGCGTCGCTGTGTAAAATCTGTGTCATTTAGCGGGGTAAAGTGCCCAAACTTTTAATCTCCGTTGTCTGCGGGTGTGGAACGTATTTTCGCTTATCTGTAAAGGGTTTTCGATGAGAATAAATCGATCCAAACAGGATCCTCGCCGGATCGGTTTTCCGGCTTTTCTCCTCTATACGGAGAATAACCTGGTGGGCAGCAAATAAAAAGCCGGTCCTCCGCGCCGTTTCGCGCACCGTCAGCGAGGTTAACCCTCTGTCGCTAAAGGGGAAAGTGAAAAAGGCGGGCAGGGCGGGGGCGTCCAGGCACTCTTGGTTGAATGCCTGGTGAGAAACAATATTTATATGTCCGGCTTTTATTAGCTTCCATGGAAGTGGGAAGATTGTGTAGAGGGCGAAAGATATTAGGCAGCATTCATGCCATTACTGATTTTAACTGTGTAAAGAATTAAGGGAGTAGAGTAGTGCATCATCATTAAGGGGGCTGTGTCTAGGAAAGAGGGCACTGTTGCAAAATTCGCGATAAGGTAGCCTTTGGTGTTACTGAAAGGCCCTTACATTTCAAAGACTCTGCTCACCAGACGCATCTCGCCCAGGGGATGGCCGAAATAAAATGATTCTGCCTGACCTTTGCGCAGCGCACGCATGACTTCGATTCCCTTTATCGTGGCGTAAGCCGTCTTCATTGATTTGAACCCCAGCGTGGCGCTGATTATCCTTTTCAGCTTGCCGTGGTCACATTCAATAACGTTGTTGTGGTGCTTTATCTGACGATGCTCAACATATGGCGGACATTTTCCTTCACGCTTTAACTGGGTCAGCGCCCGTCCGTATGTCGGGGCCTTGTCAGTGTTGATAATCCGCGGGACCTGCCACTTCTTCACGTTGTTTAATATCTTTCCCAGAAACCGGTATGCGGCTTTACTGTTACGGCGTGGCGAGAGGTAAAAATCAATCGTTCTGCTCCTGCTGTCGACGGCCCTGTACAGATACGCCCAACGACCATTGACCTTCACATACGTTTCATCAATGTGCCACGGGCAGAGATCGGAAGGGTTGCGCCAGTACCACCGCAGCCGCTTTTCCATTTCAGGCGCGAAACGTTGTACCCATCGGTAAATCGTGGTGTGGTCAACACTGACACCGCGTTCAGCCAGCATCTCCTGCAGTTCACGGTAGCTGATGCCGTATTTGCAGTACCAGCGAACCGCCCACAGGATGATGTAACGCTGAAAATGCCGGCCTTTGAATGGGGACAT
>NZ_CP045248.1:0-284318 GCF_035191405.1 Pantoea sp. JZ2 | reverse complement strand
GTGAACACCTGAAAAATATGTAGATATGCGCGAGTATATAAATCATTCTTATCAATCGTCTAGCCCTGCTGTAAGTATCCCTATAAAACGAACCATTATTTTTAGAGGGCGTCTGGTACTCCAACTTCCGCTTTTGGCACAAAGCGGATGGGCTTATTGAGCTGGAGAGGTCCGCTATAAGCGACTTTGAGCATTGCTAACAGCACTCTGTGTGAATCAACGGGTAGCAGGTCACTCGCAGCGATCAAAGCGCCTGCCAGGTCAGATAGTTTTGCTTCACCTTACACCCCCGAGACAACGTCTTTAGGCGACATGTAAATAATACATGTGCGCGATCCGCATTTAGTTCAGCCGACTCATTCAAATCTCAGTAAAAATTCTCAGACGAAAATTCAGCAAAGGCTGATGGTGATGCGTCCAGAATTTCATCCCGTGAAATAATGATTATTTAGCTTAAGTACTTTGTTTAACGTTACTAAAAGTTTATTCCGTAAAGCAGTAAATCAACAATGCGGTATAAAGTTAATGAATAAATAACCGATAAAAAAGGTTAAGGTGCTTTACAAATGTATCTTTTGTAATTGTCACTATAACGAATTAATTCACCAGGAATCATAAATGAACAAGATTCTTAACAATATAAGTCTTACCGCCAAATTTGCCATTCTGGGACTGTTTTCCCTTGTTCTGTTCTCAGTTCCTACCATGCTTTTTGTGTCCGAAGGCAATAAATACATTCAGGACAAGCAAAGGGAGGTAACGGGTGTACCTGTAGAAAATAAGATTTTAGCCCTGCTAAATTTGATACAGCGCCATCGTGCAGAAACCGCCATTGCCATTGCAACCAAAAATCCCGCAACACCGTCCCGCGTTCAGGTCAGAGATGAAATTGAAAACATCACTGATGTTATTACCAGAGATATGGCCAGAACAGAAGGCAGCGCAGCCATCATCAGCAAAATCAATGATGTGCATACACAGTGGAGCCAGCTACAGCAAAGAATCGATTCTTCACAACTGAGTCTGACAGCCAGTCTTGATGCGCATGCCCTCCTCATCCGCACACTTTTGAACGCGAACCGTGATGTGCTGGATTTTTACGGGCTTTCACTCGATTCAGATATCAACACGTACCGTTTAATTATGAGTAATTTTTCATCACTGCCTGAGCTGACCGAAAGTCTTGGAAAAATACGTGCATTCGGCACCTCACTTCTTGCACGAAATGAAAGCATAAGCGAAGCAGACTCTGTCCGTATGGAGTCTTTAATCAGTAATGGTTCGTATAACCTGAATTTATTTGCTCAGGATTCTGAAAAACTGTTTTTATCTGATAACACACTTAAGCAAAAGTTCAGTGCAGATGCAGATGCAGCCGTTCAGGAGGCAAACAGTGCTCTCAAAACCGCTGAGGCGATTTTTATCAATCGCAGCATGACCAATCAAAACCCGAAGGACTATGCAGCGCTCTTTACGCACGCTATTAATAAATTCAGCGACTACGCCATTGCCGGGGGTAATGAACTGAATGAAATGCTGAATGGGCAGATTAAGGAACACCGGTATGAACAATATGCGCTACTGACCGTTCTTGTTTTTATCGTCCTGCTGGCAGTAATTTTCGCTCTGGTTATCATTCGCTCCGTTACCAGACCTATCAGTGCAGCATCAAAGCTGGCGCTTGAAGTCGCAGGAGGGGACCTTACGTCAACATTTACGGTAACGGGGCGTAATGAAACTGCCGGACTGCTCAGGGCATTACTGCAAATGAGTCAGCGTCTTACGCTTACGGTTGAAAACATTAAAAGCAACGCTGTCACTATTGCTACGTCATCAGAAGAAATTGCCCGTGGAAATGGTGATCTGTCTGCGCGAACGGAAGAACAGGCAGCCTCTCTGGCTGAAACCGCGGCCAGCATGGAGCAGTTATCGTCAATCATTGGTAATAATGCAGATAACACGCGTCATGCTGCTGAAATGGCCAGCTCCGCGACCAGTGCGGCCCTGAGAGGCGGTGAGGCGATGGAGTCAGTGCTGGATTCAATGGAAAAAATAAGCAACAGTGCGGGTCAGATAAAAGAAATCATCTCCGTTATTGACGGGATAGCATTTCAGACGAATATTCTTGCTTTAAACGCAGCCGTCGAAGCTGCCCGGGCAGGTGAACACGGTAAGGGCTTTGCTGTTGTTGCATCTGAAGTCAGGGCGCTGGCACAGCGATCGGCTGGAGCGGCGAAGGAAATCAAAGGGCTCATTGAGCAGTCAGTTGAGCATGCCGAACAGGGAATTTCGATGGCCCGGGATGCCGGTGACAAAGTTAAGCAAAGCGTGGAAGCTATTGAGCAGACATCGCAATTAGTTAAAGAGATTTCATCTTCTTCTGAAGAACAGAGTGCGGGCATATCACAGATAAATATTGCGGTGTCACAGATGGATCAGGTTACGCAGCAGAACGCCGTGCTGGTTGAAGAGTCTGCATCGTCTGCTGATGAACTTGCAAACCGGGCCGCAAGCCTGAGAGATGCTGTCAGCGTATTCCGCACAAACGCTGTATAAGTGGTTCAAACGCATTAGTTGTGTGCCATTTAACGCGGCAACACTTTTACAAAACTGCGTCTGTATTTGCACTTGATAAGCCATCTTCATGGATGGCTTATCTCATTTAAAGCCATGATAAACTTATACTGTTGCAATTAAAGGCCCGGCGGACTAATCAAACGCCTGTTCAAATATTTGGCATTAATCACCCAATTACCCTATGAGCTTCGCTCATAACATCCGAAGTGCGGCCTTAAGCGGGTTCCTCTTTAAAGTTGTTTCTGTTGCAGCTGGCCTTGATACTTCCTCTTGTGCCGGACGGCGCGTTACACCTTCCCCCTGGGGCGCTGTTCTGCACTCGCGCCATCCGGCCATTCAGTCAAATCTTTTACTGCGCAGTTTCATCAATCAGACTTCAAAATTGAAAATGCCGATATGCAGCAAATCATTAGATGCGGGGTTAGCTGCATAGAGGCGCTGACCTGCTCCCGGTAAACTAACATTCCATGATGCAAGCAACGTCCGCTTTTGGCACCAAGCGGACATTAAAGAATACCTGAGTCCGTTATGTGCGACACCGGTCAAAGTCGGGTCAGAAGTTAAAACGAACCCTACTGACATGCATACTTGAGGTCTGTGGTGCTCAATAGTTTTAAAAGCTATGGGCTGACACATCTTGCCTGTGCGCACTTCATATATGCATGTAGATATAGCTCACTGAGGGGTTATGAAAAGCGTTGATGGAACCAGTCATAAAGTTCAGGACGCGCTGCTACCACCGAACCTTCACGGGCTTCTTCGCCAGAAAATTGCCTGACCTGAATGCCGTTCTCCTGGGCAATCAATTTTCCTGCGGCGATATCGTAATAACTCAACCCGTCCTCAAAAAACGCGTCCAGTCTGCCTGACGCGACATAGGCAAGATCGAGCGCCGCCGAACCCAGTCGCCGGACGCCTGCGCTTTCAGCCATAAGCCGCGCCAGGCCGTTAAACAGCACCGCCCGGTCAATCACCTTTAACTGGCCTGGAACGGGCAGCGAGACTGAGCATAGTGCTTCAGCCGGTGTTTTCGCCGTCAAACCGGGAAGCGGCATACCATCCAGGCGGGCACCGTGACCTCTGATGGCGGTAAAGCACTCTTCCCGAAGCGGATCGTATACAACGCCCAGTATTTCCCCCTCGTCATCGCAGAGCGCAATGCTGACCGCAAAGTAAGGGATACCCCAGATAAAATTGCTGGTGCCATCCAGCGGGTCGACGACCCAGTATTGCGCATGGTGGCCGCGGGTAAACCCCGTTTCTTCTCCCAGGAAACCAAAACCCGGCGCGTCTTCGTTAAGACGCGAAAAGATGATGCTTTCTGCAGCCAGATCGGCGGCAGAAGCATAATCTGCGGTGCCTTTCTTACTGATGTCGGTGTCTTCCAGACTGCCAAAGCGCTTAACCAGCTCAGCACCGCCTGCCCGGGCTGCGCGTTTCGCCGCCAGAAGAAGGCGAGGTCTGTCGAGGTCATTTTTTGTCATGCCTCCTCCTTCATAAAACGTGGGTTGCCAAACGTAATGCCAACTCGCTTGCCGCGCGGCAGAGGGGCGCTGGCTTCAGCTGAGAGGCTGTGCAGGGGGCTGAATGACAAGGTGTGAACCCATGCGCGGCCAATATAACGTACATCCGTGACGGTCACGTCGCAGGCGCCAGTGCCCGGCTCACAAAAGTGAACGCTTTCGGGACGCACGAAAAAGGTTGCTCGTCCTCTGCGTGACGGATCGATGATGTTTAAAAAAGGACCGTCATCCGGTCTGAAGCCCTGGTCTTCCAGTACGCCGTCGATAAAGTTGGCCTGACCGACAAAGTCTGCCACAAAGCGCGTTTCGGGACGGGAATAGACCGCTTCCGGGCAGGCGAGCTGATCGACTTTTCCTCCCTTCATCACGGCAATGCGGTCAGACAGCGCCAACGCCTCTTCCTGATCGTGTGTGACATAAATAGCGGTCACACCGATGCGCTGCTGTAATTCACGCAGTTCCTGCCTTAACGAGACGCGGAGTTTTGCGTCAAGGTTGGACATCGGCTCATCCAGTAACAACAGTGGCGGATCGATAACAAGTGCGCGGGCCATTGCGATGCGCTGCTGCATGCCGCCGCTCATTTCAGCCGGATAGCGGTCTTCCACATGGCGAAGCTGCACCTGAGCCAGTGCAAGGCGAACCCGCTTTTGAATGTCTTCTCTACTGATTTTCCGTAACTTAAGTCCGTAAGCCACGTTATCGAAGATGGTTTTATTGGGCCACAGCGCGTAGTTCTGGAAGACAAAACCGATATTTCTGTCCCAGGGGGCGCGTGTTGACACGTCGACGCCGTCAAATAAGATGTGGCCGCTGTTAATCGCATGAAAGCCTGCCACTGAACGAAGTAATGTCGTTTTACCGCAGCCTGACGGGCCCAGCAACGTAAAGAACTCACCCGGTCGGATCGTCATTGAGACATCATCCAGAACAAGATGCGTGCTGTAGCGTTTTGATACAGACTGAATAGTCACCTCACAGCCTCGCCGCGATGCTGCGTCGTGATGAATGTCAGACATAATTGTTCCTCTCCGACTGCCCGTAGCGGACAACGGCATAAAGTGGCACATAGATAATCAGCATCAGCAAAATCGTCTGGGCTGCAGAAATGCCAAAATCGGCATCGACCAGCGTGTTTTCAAATATTACGGCCGTCATGGGCTTCCAGGGCGGACGTTAGAGGACGATTGTCGAAGACAGTTCAGTGACGATATGTAAAAAAGTCAGCGTCGCACCGGTGAGTGCCCCGGCCAGCATTAGCGGGGCCGTGATGGTCAGAAAAACGCGAGCGGGTCTGGCACCTAAGCTGATGGCGGCTTCGTCGAGAGCAGGATGAACCTGGCGAAGTGCGGCTTCAGACGCTTTAACGGTAAAGGGCAGGTTTCGGACGACGTAAGCCAGTGCCAGAATAAACCACGTCCCGGTGAGCTGCAGAGGTGCCTGATTGAAAATCAGGATCAGCCCGATGCCCAGCACGGTTCCAGGAATAACATAAGGCAACATGACAAGACCGCTAAGCGAAGGCGCAAGGAATGTGTAGCGTTTACGCACCAGAACGTAAGCCACGCCCAGTCCACCGGCAAAGGCAAACAGCGTGCCCGAAAGACCCAGTGACAGCGTGACCCATGCGGGCATCAACCCGTTTTGCCACATGGTTATATAGTTAGCCAGCGTGGGCGTCAGCGTTGGCAGGCCCACACGCCATTTAACAAAGCTGGTAACCAGGACAGTGATGTGCGGGACAAAGGCCAGCAGCAGAACACAGCCGCTCAGAATAAGGGTCAGGCAGTGACCTGCACGTGAGAGTTCGCGTTGTTTGGGACGCCGTGATGAAACGGCAGCATACCCACGACGTGAAAGATAGAGCTGCTGCATCATGAGAAAAAGGCTGGAAATCGTAACCAGAACCACTGAACCCGTGGCCGCCAGTGCAGGGTTTCTTCCCGCTTCACTCAGAAACGCGTTATAGATCAGTACAGGTAAGACATTCAAATCAAGACCAATGATGCGCGGTGTGCCGAAGTCTGACAGGGCCGCCATCATCGCCAGATAGAGCCCTGTCACGATTCCCGGCATGGCTAACGGAATCTCCACTGTCAGACGGGCACGTAAGGGGGATGCGCCCAGAGACTCTGCTGCCTCAATATGGGACGCATCCAGTTGCCGAAAGGCGCTGTAACTGAGCAAAAATATAACCGGAAAAACCAGCCAGGTGATGACCCAAGTGACCCCATAAATGCCCACAATTGACGTCTGCAAGTCCAGCAACGTCGTCACAATCCCGTTGCGTCCCAGCAGAAGCCGCCAGGCATAGGCACCAAGGAAAGGGGGAGAAACCGATGCCATTGTCACCATGAAAACAAGCGCGTTGGCGCCTGCAATTCTGAAGCGCGCGATCATATAGGCCAGCGAAACGCCAATTAACGCGGCGAGCGTCGTGGCAAAAAAGGAAATCATCAGGCTGTTCAGGGTAGCGTGCAGCGTTTCACTGGTGGCAATAAAGGCAAAATAATGGCTGAGCGTATAGGTCAGCGTCGGATTTTCTGCTGTGATAAATGCATTCGTCGCGTGCCCGAGAATGACTGTTCCGTCTGGCTGCAAGGTAGCCGTTAGCGATTTTGCCGCTGTTCGACTGAAAAGGCTTCGCGGCGCTTGCTGAGTCAGGAGTAAAGTGTCGCTGCCCACGCCTAAATGCATTTCTCCGCGGCTTGCAGAGGTAACGCTGAGCGGCGATGTACTGTGAATCACTATTTTATTTGTGCCCGAGGCGACAAAACGCAGTGGTTCATCGCCACGTTTTGTCACCGTCACGCCATCCTTATCTGTTTTCAGCGTATAGTCGCGAGTCATTTCCGGAACGGCGTCAAGCCCTCCAGCCCGACTTACAAGGGTAAATTTGCCACTGTCGCTCAGCAATGATGCGCTGAGCAGGCGAGCCTGAGGCCAGAGGATGGTTATTCCACAGAACAGCAGCATAAGGACGGTGAACCAGCGCCATGAATCACGAAGCCCTTTCATTTTGGTAACGCCGCCTGAAAACGTGCGACGACAACCTGTTTAGGGTCCTGTGGCGAGATAATATTGAGCGTGCTCAGATCGGGAAGCGCAGCGGGAGGCGCGACATCTGAGCGGGCTGAACGACGTATCGTGAGATCCCTGACTTTTTCATGCGTGTCTTTCTGTCCGAGAAAGTCGATAAACAGTCTGGCCTGATTGGGATGAGGAGCGCCCTGAACGACAGCCTGTGCATCAATCTGACCGGTCACCGCATCAGTGGGATAAACAATGCTGACCGGCAGTCCGTTGGCTTTCCATTTAGCGCCCAAATCTTCGTTTATCCAGCCTGCCGCGGCTTCGCCATCACGGACGGCGTTGAAGGCATCATCGGAGCCTGCTGCGATCCGTGCACCTTTGACCAAATTGCTGATAAACGGCCAACCAAACTGTCCGGCAAGCGCCGATATCAGGGTATAACCGGTTCCCGAACGGGCCGGATCGGGGATGATCAATGTCCCCTGTTTTCGCCATTTTCCTGTCACCATATCAGCCTGCGAGGACGGCATTTCTGTTGAAGGGACACGCTTCGTACTCACGATGATGGGTTGCAGAAGAAGGGTAAAAGGATGCCAGATATGACGTGGATCTGCGGTGATCATTGCACTGTCTGTTTTGCTCTCATAAGGCTGGAACAGAGCCGCATTTTCATCATAAATCTGTGTGGGGCCGCCCCACAGGAGATCGGCTGAAGGGTTGCCTGCTTCGGCGCGCAGCCTTTCGACCACTTCGCCAGTACCGCCTCTTACCAGTGTGACGTTAATTTCCGGATGCACTTTTTTAAACATCTCAAGGACAGGTGATGTCGTCGTTTCACCGTGAGCCGTGTAAATCACCAACTCAGAAGAACTGGCGGTGCCCGTCATTAATAACGCGCTGACGGTCAACGCGACCAAGGAATAAAACACCTTACTCATTGTCGGCACACTCCTGCATTTAAATCCAGTTAATGGTTTAATTAAATTGTGAATGTGGGCAATTAAACGGGGCTTTTATGATTTTTTTATGACAAAAATCGATTTTTTTAAAAATTGAGCGCTGGACGTGATTAGGCTCTCCATTCTATTATCCATTTAATGGATTTAAAAAAGGCGAAAGCACTGTGGCATACCCGGGTAATAACCATGCCTTTTCAGGCCGCTATAATCGCAGGCTGGTTTTTGATCTGATCCGTACGGCTGGTGTGCTATCGCGATCGGACCTGGTCAACGCAACAGGACTCCAGCCTCAAACGATTACTAACATCACAAAGGATTTGCTTGAGCGTGGGCTGGTCAGTGAGGAAGGGCGCCTGCAACACCGACGCGGTGCCCCGCAAAAGTTGTTGCGGCTTAATCATCGCGCAGGTTGTGCTTTAGGAATACATCTTGATCGGAAAGGGATTACTGCTGTCGCCTGTGACCTTGCCGCAAATGCGTTAGCCAGCCTGCACGCGCCAATGGAGTGGAATAATCCTGAAGCGAGCCTCGACACCATCGCCCACGTCATTGCCGATCTGACGCTGAAGTGTGAGGGGATACCTGTGTGGGGAACCGGCATCGCGATGCCGACCCTGCAGGAGGCCGGATACGAGGAGTACGTCGGTGCACCGGGTTGGCAGTCGTGGAGCCAGATTCCCGTCGCCGACAGGCTTGAAGCGCGCTGTGGGGTACCGGTTATTGTTGAGAATGATGCGACTGCCGCTGCGATAGCAGAACGCCATGCGGGGGCAGCCAGTGGAATGACGCATTACGTCTATATCTTTGTCGGTCACGGACTGGGTGCCGGAATCATTGTCGACGGTCTGCCGTTTCAGGGGGCGTTTAACAATGCGGGTGAGATTGGGATGATCTGCTGGCCACCTGAGTTAACGAAGTGCCCCCGCGATATTCCCCCTTTCTCATTAGAGGAGCTGGCAACCACGTTGAACGTTGACCTGGATGCGGTTGAAAAGCCCGGCTATCTTGAAAAATTGTACGTTCAACGAGACAGTCAGCTGATGTCATGGCTGGAATGCAACAGTAAGCGGTTACGTATCCTTATTTCAGTCATTGAAAACATGTTCGATCCGCAGAAAATTTTGATTGGGGGCTATCTTCCTTCAGCGCTGTTTTCCTCGCTGGTTGATCGCACCTATCCATTACTTCCTTCTGTCTCTGCCCGAAAAACAAGAGACACGTCGCGGTTAGAAAGTGCGCGTCTTGGAGCTATGGCCCCTGCAATTGGCGCTGCGCTTTTGCCCGTAATAGCTCATGGCAGCCCGCATTTCAGACAACTGTCGCTGATGCGCACCAGAACTCAAACTATAGATCCTGAGGTTTTATTTGATCGGATTGCTGGTAAGGTTGATTAAAATCGTTGCCAGTTGGATGGCATGAAAGCATATCTAACCGTGCTTTCATTTTTTAATTTGTATATTCCTCAAATGATGTCTCCTTTTGGCACCGGGCTGCTGTTGCAGCCCTCCTAAATCAAACTTCAATAGACTCAGATATCTCCAGGGCATCATCCACTTCAATACCGAGATAACGGACGGTACTTTCGAGATTTTTGTGACCTAAAAGTAGCTGGATCACTCGAAGATTCTTCGTTTTTTTATATATCAGACATGGCTTGGTTCTTCGCATAGAATGCGTACTGTACAGAGTCTCGTCGAGACCCAGCTTATCAATCCATCCATGAAAAATACGGTTATATTGCCTGGTTGAGATATGTCGTGAAGAACCGACGCGGGACTGGAATAGATAGTCGCTACTATGTAGATGAGCCATTTTGATCCAGGCTGCTACAGCCTCTCTTGTTCCTTTAGTAAGTTCAAACTGTACAGGACTTCCAGTTTTTTGCTGCAGCACTGTCGCTCTGCCCGAAACAGAGTGGCCATAGGCTACATCAGAAACTTTTAGCTTTACCAGATCACAGCCCCGAAGTTTACTGTCCAGAGCCATGTTAAACAGAGCTAAATCGCGTACTTTTCCTTCCAGCTCAAGTCTGATACGGATACCCCAGATATGAGAGATCTGAAGAGGCCGTTTCTGGCCAATAATACGGCCCTTGTTCCAGGGGGATGTTGTCATGCTCAATCTCCTTTGGGTTAGGAGATGTGATTATGGTTGTCCCATATGAGCGAGGAGCGGACCTTGATCGATTACAACTTATTTATCGACGTACTCTATATCTGACCTGCAAGATAAAAAACCACCAAAAATATATATGTTTTAACGAATGTATAGTTGCTCGCTACCCCCTACTTAGCGATACTGCTCACTGTTTGTTAAACAGGAGTTTTAATGCTTCAGCTCAATCCTCTACAGCTTTTCAAAACGCTTTCTGACGAAACACGGCTCAGTCTGGTGCTGTTGCTGCGGGAAAAGGGAGAACTTTGCGTCTGCGAACTCACATCTACTCTCAGAGAATCTCAGCCCAAAATTTCTCGTCATCTTGCATTACTTCGGGACGCCGGTCTGCTTATCGACAGGCGTGATGGCAAGTGGATTCATTACCGGCTGTCACCTCATATGCCCGCTTGGGCGGCAGCTGTAATTGAACAGGCTTATCTGTGCCAGCGGGATGACATCCTGCAGCTCAGCCAGCAGGCTGAGCTGGACAATGTAACCACCAACGGCAAGCCAATCTGCATTTAAATTTTTTAATTATTCATATGCGTTTTAACGTATGTATATCTTTAAGTTCTCTGCGCCAGGTCTGACAGGTGCAGTATTAAAGGAGAGTATATGTTTCTGGCGGGTGCGATTTTTGTTCTGACGCTGGTACTGGTTATCTGGCAGCCGAAAGGACTGAGTATTGGCTGGAGTGCCGTTATCGGGGCCGCTCTGGCGCTACTGACCGGCGTGGTGCATATCGGTGATATTCCTGCGGTATGGCAGATTGTCTGGAATGCGACGGCCACGTTTATCGCGGTCATCATCATCAGCCTGCTGTTAGATGAGTCCGGCTTTTTTGAGTGGGCAGCACTCCATGTTTCCCGCTGGGGAGGCGGCAGAGGAAGGCTGCTGTTCACCTATATTATTTTGCTGGGCGCGGCAGTGGCATCGCTGTTCGCCAATGACGGCGCGGCGCTTATCCTGACGCCAATCGTTATTGCCATGCTCCTGGCGCTGGGCTTCAGTCCGGCTGCCACGCTGGCATTTGTAATGGCAGCGGGCTTTATCGCGGACACTTCCAGCCTGCCGCTGATCGTGTCGAACCTGGTCAACATCGTCACGGCGGACTTCTTTAAGCTGGGCTTCAGTGAGTATGCTTCCGTCATGGTGCCGGTGAATATTGCTTCCGTGGTGGCTACGCTGGTGATGCTGCATCTGTTTTTCCGCAAAGAGATCCCGGCAACCTATGACCTGGCGAAGCTGAAAGCGCCAGCGGAAGCTATACGCGACATGCGCACCTTTCGGGCTGGATGGTTTATTTTACTTCTGCTGCTGGTCGGATTTTTCGGCCTTGAGCCCCTTGGAGTACCGGTCAGCCTGGTAGCAGCGGTTGGGGCGTTTGTTCTCTGGCTGGTTGCCCAAAAAGGACAGGTTATCGACACCCGCAAGGTGCTGAAAGGTGCGCCCTGGCAGATAGTCATTTTCTCGCTGGGCATGTACCTCGTGGTATATGGCCTGCGTAACGCCGGCCTGACAGATTACCTTTCTGCTGCTTTGAACCGTTTTGCTGAGCACGGCGTCTGGGGCGCTACACTTGGCACCGGCTTCCTGACTGCGGCACTCTCTTCCGTAATGAACAACATGCCTACCGTGCTGATTGGCGCGCTTTCGATTGACGGCAGCACGGCTCTGGGCGTGGTGAAAGAGGCAATGGTATACGCCAACATCATCGGCTGCGATCTCGGCCCGAAAATCACACCCATCGGCAGCCTGGCGACACTGCTGTGGCTGCATGTGCTGGCTCAGAAAAACATCACCATCAGCTGGGGCTACTACTTCCGCGTGGGCATTGTGATGACCCTGCCGGTACTTTTTGTGACGCTGGCGGCGCTGGCCCTGCGCCTGTCTTTTCAACCTTAACCCCGGGGCTGCGTCTGTGCAGCTCCTTAACGGAGTACCGTTTATGACTGATATCACTATTTATCACAATCCGGCCTGCGGAACGTCCCGTAATACTCTGGCGCTTATCCGTAACAGTGGCGTGGAGCCAACAGTGATTTTGTATCTGGAGATGCCACCATCCCGCGACGAGCTTAAAAAGCTGATAGCTGATATGGGTATTAGCGCACGCGCCCTGCTGCGCAAAAATACAGAGCCGTATGAGCAGCTGGAGCTGGCAGAAGACCGGTTCAACGATGATGAACTGCTGAATGCGATGCTGGCTCACCCTATCCTCATCAACCGCCCCGTGGTTGTGACGCCGCTCGGCACAAGACTCTGTCGTCCGTCTGAAGCGGTTCTGGACATTCTGCCTGACCCGCAGCAGGGAGCATTTACGAAAGAGGACGGCGAAAAAGTCATTGATGAACACGGAAACCGGATCAGCCACTGATTTTTTCAGTGTGCTGCCGGCAGGAAGGGAGACGCAAAAACAGAAGCCGGCAGATGCCGGCTTTTTTCATATACTGCGCTGATTAACCCGCTCAGAGAGCTGCGCGGCACTTTCTTTCCTTTCGCTGTAGCGATCGGTCAGGTACTCACTGCGCCCGCGCGTCAACAGAGTGAACTTCATCAGCTCCTCCATTACGTCCACGATGCGATCGTAGTAAGGCGAAGGCTTCATGCGACCATCTTCATCAAATTCAGCCCAGGCTTTTGCCACGGATGACTGATTCGGGATAATAATCATACGCATCCAGCGCCCCAGAATGCGCATCTGATTAACTGCGTTGAAAGACTGCGAGCCGCCGCTGACCTGCATGACGGCCAGGGTTTTTCCCTGCGACGGGCGAACCGCACCTGACGTCAGCGGTATCCAGTCAATCTGCGCCTTCATGATGCCGGTCATAGCGCCGTGACGGTCCGGGGAGCACCAGATCATGCCTTCCGACCAGAGAACCAGTTCACGCAGTTCCACAACTTTGGGATGCGTTTCAGGGGCATCATCAGGCAGCGGCAGACCGGACAGATTAAAAATTTTGACCTCTGCACCCATTGCCGTCAGCAGCCGGGCGGCTTCTTCCGTCGTCAGCCGGCTATAAGATCGTTCCCGCAGCGAGCCGTAGAGCATCAGAATGCGGGGCGGGTGCGCCACTTCTGCAGCCCTCAGCTTATCTTCCGTCAGCGGCACGTCCAGGAGTGAAGTATCAACATTTTTCAGGGTATCGTTCATGTCATTCACAATGAGGTCTCTTCGTGAGTCGTCGCGGGTGACAGGCTGCAGCTACTGCCTGCGCAGCATTCTTCTGTAAGAAAGGCCATCAGTTGTTCAAGCTGCGTATAGCAAGGTCTGCAAAACAAGGTACGGCTCTGCCGTTCCTGGCTGATCAGGCCCGCGGACATCAGCGCCGAAATATGATGACTGAGCGTGGAGGGCGGAATACCGAGGCGCTTCTGCAGAACACCGACTGGCAGGCCGTCATGACCCGCTCTCACCAGCTCCCGGTATACGCTAAGACGGGTCGGGTGCCCCAGCTCCCGAAGCGCATTTGCTGCTGTTTTTAAATCCATACGCCCTCCTTGAACTATATTTCCAGAATAATAGAAATATAATCAGCGTCAAATATTTTTCCCCGGAATGGATGGCTCGCCCTTATCCCGGTTCGGTCCAGCAGAGGAAGGATGACGACGCCAGATCACTATGGAAATCGCCGTGATGAACAGGGTAAGGATGGCAGATAAAAGCAGCGTGCCGGGTGTGCCGTATTGCTCCAGCAGTATGGCGTAAACTGACGGCGCGAGCGCCGCGAGCAAAAAAGCGGGTGACAGCAGTAAGCCTGTTTTACGGGCATACTGCTGCGGATCAAACAGCACAAGAGGCAGGACGGCCTTAATGACCGTACTCAGTCCGTTTACAGCCCCGTAACTCAGAATAAAGATGGCTGTAGCCACCGGGGTAACATTCCCTGCAAGGCCAACCAGAAAGCATAATGGCAGAATAATGCCGGTAAACAGGCTCAGACGGATCGCTGAAGTACGTGCACCGGAAGCCACGTCCAGCAGTCTGGCGCTCACCTGTCCCACCCCCCACAACATACCCGCTACGGCGGGCATACCATAAGCGGCCAGTATCTGAGGAAAATGAGCGGACACGCCGGTGGAAACAAAGCTTATCAGCGCTATCAGCGTGGCGTACCACAGGCCGCTGATGAAGGCTTTCCGGTCTTCTGCTGGTCCGATCGCCTGAAGAGCGGGCTGCCCGGCAACGGGAGGTTGACGCCGATAACCTGCCGGAACGGTGGTCAAAAAAAGCAGGCTGACAATGCCTGCACAGCCGTAAACGATAATGGCATGCCGCCAGTCGGTAAAGTGCAGTAGCGCAGCGCCAGCAGGCCAGAACGCGACTGACGCGAGACCACCCAGCAGTGTGACCAGGGTGATTGCCCGACGGGCCTCTGCGCCTGCAATTTCTACAAGCAGCGCAAATGCGGCATCATACAGGGCAAGTCGCATGCCAGCTCCCATCAGGAGCCAGACGGCAACCCACGATGTTGTTGAATGGGTAAAAGCCATCAGAAAACAACCGAGGACTATGACGAAGGTTCCCACCATCATCACCGTACGCCCGCCGGTACGTGCTATAAGGGGGCCGGTAAGTGGCGAGACAAGCCCCATAACAAGCATGGCAATAGTCAGCCCGGAGAATGTCACAACTGGTGACCGGCCTGTCTCCGACATGATGGCGGTCCCGAAGACCCCCGGCATATAGAATGTGATACCCCAGTTGATTAGCTGCGTCATGCCAATGCAGAAAATGGTGCGGCCTGTCAGATGCCCGTCAGTCAACCCGTGCTCTCCGGAAATGTGGCGTCGCCCTGCCCGAGCGTACGCTGCATGATGACCGTATCAAGCCAGCGTCCGTGCTTGAAGCCCACAGATCTGAGCGTTCCTGTAATGCTGAAGCCTGCCGCGCGATGCAGAGCAAGAGAGGCGCTATTTTCGCTATTTCCAACTACGGCCACGAGCTGGCGAAAGCTACGGTCCTCTGCCCATGTGACTGCACTCAATAACAACTTTTTTCCGATCCCCTGGCCCTGAAAGTTGGGGGCAATATATACAGAATTCTCCAGGGTGAATCTGTAGGCACACCGTTCCCGGTAGAGTGACAGGTAGCAGTATCCGCGGACATTGCCGTCCTCAACAGCCACAAACCAGGGCAGTCCTGCTGCACGCACCTTTTTCAGGCGGGCTGTCATTTCAGCCGGATCCGGCGGTTCAGTTTCAAAAGTGGCGGTGCCATGCAATACGTGATAAGCATAAATCTGCTGGATGGCAGGAATATGTCGTTCATCTGCTTCGGTTATTTCCATCGGTACGGCTCCTTCTGCGGTCATAAGCAGAGACTAACCGGAATGAATAATTTCAGACAGGCAGCAGGACTTATCAGCGGTATAAGGAAAATTTTGGCATGGCAAACCTGAACCTCGATCACCTGGCTACTTTCAGACTGGTCGTCAGCCGGGGCAGTTTCTCCGGAGCGGCTGAAGCACTTGGTCTGTCGCAGCCGGCAGTGAGCCTGCATATAAGACAACTGGAGCAGGCGCTTCAGGTCCGGCTTATTGAGCGAACCAGCCGGGGAGTAAGGCCCACGCCAGCCGGGCTGACTCTCGTTGAGCACAGCATGAAAATTGATGCAGTGGTAAGTACAGCAGTTGAATCGGTGTGCCAGCATTCTGATGAGATAACCGGCACTGTTACTGTTGGCACAGGCGCAACGGCCTGTATTCATTTACTTCCCCCCTTACTACAGCAACTGCGGCAGGCCCATCCCCTGCTGAAGGTGGACGTACGCACAGGTAACACTTCCGATATAGTGCGGGGCGTGGAGGAAAATCGTATAGATATTGGCCTGGTGACTCTGCCAGCTGCAGGTAAAAACCTGAGCATCATCCCGCTGGGTACGGATGAGTTTGTTGTCATCATGGAAAAGGATGCATCAGAGCCGAGTGCGAAAATATGGAATCCGGGCGCTTTGTTGCCGCTGCCGCTGATTATCTTTGAACCGGGAAGCGGGACACGCGCCCTGATTGACCAGTGGTTCCGGGAGACGGGACATATTGCCTGCCCGGTCATGGAGCTTGGCAGTATCGAAGCTATTAAAAGAATGGTCCGTGCCGGTCTTGGCTACAGCATTGTTCCCAGAATGTCCGTTGCATGCATTGAGGAAAGATCGGGGCTCGATCTTTACTCTGTGACGCCCTCTCTTCACCGGACTCTCGGGACAGTCATGCGGGAAGACCGGATTGTAAGCAGAGGTATCAATGAAGTGCTGAAAAACCTAAACAGCAGTTTTGCAAAAAACGAAATCAGATAAATATTCTTCGATATCTAAACCGGACAGGTCTACTCTCTCCGGCGAAGTATCACTACAGCTTTTACCAGCTACCAACGTCCGCTTCTGGCACAAAGCGAGCAGGCTGACTGAGTTGGAGGTCCGCTATGAGCGATGAGCGGACGTACGCATCAGTTTTATGTTTCCAGATCCCCTTCTTTTCGTTTTGCTGACATACATTTTGTCCCTGATTAATTAGACTGACAGGTGAGAATGAATGTTCATTACAGGGTAATTCATGAAAAATTTTCAGCGCAGTATGATCGCCGGGCTGGCGTTGATCATGGTGGGTTGCGATCAAAGCGGTCACCAACCTGATGCAGACATGACAACCGAGGTCGGGGTGAAAACGTTGCAAAGTACATCGGTAACGTTGACCAGCCAGCTTGCCGGACGCGTCACCGGCAGTATGACGTCGGATGTCAGGCCGCAGGTTGACGGTATCATCCAGAAACGCCTGTTCACCGAGGGCGATGACGTGAAAGCCGGACAGGTGCTGTATCAGATTGATCCTGCAAGCTATCAGGCCAGCTATGATCAGGCCGTCGCGCAACTGAAGAATGCGCAGGCCCTCGTGAAGAGCAGTAAACTGAAAGCCGTACGTTATGCGGCGCTGGTAAAAGATAACGGCGTGTCGCGGCAGGATGCGGATGATGCGCTGGCAACCTATCAACAGAACGTCGCCTCCGTCGATCAGTACCGTGCTGCCGTGGAAAGTGCGCGTATCAACCTTAACTATACCCAAATCAAAGCGCCGATTAGCGGTCGTATCGGTATTTCGTCGGTGACGCCCGGCGCACTGGTGACCGCCAGCCAGACCACAGCACTGGCGACGATTCGTGCACTGGATCCCATCTATGTCGATCTCACGCAATCCAGCGTTCAGTTACTCAAACTGAGACGCCAGCAGGCGTCACTGCAGCAGAACAAAGATGGCGTACCCGTGACGGTGAAACTGGAAGATGGTACGACCTACGATCATCCCGGCAAGCTGGAGCTGACGGAAGTCTCGGTAGATGAAGCCACCGGCACGGTCACACTGCGCGCGATCTTCCCCAATCCCCAACATGAACTGTTGCCTGGCATGTATGTGCGCGCCAGCGTTGTCAACGGCGTGAAAAGCGATGCCATTCTGGCACCTCAGCAAGGCATCACCCGTGATGCCAAAGGCAATGCGACAGCGCTAGTGGTCGACAAAGCGAACAAAGTCGAAAGCCGCGATGTGGTAACCGATCGCGTGATTGGCAACAACTGGCTGATTAGCTCGGGACTTAACCGGGGTGACAAGCTGATCATTGAAGGCACCGCGAAAGTCCAGCCTGGCAGTGTCGTCAAGGCGGTGGACGTGACGCCGGGCGATACCGCCGCCAACAGTGAGGGCCACTGATATGTTGGCGCAGTTCTTTATTCGGCGGCCCGTTTTTGCCTGGGTGATCGCCCTTTGCATCATGCTGTTCGGTATCCTGAGTATTGTCAGTCTGCCGGTGGCGCAGTATCCCGATGTCGCCCCTCCGCAAATCAGTATTCAGGCCACCTACACGGGCGCATCGGCGGAAACGCTGGAAAGCAGCGTGACCCAGGTTATTGAGCAACAGCTCACCGGACTGGATGGGTTGCTCTATTTCAGTTCGACCAGCACCGCCTCGACCGGCCAGGTAAAAATTAATGTCACGTTTAAACAGGGCACCGATCCTGATATTGCCCAGGTCCAGGTGCAGAATAAGGTGCAGCAGGCCGAGAGCCGCTTACCGAGCGCCGTGACCGCACAGGGCGTGAATGTGCAGAAAGCCCAGAGCGACTTTCTGCTGATTCTGGCGGTGTACGATACGCGTAATAAAAGCAGCTCATCCGATGTCGCTGACTATATGGTCAGCAACATGGAAGACACGCTGGCGCGCGTGACAGGCGTAGGTAACGTACAGGTTTTTGGTGCCGAGTACGCGATGCGTATCTGGCTCGATCCCAGCAAGCTGGCGTCGTATTCGCTTACGCCTTCGGATATCACCACCGCCCTGGAGAGCCAAAACACCCAGGTCTCTTCGGGGCAGTTGGGCGCGCAACCGTCCAGCAACACGCAACAACTGGTCGCGACTGTGCGCTCGCGTTCGCGCCTGCAAACGCCTGAGCAGTTCCGCAACATCGTGCTGAAAAGCCAGGCCGATGGTTCTGTGGTACGTCTGAGCGACGTCGCCCGCGTAGAAATGGGCGATGAAGACTACAGTGCCAATGTCATGGCAAACGGCCATCCGGCATCCGGTATGGCTATCCAGCTGGCATCGGGGGCCAACGCACTCTCTACCGCCGAAAAGGTGAAATCCACCATTGATGAATTCCGGAGCAGCATGCCTGCCGGCTACGAAATTGCGTACCCGCTCGACAGCACAGACTTTGTCAAAATCTCGATTGAAGAAGTCGTGAAAACGCTGATCGAGGCGGTGGTTCTGGTGGTGATAGTGATGTTTGTGTTCCTGCAAAACCTCCGCACGACGTTGATTCCCACGATAGCCGTTCCGGTAGTGCTCATGGGCACCTTTGGCGTACTGTCCCTCTTCGGTTACTCCATCAACACGCTCACCATGTTCGGTATGGTACTCGCCATCGGCTTATTGGTGGACGATGCGATCGTCGTGGTTGAAAACGTTGAACGGGTGATGCGCGAAGAGGGATTACCGCCGCGTCAGGCAACTGAGAAATCCATGAAGGAGATTACAGGGGCACTGGTCGGGATTGCGCTGGTTCTCTCTGCCGTGTTCCTGCCCATGACCTTTTTCAGCGGTTCGACGGGCGTGATTTACCGTCAGTTCTCCATCACAATTGTCTCTTCCATGGTGCTGTCGGTTATTGTGGCGCTCACGCTCACGCCTGCACTCTGTGCCACCCTGCTCAAACCGCATCTTCACGGCAGTGGCAGCAAGGGATTCTTCGGCTGGTTTAACCGCCGCTATGACAACGTGCAGGCGCGCTATCAACGTGGCGTCGGCCATGTCATGCACCGTTCCGTACGTTATCTGTTGCTGTACGGCGTGCTGCTGATCGGTTGTGCCGTGCTCTATATGCGCCTGCCGACCGGTTTTCTGCCGACCGAAGACCAGGGCTATATCATGGTGCAGTATCAACTGGCGCCGGGTGCGACAGAAAATCGTACCCGTGAAGTCCGTCGTCAGGTACAGCAGTACTTTGAGACCCAGGAGAAAGCCAACGTCAACGTGAGCATGCTGGTGGATGGCTTCAGTTTTGCCGGTAGCGGACAGAATGCAGGGGTGGGGTTTATCTCGCTGAAGAACTGGAGTGAGCGTAAAGGCAGCGAGAACAGTGCCGATGCTATAGCAGGCCGGGCGATGGCGGCGCTGTCGCGTATCCGTGATGCACGAATCTTTGTGCTGTCGCCGCCGTCCGTTTCCGGTCTGGGTCAGTCCAACGGCTTTACGTTTGAACTGCAAGCGCGCGGTGCCACCACTCGCGATAACCTGCTGAAAATGCGTGACCAGCTGATTGCAAAAGCAAATCAGGATCCGGGACTCAGTGCCGTCCGTGCCAACTCCCTGCCAGATCTCCCTCAACTGGATGTCAGCATTGATGATGCCAAAGCACAGTCACTGGGCCTGACTATCAGCGATATTAACACCACACTCAGCGCGGCGATCGGCGGAAGTTATGTGAATGACTTCACCGACCGTGGCCGCGTGAAGAAAGTCTATATTCAGGGCGATCAACCGTTCCGCAGCAAGCCAGAGGATATCGAACAATGGTATGTACGTGGTACCGACAGCAGCAGTAACAGCACCATGGTGCCCTTCTCGTCCTTTGCCTCGTCGGGGTGGTCCTATGGTCCGGATGTGCTCTCTCGTTATAACGGCCTGGCCGCCTATGAAATTCAGGGATCGGCCGCCGAGGGGAAGAGTTCCGGTGATGCCATTACCGCGATGGAAACACTCGCCGCGACCTTGCCAGCTGGCTACACGTTCTCATGGAGCGGGCTCTCATATCAGGAAAAACTTGCCGGTAATCAGGCACTGTCGCTGTATGGCATTTCACTGATTGTCGTTTTCCTGTGCCTAGCCGCCTTGTATGAGAGCTGGTCAGTGCCGCTCTCGGTGATGCTGGTGGTGCCGTTGGGCGTTATCGGTTCGCTGCTGGCGATTACACTGCGTGGTCTGGAAAACGATGTCTACTTCCAGGTGGCCCTGCTCACCATTATCGGGCTTTCAGCGAAGAACGCCATTTTGATCGTGGAGTTTGCCGAGGAGCACTACCGCAAAGGCGAAAGCCTGATCAGCGCGGCGGTGCATGCAGCAACACTGCGCCTGCGTCCCATAATCATGACCTCGCTGGCGTTTACTGCGGGCGTCCTGCCGCTGGCGATCTCCACGGGTGCGGGAGCCAACAGCCGTATCGCCATTGGTACGGGCATTATCGGCGGCATCTTAACCGCAACCCTGCTGGCTATCTTTTTTGTCCCGCTGTTCTTTGTGCTGGTGCGCCGTGTCTTTCCTGGCCGACCGCACAACGATGTACCGTCAACCGAATCAGCGGTGAAGGCGAAGGAATAATGACAATGACTGCAAAACTTTTCACCCTGTTCTTACCCTGCCTTCTTGCAGGATGCGTCTCACTGGATCCGCATTATGATCGCCCTGCGGATGCCGTGAATGCGGTAACCCCAACCGGAGATGCCTATCGCAATCTGGAGAGGAAAACCGTTAATTATCGGGATATCGGTTGGCAGGATTATGTCCTGGACAGCCAGCTCCGCCAGGTTGTCGGGATGGCGCTGGACAGCAGCCGCGACTTACGTGAAGCCGTGGCGAGCGTGGAATCCGCGCATGCGCAATATGCGGAGCAACGTGCCGATCTCTTTCCCGCAGTCAACGCCGGAGTAAGCGGGACACGTTCTCGCGCACTGACCGGGGAAGGCAATCAGACAGCACTGGGCAATTCCTACTCTGCCGAGGGCAGCGTCAGCGCATTTGAGCTGGATCTGTTTGGTAAAAACCAGAGCCTGTCGCGCCAGCAGTATGAAACTTACCTCGGTACACTGGAAGGAGCACGAAGTACGCGCCTGACGGTGCTGTATAACACCATTAATTACTGGCTACAGCTGGCGGCGGATCGCAGCAATCTGTCCATTGCAAAAGAGACGGCAGAAAGTGCGCGGCAGTCACTGGAGGTCACGCGGAAACGCATGCAAAACGGCGTAGATTCGATGGTCGATGTGGCTTCTGCGGAAACCACCTATCAGTCAGCACAGGCCGACGTGGCCAGTTATACCACTCTCGTGGCGCAGGATAAAAACGCACTGGACGTGGTGGTAGGGAAAACCGTTCCCGGCAGGCTGCTGCCGCAAAACCTTGAATCGATTGGCCAGGCGTTGCGCGATGTGCCGGCGGGGATAGCGTCGGATGTGTTGAATAATCGTCCTGACGTCTTGCAGGCTGAGCACAACCTGAAGGCGGCGAATGCCAACATCGGGGCGGCGCGGGCTAATTTCTTCCCAAGTATTTCACTGACCGCCAGCGGTGGCGTCGGCAGTGCCGATCTTTCGTCGCTGTTTAAAAACGGGGTGGGCATTTGGTCGTTTTCACCGAGCATTACCCTTCCCATTTTCAAAGGCGGCTACAACGTTGCTTACCTGAATTACACTAAAGCGCAAAAAGCCTATTACGTCGCGGCCTACGAGAAGTCAGTGCAGACCGCTTTCCAGGAGGTCGCCGATGCTCTGGCGCGTCGGGGAACCCTCAAAGACCAGTTGACCAGCCAGCGTAATAATGTGGCGGCCTCACAGACTTACGCCCATCTGGCAGACAGGCGTTATCAGAGCGGCGTAGATACCTGGCTGAACGCGCTAACTGCGCAGCGTACGCTCTACTCTGCCCGAACCAGTCTGATCAGTGTGGAACAGGCGTACTACCAAAACCTCAATACCTTCTACAAGGTGATGGGGGGCGGTACGGCGTTGCAGGAATCGGAAGTAAAGATTTAAGTTAAAGGTGTGCATTCAGGTGCGCATGAATGTACATCCTGTCTAACATTAAGAATAACGTCGGAGAGTTACCGTTCATGCATGGCCACCGAAACATGCAGAGTCAACAGATAGTCAGAAGCTGTAATCAGAAGATACTCTGTCTGGAGTTGTAGTCAGCATTCCATCGCACGCCGGTGTGGGGTACCATAACCTTGTGACTAAAGATGGCGGTTATCTCTCATTCTGTCAGCAGGAGATTTTTTGAGTAAGTCAGATAATGATGATTTCATACGGCAGCGGCAGCTGAAGATAATTTCGGCAGCGAAAACCTGTTTCAGCCTTTCAGGTTTTCATGGCGCAAGTATGGCTGATATAAGCCATGAATCGGGTTTGGGGGCAGGTCAGATTTATCGGTATTTTAGCAGCAAGGAAATTATAGTTAACGAGACAATAAAAAGTATTGCAGAAAAGTGGCGAATTTTTTTACTGGATAATTTTAAAGTTAATACCAGTACATCTAATATTGTCGAGACTGAATCGGAGTTCTGGCAGAATTGGTCTTTCAGAGATCGCTGTTTACTGCTGGAGATGTATTCGGAAGCATCACGTAATCCATCAGTGCGTGAGATAATCGAGCATGAAGAAAAAATACTGGTGGCGGAACTTGATACATTATTCAGGCATAAAATGCCTGCAGCGAGTCCGCAAAAGCGCAGCAATCGTATTCAGTTTTTACTGATGCTGGCAGATGGGGTAGCCTGTCGTACGTTCGGAGATAAAAATGTTGACCAGGAGGAATTAGCGCGGATCAACAGCATTCTTGCCGGCCATCTTTTTTCCTGAATCACGTGACACTGTGCTGATTAATGTCGCGGGTAACCTTATCGAAGAATGCCATAAAACTGGTATCAATTTCATGCTGTTTCATACAGCGGCGAATGATCAAGCCGTCTATCACGAGTGACATAACATACAAGCGGGTGTGAATGATATCAGCATCCAAAGTCGGATTGAGAGCCTGCTCCTGAGTGATGAAATTCTCTTTTAATACCTGCCAGGCATCATAAATAATCTGACGAATGCGTTCATTTCTTGTGGATTCTGATGATATATCAATGAGTAGTACAATGCTGCTTTCAACTTCTTTTGACAAAAGGTCGTGTGCGGAATGTGTGACCTTACCTGCATCAGCAAGTTTGTCAAAATCAGCTTTCAGTAAAGCTGTCATACGCTGCACAACATTTTCGATCAGTTCTTCGATAATCGCTTCTTTATTTTTATAATATTTGTAAATCAGGCCGACGCTGACATTTGCGTGCCTGGCAATACTCTGAACCGATGTTTGATAAAAACCTTTCTGTCGCATACAATATTCGGCTGCTTGAAGGATTTCTTTTCTGCGATTCATGATTGCGCTCATTTTTTAAATTATTTTACTTTATTTTTTACTGCTTAAGTCTATTAGATTTTTAAGAAAAATTCAATTGCAATTTTCTTTTCGGACTTAAATATCACCCCGAATAATTATATGAAAGAGATTGATTAAAGTATTGTGGTTCGGATAACTCCAGCATCCTGAAGTATAAACTTTCTGTTCTCAATGCAAACGTATTAACGATGAGAATTTATGGATTCCTGCGGCACAAACGGTGTCGAAACCAAGACAAATTTGGTCTTTACCTAAATTTCTGACCACAATAAAACAGGAAGTTAAGAACTTAAAGTTTAAGTGCCTCTGAGCACACCTAAAACGAAGCTGGAAACGTCTCATAACGGCGGTGAGCTTTTTCTGCGCCACCCGTTAATAAACAATAAAGCATGGCAATCATAGCCTTGCCTGGCTCGTCAGTGAGATACTATTGAGGTGATGTTCGTTACTATACGCGTATGAAAACTCAGGAATTCAGAAAGAAATGAAAGATTTGGCAGGAAACGCCAGTTATCTCATAAGGCTTTTTGCAGTTGTGGCAACAGGCTTAGCGGCAGGTCTGGCAGGGATGGCGCTGGGGCTGATTTTACACACAGTGCAGCACTTCGCATTTGGCTACAGCATGTCACATGTTATCGGTACGGTATCTTTTCTTCAGGGCGTCACTGATTCTTCCTCTCTGCGACGCATTGCAGCCATTATGGCTGGCGGAGTCATCGCGGGCTTCGGATGGTGGTTGCTGAGTCGTTATGGCAAACCTCGCGTATCGATCAAGGACGCTGTCTCTGTGCCCTCACGGGCAATGCCCCCGGGCACCACGACCGTTCATGCGCTGCTACAGATCGTGACTGTTGCGCTGGGCTCCCCACTGGGACGTGAGGTTGCCCCACGTGAAATGGGGGCGCTTGCCGGAGGCGCTATCGCACGCCGGTTGGGCTTAAACGAGGGCGAGGTCCGGATTCTGATTGCCTGTGGTGCAGGCGCTGGCCTGGCGGCTGTCTATAATGTGCCACTGGCAGGGGCCTTGTTTAGTCTGGAAGTTCTGCTGATCGCTTTTAGCTGGGAAAAAGCATTCGCCGCCGTCGTCACCTCTGCGCTCGCGGCTTGGATCGCCACATTTGGCCTGGGGAATGAATCGCAGTATCATTTTCTGTCCGTTGCGCTTCCTCATACCTTTATACTCTGGGCCTGTCTCGCGGGCCCGCTGCTGGGCCTGGCGGCATGGGGATTCCGGATTATCACAGGGAAAGCCCGCGCCGGGGTCAAAAATAACTGGCAGATGCCTGTTATCTGTCTGATTGCCTTTACTGTGCTCGCTGTCCTGAGTCTTTATTATCCTCAGTTACCGGGTAACGGTAAGGGACCGATGCAGATGGCCATCAGTGATGAACTTGATTATCGCCATGCTGCTGTTTTGCTGGGACTGAAACTTCTGGTGATCCTGGCCGTTCTGCGGGGCGGCGCGGAGGGCGGCCTGCTGACGCCCGCCCTTGCGGTCGGCGGGCTATTGAGTCTTCTGCTTTGTGCCGGATGGCAGCTTATTTTTCCTGGCGGTAATGCCCCCAGTTTTGCACTTGTTGGAGGCGCGGCATTTCTGGCGGCATCCATGCAGATGCCCCTTACCGCAGTCGTCCTTGTGATGGAATTTAGCCAGATGGAGCACAGTTATTTTGTTCCGGTGCTGTTATGTACGGCAGGCTCATATCTCACCTGCCGTATCCTCGATGGAAAGTATTGATACTGAAATGGCGCGAACGTCAGTTAAATGACAGCTGTAACTGTAACTGACGTCGCCGCCAGGGAATAGCAACCTGGAAAAATCAATAGTCGAACAAGGCAAAGGATATTTTCTTTCTCCACTTGGTTCTAATGTCAGGAGTAGTATTTCTGAAAGGCGGTTAAGAGCCATCAGCAGACGTTGCTAACAATATTCTGTTCGCATCGACGGGGAGCAGGTTCGACTCTTTCTTTTACAGCCTGTTTTTTTCCGGATAAATGAACCTGTGGACCGGGCGCTCATTGGCTGAGTGCCTGGTGTTGGATTTAAAGACCCAGTACGCCCGCCAGGCCACCAATATCCCTGATTTCATGATACTGATAAAAAGGCGTGCCCGGCTCGTGGCCACGCTGTACGAAAACCTTATGAACAATGCCCATATCATGAGCCGTCATCAGGTCATAACGCATGCTGGATGAAACGTGCATAATCTCTTCCGGTCCGCATCCCAGTTGATCCAGCATATATTCAAACGCCTTCATCTGCGGTTTGTAAGCCTGCGCCTGCTCTGCGGTGTACACCGCGTGAATGGGGGCCCCCAGTCTGGGCACATGGTACGTGATTAAATCGTTCATCGAATTCGTCAACAGAACCAGGGGTATCTCTCTGGCCACCTTGCTCAGTCCGGCAGGAACATCCGGATGCGGTCCCCAGGTCGTCACAGCGTGATTAATAGCCGCACAGTCCTCGTCGTGGCAGACAATTTTCCATTTTTTACAGGTGCGTCTGACGGAATTGTTCACGACTTCCGCGTAGGGTTTCCAGGCACCAAGCACTTCATCAAGACGATAAGCCGCAAAATCTTTAACAAACGCCGCCATATCGTTGCCGTTAATACGATCGGCAAATTGTGTCCGGGCTGCACCGGCCATATCGAAATTGATCAAGGTACCGTAGCAGTCGAACGTAATATATTTTGGTTTGAACAGTGACATCGTCATATTCTCCTGGTTGTCTGTTTTGTTTAAAGCATGCTGGCGATCATTTTTAATTAAACATCTCTTCCATTACGTCGGTCATGACAGCAAGAAGGTAGTGCGCGTTTTCCGCAGAGAAAACCAGGGGCGGCCGTATTTTTAAAACATGACTGTCCTTACCACAGGCGCTGATGAGAATCTGGCGCGACCTTAAACGGTTAACTACATCCAGCGCATATTCCCCGGCCGGTTTTTTAGCTGCATTATCGCTGACCAGCTCCGCGCCAATAAATAATCCACTCCCTCTGACATTGCCAATAACGGGAAAGCGTTGTGCCAGCGTATTCAGCCCGTTAATCAGTAACTGGCCTGTTTCAGCGGCGTTCTGTTGCAGCTGTTGTTTTTCGATAACATCAAGCACGGCCATCCCGGCAGCGCAACTGACCGGGTTACCGCCAAACGTATTAAAATAACGGGCTATCCCGGCGAAGCGTTGCAAACAGGCTGGCCGGGCAACCACGCCACCAATGGGAAGACCATTGCCCATGGGTTTCCCCAGGATGACTAAATCGGGAACAATACCGTGGCGCTCAAATCCCCACATGTGCGTGCCCAGTCGGCCAAATCCTGGCTGAACTTCGTCGGCAATAAACAGCCCACCCGCCTCACGAATCGCCTCTACCGCCCCCTGCAAAAAGCCTGCCGGTCCGGAATAAATTCCATCGCTCGAAAAAATAGTATCGGTGACCAGCGCGGCGGGACGAATACCGTGGCGCTGCAGATCGGCTATGGCGCTGCGCACAGCCTCTGTAAATAAATCGGCTGTATTTCCCTCGCCCTGGTGATAAGCATTGGGTGCCGGGACAACACGCACGTGATCGCCCAGCGGCACGCCCTTACCCAGCGACGGTGAGATTTCAGCAACCGCGGCGGTAATGCCGTGATAGGCATTTTCCGTCACAATGATGCCCGTACCGTCTGTGTGGCAGCGGGCAATACGAAGCGCGAGGTCGGACGATTCACTGCCTGTGCAGGTAAACATGACATTGCTTAGGGCTGACGGAAACGTTGAGACCAGCCGTTCGGCATAATCCAGTACCACCTCATTCAGATAACGTGTATGCGTATTCAGCGTGCATAATTGCCGACTGACCGCGTCAGTGACGGCGGGATGACAATGCCCCACTGCGGGTACGTTGTTATAAACATCCAGATACGCTTTACCATATTGGTCATAAAGCCATACACCTTCACTGCGAACGACGTGCAGCGGATGTTTATAAAATAATTTATATGAGGGACCCAGCACACGGCCCCGACGCGCAATTAACGCGGCGGTATGGGGATCCAGGATGGTATTTTCAGACGGTTCGTAGGCATTGACCATTAGTGCAGGTTTCATCATTCCCCCTCAGTTACAGGCCGCGCGCAGTATTCTGCGGGCAGATAAAAAATCGATCGTTATTAACCGGGAAAGTCCCAGCCACGCAGAGTGGGTATTTTTTAAGATGTATTTTCTGTTTTCCTGATAGAGACGAGCGCGATATTCGGTAATGACGATCGTCATACATAATCTGGCGATAATCAGGTCATACAGCATGTCAATTTCTCCCCTCTCGAGCGGAAAGACAGAGTGATAGCCCTGCACTAAAGGAATAATATGATCAAACGGATTCTCACCTGAAAGATGATAACTTGCTGCAATGGCAATATCGTTCACGCGCGCCGTATGCGTCATATCACCGAAATCAAAAATACCCGATATACTTGCCGGTTCGTGAGGTGACATGACAAAATTATGCGGATTCATATCGGCATGTATGATCTGCTTACTGAAGTTTCTTATCGGCCCCACAATCCGCGTATCGATGTTGTCGAAAAACTGATAAACCGCTTTCCATTTTTTGTCCGGGCAGTGACCGGGCAAAAAGACCTGACAGTCAGCGATATGACTCAGGTCCCAGTTTAAAGGCCGGAACGCACCATCATGACGAAAGTCTTTTAAAACGTGTCCCAGTCGGGCCAGCATCACACCGATATTAAAGAACTGTGCCTCACTGTGCGGTAAAGTTCGCAGAGGCACGCCGTCCAGCCAGGTGCTGAGCCAGGTCAGACGCGGTGGCGTCCCGGACTGAGCATCCAGTGTCTGACTTAATAATACAGTCTGGCCGGTCCGACTTTTTATGATTCTCGGCACTGGTAAATCCGGTGCCTGACGGGCTATCCACTGCAACGCCTGCACCTGCAGATCCGTTGTTTCGGGACAGTCAGCGGGGTTGGCCAGCCGCAATATACCGCGCTTCCCGGAAGCATCCTCCAGGCAAAAAAGCTCATCCCGCTCGCTCGCCAGCCGGTGAGCACGGGCCTCCCAGCCATAATTTCGCCTGACAAAATCCTCAATGCGCTGCGGCGAAGACGCGTCCACCGACGTGATCATACTGGCATAAAGCCGGACATCATAAGACTGCGCCATAGCTTGTCCCGGTGTTGAAGCAACCGATTTCACAGCCGCCCCGTTACCCGACAATAAAAAGTGCGGATGATGGCACAGCGTGATTATCCCCCCGATGAGGTTGGCTGAAAAATAAGACATAATGGACTGACTCTCTATAGCCAATCCGGATCAATTTTTATGTCCACTCCACAATCCGTTCTGCTCTGTGACCTTATTCTTCAGGATATTGATGCCGGTGCGCATCGTCCCCTGCAGGTCAGGATTTTCAGCATTATTCAGAAGGCGATACTGGGTGGCATGTTGATTTCCGGATCCAGGCTGCCCTCAACACGTCAGCTTTCTGCTGAGCTCGGTGTGTCACGTATGACGCTGACGCTGACCTATGACAGACTCTCCGCTGAGGGCTACATTCTTTGCCAGCGTGGCAAAGGCACCTTTGTCGCCGACATTGCACCTTCAGCAACTCCCCGGCTGGTGCCTGCGCTCTCAGAGGCCCAGGCGGCGTTGTCATCGCGGGCGAAAATCATGATTTCAGGTGTTTCCGGCGTTTCGCAGCATGCAGGCGCGTTTGTGCCCGGGGTAGTTGAAACCAGTAACTTTCCCTTTCCGGTGTGGAAGCGCATGCAGAACCGCCATATCCGTCGGCCCGCGGCGCACATGACCGGCTACGACAGCGAAGGTGGCTATTTACCTTTGCGCGAAGCGCTTGCGCATTACCTGCAGGTTTCCCGCTCGGTGGTGTGCCAGCCGGAACAAATCCTTATCACCATGGGCAGTAATCAGTCACTGAGCCTGTGCGCCCATATGCTGGCGGATCCCGGTGACAGTGCGTTAACAGAGGACCCCTGTAACTGGAGCACCGCCCTGCTCTGGCAGGCAGCAGGACTGAACGTTATCCCCGTACCCGTTGATGATCAGGGCATTGATATCAGCCAGTTTTCGTTTGCGGCCCCGTTTCCCAGATTGCTGTTCACCTCGCCGTCACATCAGTATCCGATGGGCGTTGCGCTCACGTTGCAGCGCAGGCGTCAGCTCACCGAACTGGCTGCCGAATACGGCTTCTGGATCGTTGAGGACGACTACGACAGCGAGTTCCGTTACGACAGGAGTCCGGTCTCGTCTCTGCAGGGGCTGGACTGCTACCAGCGCGTCATTTACTGCGGGACGTTCAGTAAAGTCATGTTTCCGGGATTACGCATCAGCTATATGGTGTTGCCGGAAAAACTCGCGGGCGCCTTTAAAAAAGGGCTGGTTCAGCTTTATCGCCCCGGCCAGTTTACGGTGCAGGCGGCGCTGGCTGACTTTATCAGTGAAGGCTATTTTTCCACCCATATCAGACGGATGCGCGGGATTTACGCTGAGCGTCAGCACACGCTGCGCAGCGCGCTGACTCAGGCTTTTGGCAATGAAGTCACGATGTCAGGGGGGAATGCAGGGCTGCACCTGACGGCCCTGTTTAACGCGTCAGTTGATACAAACAGGATGACGGCCAGTGCGGCCAGCAAAGGTGTCGCGTTAAGGGGGCTCGGGCACTATTATTTTCAGCCCCGTCAGAGCAACGGCTTTGTGCTGGGCTACGGTGGCATAAAGAGCGAAAACATTGCTTCGGCCGTCAACATTATGGCGGAATCAATCTGACGGGCCTTTAAGCAGGCATGAAGAGCGATAACAGACATGACAGAAATGTTGTAGAGGTGTGATATGGTGACCATCGATACACTGATGCGAAAACATTGCTCAATGTTGTTATGGTCCCCTGAAAACGGGAACTGACTTTTGTAACGGTGATTCCTGTGCTACTTGAAATACCTGACTCAGACTGAGTTGACACTTTGCTGACTGAAGAGCTCATGATAGTAACCGGGCGTAGTCTGCTATCAGCGATAAGCAGCCACTTGAACAGTAAACTAACAATAGCTGCTTACCGCCATTGCTCTTACTCGATATCTACAGCCAGTGAATTCCGCATCACATAATGATCAAACGAAATTACCTTTCCAGAAATACTTTATCTGACACAACTTGAATGCGGTTTTCTTCCACCAGTAAACAGCAAGACCATTCATTTATTAATCAACTACCGGATTACTAAAATTTTTTTTTCTCAACTCACCAAGAGGCTTTAATTTCAGACATCATGACATGGTTAAGATTGTAGCCTCGTCCTATATTTTGATGAAGCGATAAATACCTTTAAGGAAATCTTTCATGCTTGCACAATGCACTCTTAAAACAGCCTTAGCGGTGGTGATAAGTTTCGCCGTTTTTGCTGCACCTGTTTATGCAAATCCCGGCAATGGCAATGGCAATGGCAACAGCAGTCACGGTAATAATGGCGCGCACGGAAATAAAGGGCAGGGTTACACACAGTCGAAGAACGAACATGGATATCGCAAGAATGGCAGACAACCCGATCATGTCGAATCTGACATCAACTTTTCCCGTGCACGTGCCCTTGCCATCAACTATGGTCTGGTGGGCTATCAGTCGCTGCCGCCGGGAATCGCTAAAAAAGTTGCGCGTGGTAAACCATTGCCACCGGGTATCGCTAGGAAAAATTTGCCAGCATCAATGATAAATGCACTGCCTCATTATCCGGGCTACGAGTGGCGTGCTGTGGGCGATGATTTAGTGCTTGTTGCGTTAAGCACTGCGGTTGTGACCGCCATGATTAACGGTGTGTTCAACTAATCACTGTTCTGCGGCCCGGCTGAAATCAGCCAGAGCCTCAGGACAGTGATGCATAAGTTAATAACCTGTTGCCTTTAATAAGTTGCATACAAATCAGGTGGTATGTGCTTCTGGGACAAACCGGACGTGAGCGCAGAAAGTTTACGTCCGGTAATCCTGCAAGCCTGTTTTGGTACTGACGGGCTCACTGAGAAGAATGAGGGCACTTATTATCTCGTTTTGCCTTGCCGGGTCAGGCTCTTCCCTGAACAGCAGACTCAACCTGGCAATGACCTTCGCCCGGCTGACTGATTCAGCATCATAAAAAAGGGCTTCCACTGCCTTACCGATATAAACATGCGATGCATTGCTACAGTTTCCATCACACATTAACTACCTCACCCGCACTGAAGGATGCAGCCAGATGGCCTCAAGCCCGGCTCTGGCTGCAGGATGATTATCAGAACGTTTCCCAGTTCGCTTCCGGCGTTCTGACGGCCGGCAGAGGCTTTAACACGGGTGTGGCCACCTTAGCCCCCGGCGTCAACAGTCCGGAAGAAGGCACGCGGAAAACGGCAACCGTTTTTTCAAGTTCAAGCGCCTGTTCCTCGAGACTGCTGGCCGCTGCGGATGACTCTTCAACCAGCGCAGCATTCTGCTGGGTTGTGGTATCCATCTCCGTCATGGCCTGCGCAATCTGGGTAATTCCCCGGTTCTGTTCGTCAGACGCAGCGGCAATCTCGCCCATAATATCCCTGACCTGCGTTACAGACTTGACGATATCCTCCATCGTAACACCGGCGCGGTTAACCAGTTCAGTCCCGTTACTCACCCGGCTCATGGATTCACTTATCAGCGCCTCAATTTCTTTGGCAGCAAGTGAGCTGCGCTGTGCAAGGTTGCGGACTTCACCGGCAACAACCGCGAATCCCCGTCCCTGCTCTCCTGCCCTTGCCGCCTCGACCGCGGCATTGAGCGCCAGGATATTCGTCTGGAAAGCGATGCCGTTAATGACGGAGATGATTTCACCGATTTTACCTGAGCTCTGACTTATTCCGCCCATAGTGCTGATCACGTCACTGATAATTTCCCCGCCGCGGCTGGCATTGTGTGACGCCTCGGTGGCCAGCTGGCTGGCGTGATGAGCATTCTCCGCATTCTGCTTAACGGTGGATGTCAGTTCTTCCATACTTGCAGCGGTTTCGACCACCGCAGCCGACTGCTGCTCTGTGCGTGAGGACAGGTCGGTGTTACCGGCCGCAATTTCAGATGAGGCGCGGGCAACGTTATTCACACCGTCCCTGACCCGGGAGATGATGTTACGCAGGCTCTGGTTCATCGCGCCCACGGCAGACATCAGCTCGCCGAGCTCATCGGTACGGGAGGTGGTGATTTCGGAGGTCAGGTCACCTTCAGCAATGCGCTGTGCAGACGAAAGGGTTTCTCTCAGCGGGACGGTGATGCTCCGCGTCATCCGCCAGGCAATCAGGAGGCTGAGGATGATGCAGGCAAGGGTTGCAAAACCAATTTCCCAGAGTGCGTTCTGGATATACTTCGCAGCCAGCTCTGACTGAAAAAACGCGAGGCCGGTGATGGACTGACTCAGTTTGCCTGCCGCTTCGGTCATTTCATCTGAGGCCAGACTTTCAGCCTTCACCGAAAGGAGGTAATTATTTAACTTTACGGAGCCCGAACTCATTTTTTGCTCCAGGTCTGCCAGCAATGCATCAAGGGCGCTGTCAGAAACGCCTCTGAGCGGGTTCAGAAGCGGAGAAATTGTGTCACTGACTCCACTGAATTTATCAAGCACCGAAGCCTCCGGCTTTCTGATAAACTCCTGGACATAAAATGCTGCCTGCTCTGTTTTGAAGCTGAGTGAAAGAAGTGAAGTAACAATATCAGCAGAAACGGAAGCCTGGCGGGCGACCAGTTTTTCAGCCAGTGAGACCAGGCCCAGTGTGTGTATTTCACTCAGCGCAAGCGCGGCCCTGTCGCTGCTTTCAAGAAAGGCCTGACGCTTTCCCTGGTACTGCGTAAGAATCGTACTCAGGAGAGAAAGCCTCTCTTCCCCTTCGGCTGACCACGCGTATTTACTGAGGCTGTTTCGTAAACCAAAAAGCTGATTCATTGCCTCGCCGTTAAGGTCGATAAACTTTTTCTCGCGGGTGTACTGAAAAAGGGTGCGGTTAAGTCTGGCTTTCGCCAGCGTGTCCAGCATCTGAACGGTGACGTCACGCTTGGCCGAGTTATCCTGAATGCTTAAAAAGCAGCGAAACGCCAGCGCCGATATGATAACAGAGGCCAGTATGACCAGCGTAAAGCCCAGCCCCAGCTTACCGCCAATTTTTAAACCCCTAAATTTTTTTATAATATTCATTTAAATTACCCCAGTGTTGAATAATGCCCTGAGCCATATATCACCTCAGGGTTCAACTGTTTATCGGCCAGAAAGATGTATTGTTTATGCCTGTTCTGGTTGTCAGTATAAAAATAATGAATTTTATTGACGCAAATCACTTAACTTCCCCTTTGCCTTTAACACCTGAAATTAATGGTATGAATTATCCTTAAGGAAATCGTCTGGTACCTAACCTTTTTAAGCGATGCGGTACTTTTAATTTACCCTGACGGATGCTTTAACTTAATTTCAGAAAGTTAACGCAACCATTAAAAACGTGAAAGCCTGTGAGGTCAGCGACAGAAAATTAAATAAACGGGCAGGTATGGCATTCTGCAGCAGCATACATCTGTAAAAACTCAGAATTGCGTCGCATCTTTATACAGCAAGGGATAAGTCATTATGAAATTTAAAAAAACTTTCGTTCCGGTGTGAATTTTTATGCGGGGCAGGTAAGGATACTGCTGGCTGATTACCGGCAACATTTGCCGCCTCGCTTGTGAAAATCCTTTTTCACAACATAATTTGGGAGTGCAGGTGCCTGCTGGCTCCCGCCGCTAAAGAAGCCTGGAACCGTGAATTTGGTTCGCCCCCGCTCTGAGGCGGGGGCTCTTTTTTATTAACCGAACTTTCATTATGAGCATTTTATAAAGTAGCTTCCGGAGCACCACTGAACCCCGGGAAAAACGCCTTCGCATCCATTCCCCGGCATTTAATAACCGGATGAATTAATAAACCCGGAGGCTTCAGGAAAAATACGCCCGCCAGCTTTCGTTATTTAAACGTATAAACCTTTCGCTGTGACAGTTAAAAAATTTGAATTTATTTTAAAGAAAAAGGTAACCATGACGATAAACTGTAACAGACAGACCCTTAACCAGAAACGTGATAATAATAACACAGCAACACAGAACCATTGATACGGGGCCACCCTGCCCCTTTTTTTTTAAAGTATTTCATTTCTTATCTCTCAGAACACGCGCATTTCGTATGCTTTTATCACAGCATGTAGCGAAAGGTATACCGCAGATTAAATCGCCTTTTTTCGACGAAACTTTTTCATGAGCATACACAGCCAATTGTTGTCCGGCAGACAGCACCTTCGTAATCATCACGGTGAGTGATGATTTTGCCAGATCCAGACTGAGCAGATGACTGTGTCACAACGAGATGAAAACACGACACACGTCATTATCAGCGAAGCCGCACTGCATCCTGTTCTGGCGGAAAAGGCATAAACATTCATTCCCTTCTGGATGAACCCGGGCTTACGGCAACAGGCAACTGCCGCGACGAAAGCCTGAGTAAAATCTCAGAAGCCATAGCGTGGCTGGGAGAATTTATTGATTCGGGCCTTTCGGTACGGCCCGGGTCTCAACTATACATCCTCACAGGACTGAATGAGTAAAGGCATTTTAAAAAGGGCAAAATCAGGTTCTGATAAGAAGATGACAGGCGAAATGCCCTCACCGGGCTCAGGCGGTTTTATCCCCGCTCGTGATAAAAAAGTCATACAGTTGACCAGCCCCGCCTTTTAAGGAGGCTCGATTTTAGCAACGTTCACTTCTGGCACAAAGCGGACGTTTTAATCTGAACTACCCCCTGTAGTGAGAGCCGTATTCAGAATGCCGCTTCAGCGGCATTAAGGCGCAAGATGACATAAAAGATGGCGCAGAGGCTGAACGGCGCCGTACGCCCGGCGCAGCCGGTTACAGGCCTGTAAATCGTACCCTACTCCACCTTTTCCTGAACAGACTTACGGACCTTCAGCAATAAAGAAGCTCAGGTACCGGCTTCGCGCCAGACGGAGATCACCAACGAGCGTGATCAGCCCCGGCGATAACCGCTATCCGGGGCCCGAAACCGCTCCCGCTTCAGACGTTCTCTTCCCTTATCACCGCAACCCGCTGTCCCGCGCGCACAGCACTGCCTGGCTGCACGTTTATCTGCTGAATGATGCCGTCGCATGGTGCCAGTAGCGGAATCTCCATTTTCATGGATTCCAGCACGACCAGCACATCCCCCGCATGCACGCGACTTCCCGCCGTGGTTTGCACCTGCCAGAGATTGCCGGAAACCGGGCTTTCGACGCCCTGTTCGCCCTGCTGTAATGACCTATCGCCGCCCTCTTCCACCACGCTTTCCTGGCTGTCGAAATGAGCCTGCCCGCTGGCGATCCAGCGATCGCGTTCCGCATTAAACGCCTTTTGCTGATGGTCACGAAACGCCGCGATGCTCTGCGCCTCCTGAGCAAGAAACTGCTGATAATCGCTTAACCGCAGCGTGCTGTGCTCAATGCGCAGCGGATAGCGTCCCAGTGGAAAATCGCGGCGGATTTGCATCAGTTCCCCGGCGGATACGGGGTAAAAACGCAGTTGATCGAAGAAGCGCAGTAGCCAGGGTTTTCCGGCAAAATCGGTGACGTCGCGATAGCGGTTCCACATCTGAAGCGTGCGGCCCACGAACTGATAGCCACCGGGCCCTTCCATACCGTAAACGCACAGGTAGGCCCCACCGATACCGACCGAATTTTCTGCCGTCCAGGTACGCGCCGGATTATATTTTGTGGTGACAAGACGATGGCGCGGATCCAGCGGTGTCGCTACCGGCGCGCCAAGATAGACATCGCCCAGCCCCATAACCAGGTAGCTGGCTTCAAATACCGTTTTCCAGACCGCCTGCTCGTCAGGCAGATCGTTAATCCGACGAATAAACTCCAGGTTGCTGGGGCACCACGGCGCATCAGGACGTACCGTGGTCATGTATTTTTCAATCGCCTGACGGCAGGCGGGATCGTCCCAGGAAAGCGGCAGATGCACCACGCGCGTCGGCACCTGCAGATCATCATGCATACAAACTGTGAGCCACTCGCCGCGCACCCATGCCAACAGCGCGTCATGGGTGAGAATTTCAGGCTGAAAATGGATTTGCAGCGAACGGATCCCCGGCGTGATATCAATCACCCCGTCTTTTGCATGCGCTTCCAGCGCCTGCATCAGGGCATGAATGCGAAAACGCAGAACCAGATCCAGTTCCGGCTCCCCGGCTTCGAGGAGCAGATGCGTATCGCCCGAAAGCCGCGCCACCAGGCGCTTATCGGCCTCGCCGCAGGTCATAACAATCGGCGAGGTCAGCGGCGCAGGTTGCCAGGCCGTCTCCTGCGCGCAGAGCGTTGCCAGCGCCTGGCGTTGCTCCCGGGCCAACTGACGCGCGGTGGGCAAATCCACTGCGGTAAAGCGCACGTTATCACCGGCTTTCAGTTGCCCCAGCTGCCATAGGTCGGCTTCTATGACCGTGACCGGACAAACGAAGCCCCCCAGACTGGGTCCATCCGGGCCCAAAATTACCGGCATATCGCCGGTAAAATCCACCGCGCCAATAGCGTAGGGGTTATCGTGAATATTCGACGGGTGCAGTCCGGCTTCGCCGCCGCTGTCGCGGCTCCAGTCAGGCTTAGGTCCAATCAGACGAACGCCCGTGCGACTGGAGTTGAAATGCACTTCCCAGTCCGTGGCAAAAAAGGTGGCGATATAGTCCGGCGTAAAAAACTCCGGCGCGCCATGGGGGCCATAAATCACCCGCAAGGTGCGGACCTGCGGAAGATTCGTACGCAAAGCCAGAGGAAGTTTCGTGCCCGCCTGCGCCGTCTGCGGTGCCAGGTGCAGGATATCACCGCTGCGCAGGGCGCGTCCGGCATGACCACCAAACTGGCCGAGCGTAAAGGTGCTTTTGCTGCCTAAATATGTTGGCACCTGAATACCGCCGCTCAGGCAAAGATAGCTTCGCACGCCCGCACCGTTTACGGCACCCAGCTTCAGCGTTGCTCCGGCGGATATCGTAAACACACAATCCATCGGCGCGGGCTGGCCATCCAGGGTAGCGCTCAGCGATGCACCGCAAATCACCGCCTCAATGGCGGTGTTAAATTTTAGGATGGGTCCGGTGAGGGTGATTTCCAGCGCGGCTTCGCCCTCCTCATTCCCCAGCAGCCGGTTGCCTGAACGCAGGGCGCGATCATCCATCGGCCCGGATGGCGGTACGCCGACTGCCCAGTACCCCAGACGGCCTGGGTAATCCTGAACGCTGGTTTGCGTACCGGCACTCAGCACCTCAACTGTCGCCGCCTGATAACACAGCTGCTCAAGACAACGGGTCCAGGGTTCTCCGTGGACAAAGGGCGCAAACGCCAGGATTTGCTGCAGATAGAGGCGATTGGTTTCAACACCGTACAAACGCGTCTCCCCCAGCGCCTGCGAAAGCGTGGCAATGGCCTCATCGCGGCTGGGCCGCCAGGCGATCATTTTTGCCAGTAGCGGATCAAAAAACGGCGGCACTTCACAACCGGCTTCAACCCAGTGATCAATGCGCAGGCTGGCATTCTCGGTTTCGGGAAAGGCCACCTCCGTGAGCAGTCCGGGGGAGGGCTGAAACTGCCGTCCCGGATCTTCCGCATAAATCCGTGCCTGAACAGCATGGCCCTGTGGTTGAAGCCCCGAGGCCAGCTCACGCAGCGGCGGCAAGGTGCCCGCCGCCAGTTCAATCATCCATTTCACCAGGTCAACGCCCCAGACCTGTTCCGTTACGCCATGCTCTACCTGAAGGCGGGTATTGACCTCCAGGAAGTAAAACTGGCGGGCGACGCTGTCATAAACAAACTCCACCGTGCCCGCACTGCGATAGTTTACCGCTTTACCCAGCGCAACCGCCGCCTCGCACAGCGCCTGCGCCATTCCTTCGGGCAGATTGGGCGCGGGGGTTTCTTCGATGACCTTTTGATTACGCCGCTGCACCGAGCAGTCACGCACGCCCAGCGCGATAACCTCACCCAGTCCGTCGCCGAAAATCTGTACCTCAAGGTGGCGCGCCCGCTCGATATAGTTTTCGAGAAACACGCCGGCGTCGCTGAAGTTGTTTTGCCCCAGCCGCTGTACCGTATCGAACGCGTCGGCCAGCTCGTGCGCATCGCGGCAAACGCGCATGCCAATTCCGCCGCCGCCCGCGGTGCTTTTCAGCATCACCGGATAACCGACTGTCCCGGCGACACGGCAGGCTTCGGCGGCATCGGCCAGTAATTCGCTGCCTTCCAGTAAGGGCACACCTTCGGCTTTCGCCAGGGCCCGGGCCGTGTGCTTCAGGCCAAAGGTTCGCAACTGCTGCGGCGTTGGGCCGACAAAAATCAGTCCTGCGGCCTCACAGGCTTCCGCGAACGCGGCATTTTCAGAGAGAAAACCGTAGCCCGGATGAATGGCCTGTGCGCCACTTTGCTGCGCTGCGGCGATAATTTTTTCGGCGACCAGATAGGTTTGCGCCGCTGGGCCGTCGCCAAGGCTTAACGCTTCATCCGCGTCGCGAATATGCAGGCTACCGAGATCGGCTTCGGCATACACAGCCACACCCTTCACCTGCATGGCACGTAGGGTGCGCAAAATGCGGCAGGCAATCGCGCCACGGTTGGCAATCAGTAAGGTATCAAACATAAGCGGAACTCTCAGGGAAGCGGGCCGTCCCGCACAAAGTCGATATGTCCCCGGGGCCGTCCCCGGGGCTGATGTTGTTCAGGCGCGCGTAACGCTCAGCCGCGCCGGACTCAGTTCCACACCAGTACCTCGGCGGGTGTAGGGTTCCAGCCGTTGCAGGGGTTGTTTAACTGCGGACAGTTAGAGATCAAAACCACCGCATTACACTCAGCACGCAGTTCAACGTATTTACCGGCCGCAGAGATGCCGTCCTCAAAGGTCAGTCCCCCTTGCGGGGTAACAGGGACATTCATAAAAAAGTTGATGTTGGCACCGATATCGCGTTTATGCAGACGGCCATCGTGCAGACAGGCACAGAGAAAATTATCCCGGCAGCTGTGCATATAGCGCTTGTCATGAGCATAGCGCACAGTATTACTTTCCTGCGCACAAGCCCCACCCAACGTATCGTGACGGCCGCAGGTATCGGCGACAATAGTCAGCAACGGATTGCCCAGATTGGAATAGAGTACGCTGCCGGTGGTCAGGTAAGCCTTACCCTGACGGCGTAGTGTACGTTGAGGATCGTAACGTTCACGCGGGTTATCCGCGTTGTAAAACAGCGTATCGATCGCCTGATTCCCTTCCAAATCGAGCAGACGCAGTGTTTGCCCTTTTTTAACCTCAAACAGCCAGGGCTCTCCCGCCGGGATCACGTGACGGTACACGGCATCTTCAGGGCGGCGGTCGCTGGAAATCATGGTCATCACTGCCTCCTTACAGGGCAAAAAGTTGGGTATTGCGAATCGCGCGCTGGTTTTCATCGCGGATAAACAACGCTTCGGTAGCGGCCTGTTCGTCATCCGCCTGATACCAGCTCAGCTGAATGGGGCGCGGGGCATAGTCCGGGGCAGGATCCATCGGATGTGGCAGCGCGGTCAAAACGATCAGAACGTCCATAGGGGCAAACAACTCAACAAAATCCCCTGCGCGACTGTTCGCTGTGATGAAGTGGAAGTAGCCATCTTCATCTACAGTGACTTTGCTGAAGAAGTTAACGACCATGAGCAGATCTTCCAGACCCAAATCCCATTTGCCCATTTCGACCAACAGATTATCGACGCCGTTACGATGGAAGCCATTCCGCAGCTCCTGATAGCGCCCCGTGCCATATTTTTCGTGCGTTTCTGCCGCGTTCAGTACGCCACTAAACGGGTCGTGCCAGCCACAGCTGTCCGCCACGATTCCGGCGAGTACGCGGCCCATATCGGAGTAGAAACAGTGCCCGATGGTGAGCCGGGCAGTATGCTGACCCTTTAGCGTATCCGGCAGATTCAGGCGTTCACTTTTTTCGTGGGGATTGAGCATCATCATGCTGACGTTAGCGCCGCCGTCGAGATCGGTCAGGCGCAGGATCTGTCCTTTACGCAGAATGAGTGAGGTATGCGCCCCGCCGGGAAGCCGCTCTTCGCGCAGGCTGGGAGCCGAGTGAAAACGTGCGGTCATTGCTGTCTCCTTAATGCATAAACGTTGTCTTTACTGTCTGCCATTATCTGTGCCATTCGCGCCTCATTAAGCGGAATGTCGTAAGTAATACGTGCGCCCCAGGCATCAGGGGCCTGGGGATCGTGACGGACTTTGTCGAATACCAGTAGCCGGGTACCCAGGTTGAAGCCTTCGGCAAGATCGTGGGTGACCATAAACACCGTCATACGGGTTTCACTCCATAGTTGAAGCAACAGCGCATGCATATCTTTGCGAATGCCGGGATCCAGTGCGCCAAAAGGTTCATCAAGCAACAGCACGCGCGGTTGCATGATGAATGCCTGGGCAATCGCCAGCCTTTGCTGCATGCCGCCGGAGAGCTGCGCCGGATATTTATCCAGTGCATTTCCCAGCCCCACCTTCTCCAGCATCGCGCGCGCCTGCTGGCGGGCCTCGCGTTTCCGGGCACCAAACAGGCGGCCAAACAGCGGGGAAGCAGGTAACTCAAGTCCCGTCGCGACGTTATCCAGGACGTTGAGATGGGGAAACACGGAGTAGCGCTGAAACACGACGCCGCGGCTACGGTCTGGTTCTGTTGCCAGAGCCTGGCCATCCAGCGTGATCTCTCCCCGGGTAGGTTTCTCCTGACCCAGCAGCAGGCGTAAAAATGTCGACTTTCCGCAGCCCGATGCACCGACCAGGGAGCAGAATTCACCCTCTTTAACCTGTAAATTGATACGCTCCAGCACTACATGATCGCCGTACTCCTGCCAGATATTCCTGATGCTGATAAAACTCATTTCCGGTCTCCTTCCGCCCAGGGGAAACAGGCGTTGTGCAACCTGCGCAGGCCCAGATCCATCAGCCATGCCAGCAGCGTGATCCAGATGACATAAGGAATAATCACATCCATCGCCATGTAACGCCGTACGAGGAAAATGCGATAGCCGAGCCCGGCGGTCGCCGAAATCGCTTCAGAAGAGATTAAAAACAGCCAGGCCGATCCCAGCAGCAGACGTAGCGAGGTAATAAGCCGCGATAACAGCTGCGGCAGGACAACCCGCAGCACAACCGTCCAGCTATTCGCCCCCAGGGTTTGCGCTTTGATAAAGAGTTCTGCCGGGATTTCCCGCGCCCGGTGTTCAAGATCGCGCGCGAGCATCGGCGTAATGCCAATGACGATAAGCATCACTTTTGACAACTCATCCAGGCCGAAAACAATAAACAGCACGGGCAGAATCGCCAGCGGCGGAATCATCGAGACAACCGTCAGCAGGGGTGACAGGGCGGCGCGGGACAGCGGGAACACCCCTGCGGCGATACCCAGACACAGGCCGATCAACGAGGAGAGCGCCAGCCCCAGCAGCAGGCGGCTCAGGCTGGTAAACGTATCGGTCCACAGCAGGTATTCACCACTGCGCTTATCCGGCGTGAAAGCCATCCGGTCAATGGCATCAATCATCTGCGACAGGCCGGGCAGCAGTTTGTCCTGCGGATTGGCTTCGAGCCGCACCGCCGACCCGATAAACCAGGCGGCGATAATCAGCACGAAGGGCAACAGCATTAGCGTCAGGCGCATGCCCTGGCGGGGATAGCGGTTGATGAGGCGCATGGCACGAACTCCCGTGGTCAGTGGTTACAACTTGCCCGCGGCGGCCAGCTTCAGATAGCTGTCGTCGAAGCGCAGCTTGCTGTTAGCCCTGTCGCCAATGGTGACGTTGCCCGGGAACGTCATGCCGATAAAGTCAGCGCTCTGTGCGCCCTGACCCAGCAGCCCTTTATCAAAGGAGAATGTCGCCACGCGCTGCATGGTTTTTGGTAATTCCGGGGAAGAAATAAAGGCCAGCGTTTCGGCAGGTGTCCAGAACAGGTGGGTCGTTTTCAGCTGGGCCTGATAGCCCGCAAGGTCGGTACCGGAATCAGCAGCCATCTCACTCAGCACTTTTGTATCGCCTGCGTGCATTTTTGCCATCATTTCAAACCAGGCTCCGGTCAGCGCTTTGCCGAGAGCCGGGTTATCTTTCAGCGTCTGGGTGCTCACCACCATCATGTCGATGAGTTCACCGGGGACCTGGGAGGAGCTGAACACTTCAGTGGTTTGTGGTGTCTTTTTGATGACGGACAGTTGCGGGTTCCAGGCGACCACCGCCCGCACGTTGCTGGTGCCAAAAGCCGAGACGATATCCGCATCCGAGGTATTGACGACCTTCACGTCCTTTTCCTGCAGTCCGGCTTTTTCCAGTCCGCGAACCAGAAGATAGTGCGATACCGACAGCTCAGGTAAATAGACCGACATGCCCTTCAGGTCGCTGAGTTTTTTATTCACCCCTTTCAGGACTATACCGTCGTTGCCATCGGAATAGCTGCCGGTGATCAGCGCAGTCGAATCCACGCCGCCTGCCGCCGGGATAGTCAGCGCATCCATATTAGTCATGGTGCAGCCGTCAAACTGTCCCGCTGTATACTGGTTAATGGATTCGATGTAGTCGTTGAGTTGAACGATATTGATTTTGATGCCGTATTTGCTGGCCCATTTATCAATAATTTTTTCATTACTGATGGTGCCCCAGGGCATCCAGCCCGCATAGATCGTCCAGCAGATGTTGAATTCTTTTTTGACCGCGGCGAAGGAAGGAAAGCTGATCAGCAAGATCAGTGACAGCAAAAGCGTGCGGATGAACGACGTTGTTTTCATGGTTAACCTCTGGTTGGCACAAAAAAGGAGCAGCGCGACACCTCACGGTGCTGCTGTCTCCCGGGCTTTTGTCCCGCCGTGTAACCTCGCAGAGGTCGCCAGCTCTCGGACCAGACATTCACCTGCGTGAACCGGAACCCTAGCCAGCTATTGCTATCAGATTATGTGTTGCGCTGCGTACTGTTCACAGTTTTGCAATTGACGTGCCAGAAATCATGTTGCCAGAAATCAGGCAATTACCCGATTTTCAGGCCGCTAAGCACCAGAATGATGAGTAATGAATGTGCGTTGCACATTCTCGGTGCCGGTACAGAACAGAAAGACGAAATGGGGTGACATCGCACGTAACCGCATCTGTTTGCCTGACTTAAGGTGTGGTGGCTGGGGCATTTGACTCAGAGCTGAATGTCATCATTATCCCATTCACAACGCAGGGTAAATCTCGTGCTTTTTTTACGGCAGGATAATCCGGAATACACTAGAGTTAACTGATTCAATTACCAGTAAAAACCCATGACCATGCACTCTTCCTTTGGCTCAAATCTTTTCGCCCGGTTGCGCCTGCTCATCTTTGTCGTTGCGGGTATCGTCTGCTATTTTTTACTGCCCGAACAGTTGGGGCAAATGCAGCGACTCTTGATAAGCTGGAACGTGCTGGCGTGGCTCTATCTTTGGTTTATCTGGTTTCGTATGTTACGCACTGCGCCTGATCAGATTAAACGAATCGCCCAGATGCAGGATCAAAGTGCCGCACTGGTACTGGGGCTGGTGATTGTAGCCTGTACGATCAGTATGGTGGCCATTATGAGTGAGCTTCCCACGCTGAAAAGCCTGACGGGCACACCGCGGGCCCTGCATTTGCTTCTGACCGCCATAACGCTCATCGCCTCCTGGGCATTACTGCCCAGCGCGTTTGCCATGCATTATGCACACCAGCACTATTTGCATCGTAGCAGCAGCGTTACCCCGATGATCTTTCCAGAAAAACCGGCGCACCCGGCTTACTGGGATTTTCTCTATTTCTCTTTTACCATCGCGGTGGCTTCTCAGACCGCCGATGTGGCAACGGGCACAACAGAAATGCGAAAACTCGCCCTGCTGCAGTCGGTCATCTCTTTTATCTTTAATCTGACGATTCTGGGGCTATCTGTAAACGTGGCCGCCAGCCTGCTGAGCTAACGTGCGTCACGAAAGGGAGAGAAGAGATTACCTGCGGTGAAAGCCTGATCTGCCCTACACCTGTCCGCTGACGGACGGTGTAGGGAGGCGAGATTTACTGCTGCCCTTGCTGCTTAGCATCCGCTTCTTTTTGTTTTTTCTTCGCCATATGATGCCCAACCGCACAGCCAGCCGCCGCACCCGCTGCACCGTGGTTTTTCATATGCCCGGCAACGCCACCGACGGCTGCACCTTTCAGGCACCCTTTCGCTTCGACCTGAGTACTCATTGCCATGAGCAGACCTGCGGTAATAACAACAATCGAAAGTTTATGCATCAATTTGACTCCGTAACTATTATGAAATGATTTACCTTTATTGAGCGTAGCGATGTTGTACGTTTTTGCCGTTCAGGTTCTGTTACGTTTATGAGACGTTTAACTTTCATTAAAAATCTTATTTCGCCGCAAGGCGAAATAATCAACAGACGGATAAAGTCGGCGAGAACGGGCATGGTTAAGCCTGGCGGAAAAGGCGATCAACCGGGATCGAAACCCATCTCAACGCTACCTGTTGCGAAATAAGCCTGTCTTTTTTGCTTTAAAAAACAGTCAAAGCATGCTCAGAATAGGTGACTCAAATCAGGCTGCGATCCCACGGCGTCTGGCAGATGAGATGACATCGTAACTGCCTGCATTCACAAGCAAAAACGGCGGATGCGCCGCCCGCTCTGGATAGCCTGTCTTGCTGGTGTTTAATTCAGGAGAATGACATACCGCAAATAATAGCGCCTTAAGCTTTCGCCTCGTGCAATTACAGGTATGTTCGATACCGTTTTCTGGTCAATCCTTAACCATCGTGATTGCGTCAAATAGAGTGATATCCGCTAAAGGGCTGTCATAACTAAAAGGGTTAATTCATCACCAGTGCCTTCTTCAAATCCATCCCGCGATTTTGTTTATTGCAGAACAGATGAACGAACCCGTTAATTATCGCCGGATACCGTTAAACGTGATCCTTCTATTTTGTTGATAGCCTTACGCCAGTTTCAGTCGGACGATGTCGTGTGGCATTAAGTCGCAAGGCGTCGGGAAAACCGCACACTGCGCCCTTAGCCTCTGTACCGAACGCGCCGTGACCTTGCCAGGCATATTCTGCTTTAAAGACGACGGTGAATGAGCAGAAGTTTCATACGCAGGAAATTAAAACGCGCTTTGTTTTTCTGGTTTTGTTTACGCTAAGGGCAACGTGCAATGCCTGCCATAACCGTGACAATCGCTCAGGAAGAAAAAATGAAAGTACAAAAACTTGAACAACCTGCTTCGATCAGCACTCTCGAACCCTGGGGTACCGTTGAGGGATTACCTGGTTCACCTGAAATCATGATCGCCGGGCTGCAGAAAGTCATCCCGGGCCATGAGAGTATTGATATGGGCATTTTTGAATGTTCGCCGGGCAGCTATCGTCGCGGCGTAAAGCAAGCGGAGATGATGCACTTCCTTTCCGGAACGGGATCTTTTACTGCTGATGGCGAAACACCACAGCATTTCAAACCCGGCGATACGTTGTTTTTTGAAGCAAATACGGAAGGCACATGGGTTATGGACACGACCATGCGTAAGCTCTACGTGATATTTGAAACCCCTTAATGACGCCGACGAACAGACTTTTTGGTTGCCCGGATAACGGACAATCAGGACAACATAAAGTCTACGGCATCACGGGCATGAAGGCTGGTGGTATCAAAGACAGGCAGAGCGCTTTGCGCCTCGGGAACCAGCAGGCCGATTTCCGTGCAGCCGAAAATCACCGCTTGCGCGCCCTGATCGCGCAGCTGCGTGATCACATCAAGATAATACTGGCGTGCGCTTTCGGTAAATTTTCCCATGCAGAGTTCATCAAAAATGATGTGATTGAGGGTGGCGCGCTGCTCCGCCTCCGGCACGATCGTGTTAATCGAAAACCGTTGCTGTAACCGCCCCAGATAAAAATCCTGCTCCATCGTATAGCGGGTGCCCAGCAAGGCGACTCGCGTCATCCCTCTGGCTGTTATCGCCCTGCCCGTGGCATCGGCAATGTGTAAAAAGGGAAGATTGCAGTGGGCTTCTATATCGTCGGCAACCTTGTGCATCGTATTGGTACACAGCACGATGGTTTCGGCCCCGGCAAGTGCCAGTCCCCGGGCGGCTTCACCCAACTGCTTGCCTGCCTGTGCCCAGTTGCCCTCACGCTGACAGACTTCAATATCGTGAAAATCGACGCTGTGTAACAGCAGTCGTGCCGAGTGTAATCCGCCCAGTCTTTCCCGAATACCTTCATTGATGAAGCGGTAATAAGGCAGCGTGGATTCCCAGCTCATCCCACCGATCAGTCCGATTGTTTTCATGTTCATCCTGTGTGCATGCCGTGCAGGTTCAGGCCCGCCTTATGCGTGCGCAGGCCTGAATGCAGGTTTAATGGTCTGCCGCAGCAATAAGGCCATCAGGTTTTTTTACCTTTTTCGCTGGCCTGCTGCAGTGCCGTGATGACGATGCCCGGGGTTAACACCTGCGGCAGAACGACAGGTTTTCCGCCATCCGCAGGGTAAACGACATACAGCGGCAATCCGCCGCGACCAAAGTCGCTGAGCGCCTGTTCGACATCAGGATTGTACTTCGTAGAGTCCGCAATCATATAGATGGTGTCAGTGCGCGCCATAGCTTGCTTAACCGCCTGCGTCGACAGGGAAGTGCGCTCGTTAACCTGACAGGTAATGCACCATGAGGCCGTAAAATTGACCAGAACGGGTTTGCCCTGACCTTTTATCGCCTCAACATTTTGAGGTGTCCATGCCACCGCGGCCGCGGCAACGGTATCGGGCGAATCCGGCGTTGTCGTGGCGGTTTTCAATGTTAACAACGGCGGAATTAACAGAACGACCATGGCGGCTGTAGCGATGTGTAATGCCCAGTGCCGCCTTCCCATCATCTGTCGCTTTTGCGCCATACCATACAGCCAGGCGGCAAAACTCAGCACCAGGCAGCATGTCAGAATGGCTGCCAGGGCTGTCGAACCCGCCTGACGCTCCAGTACCCAAATCAACCACCCCGCCGCCCCCAGCATGGGAAAGGCGAGCCCGTGTTTGAGCGTGATCATCCAGGCACCCGGCGCAGGTAGCAGGCGGGCAAACACAGGGAAAAAGGAAATTAGTGTGAACGGTGCTGCAAACCCCAGCGCCAGTGAAAGGAAAATAACCACACTGATAACGGGAGGTTGCGTAAAGGCATAGCCGATGGCGCTGGCCATAAACGGCGCGCTACAGGGCGTGGCGACGACGATGGCCAGCGCGCCGGTGAGTGCCGATCCGGTTAGCCCTCCCCGCTCGCCTCCGACTTCACCCGCCCGCTGAAGGGATAAGCCAACCTCAAACAGGCCGAACAGGTTGAGGGCCGATGCCACCATGATTAGCACCAGTAAGGCTATCACCAGCGGCGATTGCAACTGAAAACCCCAGCCGACGGAAGCGCCCCCCATTCTTGCCAGTAACAGCACACTGACCAGCAGCACCATCGTGACAACCACACCCACCAGAAAAGCCAGCCCTTCGGCTCGCGCATGTGCGGGTTGGGCATTGTGGCGCAGCAGACTCAGTGCCTTCAGCGAGATCACCGGGAATACACAGGGCATGAGATTAAGGATAATGCCGCCCAGAAACGCGGCGGCGATAGCAGTCAACATGATGGCGCTGTCCAGATGTGAGATTAAGCCGGGTTAGCCTGACGGTATTTTTTCACGGCATCCAGGGTCTTCTGAATATGGGCCTCTGGATTTTTATCGGTGTAACTCAGCAAAATTTTGCCATCCGGCGCAATAACATACGATGTGCGGTCAGACAGAGTTTTGCCTTTCATTTCCATCGTACTTTTGTATTCGGCCGCCACTTTGGCACCCGGATCGGCGGCGACGGTGAACTTATCGCGACACTCAAGCTGAGAGAATTTCGCAATCTGATCGGTATTACCTGCGGTCACGCCAATTACCGTTGCGCCCTGCTTTTTAAACTCATCGGTTGCTTCCGCAAAAGCATGCGCTTCCAGCGTGCAGCCGGCGCTGAACGCCGCCGGGAAGAAATAAAGTACAACCGGTCCTTTTTTCAGTGCCTGCTGTAAGGAGAAGGTCGTTTCTTTACCTGCCAGAGCCGCTTCCAGTTTAAAGTCCGGTGCGGTTTCCCCTGCGGCCAGCGCAGCAAACGCAGAAGTCACAGGCAGGCTTAACGCCAGCAGCGTCGCTGCCGTCAGCATTTTCAGGCGCTTCATTTGATACATTCTTTTTCTCTCCATCGGCAAACAGGCAACAGTGCCTTATGCACATTAATACTAGATTCACTGGCAAAAAATGGAAATATTTAGCCGCATGGCCGGGCGGACAGAAAGGTCATACACACGTACCCGGCAGATAAAATAAGATAGTCATATAACCGTTCTAATAGATATGTGGTTAGTAAGATAAATGTGTGACAGAGCGTAACGGTCCGTCGGTCACGCCCGCGCAATATATCCGACCTGATAAGCGCGAGCCGGACAAGTGACGGCCTGCGGCGTTCGCCATAAGGTGAATGTCAGGCGCCGCCAGCCGCAGGCGTCCAGTGCGGACACCCGTGCCAGCGCGTTGTCCAGCGGCCGATGGTGAGTCAGTAGCGCGAGATCGCTGTAAGGTTGTACGGGGCTGATTTCACAGACGGCCCAACTCGCCTGGCTGATAGCCGTCGATATGTCGGCAGACAGCACCGGAAAGGTATCAATACGCGGCCAGCCAAAGGCCGGCGTCAACCTTTTGAACCCCTCGCTGGCTAAAAAGCGGTGCATACTGTCCGCATCCTGCCAGAGATAAAACGGGGCATAACTGTTTTCCTGGCCGTTCATATCGGCGCCCTTCTGCCAGGCGTAAAGAAAAGCTTTAAACAGCAGGCCTGGAAAGCCATCCATTTTTTTGCCGTTGTCAGCAATCCTGCGCTGAATGATTGTCATATCGTAGTCAGCGGGAAGAACAAAACGGTACTGCATCGCCAGCATATTTTTTCTCCTCAGCGTGATGAGATATCGGCCAGACTAAACACCTTGCCGTTGCCAAATGACCAGTCCTCGGGGTCACTGAAATTCACGACAATCATGACGTCAGCCGGATTAATGCCAATCGCCTTTACCAGACGCGCATTCAAATCTGCATAAAAAGCCTGCTTTTGTGCGAGGCTACGCGCTTTCCCTGCCGTAATGTGAAACAGAAGAAAGTCATCACTTCGGCCCGTCTGCGCGCTGCACAAATAGTGCCGGTCAAAAATACGTGTATGCCGGTGATAACTGTCAAAGAACTGAAAACAATCCCCGTGCGGCACAGAAAAAGAGGTCTCGAATGCGTCCTGTAACGCCGTGGAGATAGCCTCACGCCACTGTTCAATACGGTGTTCAGATATCGCAATACGACTGACGGGCATAGATATTCCTTACTCTGAGGGCGTGTTTTTAAAAACCGTGAGGGCGGAAACAGCCGCCGGCCAGCCGCAATAAAAGGCCAGGTGGGTCATCATTTCCGTGAGCTCAGCCTCAGAGAGGCCATTCGTGCGAGCCAGTTTCAGATGCCAGCTCAGTTGTTCGGGTCGGTTTAACGCAATAAGCGCACTGACAGTAATCAGACTTCTGTCTCGCGGTGAAAGCCCGTCGCGCTGCCAGATATCGCCAAATAAAATGTCTTCACTCAACGCTGCCAGCCTGGGCGCGATCTCAGCCAGATTTTCGCGCGTTAACGGTATGGGATTCATTTCTCTTTCCTTCTGTGGGTGTGATAAAAAGATAAAATGCGGCGATGATTTATAAAATCAGAAATATTGGGACAAACAGTCCCGTTTTATGGGATGAATAAGAATGGCGAAAAGGCCCGTGACGTTTGATGCAGAAAGCCTGCGTACGTTTGTGACCGGTATTGAACTGGGGAGCTTTGCGTCTGCCGCGCAGCGCCTGGGCCGATCAACCTCGGCGGTGAGCGCTCAGCTAAAGAAACTGGAATACCAGGCGGGAGCAGCGCTGGTGCAGAAGTCAGGACGGCATCTGACGCTTACCGCGCAGGGTGAGATTATGCTTGCCTATGCGCGCAGGCTGATGAGCCTGAATGACGAAGCCTGTGCCGCCATCAGGGCCAGCGGGATTGGCGGAGAAGTGCGGCTGGGTTTGCAGGAAGATTTTGGCGAAACATTCCTGCCTGCCGTTCTGGGTCAGTTTTCGCGTGCGCATCCCGACGTGCAAATTTCAGCATCCGTAAGCCGCAATCAGCCCTTACTGACCGCAATACGACAGCACGAGATTGACGTCGCCCTCTGCTGGCAAGGCGAGGAGTCGACAGCGCACAGTCAGTCACTTGGCGCGTTGCCGCTCAACTGGATCAGCGTAAAGGGTTTTGATGTCCAGAGTCTGCTGGACGCTAAACAACCACTACCCTTGCTGGTCTTTGACGCGCCCTGCCTTATGCGTAGCGCCGCCACTGCGGCGTTAGACAGGGCAAATATTCCCTGGCGCATTGCGTTCACCAGCCGCAGTCTGAGCGGAATATGGGCCGCCGCGGAGGCAGGGCTGGGTATTACCTTGCGGACACAGATGGGCTTACCGTCTTCGCTAACATTGCTGACATCAGCTCTGCCGGAGATGGGCACGATTGGCGTCAGCCTGCACTGTGCTGAAAAACCGTTATCCCCTGCAGCCGCATCACTCTGCGAGTCGATCAAAGCGCACTTTGCTGGTCTGTGACGGACCGGAACGCTTTACCTCGGGCGCGGCATCACTGGTGTGAGTCGCTAATCAGTGCAAAGAATTCACCCCACCAGATGAATGAACAAGGTGATAGTGGTGAAGAAACTGGGGGTTTTCCTTATTAGACTGCACGTTAATCTCTGCCCTGCTGCCGCTTCTCGTTACGCTGTCACGGATAGCACAAACTTCTGGCGGGCCGATGAAAGCGGGTTTTCCGCGAAAAGGTATGTTCGCAGATTATCTGCTGCTAACGCTATTTTGCCGCGAAAGTTGATGCCGGCACCCTGGCAGGAAATCGTTAAAGTATGATGTAACTAAAATGCATAACACAGCGCTGTTCGCGTTTCCCCTGCATCAGACACGCTGAACCCGCACCCACAAAACGCTAGCCCCGGCTGATTTCTCCACCAAAACCGGACACCCTGAGTTGGTCACCCGTGATATCAACCCACGCAAAGGGCACCGCTGTGGGGCCATCCAGCATGCCTTTCAGAGTGAAAAATTTCGTCCCGTCGATACAGGCATAACCTCCACGATGATCGTGCCCGGCAAAGCAGGCGCGTACGCGATAACGTGTGAATAACGCCACCAGCGCGGGGGCATTCATCAGGCGGTGCGTGGTTACGGGCGCCAGCGGATAGTGGCCAAAAACAATCACGCTTTCCCGTGACTGTTGGGCAGCCTGTAACTGCTGTTCAATCCAGTTAAATTGTTGCCTGCCAACGGCACCGTTCCAGGGCTGCGCCTGAGGTTGTTGGTCATGTTGCAGTTGCGCTAACAAGGCTGCGGCCTCTTCACGATCTCGGCCGTTGAGGGTATTACAGTACAGGCTCATATCGTTGCCATCGTAAACAACAAAGCGCCAACCGTTAAAACGGAAAGCGTAATAGCCTTTGGGTAAGGGAGCCTGATTATCTAGTCGTTCAGCGATGGTCTGCGCATCATGGTTGCCCAGTACCACGGCATGCGGATGCTGTAACCGAGCAAAAACCGGCAGTATGGCGGCATAGCTTTGCCAGTGGCGATCCACCAGATCGCCCAGCGTCACCACAAAATCCAGCGGCTCCGCGTTGAATGCCTTGATGACCTGGCTGAGTTTATTAAGGCCATTGCGGTAGTAAAGATTGTTGCTGATATCCGGGTCCACATCAGCATACTGAGGATCGGCAAGCAGACCAAAACGGATGCCATTATCTCTGACGGGCAACGCACGTAACGATGGCGGCTGATACAGCGACGCAATATCCGCCAGCAAGGTACGTTGTGACGGGCTGAGAGTGTGCGGCGTTAACATGTTATTTTCCTTAGCGAATGCCTGCGCGCATAAATGACTGGATAAACTGGCGCTGGAACACCAGAAACAACAGCAACAGCGGCAGCGTTGTCATGATCGTTGCCGCCCCAATCAGTGCCCATTGCACGCCCTGCTCCGGTGCCGAAAATAACTGCAGTCCTACCGTCAACGGACGGACTTTTACAGAATCCGTAATAACCAGCGGCCACAGAAAATCATTCCAGTGGAAACTAATGGAGACCAGTGCAAAAGCGATATAGATTGGCCTGGCCAGCGGAATATAGATTTTGCGCAGGATATAAAACCGACTGGCGCCCTCTACAATGGCCGCTTCTTCCAGCACCACAGGGATGCTTTTAAAGGTCTGCCGCAGCAAGAAAATCGCAAATGCTGAAGCAAAATACGGCAAGGCAATGCCGGTCAACGTATCGCGCAAGCCCAGCGCACCAATGGTTTTGTAATTATTCAGGATCAGGACATCCGGGCTTATCATCAGCTGTAACAGGATAAGCGCGAACAGAAAACCCGAATATTTCAGGCGAAACCTGACCAGCGCGTACGCCGCCATCGTGGCCAGGATAAGCTGATACACCACAATCATGACCACCAGCAATATGGTATTCAGGAAATAGCGGCCAAAGGGCGCGGCGTGCCAGGCATCCGTGAAATTTTGTAGCGTCAGGGGTGCCCACAGCGAGAAGCTTCCCTGATCGGCCGCCGGGTGAACCGCTACCCACAACGCCACCAGTATCGGTAACAACCACAGCAGCGCCGCCAGCCAGATAACCATATTCAGGCACAGTCGGCCCGCAGAGAATTCAGGCTTCATTGATAGTGCGCTCGCTTATCCAACAGGGAAAATTTCAGCACCGCAATCAGGGCTAAAATCAGCAGCAATACGACGGTCATCGCCGCTGCCGCAGGGAGATCCCAGTAGCTGAATGCCGTACGGTAGATATAAAACAGTAACAGGCTGCTGCTGTTGTCCGGGCCACCGTTGGTCATCGCAATCACCTGATCGACGATACGAAATGCATTCATTGAGGCATTAATCAGCACGAACAACGTTGTCGGCATCAGTAGCGGCCACTGGACGCGGCGAAAAAAATACCCCTTTGACGCCCCTTCGATTTGTGCAGCTTCGCTGAGGCGCGGATCGATCTGCTGTAACGCAGCCAGATAAAAAATCATAAAAAAACCAGCCTCGCGCCAGACAGAAACGGCCATCAGGCACCCGAGCGTCGTGCCGGGTTCGCCGAGCCAGTTAACCGGTGCGACAGAAAAAAGCGCGAGCAGCTTATTCAGGAGTCCCAGCTGTGGTGTGTAGAAAAACAGCCACAGGTTGGCGATAGCTATCATCGGCAGCAGAGAGGGAATAAAGAAGGCTGCACGCACAGCGGCGTTACCCGCCAGCCGTCGGTTAACGGCCAGGGCCATCAGTAACGCCAGGGAAACCGCAAGCGGTATAGTGATCAAGGCATACAACAGGTTATTCCACAGCGACCGGATAAACACATCATCATCCAGCAGCGCAGCGTAGTTATCCAGCCCGACAAAGTGGGCCGGATGACCTGCACGGGCAGCGCTGAACAGGCTTTCCCACACCGTTGCCAGCGCAGGATAATGGGTAAACAGCAGCAGAAAACCCAGCGCCGGTAAAATCAGCAAATAGCCACACAGCTGAAGTGAACCGCGCCGCACACGCGGTGCGGGCGTTGCTGTTGCCGCCACGTTCATCGCCATCCCCTTACTGATAGGCCTTCAGTAAACGATCGGCCTGCTTCTGTGCCGCTTCCAGTGCCTCAGCCGGGGTTTTAGACTGCGTCACCGCCGCCTCAATGGCATGGTTCAGGGCTTCCTGTATCTGCACACTGTTGTAGGTAGAGAGTTCAAGCTGGGCATATTTCAGTTGTTCACGAGCGACCAGCGCCTGAGGAACCTGCTTGACATAGTCTTGCATCGCTGGCGTTTCCCATGCTGCCGGGGAGGTAGCGACATAGCCTGTCGCAATACTCCAGCGCGCCGCCTGCTCTGGCGCGGTGACCCAACGGATAAATTCCATGGCGGCTTTTTGCTGTTCCGGTGAAGCACTTTTGAAAACGTAGAGATTACCGCCGCCCGTTGGGCTGCCGCGCTGTGTTTTTTCAGGCAACATGGCAACACCAAACGGGAATTTGGCATTTTTGCGCACCACACTCAGGTTGCCGGTGGTGGTAACCATCATGGCCGTTTTGCCACTGAGGAAATCCTGTGGTGTCGTGCCCCAGGCAATCGCGCCTTTCGGGGAAACGCCCGCCTTCTGGCCTAAATCGGTCAGCCATTGCAGCGTTTCGACATTGTTGGGCGTATTAAAATAGACCGCCGTGCCCTTGCCGTTATCCAGATGCGCGCCGTTCGTGGCCGCAAAACCCTGGAAAACCCAGTAACCATTGGGTGTCGTCGGGATTTCGATACCCCATTGACTGACGTTATCGCCGTCTTTCACGACCAGTTTTTTACCGAAATCCACCACCTGCTGCCAGTTCGCAGGCGCTGTATCAGCAGCCAGACCCGCTTTTTCAAACGCCTGTTTGTTCCAGTACAACACCACCGTCGAGCGCTGAAAAGGCACGCCCCAGACTTTGCCGTTGATGTGGCGCAAAAAAGCGGGGTAAAAGCTGTCGATCCATTTTTTACCGGCGTCATCCTGAGCCAGATCGCTGGCCGCCACAATAGCCCCTGCATCCATCAGAGAGTAGGCTTCGATATCACCAATGACCGCCATTTGCGGCGCATTCCCGCCACGAAAGGCGGTTAAGGCTTTCGTAACCGTTGTGGCGTAGTCACCGGTATAAACAGGCTGAATGCTGACCTCAGGATGAATTTTTTCGAAATCGGCCACCAGCGCTTCCACGGTATGGCTGATCTCCCCACCGACCGCGATAGGGTAGTACATTTGCAGTTTGACCGGCTCGGCGGCAAAGACTGCCGTGCTCGTCGCGATAAGTAAGGCTGAAAGCAAACGTGACAGACGAATGGCTGGCATGATTTTCCCTTAGGTAAAAGTTAAACGGCGTATTGTTTGAAAGAGGCAGACATCTGCTGTTCAGCGTGTAAACAGCGTTTACCGCTCGCAGTGTAAAACAGGTATTGCTTATCGACAGGCCATTGCAGCCCGGTCAGATGACCTTCGTTAAAACGTTTCATGCCCGGCACGGTAACGGTTAAAACGGCCTGGCTGCCTGTTAGCTGACAGACCACTAACGTATCTGCGCCCATGTATTCGTAGTTCACGACGTTGGCAGTCAACCCCGCACTGTGAGGATCAATGAACTGGATATCTTCCGCCCTGATCCCCAGACTGAGCGCCGTCTCAGACGACTCGCTGACCACAGGCTGAGTGAGCTGGCTCAAAAAGTGCCTGCCGTTGACAGAGGTCAGCGGCAGAATATTCATGGGCGGCGCACCGATAAACTGCGCCGCAAAAATACTGGCCGGATTGTTATACAGGTTGTCTGGCGTATCATGCTGCTCAATCCGGCCATCATTCAGCAGAATGATGCGGTCAGCCATGCTCATCGCTTCCGTCTGATCGTGGGTGACATAGAGCATCGTCAGGCCCAGCGCTCTCTGCAGCGCACGAATTTCGCGACGCATACTTTGGCGCAGTTTCGCGTCAAGGTTAGAAAGGGGTTCATCCATCAGGCATAAGGTGTTGTTGGCAATCACGGCACGTCCGAGTGCAACGCGCTGCTGTTGGCCGCCCGAAAGCTGTGCAGGTAACCGATCCAGCAACGTCTCCAGTTCCATTAATTTGCTGACGCGGCTCAGGCGGCCAGCAAATGTCTGCCTGTCCTCACCGCGCGCTTTTAAACCAAACAGCAAATTTTCGCGAACGCTGAGATGCGGAAACAGCGCATACGACTGAAAAACCATCGAAAGTTTGCGCTCTGATGGCTGCAGGTGCGTGATATCGCGATGACTGAAACTGACCGTTCCCTCATCCGCGGTTTCCAGTCCGGCGATCGTCCGAAGCAGCGTCGACTTACCGCAGCCTGACGGACCTAACAGCGCTACAAAGGTTCCTTTTTCCGCTTCGAAACAAATGTTATCCAGAGCAGTTTTTTCGCCCCAGCGTTTAGTGATGTTGTGAAGCGCCAAATGGCTCATAGCTTCGCCGCTCTGCCAATGAGAATGGCAGTAAGCTAGCGGAGCAAAATGAAAGATTTATGGCTGAAAAGTGTCAGCATAATGACAGAACGTGATGTGATTATGGCGGCTAACGGTTCTGCAAGGTGCAGAGACGGTTAAGCGTTGTGCCGACAGGCTATCGACGCCCTTCGTGCCGTGCTGCTGACAGGACCTGATCTGATTCGTTTGAAGGCAGTTAACCTGTTTTGGCGGGTGAAAGCCAGTACGGTTAAAGAGCACAGCGCACTCTTTTGTTATCCTCACGACACGATTTTTAAAGGATGATGTCAGGAGAGATGATGAGCGAGATAATTAACCTGTTTACCCGTCACAAAAGCGAACGCAGCTTCACCGATCAGCCGGTCGATGATGCCATTCTGGATCGCATAATCAGCACTGCTTATCGCGCGCCTACCTCCGTAAACTCACAGCAGGTTTCTCTGGTGGTGACACGCGATCCGGCTAAACGCCAGGCTATCTCGCAAATCGCGGGCGGCCAACCGTGGATCGCTAAAGCCCCTGTCTTTATCACTGTGGTGCTGGATATGCATAAATCACGGATGGCGATGGCCGCCGTAGGCAAAGAGCAAATTGCCCAGCAAAGCATTGAAAGTATTGTTTCTGGCTCGACGGATGTGGGTATTGCCCTGGGAAGCATCATGGCTGCAGCCCGTTCAGAAGGACTGGGCATTGTGCCGATTGGTGGTATCCGCCGCGATCCTGACGCCATGATCGAACTGCTTAACCTGCCAGAATATACCTTCCCGGTCGCAGGTGTGGTTATCGGCTATGTTGATCAACCCGCGTTTCAGAAGCCACGCCTGCCAATGCAGACTTTCCGTCATGAGGAAAGCTACCATACCGAAGGCCTGGAACAACAGATTGCCCACTATAACGCCGAGATGGTGCAGCACTGGAAAGATACAGGCCGCGCCGACGGCGAAAGCTGGAGTGACAGCGTGAGTGGCTATTACCAACACATCTATTTCCCCAAAGTCCTGCCCGCACTGCATAAGCAAGGCTTCGGTAGCGACAAGTAAGACACCACTGCCCGGTGCTAATCCGGGCAGCGGCACTGAATGGCGCGACGTTACAGACTAGCACCGTTTCGCCCTTCGTGTTTTGTCCGGTACAAGGCATCATCCGCACGCTTGATCAGTGATTCTGCATGCTCTGGCCCTTCGCCAGCCTCCGTAGCCGCCACCCCCGCACTGAGCGTAACGCAACCCGTTGTGAGCCCCGTTGAGACATGAGGTATGGCCCGTTGTCTGACGGTCTCGACCACACTTAAGGCAACGGTCAACGCATCCCGGGCCGACGTATCGGCCAACACAATCGCAAATTCTTCGCCGCCATAACGGGCCGCGATATCCGTGCGACGTTGGGCAAATGTTTTCAGTATCTGGGCGACCTGCTGTAAGCATTCGTCACCTGACACATGGCCATAAGTATCGTTGTAGCGTTTAAAATAGTCGATATCGAAAAGGATCAGCGACATCGGCCCGCCGCTGCTGCGCGCATGGAGCAGGCTTTTTTTCAGGAATTGATCGAAATAGCGACGATTTGCCAGCCCTGTAAGCCCGTCCGCGTTTGCCAGACTCTTCAGCGACTGATTCGCGGCGGTGAGCTCATCGCGAAGATGCGTCAGTTCAAGTTGATAACGCAGGCTGCGCCTGGCTTCATTCCGGATAAATATCCAGAGCAGAATAATGCCCACCAGCAATACAAGGCTCAGTAAAACCCCCTGCACGCGGCTTTGCATCCACTCTAAAAAAAGCCGTTTGGTATCAAATCCCGCGGTCACAACTACCGGATAACGGCTGGAGCTGACAAAACCAAATATTCGCTTTTCGCCATCCAGTTCGGCTTTCCACTGGCCGCTTCCGCGCTCGGCGTTGGCTAATAACTGATGGAAAAGTGGACTGGAGGAGAGGTTTTTGCCGATATAGCTGTCTGGCAACGGGCGCGCATACAGCACCGTACTGTCTGCCAGCATAAGCACCAGTAAATCCTGCGGGCCGATAACAAAGTAATCGTAATAATGGCGGAAATAATCAATGCTAATCGTGGCGAGCAGCACACCTTTGAAGCCGCCATAGTCGTCATTAATCCGTAAGGATACCGGGATGACATAGCGTCCCGAGCTGCGGCTGCGGAGCGCCGGACCGACATGCACGCTGCTACGAAGATTATGTTTATGGAAAATAAAATACTCCCGGTCAGCATTGTTATTTCCTTTGGGCATCTCAGTAAGCGAACTGGCTGTCCATCGCCCTTGTGAGTCAAAGTAAAACATGTCCTCCAGTTGAGGAAGACGACTTTGTAAGGTGCGCATGATGTTATTGACTTCCGCCACGTCAATATCCGTTCCGGGCTGGGACTGAATAACGCGCTGTACCTCGCGCAGAGAAAGTTCGATTTGCAAAAAGGTATCTTCTGCCTGACGGGCCTGTGCGACAGAGAGATCAATCGCACGCTCCTCGGTTGACCGGACGGTTCTCTGCCAGTCCATGTGCAGCGTCCAGGCATTAACCACAATCACGCCCAGCGTCAGTAAACTACAGGCCAGTGTTATGCTTCTGAGCAGCGGGGAAAGGCGCATCATTGCAGCATCTTTTTTACGACGTAATTCCATGCCGGTTTACCGTTTTTTCGCTATGGGATACCGCAACATATCAGAAATAACATGTTAACAATGACAACCACACAGGCCATTTCTGCCAACTGTGTTTAGTGTAGATGACGGTTACGCTTTCACGCGCATGCTGTGCATGTCAGCGAGAGGAAAGAGAATCTTCTCCGGCGGTGGAAGCATAATGCGGCAGGGCGAGTGAGCTGCTTATCAGGTTTCCCCTCTGCCCTCAGAGACAGAGGGGAAGATGCCTTAACGTCGACGACGCCACCACCAAAACAGCCCCCCAATGACCACCAGCACGCCTGCGACCATCGCCCCCCGGACCAACGGCAGCAGCAGTGAAGGCTCACCGCCCTGACGCAATGCTTTCACGCGCTCCGGAGTGATGCGCACTGCACTGTTGCCGATGTCCTGCATCACGTAGTTCGTGACATCGGCAATTTGTGTGTCATTTAAGGTCTTGGCAAAACTGAGCATGCCCTGCCCTTTTGCAGGCCAGACACCGTCCAGTATGACCATCGCCACGTTATCCGCATTGGATTTCTCCAGTACCGGATGTTTGGTTAAGGCAGGCAGGCCGTTAAGTCCCTGTCCTTCCAGGTTATGGCAGGATGCGCAGTTATTACGGTAAATCTGCTCGCCGTCCGTCATATCCGATAACATATCAGGTGTATCGTCCCCGGTGACGGGCGTCAGACCGACAGTGGGCTCCTCGCTGTCGGCATCGGCATCCGTGCTGTCGTCTTCGTGATCGACAGCAGGCAACAGGTAGGTCGCGATAGCGGCCCGATCGTCCGGCGTCATCCGCGAAAAACTTTTGTCGATGGCTTCCAGCATCGGACCGGCCGCCGTTGCACCATTATCGGCGTGACCGCTGGCGAGATAGGCTGCCAGCGACTCGCGTGACCACTGATCGTCACTTTGTAACGCAGCAGACGTAATCGCTGGCGCATACCAGGTCCCGAGAGAAGCGCCCTGTAACGATTTATCCGACTCCTCCGCCATCAGGAAATTACGTGGCGTATGGCAGGTGCTGCAGTGGGTTAACCCTTCCACCAGATACGCGCCGCGATTCCATTCAGCAGACTGGCTGGGATCGGGAGTAAAAGGCTTGCCGTCAAGGAACAGAAGATTCCACGCCGCCATGCTGAAGCGGAGATTAAACGGAAACGGCAACGCCGTTTTTTCTGGCTGTGTATCATCTGCTTTTACACCGTACATAAAATAGGCATAAAGCGCGGAGATATCGCTGTCGTTAATCCGGGCATAGGCGGTATACGGCATGGCCGGATAAAGATGGCTGCCATCCGCGCGAATGCCCTTGCGTAAGGCATCGGCAAACTGCTTCTCACTGTAGTGACCAATGCCTGCCGTTTTTGAAGGCGTAATGTTGGTACTGAAGATGATCCCTAACGGGCTGCCAATCGCATGGCCACCGGTAAACGGTGCTTTGCCCTCTTCTGTATGGCAGGCCGCGCAGTCCCCGGCTACGGCAAGGTATTCTCCCCGCTTAATAAGATCGCCCTGGCTTTCGGCATGCGCAGTGGTCCGCATGAGGCTGAGCATAAGGGCAATCGGCACCACCAGGCGCCTCAGTAACTTATCCATGCTGCGTCTCCTGCAAAATTTTATCAGCCGTGCGCAACGCAAGCGCCATCGCGGTCAGTGTGACATTACAGGTTCCGACCGTGGGCATCACGCCAGTGCCCACCATAAACAGGTTTTCATGATCGTGCGCCCGTCCCCAGGCATCCGTGACGCTGGTAGCGGGATCCAGGCCCATCGACAACGTGCCAGTAATATGTTGGCGATTAGAAAATTTGCCGCTTTTACTGTGGCGAATATTGGTCGCGCCCAGCTTTGCGGCAATCGCGTCATAACATTCACGGGTTTTCGCCGTGCCCTTTTGCACATACTCGTCCACATTCCAGTACAGTGCCGGGGTAGGCAGCCCAAGAGCATCTTTGTTACTGCTTAACGTGACGCGGTTGGTGGGATCCGGGAGCTGTTCCAGGGCATTCTTTATGCTGAGACGACGTGCCGCACGGAAGCGAATCTGTTCCTGAAGTTTTTTGCCAAAATAGCCTTCCTCCAGCACTTCTTTCGTCACCGCGGCGACCTGCGAGGCATTGGAAATATCCAGACGGAATGGCGCGTGTTCACGACGGAACTCACCGTCCCTGAACTGCCCGATTGAGCACGGGCTGACGGGGCCGCGTCCGGGCCAGATTTCTTCATCCACATCAAACGTGACGCCAATCGCGGGGTGATCGCAGAGGTTACGGCCCACAGTGTCCCGGGCATTGCCGATGCCCTGTGGGAATCTCTCGCTGGTGGACATCAGCAGCAGCTTAGGCGTTTCAATCGCATTGGCCGCCAGAACAAATGTCTGTGCCGTCACGCGATGGCGGGTTTTATTCCAGTCATAATAGTTTGCGGCCACAATCCGCCCCTGCGCATCGTGCTCAAGTTGATAAACGACAGCTTCAGTGATTACCTGTACGCCGCTGTCTTCCGCCTGCTGAGCGGCCAGGCCACCGTGATACTGCGCGTCAATGGGGCACACGGGCATGCAGTTATTGTTTCCACAGCAGGCCGGTCGGCCATCGTAACTTCGGCTGTTGCGGCCGGTACTGTCATCCAGTACGGTGAAGTCTGGCGCGAGTCGGGCCGTGACACGTTGCTGCAACCAGGAGGCCGGCACCCGTTCCATCGGAAACGGCTTACTGCGAGGCGAGCCGTTGTCCGGCGATCCGCCGACGCCAGCGATGACTTCGGCTTCATAGTAATAAGGTTCCAGATCCTGATAGCTAATCGGCCAGTCTTTTCCCACGCCATACAGCGAATGTTGCTGAAAATCATTCTGGACAAAGCGCCACAACTGAGCCGCCCAGTGCCAGCTGGTGCCGCCAAAAATACGAATATATTGCGCATTAAATGCCTGAGGCCCCAGTTGCTGCAGGTAATCATTGGGTTCTGGGGTATAGCGCGGTTGGGGTGCCATCGGTGAAAAGGGGTACGGTGACATAAAGTCAGACTTAAAGGCAGAACTGCGGAAGCGCTCCACCAGTTCTCCACGGCTGATCTTAGGTCCGGATTCAAGCAGGATAACGGACTTCCCGGCTTTCGCCAGACGCGTCGCCAGCAACGCGCCATTCACGCCTGCGCCGATAACGACCACATCAGCCGAATTATTCTTCTTCATGGATAACATTACTCTTGAAAAGGGTCACGGTTGGCTCGCCCAACTGCCACAAACGCCATAGGAGAAGCTCGGTGGAACCAGTTTGTCGTTAACGACCCGATTCGCAAGCGTGTTGATATAGGTGATATAGCGCGCATTTTTGCCTTTGCCGACAATGCCGGTATACCAGCTGCTCAGAATCGCCCCGGCCAGCCTGGCGCTTGCCGCCTCAGTTTCAGCAAACTTCAGGCGTGCCTGTTGTAACAGGTCGGGCTGATGCGTTAACAGGTTGCTGAGATGAAAAAGTGCCGCGCTGAAGTTTTTCTGCGTCTGACTGAACGCATCAAACAGCGCACTGCCTACCGTGTCATTGAGCTCGTTCTGTTGTGTCAGTTGCTGTGAAACCAGCATAAACACATCAAGGGCATCTGCCTGCATGTTCGGTTGCGCGGCGTTGAGAGGCGCCAAAGGGAACAGATGGCCGGTCGCACTGGCCACAGCGACAAGCCCAACCATCTTCAGCACGCGTCGGCGTGAATAGTGATTCATCATATTATCCAGTCAAAAAGCTGCCTTTCTCTGGCAGCAAATCCTTCTTTGGCATACGAATAGTGTGTTGCCAGAATGCATCGCGTCCTGGATGCTTTGCCTTACGTCATCGCTAAACTTGACGAAGTGATGACTGCGACGACCTGCTCTGATTAACTCTATCGACAAGCCAGCCACTGTCCTTTACGTTAGGCATGCAAGAAATCTTTTTCCTGTCAGCGGTAAACCCAGCATGATGCTGTGTGATCCTTCACCAGCGCCTGGACAGCGTTATCCTGTTGGCAGTCGTTAAACCAGATGGTTATTTGGGTTATGAATATATTAAATGGATAGTAAACAAATTTGATACGAAGCGGTACTGACTGTTGAGACGGGTGAGGTGTGTGAACCTGTTACGTCAGGCTGTCCTGCGTGTTGTGCCGGCGGCAAGCTGATCTCTTTTTCCAGTCGGTTATTTAGCCGGCCAGACAAGGCTTTATTTTTGTGTGAGAATCCCGGCAGGAAACATGCCAGGCTCAGCAAAATGATCGGGCAACCGACGCCCGTCCAGAACGCAATTGCCAGCAACACGATGGCGGCACCGCTGATGGGACGACGGATGTTATCAAGACAGGCAAATGCAGCTCAAAAAAGTCGACAAACTCACGTGACAGCGTCACACGGATAGCAATCGCTGAGGCATTACGCTTCGCGTTGCGCCACGACCACCGGCACCGCCAACTCTACATAGATCCGTGCAAAAATTCGGGTTTCCACGCTACGCCTTGCCGCACCGTTTCCCACATTGTAAAGGCCATCACCGCATGAAGCATGGCCTGGAGCGCATGTCCGGTGATAATGGCACTAATCGCGAACCCGGCTAACAGCGGGTAAAGCAAACAGGAGACATTTTCCGCCATGACCCGCAACAGGGTGAGAGTCAACTTTTTACTGTGACGTCGCCCCAGCGTTTTCAGGGTTGCGATGGCGGTATGTGGCGCGGTATTCGGTAGTGTCGCTCTGGAAGAACACATGATTTTCTTTTCGTAAACTGTTAAAACTGAGCGGTCGCTCAAGTACCAGCGCATCATAATTGCGTGATTGCTCAAAGTTAATTCAGGAGTCAGGATGCAAGCATCAACACAAACCGCCGGGGAAACACTGAAAGAAAAAATTCTGGCGGGCGCCGTCGCGCTTTTTCTTGAAAAGGGGCTCGAAAAGGCCACCACACGCGAGCTCACCGCGACGCTGGGCATTTCACGCAGTCATATCTATCACTATTTTCCTGACTGGCACACGCTGACCTTAACGGCGCTGGAGCGCTTTATGCAGGGCGAACTCGACGACTTCGCCCGTGAACTGGCCGCGCTGGATCCTGAGCAGCAACTATACTGTTTAATCGAAGGACATATTCCTGATGCGGCGGATTCCGGCTGGCAACTTTATGCTTCAGTGTGGCAGATGGCTGGCCATCACGATGATTATGCCGGACTGGCCGATAAAATTACGGCCGGCTGGGATGCCCTGCTCTGTCGCATTCTTGAGGCTGGCGTCGCACAGGGATACTTTCGGATTGAGGATGTTGCGCGCAGCGCACGCCAGCTCAACGCCATGCTGAATGGCTATGCCGATCTGCTCAGTATTAAGTCTTCGCCTGAGAGAGTCGAGCAGGTGATGTCTGATATTCATCACTTTGTAAAACTGCTGCGTTAACCGTATCCGCAACAACAGCGTGGGGTTGACGCCCACCGACATTAAAGGAATGTTAAACAGAAGTTATAATTATATTTACTCTTATCCTTATATTGTTTCATCTCTATGGCGCACGTTTTACATTTTGATGGTTGATTAATCTCAAATTTTATCGCTTATCCGCACCGAAACGGTTGCTAACACACTTTATTTTTACTTAGTAAAACGCATGCGTGATCCGATAAGCGCGTGTTTTTTGGCACTTTATTGATTATCTGTTTTAAGAAAAGTTGCTTACTTAGTGACGAAATTAACGGTAAGCAACTGTTTTATATAACAAATGAATTAATAAAAAGACATAAAATTAATCATTGAGTCCTGTGTTAAAAAACAATATATTGGCCGCGTTTTTAACATGAGTTCTAAATTTTATTCACTTATCCAACTGCAGCGTGATGCCACGCCCGGTTGTAGGAGAGATATGATGACGGATAAAGTCCGTATTGATAGTTTGAATGCGAATACATTAAACGGTAACAATGAGTCTTATCTGGCACGCCAGGCCGAGTTTGAATCAAATGTTCGAAGTTATCCGCGTAAATTGCCGTTAGCGATCGCAAAAGCTAATGGCGTCTGGATCACAGACGTTGAGAACAAACAGTATCTTGACTGTCTTGCCGGTGCCGGAACGCTTGCGTTGGGTCATAATCATCCTGACGTACTGCAAAGCATCCAAAATGTCATTACCAGCGGCTTGCCGTTACATACTCTCGATCTGACCACGCCATTAAAAGACGCGTTCTCAGAATATTTGCTCTCTCTGTTACCGGGTCAGGGCAAAGAGTACTGCCTGCAGTTCACTGGTCCTTCTGGTGCGGACGCAGTTGAAGCCGCGCTGAAACTGGCGAAAAAACACACGGGCCGTTCAGGCGTGATCAGCTTCTCCGGCGGTTATCATGGCATGACCCACGGTGCGCTTTCAGTGACAGGTAATCTGTCACCGAAAGAAGCCGTGGACGGCATGATGCCGGAAGTGCAGTTCATGCCTTATCCGCACCTTTACCGTTGCCCGCTGGGCATTGGCGGCGAAGCCGGTGTTAAAGCGCTGACCTACTACTTCGAAAACCTGATCAACGACGTTGAAAGTGGCGTACGTAAACCGGCTGCGGTCATCCTGGAAGCCGTTCAGGGTGAAGGCGGCGTCAATCCTGCGCCAGCAGAGTGGCTGCAACGTATCCGTAAAGTCACCAAGGAGCACGGCATTCTGCTGATCCTGGATGAGGTTCAGGCCGGATTTGCCCGTACCGGTAAATTCTTTGCCTTTGAACACGCCGGCATTGAACCCGACATTATCGTTATGTCAAAAGCCGTCGGTGGCGGTTTGCCATTAGCCGTACTGGGTATTAAAAAGCAATTTGATGCCTGGTCGCCTGGCCACCATACCGGTACATTCCGTGGCAACCAACTGGCCATGGCAACCGGTCTGACAACGTTGAAATTGCTGAAAGAAAACAACATCGCTGACAGCGTGGCAGAAAAAGGTGAGTGGCTGAAAGGCAAACTGGCCGAGCTGCAAAAACGTTATCCGGCGATTGGCAACGTCCGTGGTCTGGGTTTGATGATCGGTATCGAAATGGTCAAACCAAACGAAGCACAGGATCACATGGGCTGCTACCCGGCTGATGGCGAGCTGTCTGCGCTGGTGCAGAAAAAATGCTTCGAAAATGGTCTGATTCTGGAGCGTGGCGGCCGCCACGGCAGCGTATTACGTCTGCTGCCTTCTCTGCTGATCAACCATGATGAGCTTCAGGTTTTCCTGGATAAGTTTGAAAACGCCCTGCTTGCCGCAGGCGTCGAAGCAGTTTAAGTGGAGTAAGTTCGATGTCACGGTCAAATCCTATTCTGGCGTCCTCGGTGCAAAGCACAGAGGCTTATCAGCAGGCTATCGCTCAAAGCAGCGCGGCCGTTGTTAAGTGGCTGGAACAGCCTGAAATGTATCAGGGCAAAACGGTTGCAGAACTCCGCGAACGCATCAAGCTGGACTTTAATCCAGAAGGCCTGGGTAACCAGGCCGCCATTGAGCGCGCGATTGAGTATTTCCTGAAAGACAGCCTGTCTGTTCATCATCCACAGTGTGTTGCGCATTTACATTGCCCAAGTCTGGTTATCAGCCAGGCCGCTGAAGTACTGATCAACGCCACGAACCAGAGTATGGACTCGTGGGATCAGGCACCTTCTGCCACGCTTATCGAAATGAAGCTGATCGAGTGGTTGCGCGAGCAGGTTGGTTATCAGGCGGGTGATGCAGGCGTCTTTACCAGTGGCGGCACGCAGAGCAATCTGATGGGGCTGATGCTGGCACGCGATGCCTTCTTTGCCCGTCAGGGTCATTCCGTGCAGCAGGACGGCCTGACTGGCGATCTGAAAAAAATCAAAGTTTTCTGTTCGGAAAACGCGCACTTCTCAGTGCAGAAAAATATGGCCCTGCTCGGCTTAGGCTACCAGTCGGTCACGTTGGTGAAATGCGACGAGTTTGCGCGCATGGATATGACGGACCTGGCTCAGAAACTGGCACAGGCCAAAGCCAACAACGAGCAGGTGCTGGCGATTGTCGCGACGGCGGGCACAACGGATGCGGGTGCTATCGATCCGTTACGTGAGATCGTCAGGCTGGCGGCTGAGCAGCACATCTGGGTTCACGTTGATGCGGCCTGGGGCGGCGCGCTGCTGCTGTCCGAGAAATATCGTCATTACCTGGATGGTCTGGATCTGGTGGATTCCGTTACGCTGGATTTCCATAAACAATTCTTCCAGACAATCAGCTGTGGCGCTTTCCTGTTAAAAGAAGCCCGTCACTATGAGCTGATGCGCTATCAGGCCGCTTACCTGAACTCTGAATTTGATGAGGCACAGGGCGTACCAAACCTGGTATCAAAATCTCTGCAAACCACGCGCCGTTTCGATGCGCTGAAGCTGTGGATGGGACTGGAAGCGCTGGGCCAGAAACAGTATGCCGAAATTATCGATCACGGCGTCACGCTGGCACAGCAGGTTGCGCAGTTTATTGAACAGCAGGATGCGCTGGAGCTGGTAATGAAACCTCAGCTGGCGAGCGTCCTGTTCCGTTATCGCTCACATCAGTCCGCGGGCTGGAGCGATGCTGACATTGCGCTGTTCAACCAGCGCATCGGCGATGCATTGCTGGAATCCGGCCGGGCCAATGTCGGCGTGACCGAGCATAACGGTATGACCTGCCTGAAAATGACGTTGTTGAACCCAACGGTGACCCTGGAGGACATTACTGTCCTGCTGGCACTCCTGGAGAAAACAGCACAGTCATTGCTGTAAGCCTTTCTTATTCTGCCTGACTCAGGCCGGTAATTTTTACCGGCCTTATTTATTTGTGAAGACTGTCCGCAAGGCTTATCGTGCCGGTGGACAATGTCGCCCCACAGCGCCCCTGACTGAACTGACTTGCGCCACGCAGCATCGTGCTGCAGGATAAGACTTTTACAGCATTTACCGGAAAGACTATGACCGCTCACGTCTCTAACGATCCCCTGCACGGTATTACACTTGAAATGCAGGTCAACAGCCTGGTGGCACGATATGGCTGGGCTGAACTGAGCAAGCGTATCAATATCAACTGTTTTAAAAACGATCCCAGTGTGAAGTCCAGCCTGAAGTTTCTTCGCCGGACGCCCTGGGCGCGCGCTGAAGTGGAAGCCCTGTACCTGGCTTCACGGGATGACGCGCAACCGGATTCCACACCGTCATCCGATGAAGATCCGTGGTCCAGTTGGCGCCGTGATAAAACCTGATGAAGATTGCGCGCACGCTTCAGACGTAAAAAAGCCCGCGTCAGTGATGACGCGGGCTTTTTCATATTATGGCATTACAGCGCCATATCGTGCTTCGCTGGTTCAGGTGTTTTATCACTTTTCGCCGCGGGAGCTTCAGCAGGCTTAGTGCCCATGTTAATAACCGGTGGCTTCGTCAGCTGCAGCGTTGCAGCCGTTTCATCCCACACCTGCTGTGTCAGTGCAGGATTGTCGTTCAGTTTCTGACCGTAAGCAGGAACAATTTTACGGATTTTTTCCTGCCATTCCGCAGACTTGAATTGCTCCGGGAACAGTTTCTGCATAACGTTAATCGCAATAGGTGCAGCGGTTGATGCGCCTGGCGATGCGCCCAGCAGTGCAGCAACGGTTTTCTGCTGATCGGTCACGATTTCTGTACCGAGTTTCAGCACGCCACCTTTCTCTGCATCTTTCTTGATGATCTGTACACGTTGACCGGCCTGGATCAGCGTCCAGTCTTCTTTCTTCGCATCAGGATAGTATTCTCTCAGCGCAGCAAAGCGGTCATCATCGCTCAACATGACCTGACCAATCAGGTATTTCACCAGATCGAAGTTATCCAGGCCCACATGGGTCATTGGCATAAAGTTGTGAGTCGTCGTCGAGCTCAGCAAGTCAAACAGCGAACCGTTTTTCAGGAACTTGGTTGAGAACGTGGCGAAAGGTCCAAACAACACGACACGTTTGCCATCGAAGTAGCGTGTATCAAGATGTGGAACGGACATCGGTGGCGCACCCACAGAAGCCTGACCGTAAACTTTGGCTAAATGACGCTCAGCAATCTGCGGGTTTTTGGTGACCAGGAATGAGCCGCCAACCGGGAAACCTGCATAATTATCCGCTTCGGGAATGCCGGTTTTTTGCAGTAACTTCAGCGCACCGCCGCCCGCGCCGATGAACACATATTTTGCGTCTACCGTGCGTTCGCCGCCATTTTTGGCATCTTTGATGGTCACGTGCCAGGAGTTATCGCTGTTACGTTTGAAGTCAGTGACTTCAGAAGACGTTTCCAGACGGAAATTATCATGTTTCTTCAGGCTACCAATCAACTGACGGGTAATTTCACCGTAGTTAACGTCGGTCCCGACAGGCGTCCAAGTTGCCGCCACTTTTTGTTGAGGGTCGCGACCTTCCATCACCAGAGGTGCCCACTGCGCAATCTGTTTGTGATCGGTGGAGAACTGCATACCCTGGAACAGGACGGTTTTCTGCAACGCCGCGTAGCGCTTAGTCAGATAATCCACATTATCGCCCCATACAAAACTCATATGCGGCGTAGAGTTGATAAATGAACGCGGGTTATTTAACACGCCGTCTTTCACCTGAGAACTCCAGAACTGGCGGGAGATCATGAAGGCTTCGTTAATTTCCAGCGCTTTGGTCACGTCAATAGAACCATCAGCACGCTCAGGCGTGTAGTTCAGTTCCATATTGGCGGAGTGGCCGGTACCGGCATTATTCCAGCCATTCGAGGATTCAAGTGCCACACCATCAAGCTTCTCAACCATGATCTGTTTCCAGTCCGGTTGTAGCTCTTCCAGCAGGGTGCCCAGAGAAGCACTCATGATACCGCCGCCGATCAGCAGAACGTCTGTTTTTTCTGGTGAATTTTCAGCATGGGTGACTGAAGAAACGAGTAACGCTGCAAGCGAAAGTGCAGGTACGAATTTAGTTGATTTAATCATTCGGAATCTACAATTAACGTGGAGAAGTAGTTAAAAAAAGTCCCGAAAGTTTAAAATATTGTTATTGCGTAGTTAATGTGAAAATAGTTAAAAAATTAAAAGCTTCTTTATTTCGATTAATTTAGTTACAAAAGGTTAACTTCATTATCGATATATTTTAACCACACAATAAAGGGGCGTTTTGCAATATACAATGCCCTAAGGCAAATATTTTCAGCGCGCGGTGATGAGAAATGATGCGACAGCTTTTACTCGCAGGAAGGCTAAAACACAAAGAGGAAAGCGCGCCGTTCCAGATAAGATATTACGGATAGTGAGTCTCTCAACGGTGATAAAAGCGGCTCTTTATCACTGACCGGTCAAGGGGATCCTCAGTGACGGATCTGCGCCAGATCATCCGCATTAAGACCCGTCATTTTCATTACCGTCTCGTTATCCAGGCCGTTTTGCAACATAGTACGGGCAATTTTCAGCGTGGCTTCACGTTCCCCTTCAGAACGCCCCGCTTCATGTCCCAGCTGAATGCCCTTTTCGATGCCTTTTTGTTCGAGCTGCTGCGCGATGGTCATTAGTTCGTCTCCATGTTGCGGCACACGTTGTGCCAGTTCTCTGACCAGGGCTTCGGCATCCGAAGTTTCCCCTGTCTGCACAATGTAGTGTATCAATGATATGACTTGTGATGAAGAAAGATAGCCTGCCAGCAATACCGGGACAAGCGTATCCATCAGCTCCGCAAAATCACGCTGATGGATATGCTTCTGGAGCAGTGTCAGCGCGGCCATACTGCGATGACCCGCAATTTCTTCATCAGGAATCACGGTGACATCCACCAGCGGGAAGGGTTCGGCATAGAGTCGGGCTGCCAGTACGGGATCGCTGAATGCATCGAGCCAACGGGTCGAGTAGGGATAGGGGCTACGTTTCCCGGTATAGAAGAGGACAGGAATCACCAGCGGCAGACTTTTGTGGCCGGCTTCAAGGTGACGTTGCATGGCCGCCACCGCGTACCGCAGTAATCTGAAAGCCATCAGTTTATCCGGGGAGGACTGATGTTCGATCAGTACATGGATATAGCCCTCCTCGTCTCGTGTCGTTTTCAGACTGTAGAGAACATCACTGAAATACTGGCGAAGGTCGTCTTCCACAAAAGAGCCGGATTCCAGTTTCAATGTATTCAGATCACAAATAGCGCGTAATTCGGCGGGAAGATGCAATTCCATAAAGTCACGTGCAATCTCGGGCTGCGAGAGAAATTGTCGAAACGTTGCATCGTGAGGCATTGGCGTGCCGTTCTTCTTCTTCATCAACCCTGACTCCAGAATAACAAGCTGACATTTCATTGTGGCAATAAGATGCCTCTGGGGGATAAGCACGGAAAACACGCGCAATGACGCACGATAGCTTTACTTTTGGGGAGCAGCATTGACCTGAATCAGTCCTGCCTGTGTGGTGAGTTTTTTTAAACTGATGATCGCTGGCCATGAAACTGTACTGGTGGTACGACTTCGCGTATGTTGCATCGCGAACCTTACTATTGCTGATACTCACTATGAATGACTCCCGGCCCCACCGTTCGTCTAAAAAACGCCCCATGAAACTCAGCACGCTCTCGTCTCTGATGATGGCTGCTGTGTTGATGACCGTCTTGTTAAGCGTACATCTGCTTTACTATGTGCAGATTGATAACTTCACACGTGCGCATGTGAAAGATAAGGCCCTGGCCGTGGCGCGAACGCTGGCTGACAGCCCGGAAATCCAGCAGGCGCTGACCCAGCCTGATGGCAGCAAGATCATTCAGCCTATCGCCCAGGCAACGCGTAAACGTAATGATTTGCTGTTTGTCGTGGTAACAGATATGCGCGGTATTCGGTTTTCGCATCCGAATCCTGATGCGGTTAACCAACATTTTGTCGGTGAGGATATTAACCCTGCTTTACAGGGTCATGAGAACGTTGCGGTTAATCATGGCGTTCTGGTCGAAGCACTCCGAGTGTTTACACCTGTGTTTAATGCCAGACACCAGCAAATCGGCGTTGTGGCTATTGGCATCTCAGTGAATGACGTTGCCGCACAAGTCACAAAAAGCCGCTGGAATATCTTCTGGACGGTATTATTAGGCGCGTTGGTCGGCATGCTGGGCATTTTCATTTTAGTAAAACGCCTGAAGCATATTTTGCTGGGGTTAGAGCCGTACGAAATCTCCAGTTTGTTTGAAGAGCGTCAGGCTATCCTGGATTCGATTAAGGAAGGCGTCATTGCCGTCGACGATCAGTCCCGCGTCAGCCTGATCAATCAGGCAGCGTCACAATTATTGAAAGAGACGACGCGTGAAGCCTTTCTGAGTGGCGATCGCGTACCGGAAAATGCGCAAATGCTGACCCATCTGCGTGATGCGTTGCATGAAGGCAAAGCCGCATATGATGAAGAACTTAACGTGCGCGGCAAAATACTGATCAGCAACACCGTACCCGTGCGTAGTCGCAGCAGTATCATTGGCGCGGTGAGCACCTTCAGGGACAAGACAGAGATCAGTCAGCTAATGCAGCGTCTCGACGGCATGGTAAACTATGTGGATGCGCTGCGTGAACGTTCCCATGAATTCATGAACAAACTGCACGTGATTCTTGGGCTGCTGCACATGAAAAACTATGCGCAGATGGAAGAGTACATCCTTAAAACGGCCAATAACTACCAGACCGAAATCGGTTCGCTGTTGCAGAAGATTAAATCACCGGTCATTGCGGGTTTCCTGTTAAGCAAAATTAATCGTGTGACGGATGAAGGCCATCAGCTAATTCTGAGCGAAGCCAGCTACCTGCCAGACAGCGGCAGTGAACAGCAAATTGCCGCATTAATAACGGTGCTGGGTAACCTGATTGAAAACGCCCTTGAGGCGCTTGACCCGGATATGGACGGTGAAATTCACGTCATGCTGCACTACCAAAACGGCTGGTTGTCATGTGAGGTCAGCGACGATGGTCCCGGCATTCCTGCCGATCAGCTGGCAACCATTTTCGAACGTGGCGTTTCCACCAAAGGTGAAGATCGTGGCGTTGGACTGTTTTTACTCAAGCAACAAACGGAAAGTCTGGGCGGTAACGTCAGCGTCGAATCCGAGCCAGGCGTGTACACGCAGTTTTTAGTACAGCTTCCGTGGGAAAGAGGAAATATTAACGAATGATCAATGTGTTAGTTGTAGACGATGATGCCATGGTGGCCGAGCTGAACCGATGCTACATCGGTCAGATAGACGGTTTTACCTGTTGTGGCACTGCGTCCACGTTACTGCAAGCCAAAGAACGCCTGTTGCAGACCGATCCGGCCGTTGATCTTATTTTGCTGGATATCTATATGCAGCAGGAAAACGGACTGGATTTGCTGCCGGAGCTGCGCAGCGCCGGTCGTCCGATTGACGTGATTATCATCTCGTCAGCAGCGGATGCGGCAACCATCAAAACCTCGCTGAATTATGGTGTTGTGGATTACCTGATTAAACCGTTTCAGTTTTCGCGCTTTGAAGAAGCATTGACCGGCTGGCGACAAAAAAAACGGCTCATGGATAATCATCAGTTTTATCAACAATCTGATGTCGACCAGTTGCTGCACGGCAACCCGGCGAACGCCAACGAGACAAAACGTCTGCCTAAAGGACTGACACCGCAAACACTGCGTACGCTTTGCCTGTGGATTGATGCGCATCCCGGAACGGAATTTTCCACCGATGAGCTGGCAACGGAGGTCAATATTTCTCGTGTATCTTGCCGCAAATACCTGATTTGGCTGGCACAAAGCAATATTTTATTTACGAGCATTCATTACGGTGTGACAGGTCGTCCGGTTTATCGTTACCGTCTCCAGCCTGAGTATCACGCACTTTTACGTCAGTACTGCCAGTGATGTAGCGGAAGCTGTGATCCAGCAATGTAAAATCAAAGTGACGTTGTGACGAGCAGATGATGCGTTTGTCGCGCGTCACGAAGATAGCCTCTATGCCGGGATAGGCTTTCAGATAGTCGCTCCCCTTTTCAATGCCCATGCCATAGATCAGCGTGGTAAAAATATCCCCATCAATTGAGTGATCTGACACAATGGTTACGCTGAGTAGCGCGTTATCCAGCGGATAGCCGGTATGCCTGTCCAGGATATGGTGGTAGCAGACCCCTTCCTGTTCAAAGTAACGTTCGTAAATCCCGGAAGTCACTACGGATTTATTCGTTACGTTAATCACCCCAAGCAGCGCGTCCGAAGCGGCAAAGGGTTTTTTTAAACCAATTGCCCAGCCTTCCTGCGGTGCATCAGGCGGCGCGCCGAGCGTTTGCACATTGCCGCCAAGATTGATGAGCGCGCTGTCCACACCCTGCTCATGTAAAAATGCCTGCACCCGATCGGCAATATAGCCCTTGGCAATCGCACCCAGATCAATCTCCATGCCCGCTTGCTTCAGAAAGACCGAACGGTTCGTCGCATCAAGTTCAATATACTCAGGATGGGTTAAGGCGAGTTTTGCCTGTATCTCTGCCCGCGCCGGCACGCTTTTCCCCTGAAAGCCGATCTTCCAGCATTTGACCAGCGGTCCGATGGCCAGATTAAAACTACTTTCAGGCAGCAGGCTGACCGCAAGTGCACGCTCAATTAACCTAAACACGGGCTGGCTGACGCTGACGGGATGCTGACCGGCCGCATGATTAATCGCCATCACTTCGGAGTGCTCGCGATTGACGGTAAGCACATTCTCATACTGTTTGATCAAGCGAAAAACCTGACCTGCCAGCGCCTCATTATGCTCATACAGCTTAAGCAGAATGGGCGAGCCCATCAGGACGGCGGAATAGGCGTACACGTGCGAATCAGTTTGCATAAGCGACAGGACTCGGGGAGAAAGAAGAACCGGCATCCGATGTTATACGGATGCCGGATATCACGGCTTAGCGTTTGGCAAAAGCCGCTGCGTTTGCGCCAGCAAGAATACCAAAGATGATGATATCGGCAACCGCGTTTCCACCGATACGGTTTGCGCCGTGGATACCACCGACGACCTCACCACAAGCCCAGGCACCGTTAATAACCTGCTTATTGGTGTCCAGTACTGCAGTCGCCGTGTTGATAGTCACGCCGCCCATTGTGTGATGGACGCCGGGCGCGATGCGAATGGCATAGAAAGGCCCTTCGCTTAACGGATGACGCAGCGCGGTTTGACGGCCAAAATCCTCGTCTTTCTGTTTAATCACAAAACCGTTGTAGCGTTGCAGTGTCTCTTCCAGCGTACGGTGTTCCATATTCAGCTTAACCGCCAGCTCCGCTACGCTCGGGGCGCTGATCACAAAGCCTTTCGCAATATATTCATCAGCGGCCTTGTTGTTCATACGGACCTGCTCGTCAAAGATAATCCAGGCACTTTTTTCTGGCAGCGCAATAATCTGTGCCGAAACTTTATCGCGAGTTTCCATTTCGTTGTAGAAGCGCTGGCCTGCCTGGCTGACCAGGATCGCCCCGCCACCGCGAATTGATTCTGAGACCAGGTAAGATGTCGTCTGCTCGACGGTCGGGTGAATCTGAATCTCGCCCATATCGACTGTATCCGCCCCAATTTTTTGCAGCATTGCGATGCCTGCACCGGTAGCGCCTTTATGGTTGGTGGTGACAAAACCATCCAGTTCCGGGCGATATTTCACCACCATTTCCCGGTTAGCACTGAAACCGCCTGTCGCCACAATCACGCTTTTTGCGTTCAGAATACGGCTGTCATTGTATTCATCCACCACCTTCACGCCGCTGACCGCGCCATTTTCAAACAGGATCTCTTCAACTGCGGTTTCAAGCAGCACGTCGATATTACGGCTGTTGATATTTTTCACCAGACCACTAATCAGGAAGCCGCCGACAGCGGAGCGGTCTGCAGGGCGATGCGTACGGTCGATACTCATACCGCCTGTGATAGTGATATCGTTAAGCTCAATACCGTGATCTGCCAGCCAGTCGATGGCTTCCGGCGCTAAGTCAACAAACTCACGCAACAGCGCGGGATTATTTTTAAATTTACCGCCTTTGAGGGTTTCTTCATAAAACAGCTCCTTGCTGTCCTGAATCCCTTTCAGCTTCTGAAAACGCGTTTCTGCGGCGTTCATCCCGACAGAGGCTTTAATGGTGTTGCCGCCAATGGTCGGCATCTTCTCAATGACCACCACTTTAGCGCCTTCATCGTGGGCCTGAATGGCGGCGGCCAGCCCTGCACCACCACTGCCAACAACCACAACGTCATACTGCTGTGGCGCGTTGGGATTGCCGCCCTCTTCAATGACGTGTGCTTTGTTCGATGTGGTCATTGCGCGTGAGACCGCTTTTTTCAGCGCTTCACTCTGTGTCGTCGCACCGGTAATCGCGTCAACATGTGGGCTGTTTGCCACCAGAATACGATTACGCAGACTTTCAAACGTGGTGGTGAAGTCCACATCCAGCGTGTCATCAGGAACCAGGGAAATATCGGTAATACGATCGGTATCCAGCGTAACGTTGATTTTCAGCTTCAGTGCTTCAGCCTCAACTTTCTCCTGATAAACGCCCGCTTTGTATTTACGACCGGTTTCGCTCATGTCACGAATCATGGCGTCAACCAGTGAGAAACGCCACAGAGGCTCGGGGATGAGTAAAGCTTCACGTTTGTTGCTGTCGATATAGAGTTCAAGGTGCTCGTTATTGATGATGCGGTCAGTCCAGTCTGGATAAGCGATGCAGGCTTTACCGACGGCGACCAGGTCATAGCCTTTTTCCAGTGCCTTTTCTGCATCCTCTTTGTTAACCACGCCGCCGACACCTATTACCGGGACCTTCGCCAGGGTTTCTGACCGCATGGCAATAAACTTCTCAATAAGCGGTGTAGGATCGGTGGTATCCACGATGGATGGGCGCATCAACTGCCCGACAGAGAAGTGCACATAATCCAGGCCCCGTGCTGCAAGTTTCTCCAGTAAGTACATTGTGTCGTCAAAGCGGATGCCGGGCACTTCGAGTTCTTCAGGCGAAAAACGATAACCGATGATGAACGAGTTATGCGCAAAGCGCTCGGCCATCTTATGCGTGATATCCAGCACTTCCAGCGGGAAGCGGGCGCGGTTATCACGACTGCCGCCCCATTTGTCTTCACGCTGATTTGAGTTAGGTGAGTAGAATTGCTGAATAAGATAGGTGTTAGCGCCATGGATTTCTACGCCATCGAAACCCGCTTTGATGGCGCGGTTAACGGCATCACCAAATTTGGTGATCATGGTATCCACTTCTTCTGCCGTTAAGGCGCGGGGCGTCGTTGCCCCTTCACGGGGTGCCGCAATTGCGCTGGGCGCGACAGGGGTTTTACCGCCAATCAGTTCAGGCTCAACCATGCGTCCGCCGTGATAGATTTGAAGAATCGCGGTGGATCCTTTTTCCTTGATGGCGTCAGCGATGCGTTTTAAGCCGGGTATTTTGTTGTCGCTGTCGATGGCGATCGCACCCGGAAAAGCCGGACCTTTTGGATCGATAAAGCAGCACTCAACAATCACTGTTCCGATACTGCCCGCACGTGCACGGTAATATTCAACCAACTCGCTGGTCACCGTACCATCATAAAATCCGGTACAGGTTGTCATTGGTGCCATGATCAGACGATTTTTTAAAACTGCACCACGCGGCAAAGTGAGGGGATTAAGAATTGGGGTGAGTGTATTCATTGCGATTAACTCCAAAATATCAAAAACCGGGAATTCTTTCTGGACGTTTTTAATTTAATTTAAGTGGTCCGATGTCATGCCTCTAATATATCAGTTAATTTAGTTTCATAAGATATAATTTTAATTATTTAACTTTTAAATATCTTTAGACTTTTTGTTTTATTGGAGTGATTTCGTGATGTATGGTTATTGTTAATCAATAGTTACCAAAAAGCAATAGTGAAACAGCAGTAAAATAAACCCACTAAAAACAATAATTTAAAATTAACGTTCTGTGTTTTTTCTTCCTGATGTGGTTGCAAAAATTATTCAATGCTATCTTACCCACCTGTTCCTCATTGATTATTGTTTAATTTGTTAAAACATAAAAAATACAATTTAATTTTTTGATCCAGATCAAAATTTTATTTTCCAGAAGTCGCATCATATTCACATGGTTTCTTAAATTTTCTGCATCGCACGAGTAGAAACGTTAAAAGAATATAAAACACCACGGGTTATTCTTATAATGTAGAATAAATAAAATGCCTTGAAGAATTCGCCGGGGCGTTAATCGTATTATCCTTAACTCGTAGAAAAACACTATGAAAACACTCTCAAACATGAAAGAGCCCCCTAAAGCAGCCCCTGCAGCTGCGGGCAAAAAAAATAAAGCACTGATGCTAGCCCTGCCTGTCATCGTCGCAGTGCTTTTATTACTCGTCCCCGTACCGTCCGGTCTTGAACCTTATGCATGGCATTTCTTCGCCATCTTTGTTGGGGTGATTGTAGGCTTGATTTTTGAGCCGCTGCCCGGTGCCGTAATTGGTCTGACAGGCGTCGTAGTCATCGCCCTCTTCAGTCAGTTTTTGCTGTTTAGTCCGACAGAACTGGCCAATCCGACATTTAAACTGGCAACGGAGTCCTTTAAATGGGCCGTCAGCGGCTTTGGTAATTCAACCGTGTGGCTGATCTTTGGCGCATTCATGTTTGCTGCTGGCTACGATAAAACGCAGTTTGGTCGTCGTCTGGCCCTCATTCTGGTGAAATATCTGGGCCGCCGCAGCTTAACATTAGGTTATGCCATCACTTTTGCTGACCTGCTGTTAGCACCCTTTACTCCGTCTAACACCGCGCGCAGTGGCGGTACCATCTACCCGATTATCGCCAACCTGCCACCGCTGTATGGCTCTAAACCCAACGATCCCAGCGCACGCAAAATCGGATCCTACTTAATGTGGGTTGCCATCACGGCGGCCTGTATTACCAGCTCCATGTTCCTGTCTGCACTGGCGCCGAATCTGTTAGCTCTTGCTTTAGTCAAAAGCGTCATTGGCTTCGATATTTCCTGGGGAATGTGGTTTCTTGCCTTTATTCCTTTAGGTCTGCTGCTGATTCTGACCATGCCGCTGCTGGCTTACTGGTTCTATCCACCTGAAGTCAAAGTGAATGATGAGGTGCCACGCTGGGCGATGGCAGAGCTTGAAAAACTGGGTAAACTGACCCGCAATGAAATCCTGTTACTGGTGTTTGTGGTCTGTGCGCTGTTGATGTGGATTTTTGCTACTGCCTGGATCGAACCGGCCATGGCGGCACTGTTAGTCATCATCCTGATGCTGTGGACTGGTGTGCTTAACTGGAATGATATCACCAGCAACAAAGCGGCCTGGAATACTTTTGCCTGGTTTGCCACGCTGGTAGCCCTGGCTGACGGTCTGGCCAGAGTGGGCTTTATCGCCTGGCTGGGTAAAGAAGGAGGAATATTACTGCAAGGCTATGATCCACAGATCTCGGCGGTCGTGTTGTTAATTGCCTTTTTCCTGCTGCATTACCTGTTCGCCAGTACCACCGCGCACACAACGGCGTTACTGCCTGCCATGTTGACGATTGCCGCCTCGATTCCTGGCATCAATATGCCCGTGTTCTGTCTGATGCTGTGTACCTCTCTGGGCGTGATGGGCATCATCACACCTTACGGTACAGGTCCAAGCCCTATTTATTACGGCAGCGGCTACTTACCCACTAAGGATTACTGGCGACTGGGAACTATCTTCGGCGCTATCTTCCTGATTGCAATGATGCTGATTGCTTATCCCTGGATGGTGTGGATGTTCTGACCGCGCCCTGTGCAATCCAGCGCGTCATACGATAACATGCCATTACTTGCCAGCCTGCGCTTACGGCTGGCAAGCATAATAAACAACGAATTCGCCTGTGATGTTGCTCCTGTCAGCCTGTCTCAAAAGGAGCCAGCACGTCATTAAGTGAGATACCATGTCGAACAAACCTTTTTATTATCAGAACCCCTTCCCTCTTACCCACGAGGATACCGAATACTACCTGCTCACCCCTGACTATGTTTCCGTTGCTGAATTTGACGGGCAGGAGGTGCTGAAAGTAGAACCTCAGGCGTTAACCTTACTCGCGCAACAGGCTTTTCATGATGCTTCCTTTATGTTGCGCCCGGCCCACCAGCAGCAGGTGGCCTCTATTCTTGACGATCCTGAAGCCAGCGATAACGACAAGTATGTGGCACTCCAGTTCCTGCGCAATTCAGAAATCGCGGCCAAAGGTGTGCTGCCAACCTGCCAGGACACCGGTACAGCCATCATTATGGGGAAAAAAGGTCAGCGCGTGTGGACAGGTGGAGGTGATGAGGCCGCCCTGTCAAAGGGGATTTACAATACCTATATCGAAGACAATCTGCGTTACTCACAGAACGCGGCGCTGGACATGTATAAAGAGGTCAACACCGGGACTAACCTGCCCGCCCAGATCGATCTCTACAGCGTGGATGGTGACGAATACAAATTTCTCTGCATCGCCAAAGGGGGCGGTTCAGCCAACAAAACCTATCTGTACCAGGAAACCAAAGCCCTGCTCAGCCCGGGTAAGCTGAAGAATTATCTTGTCGATAAAATGCGCACCCTGGGCACCGCCGCCTGTCCGCCTTACCATATCGCCTTTGTCATTGGCGGTACCTCTGCTGAAAGCACGCTGAAAACCGTGAAGCTGGCGTCAACGCACTACTACGATGGCTTGCCAACAGAAGGCAACGAGCATGGCCAGGCATTCCGCGATGTTCAGCTGGAACAGGAATTACTGGAAGCCGCACAGCAGTTAGGGCTGGGCGCACAGTTTGGCGGAAAATATTTCGCCCACGATATCCGCGTTATCCGTCTGCCACGCCACGGCGCATCCTGCCCCGTCGGTATGGGCGTCTCCTGCTCCGCTGACCGCAATATCAAAGCCAAAATCAACCGCGACGGTATCTGGATTGAGAAGCTGGAAGCCAATCCTGGACGCTATATTCCTGAAGCGCTGCGCAAACAGGGTGAGGGCGAGGTGGTGCATATTGACCTGAATCGCCCAATGAATGAGATTCTTGCACAGCTTTCTGAGTATCCGGTGTCCACCCGTCTGTCCCTGACCGGCACCATTATCGTGGCCCGCGATATTGCGCATGCGAAATTGAAAGAACGTATTGATAACGGCGAAGGCCTGCCGCAGTACATCAAGGATCACCCGGTATACTATGCCGGACCGGCAAAAACGCCTGAAGGCTATGCATCGGGTTCACTGGGCCCGACAACAGCAGGCCGTATGGATTCCTATGTTGACCTTCTGCAGGCAAATGGCGGCAGCAAAGTGATGCTGGCAAAAGGCAACCGCAGCCAGCAGGTTACTGATGCCTGTCATAAACACGGCGGGTTTTACCTGGGCAGTATTGGCGGACCCGCGGCAGTTCTGGCGCAACAGAGCATCAAGAGCCTGGAGTGTGTGGAATACGCTGAGTTAGGAATGGAAGCAATCTGGAAAATCGAAGTAGAAAATTTCCCGGCCTTCATTCTGGTCGATGACAAAGGAAATGACTTTTTCCAGCATATCGAACGTGAACACTGCTCGCGCTGTGTAAAATAAGCTGGCAGTAACAGAAAACGGCCCCCTGACAGGGGCCGTTTTTTTTAGCGCTGCAAACGTTGCAGAGCGTGACTGATGCTTTCATCACCTGCGGTCAGTTCAATGATTTTGTGATTCAGTTGCGGTGTTTCAACGAGCGCCACCAGCGTGGCGGCAACGTCTTCACGTGGAACCGCTCCGTAGGGGATGGCGTAACCGGCTCGTACGGTGCCACTGCCCGCCGTATCCGTTAACGTCCCGGGACGCAGGATTACCCAGTCAAGCTGACTTTCCACCAGGCGAACATCCGCCAGCCGCTTCACATGCATGTAGTTCTCGAAGCCTTCAGACGTTTTTTCGCCCCGCGCCGCATCCGGAAAAACCGACACCAGCAAAAAACGGTTAACCCCCGCCTTCTCTGCTGCAGCAACCGCCAGCGCCAGACCCTGACCATCAATAGCATTGGTGAGTTCAATGCCAGCACCACCCGCCCCTGCGCTGAAAATCACCACCTCATGACCGGTCATTTTCTGCGCCAGCGTCTCAACGCTGAGTTTCTGAAGATCGCCCATGATCGGTGTCGCGCCCACAACGGTGATGGCTTCGGCCTGCTCCGGTTTACGGTGCAGCGCCGAGACCGCATGCTGTCTGGCGCAAAGCTGTTTCGTCAGGTGGGTACCTACTTTTCCCGCCGCGCCAATGATAAAACACGTTGCCATCGTCCTGGTCCTTATTTCACGTCAGTCAGACTACAAGTATAACCCTTAGCGCAGCGACGATGGCCTTCCGCTGACAGGGCCGAATCCCGTTACTGCGGGATGATTTTTTCCTGCTTCAGCTTATCGAACAGCTGGATGAATGAATCCAGCGTGCTGCGGTAGCCGGTAAACCCCGCTTTACGGCTTTTACTCATATCGGTAAAGGCTTCCATTGGACGGCCCAGATCGGCGTCAGTGTGCCACCATGACGCCAGTCGGGTGACGTCGCTCTCGCGCAGGTTTTCGCGCCCGGCAATGGCCTGCCATACGCTGGCAGCGTCCTGCATACGGCCATCGAGCGGCATCATTTTTGCCGGATAAGCAGCGGCTTCAATACCAAAATATTCAGCCAGTTTCGGCCACATCCAGTTCCAGCGGAACACATCACCATTGACAGCGTTAAAATCCTGATTGGCCGCGTCTGGACTGGTTGCCGCCCACTCAAGTTGTTCAGCCAGGAGGTCCGCATCGGTCATATCCACAACGCCGTTCCACTGTTCAGGTGAGCCCGGGAAGATAAACGGCCAGCCTTTTTCTTTACACAAGGTCGCGTAAACGGCCAGCGTCTGCCCCATGTTCATGGCATTGCCGAGCGCATAGCCAATAATGGTATGGGGACGATGGACACTCCAGCGGTAGTCGTACTTGTCAGCGCCTGCAAAAACCTCATCTTCCTGCGCGTAATAAAAGTTATCAACGGGCTGACGACCTTGTTCTTCACGGAAAGGCGTAACCGGCACCGCACCTTTACCGTAAGCCTCGAACGGCCCCAGATAGTGCTTCAGTCCGGTGACAAGGGCAACATGCGCCCCCTGTAAGCGCTCGCCGAGTGCCTCAATGACATTACGGATCATCCCGCCATTGACGCGGATATTCTCTTTTTCGGTGTCCTGACGCGCCCACACGCTGAAGAATACCGCATCGGGTTTCGTATCTTTCAGGGTAGCGCGCACCGCATCGGGATCGGTCAAATCGGCCGTCAGACTGTGGCAGCCTTGCGGAACAGCGCCGCGACCGCGGGATAATCCGCTGACCTGCCATCCGTCTTTCATTAACCTTTCAGCCAGCGCTCGTCCGATAACCCCGCTGATTCCGACAATCAAAGCCTGTTTTTGCATGTTAATTCTCCTCGTTTTGCGTAATGCTAAGCGTAATAGAGAATTTAATTCCTATTATTGGTAATTATTCACAGCATTCTCAACCTGAGTTCATCAATCATGCACGATCAACGTCTTAAGGATATTGTTCCCTTTGTTGCCAGTGTTGAAAGCGGCAGTTTTACTGCTGCGGCAGCACGTCTGCATGTCACCGGCTCCGCCGTCAGTAAAAGCGTCAGTCGGCTGGAAGCGCGGCTGGGCTCGCGCCTGCTGGAGCGCACAACACGCAGGCTGCAGCTCACCGATGCCGGTAACGCCTATTACCAAACCTGCATACGCATCATGGAGGAGCTTGCTGAAGCTGAGTCAGTTCTGGCAGCACAACGTATTATTCCGTCAGGACGCCTGCGACTCGCTGTGCCGCATACGTATGGTCGCCTGAATGTGATGCCGTTGCTGATTCCGTTTTGCCAGCAGCATCCCGAGCTTGAGCTCAGAGTGAGCTTTTCAGATCGTTTTATTGATCTCTTCGACGAAGGTATTGATGTCGCGGTCAGGATTGGCGGATCCGCCGATTTACCAGCCTCAATGGGTAGTCGCTACCTGGGACGAGAGAGAATGGTGTTTTGTGCATCGCCAGCCTGGCTGGATCGCGAAGGCCGGCCACGGGACGAACAGGCGCTGATGCAACATCGGGCCATTCTTTACGAACGCGCGGATAACACGCCCAAACCCTGGTTATTCCCCCGTGAAGAAGGACATGTCCAGTGGCGAGATATGCCGTTTCGGATGGCATTGGGTGATGTAGATGCGCAACTCCAGGCGGTCATAGCCGGACTTGGCATAGCGCAAATGCCCTCCTGGCTGGTAAACAGTGCCGTAGCTAAAGGCGAACTGGAGATTATCCTGCCACAATTACAGCCTGATGGTCTGGCCCTGAGCGTCATCTGGCCACGCCGTAAGCAACTGCTGCCGAAGGTAGATGCCTTGTTATCCGCACTGACACAGCTGGTGATTCGCTAAGTGATCAAAGATCTCACCTCTGCGGCCGATGGGCGTTCGGCACGGCCAGCGCAGAAACACGCGCGGGATGATCTTCTGTCACACACGCTGTGGCCTTTATTGTGGCGTGGCGCTAATTTATTGTGTAGCCGGTGGAACGGATAAGCCTGTAAGGACAAATAAGGTATGGCATTTCAGAACGCGAACACTTCGGATTATGCACATAGCACGGCGCCACGCGGCACGTTAACACCGGCGGCAGTCTGATGGCTCTCCTGCCCCTTCTGTGCCGTCTGTGTATTCTGGCAGGGATAGCTTTTGCGCTGTCAGGCTGTGCGCGCCAGGATGTGTTGTGGATGGTGACGAACGACGTTTGCAGGGTGAACTACGCGTACACTGGCTATCCTGCCCCCTGCCAGCAAGTCTATCTTGCAAAAGGGGAACAGCAGGGCTTCAGCGTTATTCAAAATCCACGTTATCCGTATCATTTTATTCTGGTGCCCACACTTTTGTTATCTGGTATCGAAAGCCCCTTATTGTCGTATACGACCCGCACAGACTATTTCGGTTATGCGTGGCTGATGCGTTATCGCGTAATGGCGGCGTATGGCGGAACTGTGCCGGAAGACAGGCTGGGCATGGCTGTCAATTCCGCCTGGGGGCGCAGCCAGAATCAACTGCATATTCATCTCACCTGCCTGCGGGAAGATGTCTATCGCCAGTTACAGGCTGAACGCCCTTATATTCTGGATGACTGGCATCCCCTGCCAGACAAATTGTTAACGCACACTTATTATGCGCGACGCGTCCTGCAGCCCAGTGTGATGGGCATTTATCCTGTTGCATCCGTTGCCCGCGATTTTCATCTGTCTCCGACTCAGTTGGCGGAATACGGGATTGCCGTTGTTCCTGCCACGTTTTCAGGAAAAAACGGCTTTATCCTGCTGGTGACGCGACGAGGCTGGGATAAAGGGAACCGGGCATCCGTCGAATCGCTTCTGGATAAAAATTGTGAAATTCTGCACGACCCAACACTGCTCCCTCCGCAGGCCTCCCCAGTGGCAACGATGAAGACAGTGCCGCATCAATAAGGGGATGGCACGCTATGGCATAAAGCCTGACCGCTGGCAGCCTCAGAGCCCCTCACACAGTCAGCCAGTCATTAGACTAAATTACACAAAACGTGAATTTTTTCATTTTGTAACTTTAACGTTATGTTACTGAGTATTTTTACTGCCATGATGCATTGCGTTACGCATTGAAATGTGGTCGTTACCCACACCTTCTTATCAGCTACAGGGAAAAGCACATGTCACAACGGTCACTTCAGGCGCTGTGCCTGATGAGTTTTTTTCTGGCCGACGTCAGAGACGGCCTTGGGCCATTTTTAGGCATTTTTTTGACAGAACGCCACTGGAGCCCGGATGAAATAGGCCTGGTGATGACCTCAGGCGGTATCGCCGGACTGCTCTCAACGTTACCGGCGGGTGTGGTTGCCGACGCCACACGTTACAAACGCTTTATTATCCTGGCGGGTTGTGTCGTGATTACGGTCGCTACCTTACTGCTCTGGTACAGCAATCAGTCATGGACGGCGATTATTTCGCAAATCGTCGCGGGCATCGCTGCCGCCTTCATCGGTCCGACGGTGGCAGGTATAACGCTGGGCCTGACCGGGCAAAAAGGGTTCAACCGTCAGATGGGACGAAACGAAGCCTATAACCATGCGGGTAATACGCTGGCGGCTGTCCTTGCAGGTTTTGCCGCCTGGAAATGGGGGCTGGGTGCGGTGTTCATCCTGATGATGGTCATGGCGGTATTTGCGGCTATCGCCACCCTGGCTATTCGTGCAGACGATATTGACCATGATGTGGCGCGCGGCCTGGACGATAAATCGTCGGATAAACCTACGCTCAGCCTGTGGATACTGGCGCGCAAACCGGCGTTGCTGGTGGCCGGATTGACGCTGCTGCTGTTCCATCTGGCTAACGCTGCGCTGTTGCCCATGCTGAGCATGCGTGTGGCCTCCTCAACCGGACCTGATACGGTGGATCCCGGCCTGTATGCTGCCGCAACGGTCGTAATTTCCCAGTTAGTGATGATCCCTGTCGCGATCTTTGTCTCTAAACGTGTCGATCACATTGGCTATCGCCGTTTAATCATGACCGCACTGTTAATGATGCCACTGCGCGCGGTTATTGCAGCAGAATTTCCGGAGACCTTTTTCGTGGTTCCCGTACAAATCCTGGACGGTATTGCGGCCGGGATACTGGGCGTCGCCGTGCCGGGCTATATCGTGTCGCTGTTGCGCGGCAGTGGGCACGTGAACGCTGGCCAGAGTGTGGTAATGCTGATGCAGGGCGTTGGGGCGTCCATGAGCCCGGCCATGACAGGCCTGATTGTGGCCCGTTACTCTTACAGTATTGCCTTTAGCGCATTAGGCTGCATTGCCCTGGTAGCCTTGATGTTGTGGTGGTTCTCGGGCCGGACACCCGAGGCGAAGCCTGCCTGATGTGCCCTTCTCTGCCAGCCCTGGCTGGCAGAGAGTCTTCGCGCACCACTTTTAACGGGCTCCCGGGTCACTCTCAGTGCCTTTTGGAAAACATAGCAAAATGTAAATAAAAGTAAAAACTCATTTTCTGCTATCTCACTTATAAGACAGTCTTTTTTCCCAGAGACTTGCAAAAAATGACATTCATCGACTATGTTTCTACGCTGCGGTTAAGAACGCTCTATCATTAAAGTTACTGGCCTCTTATAGCTTTCACTTCCTTCTCTTCCGTTAACCTCGCTGACTGGCTGCGAAAGCTATAGTTCGTCCCATTTAAGTCGTATGAGGAAAATATGGATACTAACCATTCATCGTCAACCAGGCCAAAAAAGCATTTCTGGAATAAAAGGCCAAAAAAACTCACTGTTGATGATATTACCGTTATTGATAATGACATGCTGAAGCGGGCAGTAGGGGCCGCGGCATTAGGCAATGCCATGGAGTGGTTCGACTTCGGGGTTTACAGCTATCTGGCGGTGATCATCGGTAAGGTTTTCTTTCCCGATGCCAATAACGCGATTCAGCTTATCGCCACCTTTGGTACTTTTGCGGCCGCCTTTTTAGTGCGTCCACTGGGTGGGATGGTCTTTGGTCCACTTGGCGATCGGATTGGACGCCAGAAGGTGTTGGCGATAACGATGATCATGATGTCGATTGGCACGTTTTGTATCGGCATTATCCCTTCTTATGCCTCTATCGGGATAATGGCCCCCATCCTCTTGTTGGTCGCCCGCCTGGTGCAGGGGTTCTCAACGGGCGGTGAATATGGCGGTGCAGCCACCTTCATCGCAGAATATTCCACAGACAAACGTCGCGGTTTCATGGGCAGCTTCCTGGAGTTTGGAACGCTTGGCGGTTACCTGCTGGGCGCGTGTCTGGTGACGGTCATGACTTCGGTAATCTCGTCCGAGGCGATGATGTCGTGGGGCTGGCGCGTGCCCTTTTTTATCGCCGCACCGTTGGGCTTGTTCGGCCTGTATGTGCGTCTGAAACTGGAAGAAACGCCGGCCTTCAAACAGCATATGCAAAAGCAGGAGGAACTGGAGCAAAGCAAACCGCGCCTGAGCCTGTTTAAGATGCTAAGTAAGCATCGTGTCCCGATGATGAAATGTATCGGCCTGGTCCTGTTATTTAACGTGTCGAACTATATGCTGACGTCGTATATGCCCAGCTATCTGACCGGCGTGCTGGGTTTACCTGAACTGAGCGGTCTGTTACTGGTCATGGTTGTCATGTTTGTGATGATGCCGCTCACGCTGATGTGGGGCCGCTGGACCGATCGCATTGGGCGCCGCCCGGTGATTGGTTTCGGTGCGGTAGGGCTGATTTTGCTCTCCATCCCCTGCTTTATGTTGATCGGGACACATAATATGTGGGCCGTCTTTGCGGGACTGTTGATTCTGGGCGTGCTCCATACCTGCTTCAGCGGCACAATGCCCTCGACATTACCGGCACTGTTTACCACGGATATTCGTTACAGTGCGCTCGCCATCGGCTTTAATCTGTCTGTATCGTTGTTTGGCGGGACAACCCCGTTACTGACAGCATGGCTGGTCGATACCACGCAGAATTCCATGATGCCAGCGTACTATATGATGGTGGCGGGTGTGATTGGATTACTGACGATTCTGACGGTCAGGGAAACCGCCCGTAAGCCGTTAAGCGGTTCATCCCCCGCTGTGGCAACCGAAGCTGAAGCGCATAGCCTGATTAGAAAACTGGATAAAAGCGCAGAACCAGTGCCACCCTCACCAGCCGACGCGAAATAAAGCAAACTAACGAAAAACACCCTGCACATGCAGGGTGTTTTTTTGATCGCATAGCACGTTAGTCATTGCCGAAACGGGCGACGGTGCTTGCAGCAGCCAGCGCATGCCCTTTAAGTTTACTCAGCAGTTGATCATGCGTTAAACCGGCTTTGAGCGCAGACGGCGGCAGGTCTGTGGCAATAAGCACAAAGTTGTAGTGATGAAGCCCAGATCCCACAGGGGGACAAGGACCATAATAGTGCGCCGTACCCGGTGAATTCTTACCGCCGGTATAGCCTTTCCCCTGCGTCAGTTCGCCCTGAGCAAATGCGCTGCGTTCAGCGGCAATGTTGTATGCCACCATATGCGTAACCCCGAGCCCTTTTGCGCCAACAGGATCGGTCATCAGCAAGGCAAAGCTTTTTGTTCCCGCCGGTGTTTCGGACCAGTTGAGTTCAGGAGAAACATTCTGCCCGGTACAGGCTGGCTTACTTTTATCTGCGCCCGCGAACTTCTTATCCAGCACGCCATTATCACTAAAATCTTTTGACTGCAGCGTCAAAGCCAATGCCGCAGGACTCAAACAAATTAATAGCAGAGAAATCAGTTTATTCACCGGGTACTCCTGTGCGAAACCGTATTGAGAGGAGGTAAGCGTGAGGCACGTTGCCGTAAACAGTATATGTCGCAAAGCCTGGCTGTGCAGAAGCATGAGGCGCTATGAAAGCGAGGGCTGTCATTAGCCTGAAGGCTTACGGTAAGCGCGAGCATGCTGTTACATAATCGCCTGAACTTTCGACGATTTCAGCATGAAATCGCCAGCTCACCTTGTCTGCTCTACGGTTTACCTTCTTAGAAAGGCATTGTTTTTTTATTTACACAAAAGGTCTGATACTTGATCTAAGTCACAAAAAACCGCATGATCGTAACAAATCATGAATCAGGGATAAGGGCTCAAATGACACTTTATCAACACATGTTGGTTTTCTACGGCGTGGTTGCTTTTGTTGCCGCGCTCATTACGTTTTTTATCGCCCGCGACAAACTCAGCATTAAATTACTGAGTGCCTTTCTGGTGGGTGCAACCTGGCCGATGAGTTTCCCCGTCGCCCTTATGTTCGCGTTGTTTTAAGGCCTTTCTCCTGCCCGTGCCGGCTGGCTTTTCCTGATCGCTTTTCTCTCTGCCAGACGTTTCCCTGCACAAGCCTGCGTGATATCGCACCTGTTCCGCGCAGTCTGCTTTACATACGGACGCCATCCTTTTACAGATGGCGCGCGCCCTGCCTGCCGTAATCGGGATGCTTTTACCGCGCCGTTGCCCCCTCCTCCTGAGGTTGTTGTTTTGCCAGCGTACGTGCCAGTATCGTTGAATACAGCGGTGTACCGCCGAAATACTGTGCAGAGAGTGTCGCACCGAGACAGGTAATAATCATCGGCAGGATCAACTGATAATTGTTGGTCATCTCCAGTACCAGAATAATTCCGGTGAGCGGTGCCCGAACAGAAGCGGCAAACAAGGCGCCCATGCCTGCTACGGCAAACGTCGCGGCTTCAAGATGATAGGCTGGGAACAGGTTAACGCACAGTTGCCCCACGCAGGTACCCAGTAAGGTGCCCAGCGTCAGCATGGGGGCGAAAATGCCCCCTGGGGCGCCAGAGGCAAAACACAGTAGCGTGACGACCGCCCGCAATAAAAATAAGGACAGTAAGGCAATCGACGTATAGTTTCCTGCGGTAAAGTCGGGGATGAGCGTAATCCCGCCGGTTACGCCCTGGGGCAATATCAGCCCCAGTAAGCCACATAAGCCGCCCAATAACGCCCCACCCAGGACCCAGCGTGATGTCCGTCCCTGATGCAGCCTTTGAAACAGATCCTGAAGGGTAAATATCAGGCGATTAAAAGCGACGCCACAACCGCCAAATAAAATCCCCAGCAGTAAATATAACCAGAGCGTCTGGATCGGAGCGTCTTTTAACTGACCAATATTGATAATGGGCTGATTACCGTTCAGCGCAAGAAAAACGATGCTTGACGTACTGACGCCCACAAACACGGCTTTAATGGAGATAAGGCTAAAGCGGAACTGCAGGCGCATTTCTTCAATGATAAACAGAATGCCCGCCAGCGGTGCATTAAAGGCTGCGGCCAGACCTGATGCGGCCCCGGTAGCCAAAATAGTGTGGCGGGATTCAGAGGAGCGCATGCGAAAGATATCGAGGCACATACGCCCGATGTTACCACCAATCTGAACCGTCGGGCCTTCACGACCCAGCACCATGCCAGAACCAATTGCGCCAAGTCCGCCAAAGAATTTAACCGGCAACACGCGCCACCAGCGCACCGGCCTCAGTTCTTCCAGCGCACCTTCGATTTCAGGAATGCCCGAACCGCCTGCTTCCGGCGCAAAGCGCCTGACAAGAAAATAGCCTGTCGCGGCCAGCACGGCGGAAAAAATAAAAGCATAGCAGCCAAGAAGAAAGACATTATTTTCATGCTGGCTCAGCCAGTTGACCCGCGAATGAATCACCCAGCCAACGGCTTTATCAAACGCCACCGCGGTCAGGCCAGTCAGCACACCCACCAGCGCGGCCATCAGCAGCAACGCGGCCGGTGTTTTGTCTCGACGTATAATATATTGCAACAGACGAAGCCGACGAGGCCGAAAAATCCCGTGTCGGTTTGAAACAGAAGCGCGCATGCCTGACCTCAAATATCCTGCTGAAAACTGACGACCCAAATTAAATCGAGAGGTTAGCGTATTTGCAGCATTATTCCTCGCTTTTATTTATCTCTGGATTTTACTACGCCAGCAACGCCTGCTGTTCTGCCGCTCGCTACACGCGAAGAACATGATTTCAGGATGTGCACGGCAATTTTATCCATAAACCATTGATTTGCGCCTGAAGGGCGCTCATCATCCTGCGCCATCATCGCTTATTCTGGAGTGAAACGTGTGACCACGCTGAGTAATGCCTTGCTGGAAGAGGTTCTTGAACAGGTTCGTCCCTTAATTCATCGCGGTAAGGTAGCCGATTATATTCCGGCACTGGCCGACGTGGCTGCCGATCATTTAGGAATTGCCGTCTGTTTGCGTGACGGCACAGTCTTTCAGGCGGGTGATGCTGAAACGCGCTTTTCCATCCAGTCGATTTCTAAAGTCCTCTCCTTAACTGTTGCACTGACGCGCTATGAGGATGCGGAGATCTGGCAACGCGTGGGTAAAGAGCCCTCAGGTCAGCCGTTCAATTCACTGGTTCAGCTTGAACTTGAGCAGGGAAAACCGCGTAATCCTTTTATTAACGCCGGCGCGCTGGTGATCTGTGATTTGCTTGAAACGCGTCTTACAGCACCGCGCCAGCGTATGCTTGAGATTATCCGTCAACTGAGCCAGCAACCTGATATTCAGTACGATCGTCATGTCGCGCGTTCAGAGTTTGAACACTCAGCCCGCAACGCGGCTATCGCCTGGTTAATGAAGTCATTTGGCAATTTTGACAATGACGTGACCAACGTGATGCAGACCTACTTTCACTACTGCTCATTGTCCATGAACTGTATTGAACTGGCCCGCAGTTTTATTTACCTGGCAAACCAGGGAAAAACGCTTGACGGCTCGGCGCTCATCACCTCCCGTCAGGCCCGGCAAATCAATGCCTTGATGATCACCAGTGGCATGTACGATGGGGCGGGTGAATTTGCCTGGCGTGTCGGCATGCCCGCAAAATCGGGCGTAGGTGGCGGTATTATTGCCGTGGTCCCGGGCGAAATGAGTATAGCGGTATGGTCACCCGGGCTGGACAGTGCAGGCAACTCGCTGGCAGGTACTGCCGCGCTGGAGTGCCTGACTGACAGGCTGGGCCGCTCAATATTCTGACTCAGCTGACAACATTTACAGGCCGGTTTTGCTCAAAGCCAGCCAGATTGACCATGATGCCTTGCAACAAATTGTGCATACCACTTTTGCTTGCCCAGGCAATATGCGGCGTGACAAGCAGATTCGGCACATCGGCCTGAAGCAGAGGATGATCGGCTGGCGGCGGCTCACTGCTCAGCACATCCAGTGCCGCTCCGGCTATCGTGCCCTGTTGCAATGCCTTCGCCAAATCAGCTTCATGAATCAGACCGCCACGCGCTGTGTTGATCAACAGCGCATGGGGTTGCATCTTATTCAGGGTTTCACTGTTAATCAGATGCCGGGTTTGTTCGCTCAGGGGACAATGCAGCGAAATCACATCGCTTGCGGCCAGCATCTCGTCAAAACTTACATAGCCCTCACGCACCCTGGTGCTGCCCCTGCGTTCGGCAAAGCACACCTTCATGCCGAGCGCCTGTGCCAGCCTGCCCACGGCGATACCAATGTCTCCTTTTCCCACAATGCCTAATGTTGCCCCCGCAATATCCTGAATCGGTGAACGGTGAAAACAAAAATGAGAAGACGCAGGCCATACTTCACGCGTGAGCGTCGCGTATTCCACTATCTGGCGACGCAACGCAAAAATAAAGGCGATCACGCATTCCGAAACGCTTTGCGTTGAATAGCCGGGGATATTACTCACGACGATTCCACGTTCCCGACACGCCGGAATATCAATGCAATCAAAGCCCGTGGCGGTGACGCAGATGTAGCGCAGGTCAGGAAGCTGCGCCAGCGTCGCCGCACGCAGCGGGACTTTATTGGTGATGGCAATGGTTGCGCCCTTTAACGCCTCAATAATCTCATTGTCGTGCGTTTCTTCACGAAAACACCAGTCGCTGCACCAGTCAGGTTGAGGAGGAGGGACGGGCAGCGTGCCGCCATCAAGCGTTACGATTTTCATGACGTATCCTTTATCACGTTTTGCGGATGAATAATGTTGCTCAAATGTATGGCAGCAGTAACAGATAAGTTATTCTTAATATCTAATTAAGTGAAGGTGTTCAAAAGGTGCTAATTTTTTGGGGCAAAAAGGCATTTCTTTTAACCCTAAACTCTCTGACGCGTTACACTGCCGCCTCTATCGTGTACCCGACTACCGCCGTTCAGATGATTAACGCCACCCATTATAATCGACAACGTTTTACCGCCTGTCTTGCGATACTGGCGGTACTGCTGTTGTTCATTGCACCGATGGTATCCAAAAATCTGGCTGAAAATCGTGACGCGATGGCGATGTCCGACATGTCGATGATGGACCAGCATAACGATATGATCATGGCCGACATGCCGATGGGGGATCACCATAGCGATATGGCCATGGGCGATCACAGCATGATGATGAGTGCCTGTGGTTATTGCGATCTGCTGGTCCATATCCCCTTTATGCTGTGGGTGTTTATTCCGTTCATCTGGTTAATGTGTTTAATTAGCCGGGCCCCACCGACTCCCGATACGTTTTGCCCCCTGTTACCGCGCCACAAGCGGGTTTACCGGCAGCGCGCCCCACCATTGCAAATGCGCGTCTCAATTTAATGTGATCTTTTCTTCTTCGTCATCCACGAAGAAGAAAAGCCCGGTATTCTCGAAATATGGAATCGCTATGAGTGTTTCACAAGAAATAACATCGCCGCCGCGCGGCACGGTACTGAATGTTTTGCGCCGTTTGCATTTTTACATTGGCCTGTTTATTGCGCCGTTTATTTTTATTGCGGCATTAACCGGCACGCTTTATGTCCTGACGCCACAGATAGAAAACGTAATTTATAAAGATGCGTTAACCGCGGAACCTGTGGGTGCCGCTCAGCCGCTGTCCGCTCAGATTGCTGCGGCGCGGCGATATGTTGGTGATGCGCGGATTTATGCGGTACGGCCTGCGCCCGGCGCTCATGACACCACTCGCGTGCAATTTACGGATGCACAGTCAGGCCCATCAGAGTCACGCTCTGTTTTCATCGATCCTTATACGCTTCGCGTCAAAGGTGATATGACCGTATACGGCACCAGCGGCGTGTTACCTCTGCGGATGTGGCTTGACCAGATGCATCGTGGACTGCTGCTGGGGGATGTTGGCCGCAACTACAGTGAACTCGCGGCGTCGTGGTTGTGGGTAGCGGCGCTGGGCGGGATCGTGTTGTGGTCTGGTACCCGGCCCCGGCGTCAGGTAAAAACGCGCAAGACGGGTTTTGCACTGACACGATACTGGCATATTACGCTGGGCCTGGTGTTATCTCTGGGGTTGATCTTTTTCTCCGTTACGGGATTGACCTGGTCGCAGTGGGCCGGGAGCAATATTGATAAAATGCGTAGCGATCTTGGCTGGCTGACACCGCAGGTCAGAACGGCATTAAACGGGGCTGCACCCTCTGCGCCTGCCGATCCCCACGCCGATCATCATCCCGACATGGACGGCATGGTGATGGAGACTTCAATGCCGGGTCATCATGCCAGTATGCCCGCCGTATTCAATCAGCCGGACGCGGACTGGGACAGCGTTGAACACGCCGCGCGCCTGGCCGGTTTACACGCTGCCAAAATTGAGCTGCGCCAGCCCAAAAACCCTGACCAGGCCTGGACGGTCAGTGAGATAGATCGTCGCTGGCCGACGCAGGTCGACTCGGTATCCGTAAATCCGCATGACTTCAGCATTGTTGATCACGTTGAGTTTGCCCGTTTCCCGCTGGTCGCAAAACTTACGCGCTGGGGCGTGGATGCACATATGGGCGTGCTGTTTGGCTTACCCAATCAGTTGCTTCTCGCGTTCTTTGGTTTTGGTTTGTGCGCCATGATCGTGCTCGGCTACCGCATGTGGTGGATTCGACGCCCGGCACTGCCGCAGGCCAATCCAGTGCAAACGCTGCTCGCGGCCTGGCTGGCGTTACCCCGCTATCTTCAGGGCTCAAGCCTGATTCTCGCCCTGGCTCTGGGTTATGCGTTGCCGCTGATGGGCGTCAGTTTAGTGGTCTTTGTGCTTCTGGATCTGCAACGCTGGCGTAAAGCGCAGCGTGCGGTACGCCAGGTGGTCGCTACGCCGGAAGATCAACAATCGCCGCTGGCGATTGTGCAGTCCCGTTTTGCAGTAAAGCGTAAAGAGATGCGCTATTTCCTGCGCAGTGTCGCCATTCTCGCCATTATTGTCGGAACGGTGATGGCTCGCGCCATGGTGAGTGGTGTAATTGAGCAATACAATATTCCGTTCAGCGACTGGACCGCGATGATGTATATCACGCAGGCCTTGATGATTTTGCTTTATACAACAGTGTTTACAGGCTTAATGTCCATTCCGCTCTGGTACTTCTTCCTGGGTGAAAGCGACGAGCAAGGTAAATAAACAATGTCGCCCGCTAAAAGCGGGCGACAGTGCTGTCAGGCATAATAACTTTTGCCCGTTCTGTGATGATAGACAACATGGGCACGTTGTAGCGCATGTTTAAACTGCCGTACATCCTCGCGTAACCAGTGACGCTGCGTTAAAGGCAGATGCTCCAGCCCCTCAGGCAACGGTACCCCATATAACGCCCCACGATTGCAAAGCGCTCTGACCAGGCTTGTTTGCGAAATACCCAGATAGGTCGCCATTTCGGGTAATGTCATAAACTCTGCATGCATGTTCACCTCCCAACCTGTCGTTAATGCTGCATTTTTGTTCAATTCAGGGCGATTCTTATTGATCTGCGTCATATACACGCATTAAACAGACGAAAGAGGGAGAAAGTTGCTAAGCTGGAAGTTCTGCTTAAGACAACATGAGAAGACCACGTGCAACGTTATGGATTGATGGTGCTTTTTCTTGTTTCCTGTTGGTCTCATGCTCACACATTTACGATGGGCAAACCTGTTCCGGCCGTTTCTGTCGCAGATAAAGGTGAAATGCAGTTACGCAACGGTCAAATTCACTACCAAACCTGGAACAGTCAGTCACTTACAGGAAAAGCCCGTTTACTTATTCATGTGGCTGGCCGGTTATCGGCTAAAGAGCAGTCCGCAGGCCTCATCAGCGCCATTCAGCAGGCCAGTCTGCCGGAAAAGACCTTTCAGACAACTACCATCGTTAATACCGACGATGCGCTGCCGGGCAGCAGTATTTTTGTGGTTAACAGCATTCGCGCCAGTAAAAAAGCGTCGCCGTGGCAGCAGTTCATCATTGACAGCAGTGGCCTTGCCCGCCATCGCTGGCAGCTTAAACCGGGCGGGGCGGCGGCAATTGTTCTTGACGCACAAGGCAATGTGCAATTTGCCAAAGACACTCCCCTGAGCGCGGATGACATTTCACAGATTATTTCGCTATTACGGGCGCTGACGCGCTGAAGAACGATCCAGGTGATTAAGAGCTGTCCGGCAGAGGGCAGTGACGGAGGTTGATGAATTTCCCCTCTTTTCTTAAAGCTCAACTAGTATTAATTATATGGGTTTAGCCCCAAAAAAACTGAAAACCCGAACGGTAAAAAACGGGTAGCCCTGCCAACGATGCTCTGGCAGTTAAAGTATCTTTTAAAATGGCATCGCACGTTTTAGCGTTGTCGTAAATGTATTCGTTAATAAGGACAGCCCGAATGACGGTCTGCGCAAAAAAACACGTTCACCTTACTGGCATTTCGGCTGAGCAGTTGCTGGCTGATATCGATAGCCGCCTTGATCAGTTACTGCCGGTTCAGGGTGAGCGGGATTGTGTGGGTGCCGCGATGCGTGAAGGCACGCTGGCACCGGGCAAACGTATTCGTCCGATGCTGCTGTTATTAACAGCGCGCGATCTTGGCTGTGCGATCAGTCACGGGGGATTACTGGATTTAGCCTGCGCGGTTGAAATGGTGCATGCTGCCTCGCTGATTCTGGATGATATGCCCTGCATGGACGATGCGCAGATGCGTCGGGGGCGTCCCACCATTCACACGCAGTACGGTGAACATGTGGCGATTCTGGCGGCGGTTGCTTTACTCAGCAAAGCGTTTGGGGTGATTGCCGAGGCTGAAGGTCTGACGCCGATAGCCAAAACTCGCGCGGTGTCGGAGCTGTCCACTGCGATTGGCATGCAGGGTCTGGTTCAGGGCCAGTTTAAGGACCTCTCGGAGGGCGATAAACCCCGTAGCGCCGATGCCATACTGCTAACCAATCAGTTTAAAACCAGCACGCTGTTTTGCGCGTCAACGCAAATGGCGTCCATTGCAGCCAACGCGTCCTGCGAAGCGCGTGAGAACCTGCATCGTTTCTCGCTCGATCTCGGTCAGGCCTTTCAGTTGCTTGACGATCTTACCGATGGCATGACCGATACCGGCAAAGACATCAATCAGGATGCAGGTAAATCAACGCTGGTCAATTTATTAGGCTCAGGCGCGGTCGAAGAACGCCTGCGACAGCATTTGCGCCTGGCCAGTGAACACCTTTCCGCGGCATGCCAAAACGGCCATTCCACCACCCAACTTTTTATTCAGGCCTGGTTTGACAAAAAACTCGCTGCCGTCAGTTAAGGATGCTGCATGAGCCATTTTGCGGTGATTGCACCGCCCTTTTTCAGCCATGTTCGCGCTCTGCAAAACCTTGCTCAGGAATTAGTGGCCCGCGGTCATCGTGTTACGTTTTTTCAGCAACATGACTGCAAAGCGCTGGTAACGGGCAGCGATATCGGATTCCAGACCGTCGGACTGCAAACGCATCCTCCCGGTTCCTTATCGCACCTGCTGCACCTGGCCGCGCACCCACTCGGACCCTCGATGTTACGACTGATCAATGAAATGGCACGTACCAGCGATATGCTTTGCCGGGAACTGCCCGCCGCTTTTCATGCGTTGCAGATAGAGGGCGTGATCGTTGATCAAATGGAGCCGGCAGGTGCAGTAGTCGCAGAAGCGTCAGGTCTGCCGTTTGTTTCGGTGGCCTGCGCGCTGCCGCTCAACCGCGAACCGGGTTTGCCTCTGGCGGTGATGCCTTTCGAGTACGGCACCAGCGATGCGGCTCGGGAACGCTATACCACCAGCGAAAAAATTTATGACTGGCTGATGCGACGTCACGATTGTGTGATCGCGCATCATGCCTGCAGAATGGGTTTAGCCCCGCGTGAAAAACTGCATCATTGTTTTTCTCCACTGGCACAAATCAGCCAGTTGATCCCCGAACTGGATTTTCCCCGCAAAGCACTGCCAGACTGCTTTCATGCGGTTGGACCGTTACGGCAACCCCAGGGGACGCCGGGGTCAGCAACTTCTTATTTTCCGTCCCCGGACAAACCCCGTATTTTTGCCTCGCTGGGCACCCTGCAGGGGCATCGTTATGGCCTGTTCAGGACCATCGCCAAAGCCTGCGAAGAGGTGGATGCGCAGTTACTGTTGGCACACTGTGGCGGCCTCTCAGCTACGCAGGCAGGTGAACTGGCCCGGGGCGGGGACATTCAGGTTGTGGATTTTGCCGATCAATCCGCAGCACTTTCACAGGCACAGTTGACAATCACACATGGTGGAATGAATACGGTACTGGACGCTATTGCTTCCCGCACACCGCTACTGGCGCTGCCGCTGGCATTTGATCAACCTGGCGTGGCATCACGAATTGTTTATCATGGCATCGGCAAGCGTGCGTCTCGGTTTACCACCAGCCATGCGCTGGCGCGGCAGATTCGATCGCTGCTGACTAACACCGATTACCCGCAGCGTATGACAAAAATTCAGGCCGCATTGCGTCTGGCAGGCGGCACACCAGCCGCCGCCGATATTGTTGAACAGGCGATGCGGACCTGTCAGCCAGTACTCAGTGGGCAGGATTATGCAACCGCACTATGATCTCATTCTGGTCGGTGCCGGTCTGGCTAATGGCCTTATCGCGCTCCGGCTTCAGCAACAGCATCCGGATATGCGGATCTTGCTTATTGAGGCGGGTCCTGAGGCGGGAGGGAACCATACCTGGTCCTTTCACGAAGAGGATTTAACGCTGAATCAGCATCGCTGGATAGCGCCGCTTGTGGTCCATCACTGGCCCGACTACCAGGTTCGTTTCCCTCAGCGCCGTCGCCATGTGAACAGTGGCTACTACTGCGTGACCTCCCGGCATTTCGCCGGGATACTCCGGCAACAGTTTGGACAACATTTATGGCTGCATACCGCGGTTTCAGCCGTCCATGCTGAATCGGTCCAGTTAGCGGATGGCCGGATTATTCATGCCAGTACAGTGATCGACGGACGGGGTTACACGCCTGATTCTGCACTACGCGTAGGATTCCAGGCATTTATCGGTCAGGAGTGGCAACTGAGCGCGCCGCATGGTTTATCGTCACCGATTATCATGGATGCGACGGTCGATCAGCAAAATGGCTACCGCTTTGTTTATACCCTACCGCTTTCCGCAACCGCACTGCTGATCGAAGACACACATTACATTGACAAGGCTAATCTTCAGGCCGAACGGGCGCGTCAGAACATTCGCGATTATGCTGCGCGACAGGGTTGGCCGTTACAGACGTTGCTGCGGGAAGAACAGGGTGCATTGCCCATTACGTTAACGGGCGATAATCGTCAGTTTTGGCAACAGCAACCACAAGCCTGTAGCGGATTACGCGCCGGGCTGTTTCATCCGACAACCGGCTACTCCCTACCGCTCGCGGTGGCGCTGGCCGATCGTCTCAGCGCGCTGAATGTGTTTACCTCTTCCTCTGTTCACCAGACGATTGCTCACTTTGCCCAGCAACGTTGGCAGCAACAGGGGTTTTTCCGCATGCTGAATCGCATGTTGTTTTTAGCCGGACCGGCCGAGTCACGCTGGCGTGTGATGCAGCGTTTCTATGGCTTACCCGAGGATTTGATTTCCCGCTTTTATGCGGGAAAACTCACCGTGATCGATCGGCTACGCATTCTGAGCGGCAAGCCGCCCGTTCCCGTTTTCGCGGCATTGCAGGCAATTATGACGACTCATCGTTGAAGAGCGACTACATGAAACCAACTACGGTAATTGGTGCGGGCTTTGGTGGCCTGGCACTGGCAATTCGTTTACAGGCCGCAGGTATTCCTGTTTTGCTGCTTGAGCAGCGCGACAAGCCGGGTGGCCGGGCTTATGTTTATCAGGAGCAGGGCTTTACTTTTGATGCAGGCCCTACCGTTATCACCGATCCCAGCGCGATTGAAGAACTGTTTGCTCTGGCCGGTAAACAGCTTAAGGATTACGTCGAGCTGTTGCCGGTCACGCCGTTTTATCGCCTGTGCTGGGAGTCCGGCAAGGTCTTCAATTACGATAACGACCAGGCCCAGTTAGAAGCGCAGATACAGCAGTTTAATCCGCGCGATGTTGCGGGTTATCGAGCGTTCCTTGACTATTCGCGTGCCGTATTCAATGAGGGCTATCTGAAGCTCGGCACTGTGCCTTTTTTATCGTTCAAAGACATGCTTCGGGCCGCGCCCCAGTTGGCAAAGCTGCAGGCCTGGCGCAGCGTTTACAGTAAAGTTGCCGGCTACATTGAGGATGAGCATCTTCGGCAGGCGTTTTCTTTTCACTCGCTCTTAGTGGGGGGGAATCCGTTTGCAACCTCGTCCATTTATACGCTGATTCACGCGTTAGAACGGGAATGGGGCGTCTGGTTTCCACGCGGTGGAACCGGTGCGCTGGTCAACGGCATGATCAAGCTGTTTCAGGATCTGGGCGGCGAAGTCGTGCTTAACGCCCGGGTCAGTCATATGGAAACCGTTGGGGACAAGATTCAGGCCGTGCAGTTGGAAGACGGCAGACGGTTTGAAACCTGCGCGGTGGCGTCGAACGCTGATGTTGTACATACCTATCGCGATCTGCTGTCTCAGCATCCCGCAGCCGCTAAGCAGGCGAAAAAACTGCAATCCAAGCGTATGAGTAACTCACTGTTTGTACTCTATTTTGGTCTCAACCATCATCACGATCAACTCGCCCATCATACCGTCTGTTTTGGGCCACGCTACCGTGAACTGATTCACGAAATTTTTAACCATGATGGTCTGGCTGAGGATTTTTCGCTTTATTTACACGCACCTTGTGTCACGGATCCGTCACTGGCACCGGAAGGTTGCGGCAGCTATTATGTGCTGGCGCCTGTTCCACACTTAGGCACGGCGAACCTCGACTGGGCGGTAGAAGGACCCCGACTGCGCGATCGTATTTTTGACTACCTTGAGCAACATTACATGCCTGGCTTGCGAAGCCAGTTGGTGACGCACCGTATGTTTACGCCGTTCGATTTCCGCGACGAGCTCAATGCCTGGCAAGGTTCGGCCTTCTCGGTTGAACCTATTCTGACCCAGAGCGCCTGGTTCCGACCACATAACCGCGATAAGCACATTGATAATCTTTATCTGGTTGGCGCAGGCACCCATCCCGGCGCGGGCATTCCCGGCGTAATCGGCTCGGCGAAGGCGACGGCAGGCTTAATGCTGGAGGACCTGATTTGACGAATACGTCATTACTGAATCATGCCGTCGAAACCATGGCGGTTGGCTCGAAAAGCTTTGCGACTGCATCGACGCTTTTCGACGCCAAAACCCGTCGCAGCGTGCTGATGCTTTACGCATGGTGCCGCCACTGCGACGACGTCATTGACGATCAAACACTGGGCTTTCATGCCGACCAGCCCTCTTCGCAGATGCCTGAGCAGCGCCTGCAGCAGCTTGAAATGAAAACGCGTCAGGCCTACGCCGGTTCGCAAATGCACGAGCCCGCTTTTGCTGCGTTTCAGGAGGTCGCGATGGCGCATGATATCGCTCCCGCCTACGCGTTCGATCATCTGGAAGGTTTTGCCATGGATGTGCGCGAAACGCGCTATCTGACACTGGACGATACGCTGCGTTATTGCTATCACGTCGCCGGTGTTGTGGGCCTGATGATGGCGCAAATTATGGGCGTTCGTGATAACGCCACACTCGATCGCGCCTGCGATCTCGGGCTGGCTTTCCAGTTGACCAACATTGCGCGTGATATTGTCGACGATGCTCAGGTGGGCCGCTGTTACCTGCCTGAAAGCTGGCTGGAACAGGAAGGACTGACGAAAGCGAATTATGCTGCGCCAGAAAACCGGCAGGCCTTAAGCCGTATCGCCGGGCGACTGGTACGGGAAGCGGAACCCTATTACGTATCATCAATGGCCGGTCTGGCACAATTACCCTTACGCTCGGCCTGGGCCATCGCGACAGCGAAGCAGGTGTACCGTAAAATTGGCGTGAAAGTTGAACAGGCCGGTAAGCAGGCCTGGGATCATCGCCAGTCCACGTCCACCGCCGAAAAATTAACGCTTTTGCTGACGGCATCCGGTCAGGCAGTTACTTCCCGGATGAAGACGTATCCACCCCGTCCTGCTCATCTCTGGCAGCGCCCGATCTAGCCGCATGCCTTTCTCTCAGCGTCGCCTGAAGTTTAGATAACGGTGGCGCGTACAGAAAACCAAAGGACACGCAGCCCTCTTTTCCCCTTACAGCATGATGCATACGGTGGGCCATGTATAACCGTTTCAGGTAGCCTTTGCGCGGTATGTAGCGGAACGGCCAGCGCTGGTGTACCAGTCCGTCGTGGACCATAAAATACAGTAAACCATAAGCGGTCATGCCTGCACCAATCCACTGGAGCGGCCAGATTCCTGTACTGCCGAAGTAAATCAGGGCAATCGACACAATGGCGAATACCACGGCATAGAGATCGTTAACTTCAAATGCGCCTTTACGCGGTTCATGATGTGAAAGATGCCAGCCCCAACCCCAGCCGTGCATGATGTATTTATGTGCCAGTGCAGCAACCACTTCCATGCCGACCACGGTGATAAACACGATCAGGGCATTCCAAATCCACAACATAATCTCTCCAGTACAGACGTCCGGCATCAAGCGTGAGGAGTTAATTTTAACAGAGATTAGCCCGTCTACTTACGGGAAAGAGAAAAGGCGCGCCAGAAAGGCGCGCCTGGCATCAGAAATCCGCCTTCAGAACCACGCGGTAATTGGCTTTACCCGCGCGTACGTGCGCCAGCGCATCGTTAATTTTGGACATTGGGAAGTACTCTACCGTCGGGGCGATATCTGCACGACCAGCCAGCTTCAGCAGTGAACGTAACTGAGCCGGAGAGCCTGTTGACGAGCCAGTAACGGCACGGTCACCCAGAATCAGACTAAAAGCCGGGACATCGAAAGGTTTCAGCACCGCGCCGACCGTATGGAACTTGCCGCGAGGAGCCAGTGCCGCAAAGTACGGCTGCCAGTCGAGATCGACCGCGACAGTGCTGATAATCAGATCGAACTGACCGGCCAGCGCTTTCAGCGCCTCGGGATCGCGACTGTTCACCACATGGTCTGCCCCCATGTCGAGGATAGCCTGCTTTTTGCTTTCAGATGAACTGAACGCCGTTACTTCCGCCCCCATGGCATGCAGGATTTTAATGGCGATATGACCCAGTCCACCAATTCCGATCACACCAACCCGGCTCATCGCCGTGATGTTGTGCATCAGCAGAGGCTTAAATACCGTGATACCGCCGCAGAGCAGTGGGCCTGCCGTGGCAGGATCCAGTTTTTCCGGCAGCGGAATAACCCATTGCCAGTTAGCACGCAGCTTCTCAGCGAAACCGCCGTGGTTGCCGATGGTCGTCGTCGTACCCTGTGCACAGTTAACGTGATCGCCACTGATGCAGGGATCGCAGTGCTGGCAGCTCTTGGCCGTCCAGCCAATGCCCACGCGCTGACCAACTTTCAGCCCTTTATTTTTTGCACTGTCGCCCAGTGCGGCTACGCGTCCGATGACCTCATGGCCAGCAACCACGGGATAAGCCGAAATTCCCCACTCGTTATCGATCATCGACAGGTCGGAGTGACAGACACCACAATACTCAACCTCGACTTCAACATCTTCAGCGTCCAACGGGCCGGGATCATAGTCGTAACGCTCCAGCGCTTGTCCCGCCTGCATGGCTGCGTAACTCTTAATTGTCATTCTGTACCTCTTTTAACGCGTTGATTTGGCAGTCAGCGTATTCGCAACGGTCACGAACTGACCACCGCCAAGATGATGTAATGTATGGAGCGCGGGATCCACGGCCTCGAAATGCCAGCGGCCGTCATAAAATACCCGGCTGTCAGCCGCCGCAGTGATCACCTCACCAAACAGCGTGTCATAGGCCTGTTGCGCTTCCGTTTCAGGCAGCAGACGGCACTCCATCCACGCGACACAGCTCTCTTCCAGCAACGGCACGCCATAGTGCGGACTTTCGTGTGCCTGAATAGCGAAGTCGGCAAACTTGTCCTGATCGCGCCCGGACGTGCTGCCCACCGCATAAGCCATATCCACAAAACCCGCCGCCGGTACACAAATGCCAAATGCCCCGCTGGCTTCAATGATCTCACGTGACAATGTGGATTTATCCACAACGATAGCCATTCTTGCTGGTGTGAACTCAACGGGTACCGACCAGGCTGCGGCCATGATGTTGCGGCGCTTTGACTGACTGTCGCGACTGGTAATTAACACCGTGGGACCGTGATTAAGCAGACGGCTTGCGTGTTCCAGCGCTACCGGACGAAAATGCGACATGCAGTGTTCCTCAGACCTGAACCAGGCATAAATGACGCGACTGAACCCCAATATCAGGGAATAAAGCGCGTTACCTTAGCGGCTTTTATTTCGCTTCAGTTTGCCGCTTTGTGCCTTAACGTTAAAAATAATGTTTAATATCATGATTTAACATTGATGAAATCTGATAGTGCTGGCCTTTAAAGCGAAACCGCCGGATAGCTAATTCTAGTTTGGTTTGGTTTGATGTGGGAGAAATGAGATTAATCCTTATCGGTTTAAAATAAGGTCTGCACTGGCAGAACCTGGCTAAGTTTGTCACAGTCATTGAAGCCAACTTTCATGCTTTACAACAGGAGCCGCTATGAACAATGAAACACTACGGGCAGAACCGCTTACCTGGGGTCATGGGCCTCATCTTTTTGAAGTTTTTATCGAGCCCACCTGCCCTTTCTCCGTTCGGGCTTTCAATAAGCTGGATGCGCTCCTGAGCCTGGTCGGAGAAGATAAGATGACGCTTAAAGTCCATCTTCAGTCCCAGCCCTGGCATATGTATTCCGGGGTTATTGTGCGCTATATTCTTGCCGCCTCAGTACAAGGTAAAGCGGCGGCTAAAGCCGTCCTCCAGGCGGTGGCCGATCACCGCGAAGCGTTTGAGTTCACTGACCACTGCCGTGGTCCTAACATGGACACCACGCCTAACCAACTCCTGGCACGGCTCAGGGATTACAGCGGCATTGATGCTTATGCGGCTTTCGATCGCCCTGACTTACAAAATCTGGTGAAATGGCACTGTAAGTATGCCCGTCAGAACGGGATTCATGTTTCGCCAACCTTCATGATTAATGGTCTGGTCCAGCCCGATATCGGCAGCGGCGATTCGGTTGAACAGTGGGCAGAACGCCTTCTGGCCTGATATTCCCCTGCGATGCACACAAACTGAGTGGATAACCCATAAACGGACGTAATATTCCCATGACAATGAATGTGGAACAAATAAAGGCTAAATATCCTGGCGCACTGTCGTGGTCATTTGGCGATTCACCTGAGCTGGCGAATGAACTGGCGACCCTGGTCCTGACCGGGAAGAAAATTGCCACCTGCAGCTCGTTGCAGGGCTGGTACGATGACGACGTCAGGCCGCTGCCTGGCGGTTACAACATTATTTTAGATGGCGAGAAAAAACCGCTGTGCGTCGTCAGAACGACCGGGCTTTTTCTGACGCGCTTTGATCGCGTCACGCCGGAAATGGCCATGATGGAAGGAGAAGGCGACCTGAGTCTTGAATACTGGCAGCGTGAACATCAACGCTTCTTCCAGCGCAACGGCGGATTCAGTCCCGAAATGGAGCTGATCTTTGAAACCTTCCAGCTGGTGGAAGTCATCTGACAAACCGCCCGTTCGCGCCCGTATTACATCCGAACGGGCGTTTTCATTCCGGGGCAGCAGGCCGAATCAACGGTGCAGCGCCATTGACCATCGCTGTCCCGGCGAAACAAATAGGTGGCGCGCCGGGTCGTTTCAACATGGTTTTCCTGCTGACAGGGATAACGCAGCACGGTTTCCATGATCACCAGCGCCGTTTTCCCCCTCTCAATGACCGCCATTCGGCCCTGCTCAACCACCCGCTTATCCTGAACAATGGCCTTGCGCGTTACCCTCATTCCCGGCTTTACCACCAGGCTGGCACCCTCTGCATAGTGCTGCATCAATGCGTCGTAATCACGGGAAGTCATCGCCCTGTCGCATCGTCTGATAACCTGTAAAACAGGTAGCTCATTCATCAGCTCTTCCGCACGCATTGCGGGTATGTTAAGTATATGCTTACCGATGTTAAAAGGAGTTAATCATGTTTAGTCATATGGTTGTTGGTACAGACGATATTGAGCAGGCAAAAAAATTCTATGACGCCATTTTTGCCGTAATAGCGTGTGAAGAGCAGGGAATTGATGCCATAGGCCGCCCTTTTTATTCGAAAAATAACCAGCGTTTTATTGTCACTAAGCCCATTAATGGTCAACCGGCCACCTTTGCCAATGGCGGAACCATTGGCTTTGCGATGCCCTCATCTGACGCCGTCTTCCGCTGGCATCAGCAGGGTCTCGAAAACGGCGGAACCTCGGCTGAATCCCCACCGCATATCAGAGAAACCGATGGTCGCTGTGTCGCTTATCTCAGAGATCCCACCGGTAACAAGCTGTGTGCTTTTTACAATCCGTCATAGTGTATGACCGGTTCTGTACACGCAGCGAAAAAGCCTTGTAAACGGAGAGCCGTTGGATATTAATCTCGCTGGCTTTCTGCCTGCACTGTTGCCGATTGCGCTGTCACCTGGGGCGAGTTTCACTCTGGCGATGAACAGTGCACTTACATCAGGCTACAGAGGCTTGTTTAAAACACTGTTCGGCACTGCGCTGGGTATTTACACGCACGCGCTGCTGATTGGACTGGGGCTGTCGACGGCGCTGGTGGCGTCATCCACACTGTTCACCTGGTTAAAAATCGTGGGGGGCGTTTATTTACTGTGGCTTGGCGGACTGCTGTTTATCACCGGGATAAAGACAAAAACCTTTACGCTGAACGCTATGGACAGCGCGGTGACGATAAAAGGCGCCTGGCTGGCCAACGTCATTAACCCTAAAGCTATCCTGTTCTACCTGACGGTGGTTTCCCAGTTTACAGGCGACAGAACCGATTTGGCTGCCTTCCTGAGCCTGGCCACCGTACACATTGTAGTGATGTGTCTCTGGCTCACGCTTATCAGCCAGCTACTGTTTTTTTCAGCGCAAAGCGTGAATCCCGTTGTTCTGAAACGCTATGTAAACATGGCAGGGGGCCTTTTGCTGATAGTGATTGCCGTACACAACCTGGTATCCTGATCGTCAGCTCAACGCGGTCATCATAACTTTCATTCATATCGGAAGGCAGAGGGAAACAGATGGTAGCCGTTCAGCAATGGTATAAAGACGATTATCTGATCACGACAGATCACGCAAGGATGGATATTGAGGCGATTCATCGCTATCTCACCCGCTCAACATGGGCAGCCGGTATTGATGGAGAAACCGTGGCCCTGTCGGTAGAGAACAGCTTAATTTTTGGCCTTTTTCATCATCAACAGCAGATCGGATTTGCCCGCTTTGTTACTGATTACGCCACCTTTGCCTATTTATGTGATGTCTACGTGCTGGAAGAGTATCAGGGCGCAGGTCTGGGAGGTTGGCTGATTACCTGCTGTCAGTCCCATCCCATCGTGGATAAACTTCGCAGGATGCTACTGTTCACCTCAACCGCGCCATGGCTATATAAAAAGTTCGGTTACGAGCCCGTCAACCGGCCCGATTACGCCTGGACGATTACCCGACCCGATATCTATCAGGCCCGTCGTTCAGACCGGGCCTGATAAGCCTGCTTTTCCGTCAGATTTAGCGGTCGGCGATGATGGCCAGCCGCTCACAGCCACGCGCCTCCAGTGCCTGCGCGGCCTGAGCGGCACGCATGCCGCTGGCGCAGACCAGAACAATGCGCTTATCCGCGGGCGGTTGCCAGCAGGCAATATCCTGTGGCAGTAGCCTCTCAGCATTCGTGCTGACGCTCACGGGGGCTTCATCCATCCCACGTAGCTCCACCACGCAGTCGTCTGGCGTCAACAAGGCAGGATCAATAAACGGAATCCCGGGTTTTTCCGGTTCCGGTGCCGCGTCAAAGCGGAACTGACGCAGTTGCCATGACACAAAATCACAGTTAATCATGCACCCTAACGGTGACGGCGACAGCGTTAGCAGTATGCTGAGCGCCATCTGAGCCTGCATGGCGCCTAAGGTGGCGACCGCCGGGCCTAAAACCCCCGCAGTGTTGCAGTTGCCTGATGCTTTGGGTAAACGGGGAAACAGCGCGCGATAGCTGGGCGCTCCGCCGCAGAATCCGCCAACATAGCCTTGTCTTCCCAGCACTGAGGAACTCACCAGGGGAATTCGTCGGGCATAGCAGTTGTCGGAGAGCAGATAGGTCACTGCAAAATTGTCTGCGGCGTCAATGACCAAATCAATCCCTGTCATTGCCGTATCGATAATGCTGGCACGCAGGGCATCAACATGCGGCTCGATGAGTATGTCAGGATTGCGTTGCGCCAGCGCACGCTGCGCGCAGAAAACCTTGGGCTCGCCAATGTCGGCAACGGTAAACAACGTCTGGCGATGCAAATTATGCAGCGTCACGACATCATGATCATACAGCCGGATATAGCCCACGCCGGCACCTGCGAGCAGGGGCAACAGGGTTGACGCGAGTCCACCCGCGCCCACGACCAGAACGCGGGCTGCAGCCAGCGCCTGCTGCCCCTCATCCCCGACTTCGGGCAACATAGTCTGTCTTTGATATCGCGACATTTTCGCTCCTTAACTGAACTGCGCCAGACCAAAAACGGGCGTGGAGGCGACCGCCATATCCCGACGTTCCATCATGCCGGCCAACCGCGCCTGATGTCCTGACTGAATGGCACTGGCAAACGCTCCCGCCATGCGTACCGGATCGTGGGATTTCGCGACGGCGGTATTCAGCAACACGGCATCAAAGCCCAGCTCCATCGCCTGCGCCGCCTGGCTGGGAGCACCGATCCCTGCGTCAATGATCAGCGGAACGTCTTTAAACCAGGCACGCATGGTGCGTAAACCGTCAATATTGCGTAGCCCCTGCCCCGAGCCAATGGGCGCGCCCCAGGGCATCAGCACCTGACAGCCCGCTTCCAGCAGTTTTTCGCCCACAATCAGATCTTCTGTGGTGTAAGGAAAAACATGAAAACCTTCGGCACATAAAATACGGGCGGCCTCCACCAGGGCGAATGGATCCGGTTGCAGGGTATCCGCGTGCCCGATCACTTCCAGTTTGATCCATGGCGTGGCAAACAGTTCGCGCGCCATATGCGCCGTCGTGACGGCTTCCCTGACGGTATGGCAACTCGCTGTATTGGGTAACACGCGCTTATTCAGCGTTTTCAGTAAATCGCGAAAGGCCCCACCCTGATTCCCTTCCCGACGCAGACTGACCGTGATGATATCCGCACCGGAGGCCACAACAGCCTGCTGAAGAATATCCGGTGAGGGATAACCGGCCGTACCCAGTAAAAAACGGGAGTCGCCCTTGTAGTCGTAAAACATGATCAACCTCCCTGCATTGGCGACAGCACTTCCAGACGGCAGTTGGCCTCAAGCAACTGTGAGGCATAGCGCTCTCTGGGAACAAAGGTTCCATCGAGGGCACTGGCCACACAGCCAGCGTCAATGCCCTGCTCTTCTAACAACTCCGCAAGCGTCCCGGCTTTCGTCTCGATAGCACGACCATTTAGTTCGATTCGCATAGTAGTCTCTCTGTTGCAAGTTGATGCATGAGCTTTTCGGCCATAACCGGTGCCAGCAAAAAGCCATGGCGATACATACCGTTAATGGAAAAGACACCGTTTTCATAACGCACGTCGGGGAGGTTGTCGTGATAAGCAGGACGTAACCCCGTCCCGCTTTCGATAATGCGCGCTTCGGCAAGCGCAGGATGAATGCTGTAAGCAGCGCTCAGCAGCTCCATCATGGCGCGCGCGCTGATGGGGCTGGTATCCTGACTCTCAACCATGGTGGCCCCGAGCATAAAGTGCCCCTGCGCCCGGGGAACCAGATAGCAAGGAAAACGGGGATGCAGCAGGCGTAAAGGTCGGGAAAACGTGATCTCATCCGTTTGCAGTATTAGCATTTCGCCCCGCACCGCACGCAAGGCTGGCTGTGCCTCACGCGCATGAATACCGCGGCAATCAATAATGCGTCCGCTGGGCTTGCCAGCGTGAATACTGACGCCCGCGCTGACCAGACGTGCACGTAACTGTTGCATTGCCTGACGCGGATCGAGATGCGCTTCAGCCGGGAAAAATAATCCCCGGGCGAAGCGGTTTTCCAGCGCGGGTTCGATGTCACCTGGCGCAACCCACTGATGCGCTGTGGTCATGCTGGCAAACCGGGTAAGTTCAGCGCTGTCACGCGGTGGCGCGAGCACGAGTGTGCCCTGCTGTTCAACGCCACTTATGCGGGCCGCCCACCACGCTGCAGCGTGCTGTCCCCATTCAACGACCTGCTGAGGCGCACTTTCTGCCTCACACCAGGGTGCCAGCATGCCGCCAGCCCAGTAGGACGCCGCCTGACAATTCGGTTGTGTAATGACTTCAACCTTCTCGCCGTGTTCGGCCAGTAACGTCGCGATACAGAGTCCGGATACACCGCTGCCCAGCACTGACCAGCGGCTCATTGTCCACCATCCTGATGGGGTAAAAACGGAATAAGGATAGTCACATTGGCCTCTCTGTTAGCTCTCAGAGACCCGCGATACAAGAAGGGAAAAAGCACAAGCCTGACAGAAACAGGCTCTGCGGCAAGCATCTACGCGATGCGCAGATGCCCGTCTTCCTACGCCAGTATCAACTGGGTCAGGTTCTAAGGGTCGCTAAGCCGCGCATGGCGCTATTAGCCTCTCAGTCTCTCTGGCGAGACTCCCCTGACGGGTTCTAGTTGTATTTTAAGCGACGCTGTTCGTCAAGGCTGACACGCAATTTATCGCCGGGTCCGGCAAGATAAATTGCGCATTCAGGGTACACCCATGTAGCGCAACAACGCCGTCATGCAGGCCGCGCCCAGAATAATGAAAATCAGCGGAGCTCTACGCCAGGCAAGGAACAGGGCAAACCCGACGCCCATCACTCTGGCCATCCCTGCAAAATGCTGGCCTTCAAACAGCGTGGTGGTTGCCGCAACCGCAAGCAGCAGTACAGTGGCAGCATCGGATAACATGTTTTGGGTTCGTTCACTGACGGGCAGACGATTGCCGAGTTTAACACCCGCGAAACGGATGGCGTAGGTGCCAGCAGCCAGCAACGCAATACCTGCAATAATCATGGCGTGATTCATTTGCGCGATCTCCATGTAAAGAGGCCCAGCAAGGAAAACAATACGGGCATACCGGCAGGTACGAAAGGCGTGACCACCAGCGACAAAAACGCACCAGTCATAGCAGGAATGCGGGTGCGCGCTTTGCGTAAGGCAGGAAAGATTAGCGCAATCAGGATCGCGGGAAAGACCGCATCCAGGCCGATAGTAGACACATTCGGAATAAACTGCCCTATCGCCGCGCCAGCCATTACGGTCACAGGCCAGATTACGCCAATACTGATGCCGCATATCCAGAATGCCTGGCGACGTTGCGCCAGCGTAGGCTGGGAAATGCCAAACACGACACTTTCATCATTCATGATGTGGCATCCTAGCAGACCCCGTCTGCCCTGACCGACCAAATCCTTGACAGTGATACCAAAAGGAAGATGACGCGCATTGACCAACAGCCCCGCCGCTGCCGCCGTGAGAGGACTGCCACCGCCCGCCACGATACCGATAAACAGGAATTCAGACGCCCCCGCCAGCACCAGCGTCGATAACGCCAGCGGCACCCAAAACGGAAAACCCTCTGCAAGAGCGAGCGAACCATATGACAGGCCTACAATGCCATCGGCAAGACAGACAAGGAAAATGGCTTTTATCACGCCCTTGTCCAGAGTCTCTTTTTTATCCAGCACCACGATTAGCTCCCATAACGAACGATATACCCATTATAATGAACGGACCGCAGCAGTATTACAAGATGAACGATACGTTCGCCATAACGAACAGGATGCAGGATGAGTACACCCATTGATATTATCGCCAGCAGTTTAGTCAGAGAGCGCCAGCGGGTAGGACTGACTCTCGCAGAAGTCGCGCGTCGGGCTGGCATAGCAAAGTCGACCCTTTCTCAACTTGAGGCGGGGAACGGTAATCCTGGCATTGAGACGTTGTGGTCACTTTGCGTTGCCCTGAATATTCCGTTTGCCCGCCTGATGGAGCCGGAAGCGAACCGCCTGCAGGTTATTCGTCGCGGTGAAGGCCCTGCCGTTGCCGCCGAGCAGGCGGATTATAAAGCCGTCCTGCTGGCAACCTGTCCGCCCGGCGCGCGACGGGATATCTATCTGCTGCACATCCAGCCCGGCAGCGAGCGCCGCTCGCAACCGCATTCGCCGAATACCATTGAGCATCTCATCTTGACTCAGGGACGCGCGCTGGTCGGGCCCACAGACTCGCCCGTCGAACTGGCACCGGGCGACTACATCAGCTATCCCGGCGACACTGAACATATTTTTCGAGCGCTGGAGCCGGATACGCTGGCCGTGCTGGTCATGGAGCACATCTGAGGGTGCTCTGCCTCAGTCATCAGGCAGGCTAATCGCATCAAGGGAAATGACCCGATGTGCACTCCTTTCAAGTAGCGTGAGATCATGACTGACCAGCAGAATGGCGCAGCGTTGCTGCATGGCCAGGTCAGTCAGTAAGGCCAGCGTCTGTTGCTGAACCACAGGATCGAGACGCGACGTGGGTTCATCGGCAAACAGGAACACGGGATTCAGCAACATCGCCCGAAGCAGCGAAAACCGCTGAAGCTCACCGCCTGACAATCCTGAAGCCGGACGGTGTAACAACGCCTGTCCGAGCCCCAATTGCCGCATCCGCTCATCACGTCGCCTCACCGGGATTGTGTGGCGCTGCAGCAGATCGTCGATGATCTGGGCCATAGTGATATCCGGTGGAAAAACCGCAGAAGGATCCTGGTATAGTTTTTGATAACGCAACGGATGAAACCTACCCGGTCGGGTTATCGTTCCCTTATCGGGCTTAATCAAGCCCGACAGCGTATCTCCCAGGCTGCTTTTGCCACTGCCGCTCTCACCATAAAGCCCAACGATTTCACCGGCGCGAAAGCATAAATTTACATTGCGGAACAACGTTTTCCCGGCGCGTTTCAGAGTAAGCCCTTCGGCCCGTAATACGAGGGTGTCATCACAGGGCAACAACGTGGCCGGTGGCCAGGCATGGGGTTCAGCGGCCAGCAACTGTTTCGTATAAGCCTTCTGCGGCGCATTCAGGACTTGCGTGGCATCCCCCTGCTCAATCACCTTTCCCTTATGCATCACGACAATGTCACCGCCTAACTGTCTGGCCAGCGCGATATCATGGGTGATGGTCAGCAAGGCTTCGCCGCGGGCTACAGCCAGGTTGAGCATGTCACCAATTTCGTCCCGTCGCGCCACATCCAGTCCTTTCGTCGGTTCATCCGCGATAAGCAGAGTGGCACCACCCGCCCGCGCAGCGGCAAAGCACACCCGTTGGGCCATTCCACCGGAAAGCTGCCAGGGGAAACGCTCTGCCGCGTGGGCCAGCCCCAGCGAGTCCAGCGCCAAACCTGCCGCCTGCTGCGCGCCCTGACGCGTGAACCCCCGTATGTACCGATAACCCTCTTCTGTCTGGCCTTTCACACGCATCGTCGGATCAAGCGCCAGCAAGGGCTCCTGAGGTAAAGCGGTAATACGGTGTCCCCACAGCGCACGGAGTGCTGTCAGATCGGTTTGCAGATTATATTGCTGCCCGTCAATGACTACCGTTCCTTCAGCGCGCAGTCCGTCGGGTAAGGCGCCGAAAATCGCCTGCGCAAACAAACTTTTTCCCGATCCTGTCTCACCAATGAAGGTGACGGGCCTGCCGGAATGGATGATCAGACTTATAGGCTCAACAATGCAGGTATCCGCGAAGACGGCGACCTGTTTGATTACGATGCTTGCCATTTGCGCTCCTTGTTGACCAACAAATTCAGCCCCACCAGCAGGATAAACAGCACAACCACAGGCTGTAGTAATAGCCAGGGCGCTTCCCAGGCATAGGGGAACAGCTCCGTCATCATCAGGCCCAGCTCAGGTGTGGGTGGACGAACGCCAACACTGATAAATCCCAGCGCCGATACGGCCATAATGGCATTGCTGAATGCATAGACGGTCAGTGTCAGTAATAACGGAGACAGGGCCGGCCAAAGATGTCGGCGAAACAGATAAACAATGGAGAAGCCAAGCAGTGAAGATGACTGAACGGCTGGCGACATGACCACAGGCCGCAGCGTGGCGCGCGTCACACGGAAAAACTCCACCCACAGTACCAGTGAAAGTCCCAGCCATAACATGAGTGGTGCGTCAGGTGCGATTGCGGCGAGCAGCAGGACTAACAGCAGGCCCGGCAGCGCCAGACACATGTCGGCCAGCATACCGAAAAGTCGATCGACCCATCCGCCGTACCAGGCGCTGGCTATTCCCGCCAGCAGCCCCATGAGCATTGCTGTAATCACACACAGGGCCGCCAGCCCCAGCGACAATCGCAGCGCCGCACTCAGGCGCGCCAGCATCGAGCGCCCTAAATGGTCATAACCCAGCCACGCGTTACCCGAGGGCGGCGTTAACATCTGCAACAAATCCTGCTGCAGGGGATCGTTCTGATTCAACAACGGCATCAGCCACGCAAAGGCCAGCAAGGTTAAAATTATCACCAACCCCGTTTTTTGGCGGTACGTCATACGCGTTTACCTCGGGGATCCAGGACATAACACACAGCATCGACAAGCATATTTAAGGTGACAAAGGTCAATCCCAGTACCACCGCACTGGCCTGAATCACCGGAACATCCCGGGCAAAAATCGCATGTACCAGCGCGTGTCCGACACCTGGCCAGGCAAAAAGAGTTTCGATCACCACCACACCTTCCACTAACCAGACGAATTGCATGCCGATCCAGGTGACGACAGGGACACTGAGATTGCGCAAACCATGTCGCCAGAACAGGTGCGGCGCGGAAAGGCCCTTTTGCGCTCCCCAGCGATACCAGCCTGCTTTCACAGCCTGACAGGTTGCCTCGCGGACAACACGCGCCCCTACCGCGCTCAGCGTTAATGCCAGCGTCAGCGCCGGGAGGATGAAATGTTGCCCTTCCCCATGCCCCGCACTGGGTAGCCAGTTCAGGCGCAGCGAAAACAACATAATCAGAAGTAAACCCAGGGCAAAATGTGGAATCGATTTAAACGTGGGTGCCAGCACGTTAATGAGCCGATCAACAACACTGCCCGGCCGACATCCTGCCCAGACCCCCGCGGGAATAACGAGAATCAACATCATCAGCAGTGCTACCCCGGCCAGAGCAAGGGTTTGTGTTAACTGCCAGCCCAGCTCACTGCTGACCGGTTCCCCTGAGACGAGAGATCGCCCGAAATCGAAGCGCAGCAGATCCCACATCCAGTGCCATAGTGCATTTCCCTGAGCGGAAAAGTCCGTCAGCTGTTGCTGCACGCGGATAACCGCCGCCAGGTCGACCCGGTCATAACCATATCGTCCCGACGCAATGCGCCAGGCCATATCGCCCGGTAACGCCTGTACTAAAACGAACGTTAAAATACCGACGGCAAAAATCACAAAGGCAGCCTGACCCAGGCGCCAGACGAGTTGTTTAAACATTATTCCGCCCATTTCATCTCACGCAGGCCAAAATGGCGTTCAAAGGGATCCAGTTTTACGGCGGCAAGCTTCGCGTTTACTGCTGCTGACTGCTGGTACCAGGCAACCGGAATAACCGGTAAATCACGCTGTAATGCGGCGGTGATGACCGCTCTTGCCTGCTGTCGTTGATCGGGATCGTTGCTACGTGAAAGCGTGCTGAGCGCCTTATCAAAAGCGTTGTCGTGCCAGTTCATTGCGCCCCAGTCACCTCCCTGCGAACCGTAATCCTGAAGTAGCGTGCCGCCAGGATCCGGCGTCAGGGCGAAATTACGGGCATAGAGCGCCATTTGCAGGCTGCCATCATGATGACGCGCGGGTATCTCACTGGAATTGGTTGAATTGATGATGACCTCGATCCCGACCTCTCGCAGTTGTTGCTGAATGACCATGGCGATTAAGGGCAGCTCGGGGCGATCGGGATATGTCAGCAGCGTGAGGGTAAAGCGCTGGCCAGCGCGGGTTAACATGCCGTCCCGGCCGGATATCCATCCGGACTGTGCCAGTAAGGCGGCGGCACGCTGAGGAGCATAATCCAGAGGCTGTAAAGATGCGTTGTGCCATCCGGCCATAGAGGGCGGGAACATCTGTGTTGCCGCACCGGGATAGCGTAATATGGCCGCAGCCAGCGCATTCCGATTGATCGCCAGGCTGAGCGCTTCGCGCGTGGTTTGCTCCTTCAGGAACGGATGAGCGACGTTCAGCTTCAGCATCACCGTACGGGGTACGGAAACGGTAAGCACCTGTAGTGAACTTTTGTGTGACAAGCGCTGACGGCTGGCGGCGTCCAGATTAAAGACGTAATCCGCATCACCACTTTCTGCAAGTAATGCGCGCGTTTCAGCCCGACCTGCGGACAAATAACGGGCACGTTCAATGCTGGGTTTCTCTCCCCAGTATCCTTCAAACCGTTTTACACTCAGTGACTGAGGGGGCTGGAAACTGACGAGCTGGAAAGGGCCACTGCCGATGACGCGTGAAATGGTATTGGTATCGTCCCAGGAATTCAGCGCGAGGATTTGCGAACGGCTTTCAGCCAGCACCGCCAGCAGCGGCGTGAAAGGCTCGCTCAGCGTGACCGTCACCCGCCGATCTTCTCCGCTGACCGACGTAATGGGTGCTTTGTCGAGTAAACCCGGCTTGCTGCGGGCGGTATTCAGCGATTTTACGACGCTCTCAGCAGTAACAGGTGATCCATCATGAAAATGGGCGTTGCTCCGCAGCGTAAAATGCCATTGCAGCCCATCGGGCGAAATGTCCCAGCTTTCGGCTAACGCGGGTACCGCCTTACCTTTCTCATCCGTTTCCACCAGCGTTTCCACCACATCCATACGAAGCAGAATGTCGCCTGAAAGGGCGGGATCGGGACCTTTAATCTCGAAAGGCGCGGCGATGCGAACGGTCGGATTGCGATCGGCGTAAGCACTTAATGACGCAAAAAGCAGGCCAGTAAGCGTACCGAAAAACCAGTATTTGAATTGTGTCATGATATGTCTGTTTACCACATAATGTTTCCCAGAATTAATTATGTTATAACATAACAATTAAAATATGAACCCGTTTAACGCTCAGCTAGTCGCATCAGCCTGCTCGCTTTCAGTCTTAACAGCAAAGAAATGGAAACCCTGAATCCAACAAAGCATATTGAAAATGGCCGCTAATTTGTTATGTTATAACATAATGTATTCGCCATTTAAGGATCACTTCATGTCAGGCCACTCTCTTTCATCGCCCACAGACAAACGTTTGCCCGTTTGCGTGCTGTCCGGCTTTCTCGGGGCAGGCAAAACCACCCTTCTCAACCATATCCTCAATAACCGTGAAGGCAGGCGCATCGCCGTGATTGTCAATGACATGTCGGAAGTCAACATCGATGCGGCTTTAGTACGTAATGGCGGTGCGGCATTGTCTCGTACGGATGAAAAGCTGGTGGAAATGAGTAACGGCTGCATCTGCTGCACGCTACGTGAGGATCTTTTGCTGGAGGTGAAACGGCTGGCGTCGAAAGGCCGTTTCGACCATCTGGTCATTGAATCAACCGGCATTTCTGAACCGCTGCCCATTGCCGAGACGTTTACCTTTGCCGATGAAGAAGGTGAAAGCCTGTCGACGGTGGCAAGGCTGGATACCATGATCACTGTTGTGGATGGTTATAACTTTCTTCGTGACTACCGTTCCCTGGACTCCTTACAGGCGCGTGGCGAATCACTGGGCGAAGAGGATGAGCGCTCGGTTGTGGATTTGCTGATCGATCAGATTGAATTTTGCGATGTTTTGATCGTGAACAAAACCGATCTTATCAGCCATGAGGATCAACGCACGCTCAAAGCGATGCTGCACAAGTTGAATCCACGGGCGCGCATTATCACCAGCCATTTTGGTAATGTTCCGCTCGATCAGGTACTGGATACCGGCCTGTTTGACTTTGACCAGGCCGCTCAGGCACCAGGCTGGCTAAAAGAACTTCGCGGCGAGCATCAGCCAGAAACAGAAGAGTACGGTATTCGTAGCTTTGTCTATCGCGCAAGGCGTCCGTTTCATCCTGAACGATTCTGGCATGCGGTTAATCATCAGCTTGAGGGGGTGATCCGTTCGAAAGGTTATTTCTGGCTGGCCAGCCGTCCTGAATATGCAGCGTCGTGGTCTCAGGCGGGTGCGATAGCCCGGCATGGCTATGCAGGCAGCTGGTGGGCCAGTATCCCGCGTGATAAATGGCCACAGGACAGTGAATCCCTCGCGTTTATTGCCGACAACTGGATAGACGGGACAGGCGATGCACGACAGGAACTGGTTTTTATCGGCATCGATATGGATGAAACGGCAGTGCGTGCTGCGCTTGATCACGCCTTGTTAACCCCTCAGGAAATGGCGGCGGGGCCGGGATACTGGGTGACGCTTTCCGATCCCCTGCCCGGCTGGTTCGATGACGCAGAATCGTAACGGATCTTTTTCTGCAAAGGATCCTGTTTTGTGTCAGGCAGAAATCAATGTTGTTATCCGATGGGAAAAGACAGTAAGCCGGCGCACTGCTGCGCCGGTAGACTCAGGGGATAATAAAATAGTGGTTAGCGCCGGTTTTTCCAGACTGTCTGAATATTACAGAACTCATGGACGCCAAAGTGCGATAACTCACGACCATAGCCACTCTTCTTCACGCCACCGATAGTCACGCGTGGATCGGATGCACCATTGCCATTGATAAATACAGCACCCACTTCGAGGTTTGCCGTCATCTGCTCAGCACGATCGGTGTTGTTCGTCCATACCGTTGCACTAAGTCCGAATTCGCTGTTATTAGCGATTTCCAGCGCATGATCCGCATCACGGGCGACTGCGATAGCGGCGACAGGCCCAAAAAGCTCTTGCCTGAAGGCTGTCATGTCACTTGTTACATCAGACAGGATCGTCGGTGCATAATAATTGCCCTGCCCTGCTATTTTTTCGCCACCTAACACCAGACGTGCACCTTCACGCAGACTCGCTTTGACCTGGTCATCCAGTTCATCGCGGAGATCGTAACGGGCCATTGGGCCAATGTACGTTTGTTCATCCAGCGGATCGCCGATTTTAAGCGCCTTAACGGCTTCAACAAAACGCATTTCAAACGCTTCCGCAATCGGCGCTTCAACGATAAAGCGTTTCGCTGCCATACAAACCTGCCCGGTGTTCTGGAAACGGCCTGTGACTGCGGATTTAACGGCTTCATCAAGATCAGCATCGGCCAGCACGATGAAAGGATCTGAACCACCTAACTCCAGCACGGTTTTTTTCAGCGCCGCACCCGCCTGGGCAGCTATAGCGGCACCCGCCCGGACGCTGCCTGTTACTGCAACCGCTGCGATGCGATCATCCCGGATTGCGGTTGAAACGCCTTCGTTATCAACGTTTATCAGGTTAAAACCGCCTTCAGGCAGATCTGTAGCATCGAACAGCTCTGCCATCAGCATTGCGCTTCCCATGACATTAGGGGCGTGTTTCAGCAGATAAGTGTTACCCGCCAGCAGCATCCCTACAGCACCGCGCAGAACCTGCCAGAAGGGGAAATTCCAGGGCATTACCGCCAGAATAGTCCCGATTGGCCGGAATGACTGCCACGCATCGGGAATCTGTGAGGGTTGGTCTTGCAGCATGGCAGGGCCAAATTCAGCGTACCAGTCACACAAACTGGCACATTTCAGGATCTCTGCTCTTGCCTGTGCAACAGGTTTACCCATTTCCAGGGTTATCATTCGCGTCAGTTCTGGCTCACGCTGGCGAAGTTGTTCGCTCAGTTGACGAAGTACGTTGACACGCATGTCCATGCTGCTTTGCCGCCACGCTTTACTGGCCTTGGCACTTGAGTCTAACGTCTGCTCCAGTTCAGAAGCGGTTTGCATTGGATATTTTGCAAGAATTTCACCCGTTGTGGGATTACGGGAAATGGCAAAGTCAGTCATGATCGTGATCCTTATTAATGACGAAATTCTGTCACCATACGCCGTCGTAATGCTGATGAAAAATGAATAATAGTGATGAACTTGTTTCTGAAAAATGAAGGTACAAGTGAGTGCGTTTGTCCGGGACGGGTGGCAGTTACCTTATCTTTTTTAAAAAAAACGCTATTCAGAGAAACATCACTATGATCTGTTATCGCTGAGTTATCCACTTATACAGTGAATAGTTCCTATATAACGATCATAGAGAGATCCATAATAGATCCAAAGAGATCCCCGATCGCTGCAGGCCGCGCCACACAAGGGCTGAGAGGGGGTTGGTGTTCACTGTAATCAGCAAACTATTCACTGTAATCAGTACTTTATTCACTACACACTGTAGAAAGTTCACTATAATCAGTGCTAATGTTCACTGTAATCAGAAAACGATCCTTTTCATCCACAGAATGAAGATCTTATCCCATGGCAGATAAAGATAGTGAAAACAAAGCGTTACTAGAGCCTTTTCTGTCTGTGACTAAAAACAGCGGTGAAGTTATTCAGCTTCATCCCAATAAGAATAACACTGTTCAGCCTGTTGCCTTGATGCGACTGGGACTGTTTGTACCAACGCTTAAATCCACCGCGCGCGGGATTTCAGGCGCGATGGCGTCCACGGATGCGACGAAAGAACTTAAAAACCTCTCGCTAGTGAAAGCGGAAGGGTATGAAAAGATTACCATCACCGGTGCCAGGCTGGATATGGATAATGATTTCAAGACATGGGCAGGCATCATCCAGTCTTTTTCGCGTTATCCTACTCAGGGCGATACGGTCACGCTGCCCTTTATCGATTTCGTTAAAATGTGTGGAATACCTTCAGCAAACTCTTCTGCTGCCTTACGTAAGCGGCTTGATGCATCCCTACGGCGAATTGCGACCAATACGCTGTCCTTTGAAGGAAACGGTAAGGCCTATCACACGCACCTTGTTCAGTCTGCCTACTATGATCGTGAAAAAGATATTGTTCGCATACAAGCTGATCCCAAGCTTTTTGAGCTCTATAACTTCGATCACAAGGTTTTACTTCAGCTACGCGCCATCTCCCGTCTGAAACGTAAAGAATCGGCTCAGGCGCTCTATACGTTCCTTGAGAGCCTTCCCACCAACCCTGCGCCTATATCACTGGCACGCCTGCGTATGCGCCTGAATTTAGGATCTAAAATTACGACGCAGAACCACGTTGTGCGACGCGCAATGGAGCAGCTTAAAGAGATTGGCTATCTCGACTATTCTGAAGTCAAACGCGGACGCTCTGTGTTTTTCATTATCCACAGCAGGACGCCTAAACTGGATGGTATCGGCAATCTTGAAGGTATTGATACCCTTGAAGACATTGAATTTGAAGAATAGCGCGCATTTACTGTAATCAGTAAGTTTTGCGTTGCAGTGTCACTTTTAACTAAAAAGTGACACTGCACGCCAGTTCATATACTTCTTTCACTCCTTACCTACAATCATTCACTGTAATCAGCGGCATTCACTATAGTCAGTAACGCCGCTGAAGTTATGCTGTTGGAACGTCTGCCATCTGATTTTATTTTAATAATATTTCAATGACTTATAAGTAAGCGTGCGCTTACTATTATTTTATTAATTTTCTGCTTATCCTTTTTTGCCTCGCCTTGCTGATTACAGTGAATACTGGCTGCGTTTATTCGCGCCCTGCCTTTCACTGATTACAGTGAACGTTTGTGGAGAATGATATAACTGATTATAGTGAATATTGTTATTAATTAATTGATTTTATTTGTATTTTTTTGGGTTAGACAACGCAGGGTTGAACACGTTGGCATTAATGAACAATCACACTAAATAAGTGACAGGGTTAGTGGAACGCTGATTACAGTGAATGTTATGACGGGTTAAGCCGACAAAATGCATTTACTGATTCCAGTGAATCTGTCCTCTGTTCGTCACGAGGTTCCTGCTGATTACAGTGAACGTTCCGAAGTTAGATCCAGATTACTGACGGTGGCAGCTACGTTTACTGATTACAGTGAACGCTATCGACGTGTCATGGATGGACCACAATGTCAGGCAGCGGCTGATTCAGATCAGGGCGTTTACTGATTACAGTGAATGTTATTGGAAAGCGTATCATTCTTATAGCCTTTCCAGCCTGATGCCATGAGCATTTTCTCCTTCTGAAGGCTGCAAGTGTTACTGATTACAGTGAATATTCAGGGGACCGGGCTGATGAAGCCTCTTCCGGACTTCTCTACCCGACAACAAAGACTGCCACGCTGGTATGGGTTTTCTGCTACTGATTACAGTGAATGTTTACGTCATTCCCCTTCCCTGTTTATTTTTCGCTAAAGGCTCGTCACGGTCTGTATCGCTACGTCTTTATCGCCAGGCCCGGCCTTGAAGCTGGCCCGGCATCGCTTACTGATTACAGTGAATGTTTTAGTCGATGCCTTTCCACATCTGTTGCGACAGAAGCAAGTCGTGTGGCAAATAGCGGCATCTCTGTGGTCAGGCTTTTCATCTGCAGGCAACTGGAAGGGATACTGATTATAGTGAACATTGCGGATGTATATGTTCGCTCTGTCAGATTTTTAGAGAGTTAGCATTGAGACACAGCTTGCTTCAGTGAACACAGGATGGGTCCAGAACGCCCCCGCTGAGTCTGAGTAACAGATATTGATGCTGAATCACCTGCTGTGCTGTTTTAGCTGTCTGTCATCCTGATTCTGGCCACACGATCGGTGCTCATCCTCTACTGAATACAGTGAATCTTTTACTGATTACAGTGAACGAATGCAGGTTAAAAGGCACCTGCTGGTCAGATGCCCGTTAAATACATCCGCCAGCAGTGACGCCACAAGCGCGGTAGCTGCTGACCCTCTGCTACGCAGTTTTGCGCTCATGTGATCGGCGGGCTTTACTGATTACAGTGAATGTTCGCTTCTCGTTGTACGTACTGACGTTCTACTTTTATTTTAGAAACCGAGCGAAGATAGCCTCACGGTATCTTTGTCCAGTTGTATGGGCGAGACGGATTAAGTTCATCCTCCTGTATAGTCCACTCCTGAACGCATCGCAGATGCTTATTACAGTAAATTATGTGTATAGCGTCACATAAATCATAAGTTCAGCATTAAACACAGGATAGCGTTTATAAGATAAATTCTTGCCCGATGTGCAGGATTTAGGTATAAAGTCGTAAATCCTACATATCTGGAGTAAGTATGGCTAACGATGACAGTCAGGTCATGAAAGTTGCTCAGCGTTCTGAACGGATGCTATTGAGCCTTACTGAACAAATTCAGGCGCAAAAGCTTGAGTTACAGGAAAACAGTTATTACCAGATTTATGCGAAGGCTGCGCTGGCTAAACTGCCAAAATTAACCCGCGCCAGTGTGGATTATGCTGTCAATGAGATGGAAGAAAGTGGCTACCAGTTTGATAAGCGCGCTGCGGGAAGTTCGGTCAAATACGCCATGTCCATACAGAATATCATTGATATTTATCACCATCGCGGCGTACCGAAATACCGTGATCGCCATCCTGAAGCCTTTACGTTGTTTGTCGGAAATTTAAAAGGCGGCGTATCTAAAACCGTTTCGACAGTTTCTCTCGCGCATGCGCTTCGCGCTCACCCTCACCTGCTCTATGAAGACCTGCGCATTCTGGTTATCGATCTTGACCCACAATCCTCAGCAACCATGTTTTTAAATCATGAACGCTCAGTCGGTTTAGTTGAGGCTACGGCCGCGCAGGCCATGCTACAGAACGTAAGTCGTGACGAGCTGGTGAATGAGTTTATCGTATCGTCCATCATACCAGGCGTGGATGTGCTGCCCGCCTCCATCGATGATGCGTTTATTGCATCTAGCTGGGATGAGCTCTGTGCCACGCATCTTCCTGGACAGAATGTTCATTCAGTGCTTTATGACAATGTTGTCTCAAAACTCAAAAAAGATTACGACTTTATCTTCATCGACAGTGGTCCCCATCTGGATGCCTTTTTAAAGAACGCGATTGCTGCTTCTGATCTTCTGATGACGCCGGTGCCGCCTGCACAGGTGGATTTTCATTCCACTCTCAAATATCTGACGCGTTTACCTGAGTTGATTGGCATCATTGAAGAATCGGGGGCAGAGTGTCGCCTTCAGGGAAATATCGGCTTTATGTCGAAACTATCGAATAAAGCTGACCATAAGCTGTGTCACAGTCTTGCTAAAGAAATTTTTGGCGGCGATATGTTAGATGCAACGCTTCCGCGACTGGATGGTTTTGAACGCTGTGGAGAGTCATTTGACACCGTTATATCTGCCAATCCATCCACCTATGTGGGCAGCAGCGAAGCGTTAAAAAATGCGCGTTCTGCCGCTGAAGATTTTGCAAAAGCGGTTTTTGACCGCATCGAATTTATTCGCCTGAACTGAGGTTTTTATGAGTGCAAAGAGAATAACGATTGGTCGAACCTTCAGCCAGACGCCGTTAACTACCGAAAAATCCTCTGAACTCCCCTCACAAACCTTTGTGCTTTCGACGGGGAAACGCGCCGTATTCAGGTTTAATCATATACCTGCCAGCGAAGTGGCTGCTAAAACCTTCGTAAATATGGAAACCAATGGTCGCGACCAGTCTGGTCTCACACCCGATTCATTACGCGACATTATTCGTACCATCAAACTCCAGCAGTTTTTTCCTGCCATTGGCATCATGCATGACGAACGTATCGAGATACTGGATGGTTCAAGGCGACGGGCCGCAGCGTTGCACTGTAAAACCGGTCTTGATGTGTTGGTTACCGATGCTGCAATCACGCCCGATGAGGCACGCAAGTTTGCACAGGATATACAGACGGCGCGCGAACATAATTTACGTGAAGTCGGCATGCGTTTGCTTGCGCTTAAAGAAGGCGGACTTTCACAAAAGGAAATTGCTGAAAATCAGGGTCTGTCTCAGGCTAAAGTGACCCGTGCATTGCAGGCGGCGAGTGTGCCTGCCGATCTGATTTCGCTTTTCCCCAATCAATCTGAACTGACTTATCCTGATTATAAAGCTCTGCTCCAGGCTTCAGATAAGCTCAGTGAAACAGGGCAATCAGTTGACGCATTGATTAATGCGATTTCTGCTGAAATCGATGTGGTCAGAGCGCGTGAAAATTTAGCTGAAGATGAGCTAAAGAATAATATTCTTCGCTTAATCCGTCAGGGCAGCCAGACGTTGATTAAAGAGCCCGAAAAAGACAAAACCACTGCCATTGCGTTGTGGTCTTTCGCAGATAAAGATCGTTTTGCGCGTAAAAAAACGCGAGGAAGGATGTTCAGTTATGAATTTAATCGCCAGTCTAAAGAGCTGCAGGATGAGCTGGATAAAGTGATATCAGAAACCCTGAAAAAATTCATGACACGATGAGCGTCTAACCCTGACCAGGCAAATAGCCTTTGCCTGGTTTCTTTCCTCCCTTCCTGCCTTGTTTATGCTGCTATTTACACTCGCAATTTCAGGCTGAAATCGCCATCTAATAATCTTCCTTGTCGATATTAATATATTGAAAAATAAGTTCTTTTTTATCTCAGTGCCGTAAAATTTCGCCCGAAATTCTGTTTCGGGTCTTGGCTGTGCTGGTCGAAATTGTGCACGATCTGTAAGACTGTAATGAAAGCCTGACGCTTATAAATCAGGTCTCAAACCCATCTTATGGGTGATATTTGTTCAACCGCTTTCGCATTTATCAGCTCTACAAGCTTTCTCTCGACTGTTCGTACTAAAAGGAAAGTTTGAAGGAATGATGGAATGCTTTAATGTTACACCATGACGGCGATGAATTTGCGATTTTCTCTTATATCTACTTGTATTATATAGCTTTTGTTTTGGCGATTTCACCCTGAAATTTTTCTAAATCTGCCAGCAATGTAAACCTCATTGATATGAGCTGACACCCTATCCTGACTAAACTTATTTGCCGCGAGAAAATCTAATAAACAATAAAATTATCAATAATGACGATATACAAAAAAAATCCCTTAGTTATCCACAGAAAAAGTGGATAACTAAGGCTGTGATGGATAAATCACTCTGAATGATGATGTACTAACGGGAAAGTGTTTGGTAATGAGTAAGCCAAAGTTGTCAATGCATGGCACCATCAAGACTTTGCCCGCATCTCTCTCACACACTGATTAACGCCCTCATCCCTTCTTCCTTTAAAAGTGAAGCCTGTAGTCGACCGCACACTGTAGGACTGGCGCCAGTGAGTGAGGAAAGGTGAGACAAATGATATCACCCCTTTTTCTGTAAGGCGCTGTGACTTATGATGCAAATTCGGGGTGTATCAATAAAAACCGCTCAAGTCTGCGGGTTGCGTCAGTATCATTGCTGTTGAATCGGCCGCAAAACGTTTCAGGCACCTGAATACAGGTGACACATTCATTGGCTTGAATCTCACTTTTTGAAAACGAAGAAAGGCTCATTACATCTGCTACGACTAATCATGTTCAAAAGGACAAAGCGATGAGAGCTCAGGTTTTAATATTGAATTCACTGTAATCAGTATTCTGGTGCCATGAGCATGTTGCTCAGGCTTTAACGCTTGCCGATGCTTCATACTACAGATTACAGTGAATTACTTGCCACGCATTGATACCGCTGTTAGTCAGGAATATGTCGTTTACTGATGGCGCGATGCGCAGCCTGGGATGAGTATGGCACTGACATGAGATCTCTCGCTTAGCCTGAAGGGGCTGTGTGTAAAAATGCAGTTGATTACTGATTACAGTGGACGCCTGCTACATGTTCACTGTAATCAGTGAGCAAAATGAGTTTGGCGATTTCAGGCTGAAATTTGGTCATCAACCTTTCCGGGCGGACGCTAAAAGCTAAGCTGTGAATGCGGTTACGCGCCTGAGTCAATATTTTACAACTCATCACGCTGAAACTGACTCGCATCGTTATTGAAGAAATTCAGAATTAATATAATCTGGAACGTTGCAAAGCCAAGTCGGGTAAAGGTTAAACTACGTTAATCACGGCACTTTAGAATGCGCGTTCAGCTAAGATGACCGTGACATTTTAGCGGCCTGCCGCATATTGTAAGCCTGCGGTACCCGTATTGCTGTCCGTGAATCATGTTCAGCGCGCATTGTCTTTTAGGCCAGCTCAATGACCTTATTATCAAGCGGTTTAAAGCTGACACTTGCCTCGATCTTAACATCGCCGCCGCATCGCTGTTATCCGTCCTTTTTATCTGTTCCTAAAATAAGCGTGCCAATAACGCAGTCATCTGCTCACGCGAACTGATTACAGTGAATACTCAAACATTCACTGTAATCAGTGCTTCTCTTCGGCGATTTCAGGCTGAAATTCACATGTCATGGGTTTCTGAATGAATCCCTTTTACGCAGGCCCACGCGTAATTCAAATTAACTAATCAGGTTCCTTTTGGCAGGCTCAGCCAGTTTTTCTGAATGAGTAATCCTTATGCAGATAAACCGCAATCCTGGTTATGACAGGTATGCGACAGGCTGAAAGTGAGCTGCGAAACGTCAACCACTCGGTTTGTTATTTATATAGCAACGACAATGTGGCATATCTGTATGGCATGTCAAAAAGCTTTCATCGGTATGAATACAAGCGCGATCGCTGCAATATTAATAGCCAGCCAGCATCTTTCGCATTGAGCATGCCTGAAAACCAGATATCCAAGGGGGGAAGTATAAAAGCCGGCGCCATAAGAGGAATATCACGCCAACGTGCAGAGCAAACGTGTAACGCACTTATCTGAAGTGATGGGATGTCAGAAAAGGATGGGAGATGGAAATACATTAAGAACATGCTGTGCGAAAAGCATGTTCTTACCAGTTGGTGACATTAAACGTATGAAACGGGCAAGGCGAACTGTTCTTAAAGTGCAATGACCGCCTCAATTTCAATCAACAATTCAGGTGCAAAGAGGGCGCTGACCTGAACCAGTGAGCTGGCCGGAAGATCACTCCCATAGCGTTTGAACAGCACCTTTCGAAGCGAATCGATATCAACAAACGAGGTAATAAAAATGGTCACCTTGATCAAATTTTGTAACGACGTTTGCTCAGCGTGGGTAATAACTTCAAGCTGATCAAATATCGCCTCCGCCTGAGCAGCTATGTCATGCTGGCCTGCTGAGGTGCCGTGTGCCGTTAGGCCTGAAACATACAGTGTTCCATTATGGCTGACGGCGTGAACATATGGCGCTGTTATCTGACCCAGCGCAGCGTAATTTTTACGTTGCAGCATGATTAAGTGTCCTTTTGCGTAATCATTTATTGGTCGTGATCAACTGTCGGCACTGACTGTCGTGGCTGGCGGCCTGTCGCTGCTGCTCTGGCGTCAGATTTTTCCACTTAGCGATAACGCGTTTGGCCAGTCCGGGAATAAAATGAATTTTTTGCAATGCATAGTCAGAATTACTGCCTTCAATGACAGTGCGCATTGCTTTGTATAACTGTTGTTCATTTTGCTGGGGCACCGCGCAAAGCACTGAAACATAATAAGCCTCGTGTTCAGCATCATAATGTGGGATGAGCCACCAGGCCAGACAAACAAATATAATAACCACAGGAATAATAAATTTACGGTGACTTCTTTTCATGACTTGACCTTGAAAATCTTACATATGGCTTGTGAAGGATTAATTCAGGGGGCGTATCCTGCCATAAATTGGCAGCAGTGTTAAATACATCAGAAAAAGGGATGCAAAGAAAATTTTTGCTGATGCGTAAAAAAATCTGAAAAGTCTTTTGAATTTTTTACATGTAACCACGATTCCCATAAAGCACATAAATATCAATACAATTAACAGTTTACCCATGCAGATTTGTCTGTATTTAGCGCTGCGTTTTTTAAACTCTACTATGATAAAAATGTATAAAAGTAAAATCATCAATGGTGTAAAAACAGTAGGGGAATCGGGTGCTGATAAAAAAGAAGAAGTTGCGTTCACATACAGAAGACCGTTATCTTGCTCTGGCATTAGCCACAACCGCCGGGATACTGAATGCGATGGCGCTTGGCGCATTTGGTTTTTTCCCATCACATATGAGCGGAAACACCTCTCAAATTTCTACTGAAGTTTTTACGTCAGATTTTGACAGTTTGACATTCCTTGCCGGGTTAATCGCGGCGTTTGTTATTGGATGTACAGCGGCAAGATTTTTTATCATAGCTGGAGAAAGGCGAAAAATCAGAACGGTTTTTTGTCTGATCATTCTGGCTGAAGGGATAGCGCTCACGCTTGCTTCGGTTTTCGAAAAACTTTTCTATTCTCCCAGCTATAATGATGAGGTCTTATTGATACTGGCATTCCTGATGGGAGTGCATAATGCGACGTCAACCCAACTCTCGAACGGCCGTGTCAGATCAACCCATATCACAGGGACGCTTACAGATGCCGGTATTGCACTCGGAACGTACGTGTCATCTTTTGTTTCTCGTGCCGAGCCCTGCGACAGACGTTTTGCTCAAAAGCAGTTACACACACACCTGACTACCGTTTTTTCATTTTTGTCGGGCTGTATTGTCGGGTTAATTATTTTTAAAGCTTATGCATTCAATGCGATGATTGCATTAGGTATTTTTCTGATCATCCTTGCAACAAGTGCAATCCTCATCGCCTTAAATAATGCAAGGAAGTTTTAACATCTCATTTCATTGGGCAGCGATTAAGCTGCCCTGTCTTTGATATCACCCGAAAGCTAACCCTCAGCACTAACGTAGGCCTCATTAAATTTTCTTCTTATTCTGCCGTGTCATGAAATATAAATTTACTTAATGTCGTATTTTGTCAACTTATTCGGGGAAGGAAATTTTGCCAAGTATATTAATTCAAAAAGATATAACCCGGAAGGAAATCAAGATCATAACGCAATACTACCGCTTCGCTTACATTATATTTCGGTAATCTTCTTTGTTTTTAACATTATAAAAATGTTAGTCTGAATATATATACACCAGTTGGAGGTTATGTGAATAACCATGAGGACAACGATATTCGTGCGTTGATTGGAGAAGTAGTCAGTGAGCTTTTAAAGAGGGGCGAGCCCGTGCAGTTTCATCAAATTACAGATGCACTATTTCGTATGAGTCAGGACAGCGGTGATAAGAGAGTTAAACTTCTTTGCAAGCGCGCCATCCATTTTTTTGCGCGTAAAATGCATTAATGTTTATGGCTATATCAAGGTGTTGCAGGGTAGGGGGAGCCAGGAAATGCTAATGATTTCATTTCCTGGCATGAACATTAAATGCCTGCGTCGTCCGGAGTACGGCCTACGACAATCTCCAGTGTGTTGCGTAACAGTTCTGTCTGAGTTGCATCGTAAGTGCACTCCAGTTCAGCAATTAAGTACAGAATAATGGCTTTATTCGTCACCCGCTTCTTATCGCTGACAATGTTTCTGATCACCCGACCAAGCAATTCAGTTTCTTTGGCGAGGTGATCGCCCTCACTGCGGAAAAATTCGATGATGGCTAAATCTGATGTGCTCTGTTGCATAGTCTCAATTCTCTAAGAAAATTGTCAGTTGAATAGCAGGAAGTCAGCCGACAGTATTATTATTTATCAGGGTTAATCAGGTAACTTACCTGTCTGCAATCACACCGCATCATCGCCTGATGACCAGCCACAAACATTAAGCTCAGTGCTTTTTAGAACCTTCAGGCGGACCATCATTGTTTAAACGGTGCTTATCACGTTCGGAAAGATCCACTCTTCGACGACTGTTTGCAGAAGCCATTCCTTTTTGCACTTCAACGATGGCAACTTTAATCGCACGCAGTCGTGTTGCATCTTCCGTTTCGCCCGCCATCACCTCAAGCTGGGCAATTAATGCATTGCTGGAAATCGGACTTTCGGACTTGAGTAAGGTCAGCACGGCCTCACCTATCATCACATCCGTTATTTTTTCTTCTTCACTTCTGTACATACTGGCTTCTCTGATTACGAATGTGTGGCCATAGTCCGGTCACGATGACGGGGACAGCTAACCTTCCCGCGTCAGCTGTGGACAGTACACTCCCTGTGACTAAACGCAGTACTGTCCGATCAGAATTTACTTTAAAAACGAATTAACGATTAATGCAAAATTTATCAGCCTTCACGGCTAAACAGCAAACCAATCAGGGCCTGATAATGCTGCTGTTGTTCTGATGAAGCGCACCCATCAAGACGATGGAGAAGTTTACTACAGATAGCTTTACGAGAGAGCGTTTGACCAGCGCGCAGGAGTTCCACAACAATTTCGCCCAATGTTTCCTGCTGAGAGGGCTGGCTGGCCTGGTTAAAATAACGGGCAATGTCGCTGGTATTATCCGGTGCATGTCCGTTCTGACGCATGCTCATATCCTCAAGTGGTTAAAATATACTTCGCCGCTAAGCGAAAGTTATACATGTTTTAAAAACTTGTACAGAATTTTGATGATCTTGAAGGAATATTTTTGTGCAAAAAGTGCTAATTGAGGTAAAACAGAGGGTTATAGAGGTTGGCGTTTAAACTTTTTTAACAATTATGGCGTACGGTTCAGCTTGTTTCCCACCAACAGGGATGAAAAACAAGCTTATTACTATTTAAAGAAAATATCATCATAGTCATTGTCAGAAGACGCTGAAAAAGGGTGCTTGCGTGCAGACCAGCCTGTGCCGGGAGACGAGCGTGCACCGATTTTTCTGAATCCCATGAGCCACTTTGTTGCATCGGCCAGTTGCAGAAGTCGTTTTTCATCAACTTCAGATTCTTTCATTACCCTGAGCTCATCCACCAGGGACTCAACACTTACGTCCTGATTAATTGCTATCAGGTTCAGAGCGGCCTCGCCAATGATAGTGTTAGTCAGATACTGTTGTGAAAGTAGCAAAATAACCTCCTTTGGCATGTGTTCCACATTCGTAATTTTAGCAAAGAATACAATCCGCCTTACCGTACAGCGCTGTTTGTACGCTTACACGAATTCACGGCACCTGTTTAGACAGAAAATCTGCATTAGCTGGAGAGGGGTGGATCTATTTTTTACTCTTTAAAATAACGAATTACATACCTCCTGTCAGAAAAAATGAAACTTCCATTCATTTCATTATAAAACTTCACAAAGTGTTTCTGTCCCTGATTTATAGCTTGTGCTATACAAGTTAGCACGAGCTATATTTGCGCATTAAGCTGAGGACAGTACGATGAACAGGTTTAAAAGGTATTGGATAACCGCGCTGAGTGTCATGCTCGGTGTTGCAATGACAACAAACAGCCATGCCGCTGAAAAATTAAAGTTGTAACGACATTTACCGTCATTGCCGATATGGCAAAAAATGTGGCGGGGGAGGCGGCTGAAGTAACATCCATCACTAAGCCCGGAGCCGAAATTCATGATTATCAGCCGACGCCCGGAGACATAAAGCGGGCTCAGGGGGCGCAACTGGTGATGGCTAACGGCCTGAATCTTGAGCTATGGTTCCAGCGCTTTTATCAGCACCTGAAAGGCGTACCTGACGTTGTCGTTTCTGCCGGAATCGAGCCCATGGGGATAGGGGAGGGGCCTTACAATGGCAAACCCAATCCTCATGCGTGGATGTCGCCCGATAATGCACTTATCTATGTCGACAATATTCGTGACGCGCTGAGTAAATATGATCCGACCAATGCCCAGATCTATGCACAGAACGCCGCTGCCTATAAGCAGAAAATCATCGCATCGCTTGAGCCTTTCCGAAAACAAATCGCCGACATCCCTGAGAACAAACGCTGGCTCGTGACCAGCGAGGGGGCATTTTCCTACCTTGCGCGCGATTTGGGGCTTAAAGAACGTTATCTCTGGCCTGTCAATGCCGATCAGCAGGGGACGCCTCAACAGGTACGCCAGGTTATTGACCAGATGAAGAAACATGCCATTCCCGTTATTTTCAGTGAAAGCACCGTATCGGATAAACCGGCTCGTCAGGTAGCACGTGAAACACAGGCGCACTATGGCGGCGTTCTGTATGTCGATTCTCTCAGTACCGCCAGTGGACCCGTACCAACGTATCTGGACTTACTTAAGGTCACCACTCAGACATTGGTGAAAGGCATTAATGATGGGATGAAAAAACAATGACGCCGACAATTGATGTTTCTGACCTCTCGGTAATCTACCGCAATGGCCATATTGCCCTCGACAAGGCCAGTTTTTGCGTGCCAGCCGGTTCTATTGCCGCATTGCTTGGCGTCAATGGCTCGGGGAAATCAACGCTTTTTAAAGCGCTGATGGGGTTCGTTCCTGTCCGTGCAGGTACGGTCAGTATCCTCGGTATGACAACGCGACAGGCCTTACGCCGTAGTCTGGTGGCTTATGTGCCGCAGGCAGAAGAGGTCGACTGGTCTTTTCCTGTCCGGGTTGAGGATGTTGTCATGATGGGGCGTTATGGTCACATGGGTCTGATGCGCAGGCCCAGACAACAGGATCGTGACAAAGTCATGGCCGCGCTCGGACGGGTAGATATGCTCGAATACCGGGAGCGGCAAATCGGCGAGCTCTCAGGCGGTCAGAAAAAACGTGTCTTTCTCGCCCGGGCCATTGCTCAGCAGGGAGAGGTAATTTTACTGGACGAACCTTTTACAGGCGTCGATGTAAAAACCGAAGCCAAAATCATTAGTCTGTTGCGTGAACTGCGCGATGAAGGGAAAACCCTGCTGGTCTCAACGCACAACCTCAGTTCGGTGATGGCGTTTTGCGACTACACCGTGATGGTCAAAGGTACCGTTCTGGCCAGCGGGCCGACGCGCACCACCTTTACACAGGCAAATCTCGAACGGGCATTTAGCGGTGTACTTCGCCATGTGATGGTTGAGGGTGAACTACGTGAGGTCATGGATGATAAGCCTCTTTTACCCGCATCGCCTGACAGGCGTTCAGTACGAGGTCAGCCATGACGTTATTATTTGAACCCTTCAGTTATCAATATATGTTGAATGCCATGTGGATTGCCGCAATGGTGGGTGGATTGTGTGCCTTTCTTTCATGCTACCTGATGCTAAAAGGCTGGTCGCTTATCGGCGATGCGCTGTCGCACGCTATCGTGCCGGGCGTGGCAGGCGCGTACATGCTGGGGCTTCCGTTTGCCTTTGGTGCATTCCTGTCGGGGGGATTAGCGGCGGGGAGCATGCTAGTGCTGAATCAGCGTACACGTTTAAAAGAAGATGCCATTATTGGTCTGGTATTTTCTTCGTTTTTCGGGTTAGGGCTGTTTATGGTTTCACTGAATCCCCTGTCGGTGAATATTCAAACCATCATACTGGGCAATATTCTGGCTATCGCCCCCGCGGATATTGTTCAGTTGGCTGTTATCGGGATCACGTCTGCCACGATTTTATTTTTCAAATGGAAAGATTTAATGGTGGCTTTCTTCGATGAGAACCATGCTCGCGCCGTGGGGTTACAGCCGGGACGGCTCAAAATACTGTTTTTCACCTTACTTGCAGTTTCAACCGTAGCGGCATTACAAACGGTTGGGGCTTTTTTAGTCATCAGTCTGGTGGTAACACCGGGCGCAACCGCATGGCTGCTGACCGATCGCTTTCCACGTTTACTGGCTATTGCTGTCGCCATCGGCAGCCTGACCAGCTTTGCGGGTGCCTGGGCAAGTTATTATCTCGATGGTGCGACAGGAGGAATCATTGTGGTGGCCCAGACGTTGCTGTTTCTGCTGACTTTTGTGTTTGCACCTAAGCACGGTTTACTCGCGAACCATCGGCGTCGCCGGATGCAGGAGATATGATGATGTGGCTGGAACCTTTTCAGTTTGGTTTTATGAACCACGCCCTGTTAATTGCCTGTATCGTTGCTATTCCCTGTGCGCTGTTGTCTGTCTTTCTGGTTCTGAAAGGGTGGGCGCTAATGGGGGATGCCATGAGCCATGCCGTGTTTCCCGGTGTTGTGCTGGCATGGATGCTGTCATTACCGCTTGCCACAGGCGCTTTCAGCGCGGGTTTTTTCTGCGCGATTGCCAGCGGCTATCTTAAAGATAACAGCAGAATCAAACAGGATACGGTACTGGGGATTGTTTTTTCGGGCATGTTTGCCACCGGCCTGATTATGTTTGTTGCGTTAAAACCCGCGATTCATCTCGACCATATTCTCTTTGGCGATATGCTGGGAATCAGCCGTGATGACATTATTCAGACAGGGGCGATGGCTGCGACAGTGGTAATACTTGTTATCCTGAAATGGCGTGACCTGATGGTATTCAGTTTCGATGTCCAGCAGGCGCGGGCTTGTGGCCTGGCGGTGCGCTGGCTGCATTATGGCTTGTTAGCCATGGTTTCTCTGACGATTGTGGCGACGTTAAAAGCGGTGGGCATCATTCTTTCCATTTCTTTGTTGATTGCGCCCGGCGCGATTGCTGTCTTACTGACACGTCGTTTTTCACATGCGTTGATTCTGGCCGCTTTCATTTCCGTAATGGTATCGCTCAGCGGTGTATATTTGTCATTTTTTATCGACAGTGCCCCAGCACCGACCATCGTTGTCTTATTCGCTTTCGTTTTTATGATCAGTTTGTTGATCGCGCACGTTAAAGGCCCACGTTTACCTGCCCATTAATCTTCGCTGTTTCGCTGACCGTTACCCTTGTCTGGACGGTCAGCGTCAAGCACAGCAGACATTCTTCTTGTTTTTATCTCCGACCCGAAAAATAAGTGCTAAACCTAATGACGGACATACGCATGTAAACATCAGGGTTATCCGCGCTTCACGTTTTTAATTTCGCCCGTTAGCGATAAGCCTCACATCACGTAACCGGCCCTGCAACCATGGGAAACAGATAATGTCAGAAAAAATACCACTCACGATGCAGGTCAATGGTGAGACCCGGCAGTTAACGGTCGATCCTCGCGTCACATTATTAGATGCACTGCGCGATCATCTTGATCTGACCGGCACTAAAAAAGGATGCGATCAGGGCCAGTGCGGCGCCTGTACAGTGCTGGTGAACGGTCAGCGTGTCCTGAGTTGCCTGACGCTGGCTGTTCAGACGCAAGAAAAAGCCGTCACCACGATTGAAGGTCTGGAACAGGCATCGGGTGAGCTGCACCCGGTACAGCGCTGTTTTATTGAACATGACGGTTTTCAGTGCGGCTACTGCACGCCCGGGCAGATTATGTCTGCGGTCGCCTGTATTAAAGAAGGTCATACAGGCTCAGACGACGAGATTCGCGAATACATGAGCGGTAATCTCTGCCGCTGTGGCGCGTATCCTTTTATCATTGATGCGATAAAGCAGGCTGCAGCTGAAATGGCGGAGGACGTACGATGAACGAATTTCGCTGGCAGGTTGCCCGGTCAGTAACGGATGCAGCAGGCGCTAAACAGCACGCTGACAATCAGCTTATCGCGGGCGGAACGACGCAACTTGATTTGATGAAATGTGGCGTACTGACTCCCTCACTTCTCACCGATATTGCCGGCTTGTCGGATCTGTCAACGCTCGAATTCGGCGACGATAAAATCACCATTGGGGCGCTGGTCACCATGAGTGAACTGGCCAGTCATCCTGATTGTGAGGCCCTGGCCCCCGCGCTGTATGGCAGTCTGTGGCAGGCGGCGTCGCCTCAAATCCGCAATATGGCAACCATCGGCGGCAATCTCTGCCAGCGTACCCGTTGCGCCTATTACCGCGATCCGGCCACCTTTTCCGCCTGCAATAAACGCACGCCGGGCTCAGGATGTGCAGCGCTGCACGGCATCAATGCGAGTCACGCTATTCTGGGCGGCAGTGAACAATGTGTGGCGGTCTATCCTGGTGATCTGGCCGTCGCGCTGACGGCCTTTGACGCGACGATTATTGTCCAAAACAGCCATCAGGATACGCGGCGCATTCCGGTTGACGACTTTTTTCTGTTGCCCGGCGAGACGCCGCAGCATGAGCACGCCTTACAACCCGATGAAATTATCGTCGCCATCGAGATTCCCCGTTCCTTAGCATTAAAACAGTCCCATTACCTGAAAGTACGCGATCGGACTTCTTACGAATTCGCCAGCGCGAGTGCGGCCGTGGGATTAACACTTGCGCAGGGACGGATAGAGACCGTTCATATCGCGTTAGGTGGTGTCGCAACCAAGCCCTGGCGTGCTCGTCATGTGGAGCATGCGTTAACCGGACAACGGTTTGAGGAACAAAGCCTGTATAAGGCCGCAGAATTAATCACTCAGGAAACGCGCGCGCTGGCGCACAACGCTTACAAAATAACGTTAACGCCGCGCGTGATTGCCCGCGCGCTGCTGGCTGCGGGAGAACTGGCATGACAAAAGACAATAATGATCCGACGCTGTCCGATAATGCCGTGCTGTCCGCGGATGAGCAAAGCGTCAATCCTCACCGTCGCGCCGCTGCCAGCCCTTCCGGTCTTGGCACACCGCGAACCCGCGGTGAGGGCAAGGTCAAAGTCACGGGAAAAGCCCGTTATGCTGTAGAGCATAAGCCCGACCGCGTGCTGCATGGCGTCGTCCTGCAATCGACAATTGCCAGTGGCCGCATCTCACATATCGATACGGCCAAAGCGGAACGTGCGACAGGTGTGATTGCCGTTTATACGCATCTTAATTCACTCAGAATCAATAAGCCGACGGCTATCGCTGATGGCGGTGCGGCGCAGACAACCTATACGCCCATTCAGGACGATGTGATTATTCATAATGGTCAGAACATTGGCCTGGTCGTAGCAGAGACATTTGAACAGGCAACTTATGCCGCTTCCCTGGTCGATATCCACTATGAGACGACGCCTGCTCTGATCTCGGCGACGGATGAAGGGGTGGAGCCTAAGCCGACTACAAAGCAGGACATCGATTTAGGTGAGGCTCAGGCCGCCATGGAACGTGCAGACGTGCGGATTAATCAGCGTTATACCACGCCACGCGAATATAACATGCCGATGGAGCCCCATGCCTGTATTGCACACTGGGAGCAGGGCCGCATAACCGTCTGGGAACCCAGCCAGTGGGTGGCAGGGGCGCAGGTTGAAATCGCCGAATGGATGGGGATCTCGCCAAAAGATGTTCACGTCATCTCGCCTTATGTGGGGGGAGGTTTTGGCTCTAAGCCGGTGCCTTATACGCACGTAGCGCTGGCCTGCGTGGCCTCGCGCGCGCTTAATCGTCCGGTTCGGGTGTCACTGACGCGGCCACAAACCTTCACGGGTTTAGGGGGACGTCCTGCCACGTCACAGCAACTGGAAATGGGAGCGACACGCGACGGGAAAATTCAGTCGGTGATTTTGCGCAGCTTCAGTGAAACGTCACTGATTGATGTCTTCGCTGAAAACTGCAGTAAGGTGACGGGGCGCATGTACGCCATTGAAAATCTCTCGGCGCAGCACCAGGTCAGGCCCATCAATACCGTCACGCCAGGCTGGATGCGCGCACCGGGTGAGAATCCCAGTGCATTCGGGCTTGAGGTGGCGATGGATGAAATGGCTTATGCGCTAAATCTCGATCCGCTGGCCTTTCGCTTACGCAACTGGGCAGATCACGATTATCAGTTGGGGTTGCCCTGGAGTTCACGTCGTCTGAAAGAAGCCTATGAAAAAGGGGCGGAAGCCTTCGGCTGGGATAAACGCATTATGGCGCCTCGTTCGATGCGAGAAGGGCGTGAATTAATTGGCTGGGGCATGGCATCGGGCACGTATCCGGTCAATACCATGCCGGCTGAGGCAAAAATCCTGCTTTCCTCTCAGGGGCAGATTGTTGTGCAGTGCGCGGGCGCGGACATCGGCACCGGGACGTACACGATTCTGGCGCAAACCGCCGCTGATATCTTAGGGGTGGATTCACATTGCATTGAAGTTGAACTGGGCGATACGCAACTGCCACGAGCCGGCGTCGCGGGGGGCTCTCAGCTGGCAGGAAACCTGACGGCTGCGGTTGATGACACCGCCCAAAAAATGCGCGCGCGCTTAGTCACGCTCGCAAGCGAATTAACGGGCTCGCCTCTGAAAGGCATCCCTCCGCATGAACTCAGCATGGCGAACGGGGCGATTTGTGTTACCGCTAACCCTTCTCAGGCTGTTTCTTTTGGTGCACTGGTCAGCCTGACGAATGCATCCGTGCTGTGCGTCGAAGGCGGCACGTTCTCAGCGGATATGTCTGCCGAGGAACGGGACAGTGTGACCGGTAGCCTGGGTGAAATGAGCCGCCCGGAAGACGTCTCCGCACACAGCTGGAGTGCACAGTTTGTCGAAGTGAGAGTGGACGAGGACTTTGGCACCATCCGGATTAAACGTATGGTCGCGGCGTTTGACAGCGGCCGGCTCTATAACCCCAAGCTGGCCCGCAGTCAGTGGGTTGGCGGCATGATTATGGGCGTGGGACAGGCCTTGCTTGAGGAAGGCATTATCGATCCGCGCAACGGCAGAGTGCTGAACAACAATCTTGCCGATTATCTGATTCCCGTGAACGCGGATATACCGGCGATTACCACGATTGATGTTGGCCTGCCGGATTATAAAGCGACCCGGATGGGCGGCAAAACGGTGGGTGAACTGGGCATCGTGGGCGTGGCGGCCGCGATCAGTAACGCGGTTTACCATGCTACGGGCAAGCGGGTTCGCGATCTGCCCATCACGCTGGATAAGATTCTGTAAGCATGCGAAGGAACGCGCTGAGATGAAAACGGCCATTGTATTAACGGCGGCAGGGATGGGCCGCCGGTTTCGGCATGCCAGTGGCGAACATAAGCTACTGACGGCGTGGAATGGCAAAGCCGTGCTGAAACATACGCTTGACCAGGCGAGGGCGAGCGGAATGGAGGTGGTCGTGGTATCGCGTCCCGAAGATGTGGCGATTCATTCTCTGCTAGGTGATGCGGTGCGGGTGTTGTGTGCCAGCGCAGGACTGGGCGAGTCGATAGCGGCGGGCGTCAGCGCGTGCACGGATTATGATGGCGTGATCGTGGCGCTGGGCGATATGCCGTGGCTTACCGCTGCAAGCTACAGGGCGGTAAACAGGGCGTTAACCACGTATCCGCTGGTGCGTCCCTGGGTTGACGACCGTGCTGGTCATCCCGTGGGTTTTTCGGCCGCTTTTTTCCCCGCGCTGCGCCAGCTGACCGGTGATACTGGTGCGCAGCAACTGTTACAACATCATCCTGTACATTACGTGCCACTTCGGGATCGCGGTTGCCTGGAGGATGTTGATTATCCGGATGATTTACGGCGAATGAGGTGAAGCCCATGATGACGTTAGATCAACGAGTGATTGAAACGGCATTAGGCTGGCATCATGCGGGACGGGCCGTCTGGCTGTGCACTGTGTTGCAGACCTGGGGCTCTTCACCGCGCGCACCTGGCACGATGATGGTGATCAGTGACAGTGGAGAAGGATGCGGCTCGCTTTCCGGCGGCTGTATAGAAGAAGACTTTCTGGCACGGCTGGCTGAGGGGCATTACCGCATCCACAGTCAGGTTGTCCGTTATGGTGAAGGCGGAAGGCAAACGCAGGTGCAGTTGCCCTGTGGCGGTAGCCTCGACGTGCTGGTGGAATATTTGGTTGCCGATAACGACAGCGGCCAGATGTTACAAGCGATGCATCAGGCGTTGCGTGGCAAAACACGACTGCTCAAAACGGTCACTGTGAGCAAACGTGCCACCTGGCAAACTATGGCGATGACGGCGGCGCTGCCGGTGCTTCGTTATCAACATCCAGAGGTCGTGTTACCGGTTGGTGCCGTCCCGGAATTGCTGGTGGCAGGTTACTCTACCGTGGCCTTTGAGTGCATCCGGCTGGCACAAATCCTGGGCTTTCATGTTCGGGTATGTGAGCATCGCTCAGAGATGTTAAGTGAGCTGGAAGGTCATTTTACGGGCCAGGATACGATTACGATCGTCCCTCAGCATCCCGCGCGCTGGCTGGAGCTCAACGGTGCGCATGCTGCGGTAGCCATCGTCTCATTAACTCACGATCCGCGCATAGATGAGCTAACCATGATGGAAGCGGTCAACACTCATGCGTTTTACATTGGCATTATGGGGTCGGCTAAAAATACGGCCAGGCGCAAGACGCGTTTACAGACCATTGCAGGGTTGGATAACGATGAGCTCGCACGGATCATTGCGCCTGTTGGTCTGGCTATCGGAAGTAAAACCCCCGCGGAAATCGCGCTGTCTGTCATGGCCGACATCGTACGGGTAAAAAATCACTGTTAAGACGTTGCGTTGACCGGCGTCACCATTACGACGCCGGTCAATCCGTGATCAGGTATTGGGCGTCAGCTCACAGAAATAGGTGCCGGAATACGGAACCGGCAGAAAATCAGTAAACAGCTGGCGCAGCGTTTTTTCAGGATCAATATCGTTAAAGAGCGCGGGATGAAGCGTTTTGGCAAAAAATTCTGCCGCGACAACGTGCCAGGGGCTGAGGTAAAAATTATGCCACAGGGCCGCCGCGTGGCCGTCCTGCAACGCACGCAACGACTTCAGGCCCGTTTGTTGCGCGGTCAGTTGCCGCAGCGAGGCGCGCGTTTCAGCCTGCGTGATGGCAGGGCCAATACGCAGATCGGACGTATTATTACGATCGCCGCTGCCCGTTGCAAAATAGAAATCCGGATGTGACGCAATCACCGTTTCTTCATTCAACCGGCCGAAAACGCCGGAAACCGTTTTGCTGGCAATGTTTTCGCCGCCGGCAAACGCCAGTATCTCACCAAGGCTGCCGTTTACCGACGTCACACAGCATTCATTTCGACGTCCCAGATGCAACTGCAGAAGTACGGTGGGCTTCTTCCCGCGAAACTGAGCGAGGCGCTGCGCAAGGGTCTGCATATGTTGCTGATAAAACGCATTAAAAGCCGAGGCTCGCTCACCCTGATCGAGCACCTCTCCCAGAATGGCTACGCTGCGGGTCGTATTTTCAAGAAGATGCACCCGCAGGTCGATTTTCACGACCGGGATATGCGCGGATTTCAGGACGCGCTCCAGCCGTTGTCCGGCCTCACTGCTGCGCGCCAGTGCCGGCAAAATTACCACATCGGGTTGTAATGCGATCACCTTCTCAGGGTTGATGTCATTTGATCCCTCCTGACCTAATGACGCGATATGCTGCATCTCAGGAAACTGACGCGCGAAAATATCCCATGTCTGACGATCGTACTTTTTCAGATCCTCGGGCCAGCCGACCAGCCTTTTGAAAGGGTTGCCGGGCTCCAGCAGTGCGTAGGTGTAAAGTATCCGGCTTTCGCCCAGCACAATACGCACAGGATGATCGGGAACGGTGACCCTATCGCCGTTGATATCGGTGATGGTTTTGCCCCAGCCCAGGCTACTGAAGGTCAAAGCCAACAGCAGGAGCGTTCGTAGCAGGCTGCGTTTACAGGAATCAGAATTCAACACGGGCTTGTACCATCAGGTTGCGGGTTTCACCTTCACGTACGCGCAGGTTTCCGCCGCTCGACGTGTAATAGTGTTTATTAAACAGGTTATTCAGATTCAGTCGTATCTGTGTTTTCTTGCCCAGAAACGCGTTGTTCCAGGCAATAAAGCTGTCCGCTACGACATAATCCGGTAAGGTGAAACTGTTGTCAGGATCGCCAGCACGACTGCCAACATAGCGGGCGCCGCCGCCGACACGAAAATCACCGGGCACGTTGCTGACGATCAGATTATGGCTCAGGTAAAGCGCACCGGACTGCTCTGGTGCGTTCTGTAAGCGATTGCCATTATTCGCCGGGTTAATCCGGTCATCGACAATTTCAGCGTTGTCATAGCTGTAACTGGCACTGACATCCCAGTCCTGGACCACTTCACCATTAAGCTCAACCTCAACGCCCTGCGAGCGCGCCTTGTTGATCGGACGGTTAGTACCGTTGATGTTCAGTGTCATCCGCTTTTCATCGATTCTGTACAGCGCCAGCGAGGCGAAGAGGCGCGGAGAAAGTTGCCATTTGCTGCCAACCTCCCAGGTGGTGCCCTGCTCAGGCTTACTGACGTTTCCTTCATCGTCGACATCCGTCGATGGGGTGAACGATTTACTCATGCTGGCATAGAGCGAAACATCCGGTGTAATTTTGTAAATCAGTCCGGTTTGTGGCAGGAAGGTATTTCCCTCATCATTCAGCGTTTCAACGACCGGATTAAATCCTTTTGACGCGCGTTGTTCGTAATGTTGATAACGTCCGCCAATGACCGCAATCCAGTCTGGAGTAAGCGAAATACTGTCTTTCAAATAGACCGAACGGCTGTGGATACGGTTAAGGTTGTTAGCATTTGCCGTATTTTCGGTTGTGCTGTCGGTTACCGGTGACAGCAGGTCATAAGTGGGGTTGAGGTAGTTAAAGCGGCGGTCATTTTTGCCCTGATACTGGTGCGCCCGGTACGTCTGGTTCATTTCATAATCCGTACCGAAGACCAGCGCATGCGCCATGCCGAATATCTCCGGATTCCCCAGGACGTCCCATGACAGATATTTGGTTTGCTGATTAAATCCGCGATTGGCATCGGCGCGCCGGGTAACCACGCCGGTAGCAGGATTAATCGCCGTGACCCGAACTTCGTTATTGTCATAACGGCGCTGATTCCAGCCAAGCGTCAGGCGCGTGCTCCAGCTGTCGTTGAACTGCCAGTCGTAATGCGCGTTCAGTGCCTGATTACGTCCCCAGGAATGATTCGCTTTGTCATCCAGTCGCTGTTTGTAACCGACATCGAGTGGTGCGCCATTAATAAAAGCGGTACCGCGATCGTAAGGAATGTCATAACGATAGTCGCTGTAGCTGACCAACAGGCTGGCTTTCTCACCGTACCATTGCAATGACGGTGCGAGCAGAGAATGCGCATCACTGCCAAAATTGCGCCAGTAATCCTGACGCTGCTTCTCTGCGATGAGCCTGAAAGCAAAACCATTACCCAGCGGGCCGGTGACATCGAGCGTACCGGCTCCACCACCTTCACTTGCGTAGCGCCCACTGACGGAAGACTGCCATGAATAGCGTGGTTTTTTGCTGATGACATTGATGATACCGCCTGGATTTTGAATGCCATAGAGCAGAGATGCCGATCCCTTGAGTACCTCAACCCGCTCCGTGGTCGCATCCAGATTTAACCCCTGGCTGCTTCGTATACCATCGCGATATATCGAGCCATCAGAATTGCTACCGAAGCCACGGCGAACGAAACCGTCCTCTGTTCCTGCCAACGTGTTGGCTTCCGCAACACCACTGACGAAGCGCATCGCATCGCTCAGATTGCTGACCTGATAATCATCAAGCTGCTGTTGTGTCACGGTACTGACAGACTGAGCCTCGTCGAGACGCGCCGTCGGCATTTTACTGCCAACGCTGCTGGTGGTGGCTGCATAGCCATCTTCACGGTCAGCATCGCTGGTGACGGTGACGGTATCATCCCCGGTGGCGGCAAGGCTGTTACCGGCCGGAAGCCAGGCGCTGGAACAGATCGCCACTATTAAAGCATGCTGAAATCTGAGGTTCTTACTCTCGCCTGGACGTGTTTTCATTATATTTTTTCGCTGATCATCAAAAACAAAATAAACGTAAAGGCCACGTTAAACGTGGGGGTTTTTCGCCTTCAGGCGGAGGTTTTTGCGTCTGTCCTGGTAGGCTGTTTTGTAATTGAGAATCATTCAATCATTGAGTGATGTAGTAGTAAATATAAAAACATTTATTTTTACTACATTTCCAGGAGAGTGTATTAACGATGATTTAACTGTTTTTATATTGTTAACTCATTAATTTTCCTGAGTTAAAAAACTTATTCTGGCGAAGTGTATCCAGGTGAAGAAGCATAACCTTGCTGTTCGTGAGGGAGAAAAGGCTTGCTGACTACAGCCGGGCGAGACATGCTTAGCGCAGGCGAAGCAAGAACAGTATCGTCGAAGGGGATTACCCTGTCAGGTTCACACATTATCGTTCAGGATTTAACGGGGGCGTGAGAGTGTTTCATCTCATCGGTGTTTTTAACAGTAATCAGCGGGACAGGCTTCCTTGATGCAGGCCAGAAGTCGTACAGATATATTGGGCGAGCGTTTGCGTTCGCGGGAACAGCAACTCTCACCCCGCCTGCTGGCTGTTGCACATTATCTTCACACCAACCGGGAAACGGTTCTGGACAGCACTGCCATGGATATCGCCCGCGCGAACAACACATCGGATGCGACCGTGATTCGCGCCATTCAGGCGCTGGGTTTTTCAGGACTGCGCGATTTGAAAAACGTCCTTCAGGCCTGGTTTGGTCCCGGCCTCTCTTCAGAAGAGAAAATGCTGAGCACCGTCAATGCTATGACGCGGGATGTTTCGTCGTCGATAGACTTCGTATTGCAGGGGCATCTCCATGCGTGTCAGGTACTGGCCTCTGAGCAAAACCGCCAGGCGCTGGCCGAAGCGACGGGGTTACTGAGTGAAGCCCGCCAGGTGGCCGTTTTCGGGATTAACGCCTCGGGTATTCTGGCTGACTACACCGTCCGCCTGTTAAATCGCATCGGTTTGCCAGCCTTCTCACTTAACCGTTCAGGTATTGCGCTGGCGGAACAGATGCTGGCGCTGCAACGGGGCGATGTGCTGATCATGATGGCGCAAAAGTCGGCACATCGCGAAGGAACAACAGTGGTGCGTGAGGCCAAAAGGCTGGGCATTCCGATAATTCTTCTCACCCATGCGACCGACGCCTTCTTTGCCCGGGAAGCGGATGTGGTTATTGACGTGCCACGCGGCGGGGAAAAAGGGCGCATCCCGTTACACGGCACAGTGATGGTTTGCCTTGAAATGTTGATTCTCTCGGTGGCCGCTTCCCTGCCAGATCGTACGACTAAGACCATGAAACGGCTACAGGATTTCTACCGTGGTCTTAAGCCTGCCATAAAAAAATAAATCCTTCGTTCAGATGTCACACGACAAGAGGAGAGTTGAGCCAGTACATGGCTGGCGCAGCTTAACGCTTTCGCTCACCCTGCAACGCCTGGATGTGTTTCCTCAATACCTGGCGTGATCGGGTTTGCAAAAGTGGCTGACACTTTTCGGAATGGCTTAAAAATTTTTCGTTTTTGCGAACTCACGTCAGCTTTCGTCTGGAGCGTTCTTCAATCTGCGGCTATTACTCAGCCGTGATGTTTATTTGCTGTTCTTTTGATTTATCCATCCTTGTTATTTCCCTGAACGGAGCTGGTCATGAAGAAAAATCGTGCATGGTTTCCTGTGTCGTTCGTCGCGCTTGCCATCCTGGTAAGCCCACCAGCGGTGATGGCCTGGGACAGTCTTACCGTATTTGGCGACAGCCTGAGTGATACAGGCAACGTCGGCCGTTTTACCTACGATTCTGCCAGTCATCCACTCTATGATGAAATCATCGCCCGTGACGCGGGACTGATGCTGCAGCCGTCCTCTCAGGGCGGGAGTAATTACGCGGCAGGCGGTGCTGTGGCGGTGCCTGCTCTCAATCCGCAGTTTAATACCCAGGATCAGGTTGCCCGCTATCTGTCGTCAACGAATGGCCGGGCCGATTCCAACGGGCTCTATATTCACTGGATCGGCGGGAATGACCTGGCCGCTGCCACGCTCATTCCCAGCCCCTCGTTGGCGCTTTCTCTGGTTGACAACAGCGCCGGTGCGGCCGCCAGCCAGGTCAGCGCGTTACTGAATGCGGGCGCTGGTACGGTGATAGTGCCAACCGTGCCGAATGTCGGTGCGACGCCTGCCCTGATAGAAGGAATACTTCAGGGGGCCGGTTCCGCAGCGGTGGCGGCGGCGTTTCAGTCACTGAACGCGGCGACCACGTTCACTACGGCGGAACGGCAGCAGGCTATCCAGACGGCTTTCGGTCAGGCCGCTGCGCAGCTCTCTGCCATACCGGCGGTTCGTGACCTGATCGCACAACAGCTGTTCGCCACCTGGCAGCAGTTAAGCGATCAGGCGGCTTCTCTGACGGCCCGTTACAATCAGCAGGAAGAAAACGCGCTGGCGGCTGCACAGGGGAATATTGTTCGGGTCGATATTAATGGGCTTTTTAATGAAGTGATCGCCTGTCCGGCGCTTTATGGTCTTACTAACACCGCAGGCATGGCCTGTCCACCGGGCATCTCTTCCGCCGTCTGTACTTCGTCGACAGCGGGTTTCTCATCGCAACAGACTTTTTTGTTTGCCGATCGTCTTCATCCCAGCCCTGCGGTGCATGCCCTGATTGCTGACTACATTCAGTCAATCCTGGATGCACCAGCCCAGGTCGCGGTACTGACGCAGGCACCGCTGTCGATGCTGCAGGATGTGCATAACACGCTGGACAGTCATCTCCAGCAGCAGCGTAGGCAACCCGCTGAAGCCGGAGAATTCACTGTGTTTGGCGGTTACGCCGGTCAGCACGCGCGCAACAAACGTGATGTTTTTAATGATGGCGACACAGATACCGCAAACCTGTCAGCTGGCATGGGTTATCAGCTGACCGACAACCTGCAGGCAGGGGCGTTGCTGTCAACGGCCAGCCAACGACAGCATCCCTCTGAACGTTATGATTACCGGCTGCACGGCAACATGGTGGCACTCTGGAGCCAGCTACAACTGATGGACAGACTGTGGGTCAACGCCGATATCCATTATGCGGATCTGGATTACGACAGCATTGAACGTCAGATAAAACTTGGCCCTGCGGTCCGCACTGAACAGGGCAGCAGTAGTGGAAAGCTGATGGGCACGCGGGTTCAAACCGGTTGGGATTTTCCCTTAAACGAGACGATTACCACGGGGCCTGTTGTCAGCTATGCGCTGGATTATGTGCGGGCCGACGGTTATCAGGAACGCGGCGACAGCAGCAGTGCGATGCGTTTCTCCGATCAAACACGGCATTCACAAACTGGCGCAGTGGGGTGGCGCATTGATACCCAGGGATTAGGAATCAATCCCTGGGCACAGGTCAGTTATAACCATCAGTTTGGCGACACGGATACATCGGTGAGTGCAGGTCTGAAATCGACACGAACGGCTTTCCGACAAAGCCGTTCGAATCAGGATAAAGACTGGACGGATATAGCTGTAGGGGCCAATGTCCCCATCGGCGACGCGGTTAGCGCTTTTGGCGCTGTGTCGACGGTGGCGGGCGCGCGTGATTATCATGAGGTCACCTGGAACCTTGGCATGAGCGCGCGGTTTTAGCACCTGCCCGGTGCAGACCTATGGGCGTCGCATCGATCAGACCCGGGTCAGCGCCATCGAAAAAGGCGCGGGACGAGACTGATGTGTCACGTCGTCTGCCTGCACTTTCAGGTTCAAAACGCAGAGGATATGGCCCGATTTTACTGGCCGATGAAGGGGCCAAAAGTTTAATGCCTTCTGCTTCGCAAGCGAGAGCGGGTAAGGTATAGTGCGCGTTTTTGGAGGAACCATGCTGACGCATTCATCAACACGACTCAATAAATACATCAGTGAGAGCGGAATCTGCTCCCGCCGCGATGCCGATCGCTTTATCGAACAGGGCAACGTTTTCATCAATGGTAAACGCGCAGCCGTTGGTGCCCAGGTTTTTGCTGGCGATGTCGTAAAAGTGAATGGTCAGCTGATTGAGCCTCGTGATGAAGATGATTTGGTGCTGATTGCGCTGAATAAACCCACAGGCATTATCACCACAATGGAAGAGGGCGAACGCGATAACATCAGTGATTTTGTTAATCACAGTAAACGCGTTTTTCCCATCGGTCGTCTCGATAAAGATTCGCAGGGACTTATTTTCCTGACCAATCATGGCGATCTGGTCAATAAAATTTTGCGTGCAGGCAATAACCACGAAAAAGAATATGTCGTCACTGTTGATAAGCCCGTTACCGATGAATTTATTGCCGGTATGGCAGCCGGCGTTCCCATGTTGGGCACGGTAACCAAAAAGTGCAAAGTGAAGAAAGAAGCACCCTACGTGTTTCGTATTACGCTGGTACAGGGGCTTAATCGGCAGATCCGTCGTATGTGCAAACACTTTGGGTATGAAGTCACCAAACTGGAACGCACGCGCATTATGAATGTAAATCTCAAAGGTATTCCTTTGGGTGAATGGCGCGATCTGACGGATGATGAATTAATCGAACTGTTTAAGCTGCTCGAAAATTCCACTTCTGATGACAAATCGGCAAAAAAGACGCCGCAGAAAAAATCTCCTGCAAAAAAACCAGGGAATAGCCAACCTAAATCGGGCGTAAAAGCTGATGATAAGCCCGCTTCACGCAAGCGATTTACGCAGCCGGGTCGCAAGAAAAAAGGGCGCTAAAAAGCGAAATGATAAACGGGCGTCAGATAATCGTGAGTGAGTATTGCCCTGAATGGGCGAATCATTTCTCTGCTGAGGCGGCTGTGTTAGCGGCGAGATTGGGTAAACACCTTGTCGCTATTCATCATATTGGTAGCACTGCGGTGCCAGGATTAGCGGCCAAACCGATCATCGATATTTTGCTGGAAGTGATTACTCATGATTCGTCTGACATTACGTCAGCGTTGTGCGCCTCTGGCTATCAGGCGCGTGGCGAAAACGGTATGCCAGGAAGACGCTATTATACCAAGGGCCTTCAGGGCCGCCGTACGCATCACGTCCATGCTTTTATCCAGGGCAGTCCAGATATCATCCGGCATCTGGCGTTTCGGGATTATTTGCGAAAATATCCAGACATCCGCGACAGCTATGCGGCAGTGAAATACGCCGCGCAACGTGACTGCCGGGGGGAGAGTAACGTTTACTGTGAATTAAAAAATGCGTTTGTTCAGACCCATCAGCAACGCGCACTAGCCCTCTATCCCTTCTGAATTATCTCTCTGAACGCGTCTTTATTTTCCTTTTGCAAAATTTAGCCTTGCCTGCACATTCAATGATGCAGCCTGATGCTTATGGCTACAGACGGCATCACAGAACGATAAGTAAGACGGTGCCCAAAAGGAAAGCGCAACGTCGCATAATCAGATGACGGCACCTTTTCAGTAGTAAAATGGCATGGCAGGATACGCTAAATTACAAAGGAGTGGGCCTGATGTTACTGAAAGGTATGAATGATCCGTTGTTCAAAGCGTATCAGCATCCCAAAGCAAGGCTAATGATAAGTCGTTTCAGAGGATTAGCCGGTGACCGGCGGCTTAGCGACTGGCAGGTATTTTGTATTCTGGTCAACGGCTTTACTAACTACTGGTATGTGCATTCAGGCAATTTCACCATCAATGTCACCTTAACCAAGACGCGTCAGTTCGATTTTATGCAGGATTTTTTGCATTTCACGGTGACGCTGGATGGCCTGTTAAGCGACGAGAATTTCCGCTGTCCCGACTTTATTTTGCCCCATTATGATGTGCCTTATGAATTTTGCCGTTGGCGGAGTAAACGTGGCTACGATTCGCAAACCACCTATGTGGGCAAACATGGTGTGAAGTCCCACAAAGGCCTGTTCATTGCAACTCATGATCCGATCAGAGATGAATATCAGATGAAATGGGAAGGCATTATTACGGTTTTTGATAAAGCCTTTTTTAAAATGGGAAACTTCAACACCACCTGCGATTTTTTAATCAACGATATTACCAAGACTATCCATGAGGGCGTGGTGAAACATCTGAGCCTGTATCGCGATCTGTACCATTATCTGTTTCCCTCACCCACAGAAGCGCGTATCCAGGCTCGTGATACGAAACGCCATCTGGCCAGAAAATAAATACCAGCAGGATGGTCCACGAGTACAGAACGGGGAGAAAACGCTTACCCCGGTAACTTCCATTTCAGCCAGGGATCGAGTTCCGTTTCTGTCATAGGTTTAATGTTGAAATATTCATAGGTAGCCTCACTGTTATCTGAGGTGACCACAGAGGCGGGACGATCGCTGTGGGCTAAAACAAGGAGGTTGAGCTCTTTGAGCGTCGTAAAAATACTGTGTGCGATAAGTCGGGAAGTAATATTTGCATGAATTTGGTTGGCCAGTGTTTTATCCAGTTTTATAACATCAGGCGGCATCCCGCGCAGATAGCGTATTTTGCGATAGCCTTTCGCGATATATTCCCATGTCATTGTGAATCCCATACGTCTTAGCATTTCCAGGCCCAGCATGGCTGAGGGGCTGTCAATGATATGCTCTTTTTGAACGATTTTGATGACCAGCATTGACACAGGTAAGGTTGCCTTAAGCATTTTTTCCGCCAGCTTTTCTGCAAACGCCCGATCTGTCACATCCCGCTCATGAATACTGATTGTGACAGGTAACTGAATAGGATGATTACGTAGACGTTTAAGCCGGGCAATAGTGCTGTCAATCAGCCAGGTCGTGAGTGTTGTGCCCAGCTCAGTCCCAACGGCCAGTGAAGTAAAGTTATCGGCTGCCAGCTCTCCACGTTGGGGATGATGCCAACGGATCTGCGCTTCGAGGCCAACCGGTTTACCACTGAGCAAGCACACGTTGGGCTGGAAAACCAGATACAGTCCCTGGTTGCGCCGCAGCGCGTCTGCCAGATCACGCATTAAGGTGAAATCAGCGGGGGAACTCGCGTCTTTAATTCCATCACTAACAGCATCACACAGATGAACGGACGGACCGCTCACGCGTTCCAGCGCATTGACTGCCTGTCTGAGAGTGTCCTGGGGGAAGGTCTGGCCGGCGATAAAGTCGATCTGCGCGGTACAGGTCGCCAACGCCATAGTGAGGCCGTCGCCCATATCGGCATGAATCCCGTTTAACCGTTCCTCAACCCATTTTGCGCTAACGTGGCTTTCTGCACGGGTCAAAATCGCAAAGCGGCCAGTCGCGATCGTGTAAATCGACTCACCACTGGCAGGCCGAAGACGTAACCTTAACAGGGTGGCGACATCCTTAAGCAAGGACTCCAGCGACGCCATGCCCAGTGACCGGGACAGGTCGTAGGCGCGTGACATATCAATACAGTCGATAAGCACCAGACGGCGCAGTGCCGTGTCATTCAGCGTGGCAAGATGCAGAATGTCGCGAAAGAGACGTTCCCGATTGGCCATGCCGGTAACAGGTTCGATAAAGGCCGCCGAATGCCAGGCTTCAAGAAAGGCAACAACCAATCCAGCCAGTGACTCTATGATCTGTTTCTGCTGGTGGCTAAAAGTCCGTGGCACCGTATCCGTCAGGCATAGCGTTCCCAGTATCTGTCCATGAGCGTTTTTCAGCGGCGTACCGACATAAAAGCGAATATAAGGGGCATGGACAATCAAAGGGTGATGGGCATAACGCGGATCAAGTCGGGTATCAGGTGCAATGACCGTCGCATCACTTTCGACAACATGTCGGCATAAGGCCTGTTCGCGCGTCGTGTCACTCAGCTCAATATTGTAATTGGCACGCACACTATGCTTATCGTCATTTAAGACAGCGATATAACTTCCATTAATACCAACTAACTGACAGGCCAGACGTAAAAACTTTTTCAGCACCTCATCCCGGCCTCTGTCTGAGACGCGCAGTGACTGTGTTGTTCTGGTGCGGTGATATTCCTTGTCGCCAGGTTCCTGAGCCATTGCCGCTCCTGCCCATATGCTGAATGATATTGCAAAAAATAATTGTACGTTGATTTTAAAAAATAAAAGCCAATCACTATAAAAGGCGAAAGCAATTAATGCGTTGCGATATTAAACCGTCATGGAATAACCGTTTACGTCCCGGATGAAGGCCGTTTATTTTTTGAGTTAATGCGTATTGATTAATACGTCAGGTGAGGAAAGAACAGAAACCCTGGAGCCTCGAACGAAGATTTCATTTTCGCTTACGCTTTTTTATAAGGCAAATTTCTGGCTGCGATACATTTTCCGACGTTCTCCGTGCGGCATGTCGGGCCGGCTTCAGGTGGATAAATCTGCAAACCCAGAAGCGCGGGTCACCGGCAGGTGGGTTAAAGCCTTTTAAAACATAGAGTTAAAAAATAAATAAAAGCGCACTCATTAGCAGTTAAAAAATATCTCTTGTAAAAAGAGGTCAGGGCAGTAATCGTTCCCCGCTGAAAAAGTAACGATAATTAATGAGAAGCCGATCCGGGTTTACTTTGTGTTATTTTGTCTTGCGCGCCATTACTGTTCCTCCCTGATGCAATTTAATGTAAATTATTGCGTCAGTCCGCGCACCGAGACCTGCATGTTAAAGGAATAACTGATAAGCTGACGACTACACTCACGTTGATGCTGGAGATGCCCTTTGCTGACCACAATAATTTATCGCAGCCATATCTCGGATGACGTTCCTGTTAAGACGCTACCCGGAATGGTGGATGATGCCAGCATACTGAATGCGTCTCATGATGTGACCGGTATTCTGTTGTTCAATGGCACGCACTTTTTCCAGTTACTGGAAGGCCCGGAAGAGGGCGTGCTGGCCATTTATCAGCGCATTTGTGCTGATCGACGTCACCATAACCTGGTCGAGTTGATGCGTGATTATGCGCCCTCGCGTCGGTTCGGTAATGCCGGCATGGAATTGTTTGATTTACGTGAGCATGATCGTTCCACCGTGCTTCAGGCGGTGCTGGATAAAGGCACGTCGAAGTACCAGTTAACTTATGCTGACCGCGCGTTGCAGTTCCTGCGTACCTTTGTTGAGGCGCGTGAGAAAGAGAATTACTTCGAGGTATTGCCCTCCGAATACTGGGAATTCATTCCGGAAAGCACCACTGCCAGCAAGGTGACGCCTTCGGTATCGGGTATTACTTTCCGTCCCGTCGTCGATCCGCTTGCCCGTCAAGTGACGGCGATTGAGGCGATAGCGGACGCACGGCTTCGTCGTACTGAACAGCGCGATTCGTCAAAGCAGTTACATGATGCCGATCTTGACGCGGTGATTACAGCGTTCAGGATGGCCGGGCGGGCCTGCCCGGACGAGATGACGCTGTATGTCAGTCTGCTGCCTATGACGCTGGTTGTCGTACCTGATGCGGTTCAGACCATTGTTGCGGCCATAAATGCTGCAGGGCTGGTCCCTGAGCAGGTGGTCATTGGTGTCAGCGAAACGGAAGTTATTTCACGCGTGGAAGCTTTTTCGGTTGCCGTCAGGGAGCTTAAGGCTGCGGGCATCAGTCTGTCCGTCGATAATTTTGGTGCCGGTTCCGCCGGGCTCTCGTTATTGACACATATTCAGCCCGACCGGATTCGCATTGACTCAAGTATCACTTCCGATGTTCACCGCAGTGGTCCGAAACAAGCCGTGGTTCAGGCCATTATAAAATGTTGCTCTGCCTTAGAGATTACGGTCATTGCTGCCGGCATCGTGAAAGCGGAGGAGTGGATGTGGCTGGAAGCAGCGGGCGTGATTAATTTCCAGGGCAGTTTATTTGCTCCTTCAGGTGCGCTTCATTCAGACGCGGTGGCCTGGCCGGAATATCGAAGCGCGATGTAAGGTCCGGTTAATATTATATGTCACGATAAAGACATCGTATCACTCGCAGCAGGGACCGCTGCCGTTTTGATTGCGTCAGCAGTGCTCCAGAGACCGCATTCAACCTGTCCCGACTTCACGCCTGCATCAGTCCTCTCGCCTTTCACATCAAATTTTTACCGTCCTCGTTTCAGACGAAGTGGGACGAAACCTTATATTCATCTAAGAGCATTAACACGCCGTCGCTCGCTGAGAAGTCATGCTGAACAGAATGCTTTCGCGATGAGAGTAAGCATGGCGCAGGAAAGCGGATCACCGTCACTTCAGTCGTGCAGTGAGGAATCCAAAGGTATTTACTCACCCGTGAGCTGAGTTAATCATCTTCTCAGATATTACCTGGACAGAAAAATCGCACTTTGCGATCATATCTGCATGATCCAAAAAAGAAAACGCCCTGGTCAATGTGAAGATGAAAGAAAACAGTCGCTTAGAATCGATAATGAATTACCTGAAAGGAAATAATCTGGTAACGGTTGAACAGCTTGTTTCGGTCACAGGCGCTTCTCCTGCTACTATCAGGCGTGATCTGATTAAACTCGATCAGGAAGGAGTGGTCAGCCGCACGCACGGGGGCGTAACGCTTAACCGCTTTATTCCATCGCAGCCCACCACGCTGGAAAAATCGTCACGGAATCAGCCTGAAAAACATGCTATTGCGCGCGTTGCAGCCACCTTCATCAAAGCAGGCGATGCAGTAATCCTTGATGCAGGGACGACGATGTTTGAGCTGGCCCGGCAAATTACCCATATGCCGCTACGTGTGATCACCAATGACTTACATATTGCGCTGTTCCTCTCCGAATTTAAGCAGATTGAAGTAACCATTATTGGTGGGCGAATCGATGAAAGCAGCCAGTCCTGCATTGGCGATCACGGTCGAAAGATGCTGAACAATATCAATCCTGACATTGCTTTCCTGAGTGGTAATGGATGGGATATGACGAAAGGCGTGACATCGCCCACGGAAGAAAAAGCGGCTCTGAAACACGATTTGATCATCAATGCGAGGCGACGTGTTTTGCTGGCAGACAGTTCAAAATACGGTGCCTGGTCTCTTTTCAATGTGGTTCATCTGGATGCGCTGACGGATATTGTCACTGACGCTAATCTGGACGCAGATGTCAGGAAAGCGCTCCTGTCCAGCAGCGTGCCTGCGTTGACTATCGCTCATCCTGCCTGAGTTGCCTGCATTATTTTGCCAGTAACAACTTACAAAAACTGATGGGCGCAGAAGCCGCAACGATGGGGCCCAAAGAAATGCGGTCAACCCGCGTTTTCTGACTCGCCTGGTGGCGGCTGAGAACGGTGATCGCGTGTTGTGATGATATGGGTCTCGCTTAAATCACGCGCTTGTCGCATCACATCAGTGATTCAGTAAGTGCAGAGCCGGGACAGATGCTAACAACCACAATGGACGGCATCGGTATGCGTTGACGATGAAAAGTGACCGAATCGCTTATCTTTCTGCAGAGCGGGTGGTCACGCCACACGCATCATGGCAGCGCCAGGCAGTGTCTCGAATCAAACTAAACATGGATAGATGAAGTGTTGATGCTACGGGGTGAAGAGCAGGGCTGACTAAGGGAGGATCAGTGTGTAACATGAGTCTCGCAGCGTTGACATGAATGAAGGTGAACGGGGGCGTGCCAGGACGGGGATTTACAGATGTGTAAGTATGAATATGTCACAACGGTTATTCTTCCATTGATGGTCTGAGGTAGAGCGGCGTATCGCCTTCTTCGTAGTGTTTCGGATGCCACACCATCGCGCCATTTTCATCGCCAATAAACGTCATACCTAATGGTTCAATGATCGCATAGGGCTGTGCGAACGCAGCACGGTAAACCCGTATCTCTTTCGCCATTGCCACAACCTGATCTGAAAATTCGTCGGGGTGGCTGAGAATGTAATTCAGTTGATCGTCAGTCAGCATACTTCTTTTCCTGAGCAACCCAGACCTGCTGGCGCCAACTGGCAGGGTTGTTTAACCTGTTAATCGAGTTCAGCATTGGCATTGTTCCGCCAAGGCAATAAGTGTACCAATTATCAGCGTGTCAGCCCATCATTACCGTCAGGGCGTCGTTTAATAAGCGAAAAGAAAAGCTGTTCAGCATACCGTAGCCGGCGATAGCGGGCTAACGTCCATTTCCTTATGCTTTCAGCCAGAAGTCTGCTGACATTTATCGTGTCTGCAGACACTAAGATGCCTGAACTGTTCTGTATTCCTCGCGCCATCACGAAGCCCCCGACCGTGTTTGTTAATCTTTGCTTCCATAACTTTACATTTTGCATTTAATTAACGTCTGTGCCGTCAGGATGTTTTGCCATTATTAAGTTCTTATCTCTGACAGAAAAGCTTAAGTAATATTTCATAACGGCAGTCTTACAGGCGCGCAACAGGTAATAACTGAATGCGCATTCATTACTGAGAGAGGCAGCCTGTGGCAAGATAAAGCGTCGGGAGAAAAAACCGCTTAACGTGGACCAATACCCTTAATGGGGTAAGCGGATCGATTATTGTGCCTGAACATTGACAGCGATGTCGTCTACTCACCAAAAGTGCCGCCTGCGTGTCGGGCATAACGCAGAACGTTGTGACATTTACGGTTAAAAATGACTTAAAACCTTTTCTTGCATGTTATACAGTCTCGCATGGCCTCTTGTTTGCTATAAATTGTCGGTCAATGTGGCGCTAAATATTTAAAATTAGGCTAAATTGTTTTCTGCGTTTTGCACCCGCACATGGGGAGGCTGTTGTGCACGATAATCAAAGTGGCAATGAAGAAAATCGTCTTAAAGCGGTTAAAGCACTTTTGTCACCTGATGTAACCAGGGATGAGGTGCTGGAAAAATTTGTACAGCTTGCCGCGCAGGCACTCGGCATTTCGGGCAGTTTTATCTCAATTATTGACGACAAAAATCAATACATTAAAGTTTCCCGCAACTTTAATCTTAAAGCGTCGTCACGTGATGTTTCCTTGTGTCGACATGTTATTGATGGCGACGGCCAACTGGTCATTCAGGATACACTGCAAGACAATCGGTTCTCTTTCCATCCGTTAGTGGAAGGCGAGCCGCATATCCGCTTCTATGCGGGCGTGTCATTATGTAATGTTGAAGGGTTGGTTCTGGGCACGTTATGTGTCACAGATACGCAACCCCATACCTTTAACGATGCGCAACTCGAAACCTTAAAGTCGTTAGCGAGGCTGGTCACCTCATTTCTGGACGCCTGGAATCTGGCCAGTTTTACTGACCTGATCACGCATCTTCCTAATCGCCCGCGGTTGTTGCGTGATATGCAGCAGCTGGCCGTGAGCAATCCTGATCGACGCTTCCGCCTTATTCTTATCGACTGCATTGATATTCCGCATGCTTATGAACTCTCGCGCACCTTTGGTATCGCGCCGGTAGAAAACCTGCTCCGGCAAATCGCCGGCCTGGTCAGTGCGCGCCTCGAACTTGAGTCCGATGATATGCTTTATTCATTCGCACCGGGTCGGTTTGCCCTCATCCAGCCCTATCTTGAAGGGTACACGGCACAAAGCACGATTGATGTTCTCAAGAATTTGAAGGCGGATTTAGCGGACAATATCACGATCGATATCGACGTTTATGCAGGTGAAACAGAATTTGTCTCCCGAGAGATAGATGCCAATGAAATCGTTCGTCAGGCGGTAAGCGCACTGCATGAATGCATTTATCAGAATTGCGGTGCCATGACCTTCGATCATGCTTATGATTCGCGCCGCACGGATGATTTTCTCATCATGAATGATTTGGCACAGGCGCTGAAAAAAGACGAAGGTCTTTATCTGGCTTATCAGCCCAAAGTGTGTTTAAAAACCGGCAAAACCGTGGGCCTGGAAGCGTTGATCCGGTGGCATCACCCGGAACGAGGCGAGCTGTTCCCTGCCGATTTCGTTCCCCTGGCTGTAAAAACAAACCTGATCTCGGTGCTGACGGACTGGGTCATCGATCGTGTCATCGTTCAACTCAAAACGTGGAAACAGGAATATCAGTTAATTCCTGTCTCAGTTAACGTCAGTGAACGTGACTTTTCACGCCCCGGCTTTGCGGCAGATTTGGCCAGTAAAATGCAGGCTGCTGATTTGCCTACGTCCTTTATGGGCGTGGAGTGCCTTGAAAATGAACTCATTACAGAAAGCCATGTTGCTATAAACGGCCTGGAAGCGCTGAGAACCGAGGGGTTTGTTATCTCTCTGGATGATTTTGGCACAGGCTACAGCAACATCAGCTATCTACAGGAAATTCCCTTAGACGTTATCAAAGTTGATATGTCTCTGATTAACCGCATGGACAACGATCAGGCGTCCAGAGTGATTGTCAGAAGCATTATTCAGATGTTGAAGGAGCTGAATTATACGGTTCTGGCGGAAGGGGTCGAAACCGAAGCGACGCTGAGTCTGCTGAAGCAATATGGTTGCGACCAGATTCAGGGCTACTTTTTTTCTAAACCGCTGCCAGCCAGCGAGATTGAACACTGGCTGCTGCAAAAATAACCGGGCCAGAAGGCGACAGTATTATCTGTCGCCTTATCCCTTTAAATGCTTCACCGCCGTCGCGTCTGGTCACGTCTCGTGGCTGCACACCGACTCAATCCAGATCGCGGCCATTGCTGGCGATGACTTTCTTGTACCACCAGAACGATTTTTTCCGGCGTCTTTCCAGCGTCCCGTTACCGTGGTCGTCCCGATCAACATAGACAAAACCATAGCGCTTGCTCATTTCACCGGTTGAAGCCGCCACTAAATCAATGCAGCCCCATGTGGTATAACCCAGTACGGGAATACCGTCGCCAATCGCGTCAGCCATGGCGCGAATATGCTCACGCAGGTAGCTGATACGATAATCGTCTATGATTTCGCCTTCTGGTGTTAACTCGTCACGTGCACCCAGACCGTTCTCGACTAAAAACAGCGGTTTCTGATAGCGGTCGTACATCATATTCATGGTGATGCGAAGTCCAAGCGGATCAATGCCCCAACCCCATTCACTACGTGCGATGTGCGGATTAGTCAGCGATTTGACGACATTGGCTGCGCTGCTGTTCTGGTCATGCATATCAGCAGATGCGCAGCGAGAGGCGTAATAACTGAATGAAACAAAATCGACAGTGTTTTTAAGGATCTCCGCATCGTCTTCCGCCATAACGATCTCAATGCCTTTCTCTCGAAACAGACGCGCGGAATACGCTGGGTAGGCGCCCCGTGCCTGCACATCGATAAAAAACAGATTTTCACGATCCTTTTGCAGTGCCGCCCAGACATCGTCGGGTTTACTTGACCAGGGATAAAAATTGCCGCCTGCCAGCATGCAGCCTACCTGGTTGGCCGGGTTGACCTCATGAGCAATTTTCGTTACCAGCGCACTGGCAACCAGTTCATGATGGGCAGCCTGATATTTAACCTGCTCGGTATTTTCACCCGGTTCAAACACCAGCCCAGCGCCTGAAAACGGACTATGCAGCATGATGTTAATTTCATTGAAGGTAAGCCAGTATTTCACAAGGCCGTCGAATGCCTCAAAACAGCTTCGTGCATAGCGTGCGAAAAACGCGATCATTTTACGATGACGCCACGATCCATATTCCGTTACCAGATGCATCGGCACGTCAAAATGGCACAGCGTCACCAGTGGCTCAATGCCATAGCGACGACATTCGGTAAACAGATCACGGTAAAACGCCAGCCCCTGCTCGTTGGGCGTTAATTCATCTCCACGAGGGAAAAGTCGGCTCCAGGCGATAGAGGTGCGAAAGACGGTGAATCCCATTTCTGCCATCAGCGCAATATCTTCGCGATAGCGATGATAAAAGTCGATAGCGGTATGGCTGGGATAAAATTCATCATCGCGCAGTGTGACGCGTTTTTCCTGCCCCAGTTTCACCGGCATGCGTGCCGGGCCAAGCGGTAACATGTCAACGGTCGTTAATCCTTTCCCGCCTTCAAGAAAGGCGCCCTCTGACTGGTTTGCGGACAGGGCACCGCCCCATAAAAATCCTTCCGGGAATACTGACTCAGACATGACATCCTCTTTAATACTGTAATCATTAATTAACTGGCGTTAACCGCGTTCGCTTTTTCTGCGGTGACGACGGACGAGGGCGCAGACGGCTGGGTCATTTCAGGGATATCTTCAAACCCCAGAATGAGAGTAAGAATGAACGACAGCACGACAGAAAGCACCATTACCGCCACGACCCAGACAATCGACAGGGGATTGGACGGATCAAAAAACTGCACGCTGGTAAATAATCCTGGCGAAGCCATTGAATGGCTGGCAAGCCCGCCGATTCCGGCAACGGCACCGCAGATAAAGCCACTCATCAGGCTGGCGATTAATGGGCGTTTCAGGCGCACGGCGACACCGTAAAGAGCAGGCTCAGAAATACCGGCCACAATAGCGGAGGCCGCGGCTGCAAGCGCCGTTTGGCGTAATTCGCGGTTTTTCGTTTTGAAGGCGACGGCCAGCGACGAACCGCCAAGTGATAAGTTGGCCCCAATTTCTGAAGGCATCACCATGCCTTCTTTACCTGTTTCTGCAATCGTCTGGATGATGGTAGGGGTAAAAACCCGGTGCATGCCGGTCATTACCAGTAGCGGCCACAGCCCGCCCATGATGGCCACGGAAAGCCAGCCCAGATAGCCGTGAATGGTGTAGACCAGCGCAGAGATACCGCTGCCGATCCAGATGCCAATGGGACCTATTAATACAATCGCAATCGGTGCCGCAATCAGCACAATCAGCATCGGCTTAAGGAAGTTTTTGGTGACGGCAGGCGTAATTCGATCGACGCCACGTTCGATATGGGACAGAATCCACGTCATCACAAGGGCGGGGATCACCGTATAGGTATATTTCACCGCCGTCACCGGAACAGAAGCAAACTCGACATGCTGGCCTTGAGCTGCTTTGGCCATTAAATCGATGAAAGTGGGGTGCACCAGGACGCCGGCAATAGCAATCGCCAGTGACATATTGGTTTTAAATTTCAGTGCGGCAGAAGCCGCTACCATGACCGGTAAAAAGAAGAATGCCCCATCCCCGATAACGTTCAGGATGATCAGCGTGGACGAGCCTTTGTCAAAAACGCCCGCCATATCCAGAATCATGGCCAGCAGTTTGACCATCGATCCGCCAATGATCGCCGGAATCAGTGGTGACATGGTACCGACAAGCGCATCGAGAATACCGGCACCAATGCTTTTCAGCGTGATACGACGTTTAACTGGCGAAGCGCTTTCAGCCTGCGGTTGACCGAGGGCCAGAACGGCCTGATAGGCTTTGGCAACATTATTCCCGATGATCACCTGATACTGTGTATCGGTATGCACGACGCCCATGATGCCGTTGACGGCCTTCAGGGCCGCCAGATCGACACTGTCGTCGTCTTTCACAACAAAACGCAGGCGCGTCATACAATGCGTAATGGCGCTAATGTTGTTCAGGCCACCTAAGGCGGTAACGATGGCCTGTGAAATCCCGGCATAATTTCCTGACATGATGTTTCTCTCGTAGGGTAGAGGGAAGTGCGTTCTGGTTTCCGCTCATGACGGCTGCCTTATTGTTTTACGTCTTTCGCCAGGGGAACGTTGCGTGACCACTGACGATCGGCACGGCAAAATAGGAAACCGGTTTCACAAAATCATGAAGCTGTTTTGGGGCTGACACAAGCGCCAATAATCACCCTGTGTTATTTCTGTGATTAAGGTCACTGTCAATGATCTGGCGCGCCCTGTGGGCTGGCGTGTAAATATTTCAAATAATGAAAGACTTAGGTAGACTGCTTTCAGGCTGAGAATTCTGGCGATCCTCATATGACAACGATTTCAGAAGTGGCAAAACGCGCCGGTGTCTCAAAAGCAACGGTTTCCCGGGTATTGTCGGGCAACGGTTACGTCGGCAAAGAGAAACGTGAACACGTTTTGCAGGCTATCGCTGAGACAGGCTATCGGCCCAATTTACTGGCCCGTAATCTGGCAAATAAAAGTACACAAACCATAGGGCTGGTGGTGACTAACACACTGTACAGCGGCAATATTTTCAGCGAGTTAATGTCGCATTCCGCCAGGATTATGGAGCAGCAGAATCGTCAGTTAATTCTGGCTGACGGGAAGCACACTGCCGCTGAGGAGCGCGCGGCGATTCAGTTTTTGCTCGATCTACGCTGCGATGGCATCATCATCTATCCGCGCTTTCTGAGTATTGATGAACTGGATGCTATTATTTCCGACCACAAACAACCCATTCTGGTAATCAATCGCCGCCTGCGCATTCATGAAAGTTTTTGTGTATTCAGCGACCAGCAGGCAGCAGGGCGGCTGGCTGTCAATCATCTGCTTGAACAGGGGCATCGTGATATCGCGTTTATCACCGGCTCGCTGGATTCTCCTACCAGTCAGGAACGACTTTCCGGTTATCAGGCTGCATTAAGCGCGGCGGGCATTGCGCCTAATCCCCAGTTGATTGTGCAGGGTAAGTGGACCGCACAAAGCGGCATGCTGGCGGTCAAATCCCTGCTCGCCAGCGGCGAGTCTTTCAGCGCTATCGTAGCCAGCAACGATGAAATGGCAATTGGTGCCATTAAACAACTCACGGAAAACAACATTGCCGTACCGGCCAGAGTTTCGGTGATAGGTTTTGATGACATCCCGCTGGCTCCGTATGTGATTCCCTCGCTCTCCAGCATGAAGTTTCCGGTTACCGACATGATCAATGAAACTATCAACCGGCTGGTCGCCATGCTCGATGGCGGCGAGTTAATGCAGCGTAAGCCTTTTATCGCCAGTCTGGTGTCGCGCGATTCTGTCAGCGTCGCACCCTGAAACCGACAGCCACCTTTAAGCGATCGTCACCGGTATCACCTCGGTGCCTTGCTCTGTAAGCCGGTTCACGGTATCCGCGGGCAACCCGTGTTCCGTGATGACATGACGCGGCGCATAACCGGGCGATAAAGGATAGGGATAAAGCTGTCCGAATTTACTGCTGTCTGTCAGGACATAGCTCTCAGCGTTTTTTGCCAGTACAGCGTCCACCACGTCACACCGTAGCATGTCGCGACCGGTAAAACCGGTTTCCGGGTGCCAGCCATCAGCACCAATAAACGCTTTATGAAAGTGGGTCTGCTGAATGCAGTAACGCGTCAGTGGCCCGGTCATCGATTCACTGCTCTTTTGTAACCGGCCTCCCAGCACAATGACCTCACAATCGGCTTCTTTCAGCAGATGAGCGATATAGTGACTGACGGTGATAAGCGTCAGATTTTTTCGACCGGCAAGCGCAAGTGCCAGTAAGGCATTCGTACTGCCGCCCTCGATAAAAACTGATTCGCCCTCATTGACGCGTCCGGCGGCATAACGGGCCAGAGCCTGTTTGATGCTGAAACGTGTGTTCATCCGTGTGCTCACATTATCACTGTCCAGCGCGACGGCTGCACCGTGAACGCGACGTAACACGCGCTGCTGTTCAAGTTGTGTTAAATCCTGCCGTATCGTCACCTCAGACACACTGACAACGCGAGCCAGTTCACTGACGGTGATGCTGCCACGCGCATTGACCAGTTCGATAATTTTTTCCTGGCGCGTATTCATACCGGCTCCCTTTATCCTACTGAACCAAAGCGGGCATTAACCCGCTTACTCTTTTTTATCAGGACTGGCACAGGCTGCGTTTCCCGAGTGGGTTAAGGTCGGCCAGGGTAAAGCGATTCTTCCAGTCAGCTTCGTAATGCTCCGGTGGGAAATCCGCAGGGGAATGGCCTTGCTTCAGCGCATGCGCCACATGATGCGCATACGCGCGGTTTTTATCGCACAGCGGCGCAGCAGGAATATACATCACATTTCCCCAGCCTTGTTGGTTTTCGACCGGCGCGACCGCGTGAATAAGGTCACAATGCCACCAAACGGAATCGCCGGCGGTAATAGCCGGTACCGGGCATAAGCCCTTCATCAAATGGGGATGCCATTTTTCATTAACAGGCAGGACGCGGCCGGGTGCGACACCGCACAGTTCATCTTCCGGCACATCGGAGAGCAGTGGACGTAACAGAAGATAGGCCATTGCCATGGGGACGGGCACAATGTGAAGTAAACCCTGACCCGGGATCATATCGGACAGCGCGGTCCAGCCCTGGAAAGTGCGGAAGACAGAACATTTTGTGGTGTCCGGTACATCGTATTCATCGACGTCGCTGCGGTGAGCGGCATTCCAGGGATCGTAGCGATCAATATCCCCGTTAAAAACGGCGTGAAAGACGCGTTGATAAGCAGGCAACAGCCACCGTTCCAGCGCGCCTGAATCGGTATGCGCACCCAGTCCCTTTGACGTGGTGCCCGGTAGCCGTCGACGAATACGGTCTGGATAGAGGATATTCACGTCAGGATCAAACCATCGCTGCCCCTCCGATTCATAGGTCCATAACCGGTTCAGAAACGACTGTACCTGATGCATTTCCGGGCGTTGACGGGCCTGCATTTGAGCCTGAGACCAGTAAATGGGGTAAATTTCTGGACGGGATGCCTCAAGACTGCCGAAAAAATTGTCTCCTGGCCCGCGGTACTGTGCATCAAACTGGTTTTCATCCAGATAACGCAACATGTCGGCGTCCCAGGCCAGTGCCTGCTCACGGGGGAAATGCTGCCGGACGACGACACAGCCGCGCCGCTTGATACGCGCCCGCGTTTCCGGGGAAACCGTGCCTGAGGCTATCGCCTCGCCCGTGACGATGGGCCAGGCGCTCCCGGTTTGAGCCTCTTCCTGCCTCGCTTCGGCAATGGCCTCTTCTGTTTTCTGACAGACTTGCCGAAATACGCGCTCAACGTCGCCGATCTGCTTACGTGCGCGCTGCTTAAAGTTACGGATAGAGGCAGAGATGTCCTCAGGAAGTGGGGTGTAGTGAAGTCCTTCGCGCATAGATTAACCTCTTAACAGATGATGTTATTTCGAATGAAATTTATGTAACCTTCATTCGAAGGTGATGGTCATTATTAACAGAGCTTTAACTTTCAATCTGGGCGCGACGGCACAATTTGCCATAACAGGCGGAAATTCAGCGTTTGTAACTTTCAATAATCCTTACAGCGAGTAAGCTTAACCACACAGTTAGCCTGTTAAGGCCGGGAGCAAAGGGGGAGTAAAATGGCAGTAAGGATGATTGCAGTGGATATGGACGGTACCTTTCTTGATGAAAACAAGCAGTACAATGTCCAGCGCTTTTCACGCCAGTATGCTCTGCTCAAAGAAAAAGGTATTCATTTTGTGGTCGCCAGCGGCAATCAGTATTACCAGTTACAGCGATATTTTCCTGACATCAAAAATGAAATTGCCTTCGTGGCAGAAAACGGTGCGTGGGTGTCGCATGGCGATGAAGTGATATTTTGTGGCGAGCTGGCAAAAGAAAGGGTACACAGCGTACTCGATATTCTGTCCAGAGAACCGGATATCAGCGTCGTTGTTTGTGGCCGCAAAAGCGCTTATGTTCACGCGTCCATGCCGGATAGCGTGATCGGCATGCTAAAAAATCATTATTACCGACTCGAGAAGCGCGACAACCTTTACGATATTGATGACACTGTCTTTAAGTTCTCGCTCAATCTGGCGCACGAAGGGATTGAAAGCCTGATGACGCGTTTGCATACCCAATTGGGCGAAATCGATCACATCATGCATCCCGTTTCCAGCGGTTATGGCTTTATTGACCTGATTATTCCGGGTTGCCATAAAGCGCACGGTATCGCTTTGCTTCAGCAAAAATGGGGCATTAGCGATTGTGAAGTAGTGGCTGTCGGCGACAGCGCGAATGATATCGAGATGTTACGTCAGGCCTGCTTTAGTTTTGCAATGGCCAATGCGGGTGAGGCTGTCTCGGCTGTCGCGCGTTTTAAAACCGAGAGTAATACGGACGAGGGCGCGCTGAATGTGATTGCCCGCGTTCTGGCTCGTGAATTTCCATTCGACTGATTTCACTAATCAGACATCAACCAACCCAAATCACGTCTTACGGAAACCACAGGTGACGTTGTCACTTGTAGCGATGTTTTCAGAGGCTGCTCACTCATCGTGAGCAGCCTCCCTGACGAGCCTGAACGTAAGCTGAGCATCAACGAGGCATAATATAGTTACAACATACTTTAAGCGTTTTAGGTTATCCCTGGCATTAACCTATGTGCCTGTTTCGCCTGCCAGATGCAAAGGCTGGCCCGATGCATATCGGGCCATGGAAGGTTAGCGATCGGCTTTATTTTCATCAACACCGGAGGGATCGTTTTCAGCCTCTGACTGCCACGGTTTCAGGAGCTGAATATCCAAAATGACATAAACCATCGTACTGATAAACAGTGAAATGACGCTACCAAACACACCGCTGGTAGTGAAGGTAAGGTAGTTATAGATGATTAACCATGTGAGGCAAATGAACATCGCGAGCGCCAGCATGATGGATGAAAGCGAGTAGTTGCTGGTACCCGCGCCTTGCTGATGCGTCAGTTTAAATACATGACCAGTGGTATACCTTTCCAGAATCAAAAGTGTTCGTTGCCAGTTACGGCGTTGACGTGAACCCGCGCGCACAAGAAACAGGTAAAGCACAGAAATAAAAAAGCCGGAAAAGGCGATAAGCACCGGCACGGCTTCTAACGCGTATTCAATACTTTTGTGACTCGCCCCGGCGGGACTCAGGTCCAGCGTCAGTGATGCACCCAGCGCCGCATAGAGAAAAACGAACAGGGCCAGAAACGTGATCGTCCGTTTCCAGTCTGCCTCAGCCTCATGATTTTTTTGCTGTAGCGCGACAGTATAAGCGCGATCAATGTGTTCAGCGTGGGGAGAGTGCATCTCAATGACGTCAACGGGTTCGTCCAGAAGTGCGGTGATAAATGCTTTATGATCGTCAGGCAGGGGGATTTTCATTATCCAGATTCTCGTTGTTAATTTTCGCTTATTTTAGCTGTCCTGAGACGAAATGATACTCACGTTCCCGGTTAAAATGCGTTAAGAGGCAAGCAAATGCCTTTTATTCATCCGGCTTGTTGTACACTGCCGATGATCCCACGACGAGGAAAGCGACGATGAATGACAAGAAAATGATTTCCATCGATCAGTTCAGCGATGAAGAGCGACTTGCCGTCAATGAAGTGCTTCATCATTTGATTGAAAAATACCGCCAGCGTACGGGTAAAGAACCGGACGTCAAAAAAGAGAAAGCGCTTAACCTTGAAGCGCGTCAGCAGGTGATGGCGGATAAATTGCTTAAAGAAAAGTTAAAAGCAGAAAAGGAAAACAAAAAACCTGTCCGAAAAAAGAAACCCTCCTCACTGACTGCCAGTGAAGTCAACGATTTTAACTGGTCTGCGTCGGTCGCGAAGGGCCGCAGGAGATAGCGGCAATGTATTGCTAAATTGACAGCCTGATGCATGACAATGAGATGATGTTGCGCGTTAGGCTTAAACGTATTTTTTTAAATGCGGGCAGCTAACATTTTTTTCTCACCAGAAAAAATAATAAATAAAGCGGAAAGAATCTTAAAAAGTCATGCTGCCTGCTCTTTTTGTAGATAAACTGCGTTATATAGACTGCTAATTACGCCTTCGAATGACCTATTACTCACCCGATGATAATCATCTCAAAATGCGATCGACGCGATTTGTTCGTCGCATGTTCGCAATGCGCCAATTAGGGACGATTTTATGTGCCATGCCAATCGCTTCTGTATTAGTCGAACAGGGTCACGGCATCTCTATTTTTGCGTTACTGATCGGTAATGTCATCGTCTGGCCGTCTCTGGCCTATCGCCTTGCGGCTTCCGCGCGTGATTCAACCGCGAGGGAAAGAATAAATCTGACACTTGATGCGGCGTTTGGCGGTATCTGGGTCGCGTTGCTGGCGCTGAGTCCCATGCCGTGTTTTGTGATCATGGCAGTATTAATTTCCGACCGTTACGCAGCAGGCGGCTGGCCACAGCTCTTGTCCGCATTTCAGTCATTTCTTTTTGCCTTTCTTCTGGTCTGGACGCTTGAAGGTGCGCCGGTATCAATGACGTTCAGCCTCCGTACAGCCTGGTTGACATTACCGCTGGCGACCTTTTATATGCTGGCGTTAAGCGTTGTATCCCATAATCTGACGTATATGCTGCGTCAAAAAAATCGCGAACTTGAACGCATTGCATTAATGGATCCGGGTTTGCAAATTCCTAATCGACGTCTTTTTGAACGTCGACTCGAAAGCGAATTTCTTCGTACCCGCCGTGGAGACAGTAAAGCCTATCTGATTCTGATCGATGTTGACCATTTCAAACATGTTAACGATACCTATGGTCACGAAGCAGGGGATTTTCTTCTGGCGGAAATTTCAGGTTTATTACGTGACAGTGTGGGAATGAAAGACACACCGGCGCGGTTCGGTGGCGATGAGCTGGGCGTCATTGTCCGTGATGCTGATGACGCTGGCATCGTCAAACTCGCTGAGCATATTCAGTGGCGCATTACGCAGTTACGGTTGCCTGCTTCGCCCGATTTTACCTGTTCAGTCAGTATTGGTATTGCCTGTGCAGAAAAAGCCAGTTCGATACACGAATGGTTGCGCCGTGCCGATGAAGCGTTATATGACGTTAAACGCTCAGGACGTAATGGTTTAAAGTTATGGCAAGGTCTTTAAGCACAGGGCGCGATATCTTATACCGCAAAAATAAAGCCGCCTGTTAAGGGCGGCTTTATTGACTCAGATAGCGGGATAATCGCCCGTTCCCTCGGGCCAGGGCGTGAGCAGGTCAAAACCCGTGTCGGTAACGGCAACGGTATGCTCCCACTGTGCGGAGAGTGATCGATCCTTCGTGACTACCGTCCAGCCATCGGAAAGCACGCTGGTGCCCGCTTTTCCGGCATTGATCATCGGCTCGATAGTAAAAATCATACCTGCTTTCAAGGGCATCCCTTCACCGGGCGTACCGTAATGCAAAATTTGTGGGTCGGTATGATAAATCTCGCCGACGCCATGACCGCAATATTCTCTGACAACCGAAAAGCCGGCATTTTCAGCAATGCGCTGAATGGCTGCCCCTATATCGCCTAAGGTCGCGCCAGGACGGACAGTTTTAATACCGGCAACCAGCGACTGGTAAGTGATATCGACCAGGCGTTTGGCGCGCACGGACGGTGTGCCTACAAAATACATGCGGCTTGTGTCGCCATACCAGCCATCTTTGATAATGGCGACATCGATATTCACGATATCACCGTCTTTCAGTTTTTTTGCCGCAGGGATGCCGTGACAGACAACGTGGTTTACAGAGGTGCAGGTGGTTCGCGTATAACCGTGATAACCGATATTAGCCGGCGTCACGTTGAGTTCATTGACAATAAAATCGTGGCAAATATCGTCCAGCTCTTCCGTCGTAATGCCTGGACGAACGTGCGGTGTGATCATGGCCAGCACCTGTGCTGCAGCATGACCTGCCGCGCGAGCTTTTTCGATTTCTTCGGCGGAATGTATTTTCACTGTTCCCATTACACTTCTCCCTGTGGGGCCAGGTCACTCTTATGCAGCACCTGGCGAATATCAGCACCGCCGTTCATTTCTATACGAATGAGCGTTTGCGCCAGTTCATTTTGCGTTAACTGCGGATAGAGCTCGGCCAGCATGCCCAGTTTTAACCAGTGCTCAGCCTGCGAGTTGATCGAACGGCTCATTGCCTGACTGGCAATACGAAGATTCTCATGCATCACGTCGGATATTTTTACGATGCCCATACTCATCCTGTATATAAAATGTATGCGTTTTATATACAGGGTAATGCCTGCAGTGGAAATTGCAATGAAAATTCCTGGGCATCTGAAAATGTGTGAAATTTACGCGACTTTCGTCTGTATCTTTTATACCAATGCATATTTATATTTTAGTTATTTGGCGATTCAATACATTGCCAGGCAACCTGCAATCGGCGTGATACTCAGTTGGGCACCTGTAATTTTTGCGCCCCTGCCAGCAGTTGCTCCAGCACGTCAATACGATGCCGGTGTGGTGTTGTGATGGCAAAGAAGCGCTCCTGCAGTTCATCTGACTGGCCCACGGAGACAAGAATGCCGGCGCGTAGCTCATCCTGAACCACAACCTCGGGCAACACGGTGAGCCAGCCGCTGTCGCGGGCGATCAGACGCAGCATCGCCATGTCGTCCACCTCGGCTCGCAGTCTTGGCGTCACGCCGGCCTTAGAACATAAAGCATCAAATTGCGCACGCAGGGCATGGCGCGGGCCGGGCAGGGCAATCTCCACGCCATCCAGGTCTTCCGGGATGCGCAGGCTTTGTGACGCCCATTTGCTCGCGGGGCCGACGACGGAGATAGACTGGCTGCCCAGGAACACGCAGCGCAACGGACGATCGGGATCGGCAGGTACTGTCTCATTAGCCAGCACCACATCCAGCTTATGCTGCGTCAGCCTGACCAGCAGGCCCTCCAGTAATCCGGACTCCAGTGTCAGTACTATGGCAGGGTCGGTAAGCGCGGGCCGAATCCAGTTTTCCTGATAATTTCGCGACAGCGTTGCCACGCTGCCCACGCGTAACCGTGTAACACCGGCTGACGTGCCTTTTAACCGTCCCAACATCTCCTGGCTCAGACCAAAGATGTTGTCGGCATAGGCCATAACCAGCTGACCTGTGTCTGTCAGCATCAGACGGCGACCTTTACGGATTAACAAACTTTCTCCAAGTCGATCCTCCAGTTGCCGAATTTGCACCGAAACGGCCGATTGCGAGGTGGCCAACTCTTCGGCAGCCCGCGTCAGATGCCCAAGCCTGGCCACGCGCCAGAAATAATAAAGGTGATGAAAATTCAACTGGTTGAGGTTCATTATTCGTTTTTTAATATTGAAATGTGCAAATAAATATATTTTACAGAATAGTTCAGGTCAATGATCATACGGCTAATTAAGCGTATGAGGGAAATACAATGAATATCCTTGATGTTCTGCATCTGGTCTGTTTTTTGGCGCCAGCATTTCTAATGGCCGCATTAGCGGGACTGACGCGGTTTAGTTGGATTACCACGCCGATGCTTTGGCGTGTATTACAGGGAGTCTCGTTGAGTACCATTGCCTTAACCGGACTGTGTCTTGCCGCGGGCATCAGTGGTGCGCAATGGACGGGCGTAATAATGGCAACCTCTTTTGGCCTGGTTTTGGCTTTACTGGTGCAAGTGCTGGGTAAGGTTATCGCTTCATTTTCTGCGCGTTACCTTGAAGGGGAAGCCAACCAGCGAGGCTATATTGGCGCACTGGCCGTTGTGCTGTGCAGCGTGCATCTGCTCGTGATCGCCGATAACTGGCTGCTGCTCATCGCGGCCTGGGCCGCAGTCGGTGTGGCACTTCAGCACTTGCTTTGCTTTTATCCCGATCGGCCTTTTGCGCGGCTTGCGGCACACAAAAAGCACATTGCGGATCGCATGGCTGACGTGATGTTGCTTGGCGCTGCCGCGCTCGCCTGGTGGGATGTAGGTAGTTTCTCGCTGTCAGCTCTGGGGATGCATATCGCTCAGCATGGCATGTCCCTGTCCTTACAGGCGAGTGCCGTTCTGCTCGTAATGGCGGTCATCTTTCGTACGGCCTTGCTACCCGTGCATGGCTGGTTGATACAGGTGATGGAGGCGCCAACACCGGTATCCGCGCTCTTGCATGCTGGCGTCGTCAATCTGGGTGGCTTTGTGCTTATGCGCTTCGCTCCCATGTTAGATCAGGCAAACGCTGCGCGCATCCTGTTGCTGATTTTCGCGCTGGCGACCGCTGTGCTGGCAGGCATTGTCATGTTGACTCGCATCAGTATTAAAGTGCGGTTGGCCTGGTCAACCGTTGCGCAGATGGGCTTCATGCTGCTCGAATGCGCGCTTGGCCTTTATACGCTGGCGGCACTGCATCTGATTGGCCATTCACTCTATAAAGCCCATGCTTTCCTGTCGGCCTCGGAAGGTGTAAGAGACACTCGCCTGCAGGCTTTGCACCGGGCCGCTTTGCCCAGCACCCTTAGCGTGTTTTTTGCCCCCGTGCTGACAATTACCGCCGTGTTTCTGGTGCTGATGCTCTCAGGTCTTGCCGCCTGGCCCTGGTGGTGGAGTGTGGTGCTTGGTATGGCCTGGGCACCGTTACTGTGGTTACCCGAGGCTTCAGAGGGCGGGTCTGGAAAGTCGGCGCAGCTTCTTTTCGGGTGCGTCACGGTGATCTGTCTGACGACAGTTGCGCTGTCAGCACATGCGCTGCCGCTTGGCCTGCAGGATATGCCGGATGACAGTCTGGGTCTGATCGCGCTGGCAGGCATGGCGGCCCTGTATCTCTGTCAGGTGTTATTGCAAAAGCAGCCGCAACACCTGTCGCGCTTGCGTCAATGGAGTTATGCGGGTTTTTACCTTGACGAAGCCTTCACACGTCTGGCGCTGCGCTTATGGCCAGTTAACCTCACATCCCGGGTTTCTATGCACGTTGAACCTGAAGTGCCAACCGCGCCTGTTGCTGACAGGCTGAGCTGAACCATACGAATAAACTGGAGAGCCTACTGATGGATACCTTAGTCAATAACGAAAAAACCGGTTCGGCGAGCCTGACGCAATCGACACAAAACGCCTGTTCCCGGCATGCTGCAATTGAGCAGGCTTGCAGCCAGGCCTGCCAGGCGATTGCACCAACATGGCCGCTGGACCGCGCCATTGCTGTCAACCCTCACTGGTTGCGTATTGGCATGCCGGTACGCAGGGTGGCCGCCCGGATGGCGGTACTCGGCGGTATCCGGGTATTCCCATCGCGAGATCAGCAGTTCCTGGCCTGGCGCGAGGGCCGTATCAGCCTTGCCGATCTCAATCTGGCGCTACATCAGCTGCCCGAAGCACAAGCGACCGGTCTGACGGCTGAACAGTGCCTGGATGCGTTACAGGCAAGAACCTCACCAGTGCAATTGCCGCTGCTAATTGATGTGCTCGACAACGATCCTGATCGGCACCAGAGATTATCCTGGCGGCAGGCTATCACGCACCAGGTTGGTCAAACCTGCGCCGCCTACTTCGATGAAGATCAGGCGAACTGGCAACCTCAGCGGCAGGGCTTATATGCCTTCTGGCGGGATACGCTGGGGCACGATCAGGGTATCGGTTTGTTAATGGGGTTGCCCCATATCACAAATGCTATCAATGCCTTACCCGATAATGCTACCGATGCGGAGCGTTGGCTTATCGCACGTCTGGGCCTGCCTGAAGCTGTATGGGCGGATTATCTGGAATCGGTGCTGCTTACCGTGAATGGGTGGGCTTCCTGGTGTGCCTTTCTGAGCTGGCAGGCGGGACTGGCGGGGGGTAAGGACCCACACCTGCGCGAGTTGCTGACGATTCGCTTAGCCTGGGGCGTAATCCTGTTGGAATGCAAAGATGATGCAGCAACCCGGCACGCGCTTGCTTCGCTTCAGCACGCCTGGAAACAGGCTCACCAGGTGCTGGAGGCGGCGGAACAGGCGATGCTGGTTGAGGAAGTATGGCAACTGGCGCTGGAGATTGGCTATCAGCGTGAGTTGGCACATCGGCTGGCCTCGGCAAACGGTCATGGTACGGAACATCAGGCAATCGAAGCACAGGCTGCTTTCTGCATTGATGTGCGCAGTGAACCGTTGCGCCGTGCGCTTGAGACCGTGAGTGCTGGTATACAGACCATCGGTTTTGCAGGATTCTTTGGCCTTCCCGTTGCCTACACACCGCTGGGCACGCAAGCCCGCCGTCCCCAGTTACCCGGCTTACTTGCGCCTTCCCTGGAGGTCGCTGACCGTATCGTGGAGGCGGGTTCGCAATATAAAGCCGATGCGGCACTGCAAAGCCAGGCCAGTCGTTCGCGTCACGCCCGATTTGCCATGGCCGATCAATGGAATGCGATTAGCCGCTGGCCGGGGGCTGCCTTCTCGTTTGTGGAAGCGGTTGGACTGGGCTACTCGGTCAAGCTGGTAAACTGGTTACGCCCGGGCAATAAAGCACGTGCCAGAGATGATCTTGCTGGCTTACCTGCGCGGTTTCGGGAGACGTGCCGCCCACAACTGGTTGGGCTGGATACTGAGGCTAAAGTTAAGCTCGCTGCCGGGGTTCTTCATGCCATGGGCCTGGAACAGCATCTGGCACCTATAGTGCTCCTCGTTGGACATGGCAGCCAGTCAGCTAACAATGCCCACGCAGCGGCACTGGACTGTGGTGCCTGTTGTGGCCAGACCGGTGAAGTGAATGCACGCAGTCTGGCGCAATTGCTTAACGAACCACAGGTTCGCCAGGGGCTGCAAGCGCAAGGAACAGTGATTCCGGACTCTACGACGTTTGTGGCCGCCCTGCATAACACGACTACCGATGAAATCGAGTGGTTTGATCTCGATTTGTTGCCGCAAAGTGCGCGCGCCCGCTGTGAGCGATTGCAACCGATTTTTAATCAAGCCAGTGATCAGGTCCGCCGCGAGCGGGCACCCGCCCTTAAGCTGGACCCGCGTGCGCCCGAAGATGTGTTGCTCGGACAACTACGCCGTCGCGCTAATGACGGGGCACAAACCCGTCCCGAATGGGGTCTTTCGGGCAACGCAGCCTTTCTTATTGCCCCTCGTCACAGAAGTCGTGGCGTAGTCCTGGGCGGGCGCAGCTTTCTGCATGACTACGATGCGAGTCAGGATAGTGATGGCAGTCTACTGGAAGGCCTGATGACCGCACCCATGCTGGTCACGCACTGGATCAACTGGCAGTACCACGCGTCAACATGCGATCCGCAAAGGTTGGGGAGCGGCAATAAGGTGCTGCACAACGTAGTGGGGGGCCGCATCGGTGTCTTTGAGGGCAATGGCGGCGATCTGCGGATCGGTTTATCACGTCAGTCGCTCCATGACGGCGAGCACTGGATGCACGAGCCGTTGCGCCTGACCGTTGTTATCGACGCGCCGCAAAATGCCATTGACGCAGTGATTGGTAAGCATGAGGTTATCCGGAAACTGCTCGATAACGGCTGGCTCCATCTCTGGCGCTTTGAGGAGGCCGGTCTGGCACGCTATGCACAGGGTAACTGGCTCCCACTGAGTCTGGAGAGTCTATAAGAACGCCTGTGTACTAAGGCCTTCGCTGAAAAAATGAAGCGACTGTCTGCCAGACCAAAAAATTTACAGTGTAACTAACAGGTGATTTTTTTATTCTGTACAAAGGGGCAACTGTCCCTTTGTACAGGCATAAAAATCGTTTCAACCATTTTCAGGATAACGCGAGCAGGCCAGTTAACGGCCTGCATTTTTTTGCCGGTAAGCTGACGTTCAGCATGACGTGGCGATCAATCCTGGGTGGCATACGAAATTGAATGGGTGTTTTAAAGAGTGATGTCTGGCTAACAGACTGAAAAATAGGGCTTTATCGATGTCATTCAGGCAGCAGAATTAACGAATGTCGTCAGGGTAAACAGGCGAGTCGTCCACATGCAGCACGGCCATAGCCGTCACCTTCAGCCTTTGTCTCGCGGTGGCGAAACCGGAAATCGTATTGACAGAGAGCAGCGGTAATTCATCACGCAACGTTTTTAATAATGTCGACATGCCAGTACGGAATTTTAGTACGCCATCGGGCGGTCTGTAGGCCATAATACGCATTCGGACATTTATTGCAGTGAATGCTTATTTTGCCGATATCATAAGAAGATAGTACAACCCTTGTAACACAGCGCGATGCAACGCATGTCAAACTCATCTCCGGGAACAACGTAATGCGATCACTAATTATCATGGGCCTGGTGTGGGTTCTTGCTGCATGTTCTAACTCTGTGGGACACAATTTCGATACGGCGACTATTCAGAAGATTAAACCCGGTCAGACGACACGCGCGGAGCTCATTCGTATGTTTGGACCGCCTGATACAGAATCACCTTATCCCAACGGGCAGCAGGTCATGATGTGGAAATACAGTCAGGCCAGAGCCCTGGATACATCGGCGGGAAAGACGCTTACTGTGCAAACTCAAAACGGACGAGTTTTTAACTATACGTTTAGCAAGAGCTGAAGCGGCTGGTGTTACGCGCAATTGTTTCATTTTCAATGTAAGAGTGCAGTGCCGCTGTATCAAATGCATTCTGACCACATGGTCAACCCGAGAGTGCCTTGTTATCGTTAATCTCTCCTGTATCCCGAGGCAGGTATTGCAGAGATCTTGCTGGCGGTGCGCCTCATAATTTATGGCAGGGGGCGCACTCATGAAGCGGTAGCACGACGATCAGAACCCCGTAATTTATCTGCGCCTCCTGATATTAGTGAAACTGTCTCACTTGCTATTACAGCGCCTGTTCATCTGAACGTGCGTAGAGGTTTCCTGCCCGGATCTCCGTACAGCGAATAGCTGTCGAAGACACAAAACGCATCGTGGAATTTTTGACCGCATACTTTGCAGTTAGCTGACGTATCCCATTCATCGTCTTTATCTTCTGAAATAGCGCTATTGTGGAAATAATCCATCATTTATCGCGTTGTTCTCTGCGGGTTTAATAACCAATCCATTCAAAAAGAATAAGAGTCTTTTCCTTAATGAATTTCTTAAAAAGCGTACAGCGCTACCATTGTGACTCCAGACTTAACAGGTCTGGAGTCACAGGCTGTTGGAAGGTAGAATCTGGCCGACAGTTTTACGATCAGGAGAGGCAGTGGCAGAAATTTTGACAGAAATGACATCGCCGCATGTGGGCCGTCACGTTATGTGTTGGCTCAATCAGATCAGACATGCTTCCTTGTCTGATCTGGATAATTTTGGCGACGAAGGAACAGTGGAGCAGGTTATCCGCGTGTGGGTAAAACTGTCGTTGCTTGTCACCCGACGTCGTCCCGAAATTGCCATATCATCATTACTCAGGCATGTGTTGCCGAATATTGGCACTTTACCGCTAAAAAACCTGACGCGTTTACGATTAAACAGGCTCTATAACGTCCTGATTTCTGAAGGTAAAAAAGAGGAAGCCCGGCGCGTTTTTGCTCTGACTAAACAGTTTTTGTCCTGGGCCGAAATGCAGGGTTACCTGGCGCATTCGCCCGTGGCTTCACTGAGGAAACGTGATATTGCGGGCCGTGCGTCACCTCCACGAAGCCGGCAACTGTCAGACGCGGAGATTTGGGTTTTCTGGCATGGTCTGGATAACTGGTCGTTGTCAGAACAGGTACGCTGGGCCTTACGCCTGTGTCTGGTCAGTGCCCGTCGGCCTGACGAAGTGGTTCAGGCGCGGAAATCAGAATTTAATCTGCAATCCGGATTATGGAAGCAGGGAACACGTAACAAGTCCCAGCGCGAACATACTTTACCCATTTCAGCGTTAATGCGCCGTTGTATTGAGGCCTTAATTGCCGCCAGCGATCCGGCTTCTCCCTGGCTCGTACCTGCGCCGCGTGATGTCATGCAGCCGCTTTCGAAAGGTGCGCTGAATCAGGCACTACGCCGGATGTTGCGTGCGCCTCGGGGATTAGGGCTGGAACCTTTCACGCCGCGTGATTTACGTCGAACGGCACGTTCGAAACTCGCCGCGCTGGACACGCCAAACGATGTGGCAAGAAAAATTATGAATCATGCATTAGAGGGAATCGATCGGGTTTACGATACGCATGATTATGTTGTGCAAATGCGGACTGCGCTGGAGCGGTATTCAGAAACGGTTGAGCGTATTACTGAAAGCGACAGCTACCATCATCTCCCTCATCGGTATGAGAATGAGACGCTACAATTAGCCAGTTCATCAATAATGATGATGAGCAGATAATCTCTTAAAACAATGTTTCCAATAAAATGCGCGGTATCGAAATCAATACCGCGCATTTTGTCAGATCAGGAAATCGTCAAGCGAACCGCCAGCGTCCAGCGCCTTTTTAATTGGCGATGGTGTACGGCCCTGGCCTGTCCACGATTTAGTTTCACCGTTTTCATCGGTATAGCGATATTTAGCAGGGCGAGGTGCGCGCTTAGCTTTTGTTTTTGTCTCTGTGGGCAAATCAACCAGTTCAGAAATATCAATGCCGTCATTCATCAGCATTTCTTTATACTTAGCTAACTTATCTGCTTTCTCGCGCAGCATAGCTTGCTCAGCTTCTTCTTCTTCACGGCGTTCAGCGACAACGACAGAAAGCTTTTCGAGCATTTCATTTAACACATCAAGCTCAATTTCCCGGGCTTGTGCGCGTAGAATACGAAGGTTATTTAATGCTTTGAGCGCATCCATTGGTTAATCCTTAAATTACAGCGAATATTTAAACAGGGTCATTCTACGAAAAATAATCAAGGAAAGAAATATCTCTTCTGTCTGAAATGTACAAATTTGTTACCGCTTAGGATTATTACGGCATTTTAAACGCATTAAACATACATAAAATTTAAATGCCAGACGCATTGTCAGCGCCTTTTTCGTTGAGGTCCAGGTGATAAACGGTAGCATATTACGGTGACGTATTGAAAATAACGCCCATTTATTTACTTAAAAAAGCAATAAAAATCAGTGTGTAATGCATTACCTCCTTACCAGTTACAGGGATATTACGGCATAATAAAGTCGCTTCATTCCAGCGCAGGTAAATGATAACGTCAGGTTAATAATTCCCCATGATAAATTGTCCTAATCTTCATTCTGCTCCAAAATGGTTGTGTCTTAATCGCCGGATAATGCGTTAACCGTCTTGTTCATTCCTGTTCACGGGATTAGTTTTTGTGAAGCCAGACGATTACTGAAGTCTGCAACTTTTCTTACAGGACAAATCCTTCTTTTAACACGGTTAGTCAGCGCAATATAGATCGCTATGATGGATAACATTGTGGGTACGCGCGCCTGTCTGTCTTAAGGTTTAATCACACATTTCGTGCTGTAAAGCAGAGCTATAAGCGGAGCGTTGACAAGTGACGGCAAGAATAAAAACGGGTAGCTAATATCATCCTGATGGCCTCTCTCCGTCACTGTACTTAAAGCCAGTCGGGAGGTTATCGTCGCTATAAGAATTTATCAGATCAACAACATTTATATGGCTGCGGACGTGATGCCGTTTGCTTATGAAAACACAACGTATTGCTGCCATTAGATTCTTGCACTTTTCGCTAAGGCGGATATTGTCATCTTTTCCGCTATGGGATGCTTTTCATTCCACGTCTGAAAAGTGAGTCGCTCTGTCTGACAGAATAACGTGCAGGGGCTTTCTGGAACCATTCAAAACCGCTTTTCACAAAAACATGCGTAGTGCGGCGTCTTTATCATTTTCCTCAGGATGAATTTTGAAATGCCGGAAGGGTGAACAGTCGGTGTGAAGGGCGGCACGGGTCTGCACATGCCGTACATTAGCAATAAAAGATATAAACGTTCATCGCTGCCGTTTGCAAAACAGCTTTGCCACCGATAAATACACAGGTCCTTGTCAGGTCGTCACGTCCGACTTTCTTCCCGATTCTTTTATACAGCCTCGCCAGAGCACTCTCTGCCAGTGAAAGACAGGTTCAGCCCCTGACGAGTGATGCGGCTTTGACGAACGGAACAGAGAGCGCAGGATAAACGGCTTATGCTATGCGTAATATTTTCGATTCATCTGTCAGGCACTGGATGGAAAATAAAACGTTAGTGACTTGATACTGTCAGTACTATGATGACGCCTGCATCAGTCTGGCTGGCGAACAGAGCCCCTGAAAGAACTTCGCGGCCGGTTTCTCTGTGGCTTACGGTATTTCCGCGCTTTGGAAAGGTGCAAAAACGCAGACGATGCGCAAAAGATTGTGTGTCTTTAAATAGCCAATGCAGCGGGTGCTTATTAAACGGAGCGGTGTTTTACATCATGCCTTATTCGGACTTATTCACGTCCTGCGTTGTTCTGTTTTATCCGCTCTACTCTGTAACCCCGCGTTTTGCGCAAATGTTCACGCCAGAAAGGCGCGAATTTGCGCTACACTCACCAGCGATAACCTCTTGTTCTGTCTTAATGATAAATTTGACTGAGGCAGCGTAATCAACGTGGAAGAAGCATGAAAATCAGATTCCTTTCGGCCAATGAGCAAAAACTGGCGGAGGTCCGCGGAATACTGGAACCTGTGGGCGTGGACGTCGTACCCATCGCGCGTCGCATTGAAGAAATTCAAACGGAAAATGAACTGGATTTAGTGCGAGATAAACTGACGAAGGCCTTCTCTATTATCGGACGTCCGCTTTTTGTTGAGCACACCGGGCTGTATCTGGATGGCCTGAATGGTTTGCCTGCGGGGCTGACGCGTATTTTCTGGAATCGCCTCGGTGCCGATCGCTTTGCATCGCTGGTACAGGGCCTCGACAGTCAGGGTGTAACCGCCAAAACCGTACTGGGTTATTGCGACGGACGCAAAATGTACCAGTTTTTCGGCGAATTGCGCGGCACTATTGCACCTGAACCTGCCGGTCCCCATGGATTCCAGTGGGACTGTATCTTTATTCCCGAAGGATACGATCAAACCTTCGCTGAGATGGGCGAGAAGAAAAACGAAATTTCCAACCGTCGCATTGCGCTGGATCGTTTTGCTGCCTTTTTAAAAACTGCACGAGGCGTGGCATGAAACCTGAGCTCAAACGCGCATACGATTCCGGCAAGCTCATTCTGTTTGCCGGAGCCGGTCTTTCCCGTAATCTCGGCCTGCCTGAATGGCATGAGCTTATCGCTCATCTGGCTAATGAACTGGGGTACGATCCGAAAATTTTTAATACTTACGGTACGCACCTCTCTCTGGCTGAGTACTACAAGCAGAAAAAAGGTTCGTTAGGACCGTTACGAAGCTGGATGGATCGCGAATGGCACCGGCCTGATATTGATGTCCGCAGCTCTGAAATTCATACCATGATCACTCAGGGCAACTTTTCACGCATCTATACCACGAATTACGATCGGTGGCTGGAAGCCGCGCATGAGGCCCATGGCGTGCCTTATTCAAAAGTGGCGAATGCAGCCGATCTGGTTTCACTCACCGAAGATAAACGTCATATCATCAAACTTCATGGCGACTTTGATGACGATACTTCTATCGTACTGGATGAAAGCAGCTACTTTGAACGCCTCTATTTTGATTCGCCGTTAGATATCAAGCTGACCCATGATGTCATGGGCAATTCGGTTTTGTTTGTTGGCTACAGCATCAGTGATTTTAATATTCGTCTGCTCTTCTATCGGCTGACAAAAATGTGGGGGCGCACAGGCCTGGCAACCGCCCGACCCAAATCTTACCTTTTTACCAATCGCAATAACCCGGTGGCAAAAGAAGTATTGGGGCAATGGGGAATCGAAATGATCGTGTCGGAAGAGGACGATCCCCGTAAAGCGCTGGCTGAGTTTATGGAAGAATTACTGGCCTGATGCACACCGAATGGCGTAAGCAGGGCAGGTTTAACCGTTGTGTCTTTTCTTCACTGGAAAACGTCGCCGACTGTGTTATACTGTATAAATAAACAGTATATGAGGGCAATAAAATGGCTGTCGAAACCAAATTTGTAGTAGTCAGAAAGGGTGAAGAGAAGATGACATTTGCCAATAAGAAAGAGGCCGATGCCTACGATAAAATGCTGGATATGGCAGAGGCGTTCACCGACTGGTTACTGGCACACCAGGCCGATATGGATGAATCGCAGGCTGAAACCTTAGGGTTGTTGCTGGCAGAGCAAAAAGACGCGGTACAGCATATTCTTCGCACCAGCAAATTACCTGGCACGGCGCAAAATGTGTCAGAAACAGCTGACGCGACTGCGCAAAGTGAGAAAAAAGTCCGCGCCGTTAAAGCGGCCTGATGGTTCATTCCTGGCAGTTCATTACCTGTGAACTGCCCGGCTGTTATCCCGCACAACGCTCTCTCCATAACGCTTCGCGCGCATTGACTGGTTTGCGCCGTGCTTGCCTGCATTACGATCAGCCAGTCAAATGTGTGATGGCAAAAGCGTAGTGATGGAGATATCTGGCAAGCCAGCCAAAACAAAGCGCAGAGCTGTGAAGCCAGCCAGTATGATTCCACATGAATAAGTCCGGTTTTTCATCCCGCCAAAAAAGAGGGCACAAACTGACATATTTTTTCCGCCCGTTTATTGTTTCAGGTCAAAATCATCGCGATAAGTTACCAAAATTTCACTTTCCCGCCCGGTGTTCAGACGACATCGTGACGATCGCCACGCGTTGTGGGATGAGAAATGACTAAAAAAGTGACGCTGTTATCGCTGATATTGCGAGCCTGATGTTTTGCGCCGGGGGGAATTTCAATTCCCTGTTGCGTCTGCAGATGATGCACCACACCTTCCACCTCAAGGCTGAGCTGGCCTTCCAGCACAAAAAAGAACTGCCGCGATCGCACATGATAATGCCGTATTTCATGTGTTGCAGGCGGCATCTGCTCATAAATAATGCTCAGATCGTGTCTTTTAAGCAGATGCCAACCCTCACACTGCTCACCCCAGAAATAATGTTCTGCGTTCTCTTTCGAAATCATGCGCTTTCCCCCTGATGATGAACGTTGTGATTAAGGTCTGACTTGAGTCATGAGAATTAAAGTTCGTTTATTGAGCGCCGATAGATCCTTAAGGAACATAAAAGCGTCTGTCTGGCAGGGAAGTCAATTAAGCCGATCGATTTCAGGGGAATCCGCATGACTTCTCAACCCGCAAAAAAAACACTGACCACCCGCACCCAGATGCTGCTTGCCGGTGGCCTGACTATTACGCTTGGTTTTACCGTCACTATTGGCGTCCTGAGCTGGCAATCGGCAAAAGAGCAAAAAAACTTAGCGGAAAATTATCTTCAACAGATTGCACAAAGTCGCGGCCTGCAGATTCAGCAAGAGCTGAGTTACGCGCGCGATATGGCACACAGCCTTGGCCAAAGCCTGATTGCCTTACCAAAAGCGGGCGTTAATGACCGGAAAATTGCCGACAAAATTATGGAGTATTCTCTCAGGGCCAACCCTGACTATCTCTCTATGTCCGTGATTTTTGAACCTGACGCGTTTGACGGTCGCGATGCGGAGTTTGTTGGTCAGAAAGGACAGCCACCTCAGGGCCGCTATGCCTGGTTTGTTGACCGCGATCAGTCCGGCAACTATGCCATGCATCCGCTGCTCTCTTATTTGACGCCTGGCCAGGGGGATTATTATCTGGTCCCTCAACAGTCGCGTAAAGATACCCTGATAGAGCCCTACAGCTACCCGTACAACGGCGTGCCAACCTTACTGACCTCTGTTGCCTCACCCATTATCGATCAAGGCAAGCTCATGGCGGTGGTCACATCGGATATTTCGCTTGCGTCATTACAGCAAAAAGTGAACCAGATAAAACCCTGGCAGGATACGGGTTATGCGCTGTTGCTTTCGAACAGTGGTAAAGTGGTATCGTCACCTGTCAAAAATGACGCCGGTAAGGAATGGAAAGGCGACAAAGACAATTTTACCCGTCAGATCCTCGAACATGATGATCCGGTGTTGGGTGAAAGAGCCATGTACACCTGGTATCCGGTGGTGATAGGCAACAGCGATAAGCCCTGGTATGTGGGAATTGTCGCCCCTGTCAGCCAGGTCATGGCCGCCGCGAACCGCCAGCTCTATTGGGCTATCGGTTTAATGCTTGTGAGCATCCTGCTGGTAGGTGCCGTACTGGGGTTATTGTTTAATCGCAAAGTAATGCGCCCGCTTGGTGGCGAACCCGCAGAAGCAGCCCGCATTGCGCTGGCCGTTGCGGAAGGCAAACTCAGCAATGACATTAAGGTCGCGCACGGTGACAACGCCAGCCTGTTTTACGCCCTGCACACCATGCAAAGCCAGTTGCAATCCATTGTGGGCCAGATTAAAGATGCCAGCGCGTCTGTCAGAGAGGGGGCCAGTGAGATAGCCAGCGGCAACCTGGATTTAGCCTCGCGCACCGAACAACAAGCGGCAGCACTGGAAGAGACAGCAGCCAGCATGGAACAAATCAGCGCCACGGTTCGCCTGAACGCGGATAACGCCCAGCAGGCTACGCACCTGACCGGAAATGCGACAACCATTGCCAGTCGGGGCGAAAACCTGGTGGGCCAGGTGGTACAGACCATGTCGCAAATTGATGACAGCTCAAAGAAAATTGGCGATATCACGACCATGATCAACAGCATTGCCTTCCAGACCAATATCCTGGCGCTCAACGCAGCCGTTGAGGCGGCCAGGGCGGGCGAGCAAGGGCGCGGATTTGCGGTAGTGGCCTCTGAGGTCAGAAACCTGGCGCAACGCAGTGCCGGTGCGGTCAAAGACATTGCCGCGCTTATTGAGGAGTCCAGTGCCCGGGTACAAAGCGGCGTCACGCTGGTCAATGAGGCAGGCAAAACGATGCATGAAATGACCCAGGCTGTCTCCTCTGTACAAAGTATCATCAACGAAATCGTTGCCGCGTCAGATGAACAGGCGCGAGGAATTAGTCAGGTGACGATTGCGGTAAATGAAATGGACGGAACAACGCAGCAAAACGCGGCTTTGGTGCAACAAATGTCGGCGGCAGCCAGTTCGCTTGAAGATCAGGCGCAACAGCTGGCCCAGACGGTGCAGCAATTCCGTTAAGCGAAAGCCGCTGAATAAAAACAACCCGCGCACATCGCGGGTTGTTTTTTTACTGGCTTAGCCCGGATAGATACCGCGATCTTTACGGGCCATCAGAATACGCTCACAGGCAACGATATAGGCTGCGGTGCGCAGAGAGCAGTCTTTCTCTTTGGCTTTTTCCCAAACGTGAATCATGGCTTCAGTCATGATTTTATCAGACCGTTTATTAATCTCGTCTTCACTCCAGAAGAAACTGGCCATATCCTGCACCCATTCGAAGTAACTGACCGTCACACCGCCGGCGTTACAGATAACGTCTGGGACCACAATCACGCCACGGTTTGCCAGCACATCGTCAGCATCGGGATAGGTAGGACCGTTGGCACCTTCAAGTACCAGTTTACAGCTCAGGGTCTCAGCGCGTTCACGGGTAATCTGACCCTCAAGGGCTGCCGGAATGAGAATATCCATTTCCGTGTGCCAGAAGGCCTCTTTATCAATGACTTGTGCGCCTTTGAAGCCAGCAATCTGTTTGTTTTCGGCCTGCCATTGCGTCAGTGCATCCATATCAATACCGTCGGCATTGAACAGGGTAGCGGTATGATCCTGAATCACCACGACGCGTGCGCCAGCCTGGCTGAACAGACGTGCCGCTTCACTGCCAACGTTACCGAAGCCCTGAACGGCGACGCGCGCACCTTCAATCTCAATACCGGCACGGCGCGCCACTTCGCGACCTGTAACAAATACGCCGCGACCGGTGGCTTTTTCGCGACCCAGCGATCCACCCAGGTGAATAGGTTTACCTGTCACGACGCCCGTCACGGTGGTGCCCAGATTCATGGAGTAGGTATCCATCATCCAGGCCATAACTTTACCGTTGGTACCGACATCGGGTGCCGGAATGTCTTTTTGTGGACCGATGATGATACCAATTTCGCTGGTATAGCGGCGGGTTAAACGCTCAAGCTCACCTTCAGACAATTTGAAGGGATCTACACGAATCCCGCCTTTAGCACCACCATAAGGCAGGTTCACAGCGGCACATTTGATGGTCATCCAGGCGGAGAGTGCCATGACTTCATTCAGGTCAACATCCGGATGATAGCGGATTCCGCCTTTGCCGGGGCCGCGTGACAGATTATGTTGAACACGGTAACCCTCGAAATGACGAATCGTACCGTCATCCATTTGCAAAGGAATATCAACGATTAAGGCACGTTTAGGATGACGTAACGTATCGATCCAGCGAGAGAGATCGCCCAAATAAGGGGCAACGCGATCGATTTGTTGAAGGTAGGTAGACCAGGCGGATGTACTACTGTCAGACGCGTAAGATAACTTATCCATACAAAACCTTTCTTATCGACGTTATTTATTGTGTTGAGCCGTGGAAACAACACGCTTTTCAGCGCATGTATAATTTATCACTGCCAGAAAAAATATGATGTCGGCCCGGCACGCATTATCGCTATGCTATTTCGATTAACGCTGAATAAGAGTGAATAATAGTGCAGATAAACCGGGTAAAATCCCCGCGCTGGTTGCATAAGAAATGCATAAAAGATGCATAAACTAAAAAATCAGCCATTTATCAGTTCTTTGAGAAGGTTCAAAAAGTTAATTAAATGTTAGAAATGGCATTGACTTTTTTGCACCAACGTGGTGCATTAATTCAGCTAATGCGAATGAAAATTTCATTTATGTGAAAACACAAAGGCAACATGAAATAGCCCCGGTGACGCATCAGGGGGATATATTCGCAGCGCTTATTTCCCCTTTTCATACTGCATCTTTTATTTTTCCCGCTTCGTTTCTGCCACCGAAAGGAGTGATCGCTGAGTGTTTAACGCGCAGGAATGAGTGCTAATAAATGGTTCACGGCCTTGGAGGCATTATTACGCCGCCAGGCAAAAGCGACATCCGTAAAGAGCGTATTCTCTGCAATGTCACGAAAGCAAATGTGGGGATTCTGTACGCAAATCATGGATTCAGGGATCAGCGCAATCCCGCAGCCCGCGCCGACCATCCCCAGCGAAGAGCTGATTTGCGGGGCCTGCTGGAAAGAGGAAGATGAAAAACCTGCCCGTAAACAGGCACTGACAATGAGTTCATACAAACTGGGCGAAACTTCACGTGGAAAAATAATCAACGTTTCGTCTGCCAACTCACTTAGCGCAATGGCCGTTTTATGTTTCAGATGATGGTCGGCAGGCAGTGCCAACACCATCCGCTCGGTCGAAATAACCCGCAAATTAAATGACCGACTGCTTTCACAGGGTAAACGAATAAACGCCGCGTCCAGTAGTCCTTCCTGAAGATCCTGTATCAGTAAAGACATGTTTTCTTCGCGGGTCATTAATTCCAGTGCAGGATAGCGGGCTTTAAAGTGCCGAATGATTTCGAACACACGAGGATTAAAAGCCACCGAACTCGCAAAACCTAATGACATTTTTCCGCTCATCCCACGGGCAACGCCTCTGGCTTTCTCTAGGGCATAATCGGCCAGCTGAACAATTTCAATCGCGTCTGTCAGAAAAGTCTTTCCAGCCTCTGTCAGTTCCACACCACGTGTCAGCCGCTTCAACAGCGGGGTACCAATTTCATGCTCCAGGCGCTGAATTTGTTGACTCAGCGGCGGCTGCGAAATGCCCAGTAGTTCAGCCGCTCGGGTGAAGTGTTGAGTCTGTGCGACCGCAACAAAATAACGTAGATGGCGCAGTTCCATATTAAAAACGTCTCAAAGTTAACAGGTTTTGCTATTGGATTCTGTCGGCAAACGGGACCACCATAATGTTAACACGGCTTAACAGTTAACCCATGAGGCATCCAATGAGCAATTTTGTAACTGATTGTTCCTGCGAGGATCAACTTAAAGATACGGTGAACAAACTGCAAAAAAATATGCCAGAAAGTGTTATGTATCAAACCTCTTTGATGAGTGCACTTCTGAGCGGTGTTTACGAAGGTGAAACCCGAATTGCAGATTTACTGCGTAAAGGCGACTTTGGCCTGGGCACGTTCAACCAGCTCGACGGAGAATTGATTGCATTCGACAGCAATGTTTATCAGTTACGGGCGGATGGCAGCGCCCGTCCTGCACATCCTGAGCAGAAAACGCCCTTTGCGGTTATGACCTTCTTTCAGCCTCAGCATAAACACACTTTCGAACGTGCTGTTCCACGGCATGAGCTGCACCAGTTAATTGACAGTGAAATCACCTCGGACAATCAGTTCTGTGCCTTACGTGTCAGCGGCCACTTTTCATCGGTACAAACCCGTACCGTCCCGTGTCAGTGCCGCCCATACCGCTCGATGCCAGAAGTGCTCGGCAATCAGCCCATCTTCGAATTTTCTCATCGCAGCGGTGAGCTTATCGGGTTCCGTACGCCACAGTACATGCAGGGCATTAACGTCGCCGGGTACCACGAACATTTTATCACCGACGACAGAACCGGAGGCGGTCACATTCTCGACTACGTGCTTGAAGAGGGCTCGCTGACCTTTGGCGCCATCAGCAAGCTGGTCATCGACCTGCCGGAAAACAGTGATTTCCTGCACGCCAATTTGACGCCCGAAAACCTGGATGACGCTATCCGTTCTGTCGAAAGCTAATAACGAGGCCTGAATATGAAAACCCTCTCAGATACAACCCTCTGGACCTGCGGCGCCGATCTGGTTGTCGCGCAACTGGAAGCACAGGGCGTCAGCCATGTGTTTGGTATTCCGGGTGCAAAAATCGATAAAGTCTTTGATTCATTGCTGGATTCGTCTGTTCATACCATTCCCGTGCGGCATGAAGCCAATGCTGCGTTTATGGCCGCTGCGGTGGGCAGACTGACCGGAAAAGCAGGGGTGGCGCTGGTCACCTCCGGTCCTGGTTGCTCCAATCTGGTGACCGGTATGGCGACCGCGACCAGCGAAGGCGATCCGGTTGTGGCGCTGGGGGGCGCCGTCAAACGCTCTGACAGCGCCAAGCAGGTCCACCAAAGCCTGGATACCGTCTCTATGTTCCGCCCGGTTACAAAATATGCGGTAGAGGTGACCGATCCCTCCGCCCTGGCTGAATGCGTGTCAAATGCCTTTCGCCATGCGGAGCATGGTCGCGGAGGCGGTGCGTTTGTCAGCCTGCCACAGGATATTGTCGACCAGCCGGTGACGGGCAAAGTCCTGGCCAGCAAAGGCGGTATCACCCTGGGGGCGGCACCCGACGTCATGATTGATGCGGTCAGTCGTGAAATAGCCAAAGCAAAAAATCCGGTGATTCTGCTTGGCCTGATGGCAAGCCAGCCTGAGAACAGCGAGGCCATTCACGATCTGTTAAACCGCAGCCATATCCCTGTTACCAGCACCTATCAGGCAGCAGGCGCGATACGTCAGGAGCACTTTTCCCGTTTTGCTGGCCGCGTGGGTCTTTTCAATAACCAGGCCGGTGACAAACTACTCCAGCAGGCGGATCTGATTATCACGATTGGCTACAGCCCGGTTGAGTACGAACCGGCGATGTGGAATACCGGTAATGCGACGTTAATTCATATTGATGTCGTCCCGGCGGAAACCGACAACCGCTATTTACCTGATGCTGAGTTAGTGGGGAATATCGCGGCAACGGTGGGCAAGCTGGCGACGCGGATAACCTCACCCTTACAACTTAGCCAGCAGGCTGCCAGCATACTGGACGATCGCCAACAACAGCGACAGTTACTGGCGCTTCAGGGGGCCAGTCTGAATCAGTTTGCACTTCATCCCCTGCGTATTGTCCGGGCGATGCAGGACATCATCAACAGTGACGTCAGTCTTACCGTGGACATGGGCAGTTTTCATATCTGGATTGCCCGCTACCTCTACAGCTTCCGTGCGCGTCAAATCATGATTTCTAACGGACAACAAACCATGGGCGTTGCGCTGCCCTGGGCTATCGGTGCCTGGCTTGTCGATCCATCACGTAAAGTGGTGTCGGTATCAGGGGATGGCGGTTTTCTCCAATCCAGTATGGAGCTGGAAACGGCGGTCAGGCTCAACGCCAATATCCTGCACATTATCTGGGTTGACAATGCCTACAACATGGTGGCGATGCAGGAAGAGAAAAAATATCAACGTGTGTCCGGTGTCAATTTTGGGCCCATTGATTTTAAAGCCTATGCCGAGGCGTTTGGCGCCGCGGGGTTTGCGGTGACCAGCGCAGCTGAACTTGAGCCGACACTGCGTAAAGCAATGGATGTGCAGGGGCCGGCGGTTGTAGCTGTACCGGTGGATTATGCGGATAACCCCCTTTTGATGGGACAACTCCATCTGAGTCAGCTTCTTTAATCACGAAGGAACGGAGGACATGATGATGAAAAATCGAGTGGCGCTGGTAACAGGTGCGGGCCAGGGCATTGGTGAGGCGATTGCGTTACGCCTGGCGAAAGATGGCTTTGCCGTTGCGGTAGCGGATTTTAATTTTGATACCGCTTCTCAGGTCGCGGAAAAAATTAAAAAAGCGCAGGGCAGTGCATTAGCCATCAAGGTTGATGTATCAAAGCGTGATCAAGTTTTTCACGCGGTTGAGCAGGCACGTGAAGTGCTGGGCGACTTTAATGTCATTGTCAATAATGCCGGGATTGCGCCGTCCACGCCTGTTCAGGACATTACGGAAGACATCATTGATAAAGTCTACAACGTCAACGTGAAAGGCGTGATTTGGGGGATGCAGGCCGCGGTTGAAGCCTTTGCAGCGGAGGGGCACGGCGGAAAGATCATTAATGCCTGCTCCCAGGCTGGCCACGTCGGAAATCCTGAACTGGCGATATACAGTTCGAGTAAGTTTGCCGTGCGCGGTCTGACCCAAACGGCAGCCCGGGATCTTGCACCGGCGGGCATTACCGTAAACGGTTTTTGTCCGGGCATTGTCAAAACCCCCATGTGGGCAGAAATTGATCGGCAAATTTCCGAAGCCGCAGGTCAGCCTGCAGGTTATGGTACCGAGGCCTTCGCCAAAAGAATCACACTGGGCCGTTTATCCGAGCCCGACGATGTGGCCGCCTGTGTAGCCTTCCTCGCAGGACCGGACTCGGATTATATTACCGGCCAGTCTATCCTGGTTGATGGCGGAATGGTCTTTAGCTGATCGCGATCAGGCCTGGCACGCTTGTGCCAGGCGACCTCTGTTCAGCCAGGCCGTTTCTCGTTACCCTTCGCATTGCTTACTGACAAAATTCAGAGCATGCCGAGCGCCTGCGGGCTTCCATCATGCTCTGAAATCGCTAAAATAACGTGCTCATTTGTCAGGGAGTCACACAGCCACAATGCGTTATCGTTATCTGTTTGCCGCACTCGCGGTCGCCACTGCCTTGTCAGGCTGCGCCAAAAAGCAGCCTGCCGCCAATCCTGCTGACGCCTTTGCCGAAGGACAAACGCAGATTGATGTCTCTCATGTGATTACGCGTGCTGACGACGGTTCCCATATTTACCTGACCGTAGATGGTAAAGATGCTGGCGAATTGCCGAATGGCGAAAGTAAAGTCCTGCATGTCCCGGCGGGTAAACATGAAGTCGGCGGTTACGTCCGTACCTTATTTGGTCTGGGACGCGTAACCATTGATCCCCTTGAGGTGACAACGTCACCTAACGACGTGAAAAAAGTGGCCTACACGGTGACGCGCAATAAAGCGACCTTTGTTGAGCAACCTAAATCAAACGACGCCGCGCAGGAACAAGGTTAAGGCATCAGGCGGGAGGGTCAGTCCGATGTGACTGACCTGAATTGTCGGCGTGAACAGCCTTGCCGGAACTAAAATGCCCAGGTAGTGGAAAAGTCAGGGCTGCTGTTTACGGCCTGAAGGTGAACGGTTCAGACAATATGGTGCTGTTCTTTTCTGTTTCACCCGACGCGAGAAGGTGCGTCAGGTGGATCTCAGACATGTTTCACGGAAATTGCCTACAGGCCAAGATCACTGAGTGAAGGATGGTCGTCCGGTCGGCGGCCCTGAGGCCAGTGAAACAAACGCTGACTCTCGGCAATCGCCACATCGTTTATGCTGGCGTGGCGCCTGACCATGAAGCCATTCTCGTCAAATTCCCAGTTTTCATTGCCATAAGAACGAAACCAGTTTGCCGCGCTGTCATGCCATTCATAGGCAAACCGAACCGCAATGCGGTTTGAGTGAAAACTCCACAGCTCTTTTATCAGCCGATACTCGGCCTCTCGCTGCCATTTCTCGCGCAAAAACGCCACGATTTCGCTACGTCCGCTCAGGAAGATATCGCGATTTCGCCAGACGCTGTCAGGCGAGTAAGCCAGTGAAACGCGTTCGGGGTCGCGGCTGTTCCAGGCATCTTCGGCCAGACGCACTTTCGTTATGGCCTGTTGTACATCGGTAAACGGTGGTAAAGGCTGGCGTGGGGCTTCCATACTGTCTCCTGAAATAGCGGCACTCTGGATAAGCGCGCCGCCTGGCTGTGATAAACAGACTGTTAAACAGACAAAACCACGTGCGTTTACAGTGAAATGGCGTGAATTTGACGTACTGCGCGTGCCGCTTCTTTGCCTTTTTTCACAAAATGCTCGGTGTAGAAGCGAATGAATTCATCGGCAGGCTGAAAATTATGTGGTGTCAGTGAGACGGAAAACACGGGCACGTTGGTCGCCAGTTGTGCCTGCATGAGTCCGTTCACGACGGCCTGAGCGACAAAATCGTGGCGGTAAATGCCACCATCCACGACCAGAGCCGCACAGACAATTGCATCGAACTTACCGGTTTGTGCCAGGCGTTGTGCCAGTAACGGCATTTCGAAGGCGCCAGGCACATCCCAGGTTTTGATTTCACAGGGCGTGCTGCTGTTGTCCATTTCCTGCTGAAATCCAGCCAGGGTTTGAGAAACAATTTCGCTGTGCCAGCTTGCCTTGATAAAGGCGACTCTTAACGGTTGCATAACTTACTCCAGTCAACGTGACATCCGGTTCCTGAGAGATCGGCAGACGCGCTCATCTTCCCGAATGACTATAAATTCTCTGATGCGTACCATTGCCAGTCACACATCATAAAGACATCGATCCCGCTGCCGGACAGCAGTATCCGGCTGAATTCAGTGATGAATAGCGAACAGTATAAACCGATGTAAACCCCGTGCGCTTACCTTTCACTCGCTTTTGCGGTCTTCCGCGTGTGCCCCGGGTTCCCTGGCAAGGTGAAAAGCACAGGGCCATGCTTTGCGTGCCTCCGGTATCGCGATCGCTGTTCGATTGTGTAACGCATTCCATTTATGATGTTGCTTAAAAATAATACTGGATATTTAAACAGGTAATTGTATAATTATTCCACTGCCCGCTGGGTGTTGTCTGGAATGATTAGGGGGTAAAGCCCATGATGATGTCGACAGAAACTTTCAACGCAACGGATCATGCCATCACAATGAGTAGCCGGGAAATTGCTCAAATGACCGGAAATACACATGGTGAAGTTAAACGGTTAATCAAAAGCCTTGAAACGGCACAGCGCCTGTCCCAGCCACTTTTGGTCAATCTCTATGAACACCAGGGCGAAATGCGCCAGGAATATCACCTGAATAAACGCGATTCACTTCTGGCGGTGGCCCGGCTTTCGCCTGGCTTTACCGCGGAAGCGCTTGATCGCTGGCAGGCGCGTGAAGAACGCGTTCATCTCCCTGATTTCACGAATCCCGCCGAGGCGGCTCGCGCCTGGGCGGAGCAGTTTGAACAGCGCCGTGCTGCAGAAAAGCAACTGGCCGAATCTGCGCCAAAAGCCGCCTTTTTCGACGATTTCGTGAATGTGGACACCGCGCTCGGTTTTCGTCAGCTGTGTAAAATGCTGAAAGTGAAAGAAACGGATTTTCGTCAGTTTCTGCTCGACCGCAATATCATGTACCGTGAAAAGGGCGCACTGACACCACAGCATTACCATCTGCAGGCGGGTTACTTTACCCTGCACGCAGGAACGGCAGAAAATCAGCATACTTTCTCACAGGCGCGGTTTACCACGAAAGGGGTCCGGTGGATTGCCAGCTTATGGGCCGGGCATCTGTCCGCACAAACCAAAGGCGCTGCCGCCTGACGGCACGTTATGCCTGGAACAGGCCGCCTGCTGCGCGGCTTGCCCCAGGCTATCTGATTTACCAACCTTTAATGGCATCGCCTTTATAAACGTCTTCTGCTTTTGCTGCGACCTCAGGAGACTGAAATGCAGCTTTCAGCTTTTGAATCTTATCGCTGTCTTTATTGTCCTGACGTGAAACCAGGGCGTTAACGTACGGCGAAGAGGCGCTTTCCATAAACAAACCATCGCGATGAGCAGATAACCCCGCCTGCGCAGAGAAGTTGGTATTAATAATGGAAAGGGTGACGTTTGGGTCATCCAGCGTGCGGGTAAGCTGTGGTGTATCCACTTCGACCAGCTTCAGATGTTTGGGATTATCGGTAATATCCAGCGATGTTGGTAAATAACCCACACCGTCTTTTAGCTTAATCAGCCCCTGAGCCTGTAATAGCAGCAGGCTGCGTCCAAGCGTGGTGGCTTCATTTGATATCGTAATGGTATCGCCATCCTTCAGCTCACTGATATTTTTAATTTTGTGCGAATAGGCAGCGATAGGGAAAACAAACGTTTTGCCCACAACGGCAAATTTATAGCCGCGCTCCTTTGACTGCTCTTCAAGGTAAGGCAGGCTTTGAAAGGCGTTCGCATCCACTTCTTTATTATTCAGTGCTTCATTGGGCAAAATATAATCATTGAAGTTCAGCACTTCAACATCCAGCTGATACTTATCTTTGGCTACTTTCTGTACTTCTTTCCAGATAGCTTCATCAGGACCCGTATTAATAGCCACTTTCACTTTATGATCGTTATCAGGCGAGCAGGCGGACAATAATAATACGGAACTGGCGATTAGCGCCGTCAATAAACCTTTCATATGTAGGGATTCCCATCAGTATTTGATGCCGAAAGCCTAATACAAATTCACGGTATTGCGTACTTACGCGTCGCTATAAGATATAACCATCATGCTCTGATTGGGATAAAAAAACATCAGCGCTGTTATCGCTGTCTCTGCCGCCTTTCAATTGCTGATATTAAGTGTGCTGGCGGATTATCAGCTATTTTTAAACGAGTCACTCAGCCCGGCCCGGGGCGTCATTAACAGGAGAAACGATGTCAGGTGAAAACAGCGATAACGCATCAGCATCAGAAATTAAGGCGGTAACGCTGCTCAAAAGTTGCCAGGCATGGAATGGCCAACATATTGACGCTTATCCGCAGGGACAACCCGAACTGACAGTCATACGCTTAACCCTTCCGGCGCAAACCGCCTTGCCCTGGCATACTCATCCGATGCCCAATGCAGCATTTGTCCTTTCAGGGACGTTAGTGGTGGAGGATAAAGAAACGGGTGAGCAGCAAACTTTTCAGGCTGGTGAAGCGTTGAATGAAACCATCAACAGTGCGCATCGTGGTTTTACGCTGGAAAGTCCTGCTGAGCTGATTATCACGTACGCGGGTGTGAAAGGGCAGGAACTGACCGAACCGCTACCCGGCGAGCCGGAAGAGTTTTAGATCGCTATGCGGGCAAAGCCCGTGACGTAATGTGAATAAAAAAGGGGAAGGGCTCACGTCATTTCACCGGAATAAGCGCGACAGCCGTGGTTAAACCAGCCGGTAAACGCGGGTTTAACCACGCGGCGAATCAGGCTTTAAGTGAAGCGCCTCCACATATCACCAGCTCCTGACCTGTGATGGGAGCAGCGCGTTCACTGAGTAAATAACTCACCAGTGAAGCCACTTCTTCTGGCTGAATCAGGCGTCCCATTGGCGGCAGGATGGGGGCGGATGAGGCCCGTTCAGGTTTGGTCAGCATCGGCGTTTCGGTTGCGCCGGGAGCGACAACATTCACCGTAATCTGCCGAGGAGCCAGTTCCATTCCCCATGAGCGGACCATGCCAACCAGCGCCGCTTTGGTTGCCGCATACTGCGAGCGATTGGCGGCACCGCGCGAGGTACGACTGCCGATAACGACGATCCTGCTGCCTGGCTTAAGCGTTGGCGCAAAGTGATTGATCAGCACTTCGGCTGCGTGAACGTGCAACGACCACAAGCGTTTGCTGGCCGCTCCGTCCAGTTCGCCCAGCGGGGCGGCGACGATCATTCCTGCGGCGTGAATCAGCGCATCCGGCGTTTCAAGCCCGCTGATTGCCGACCTGAGTTGATCGGCATCAGTGAGATCAACGGCGATGCCGTTGAGGTTGGGTAAGGCTGCCTCGCCCTGCGTCCGGCTCAGCCCCGTAACTTTCCAGCCCTTTTGCAATAAATCCTGAGTAATCGCTTTGCCGATGCCAGAACTGTAGCCTGTAACGATAGCGTGACGCATCTCAACCTCCTGACATCGATTTCGGTACCTTAAAGACGGCTTTACGAACGGCTACTGGCGCGCCTGCGGCACACAGGGCCTGATGAGGTTCACCGGGCAAAAAGACCGCAAAGTCTCCCTTACGCAAAGTGATGCTAACCGGTAATGGTTCTGGCTGCGCGATATACAAATCGGGTTTGCGCTCTTCATCTCCGGCCCTGGCAATGGACTGGGCGCCAGCATAAATGACCTCTTCACCCTCCAGCATCACCTGAATGTCAGTCCAAAGATGGTGGTATTCCGTATGACGCAGCGTGGCGTCCTGGGTGGTGGCCTGTTGGATCGTGCAAAACCACGCTGCATTTTCCGGCTGCCATCTACCGATATCCCTTGCGGCCAGTGCTTCAAGAGAACAGTCGGGTAACCGGAGCAGAGCCAGTAAGGATTCGGGTAACCCTGCCAGCGGCAGGGCGTTCAGATTGCCGATAATCATCTGCTTACTCCTTCACCCAGTCGGGTGTGACGCGCGCATATTTAATCGCCTGGCGGAAATAGGTATACGCGATATGTAAGGTACCCTGTGCATCCTGTTTAATGCTCGGGTAGGAAAACTCACGGTTCAGTTTTTCCTGAGAATTGTTTGTCATACAGTAACCGTCACCTTCATCCAGGTTTTTCTGCCACGGCCAGGTTTTGCCGCCATCGGCGGAAATTGCGACAGTCATTGGGGCGCGTGGCGCCCCCCAGAAAGCGCTTCGTCCGGTTGCTTCTGGCTCCTTTCTGCCGTCACCGTCATCGATCTCATCATAGAGTGACGCGCGACGTTCCGTTGCCCCGGCTGCGCTCATGCTATTAAACACCAGCGCCAGTTCGCCACTTTGCAGCGTCGTCACCTGAATTGACGAATTGTTGTTAGGTAACACCGTGGCTTCAGGCGCTGTCCAGCTCTCACCACCATCGGTGGATCGGCTGAGATAGATATTGTCTGCCCAACGGCTGCGGTAAAGGGCAACCAGCGAACCATCCTGCAGGGCAGTGATATTCATATGCACGCACCCCAGGCTTTCCGGCACAACCACATCCCGCCAGCTTTTACCCTGGTCGGATGAAATCTTCACCGCACTGATATCGTCGTTACCCACCCACTTTTCACCCGGCTGTGTGCGGCAGTAAAACACCGGGAGTAACCAGTTGCCGTTTTCCAGCACGGTGATGGGCTGACGGATAAAGGTGCCAGGTTTATCCAGTAACGTGTCAATGGGCCCCCAGGTTTTACCCAGATCGCCAGACTGGCGGTAGCGGACAATCGCCGTATCCTGATTACCGGACAGCTGTGCGGTCCACAATAGCCACAGCACGTTATCGGGCGCGAGGAACAGAACGGGATTCTGCTCAGAACGGGTTGGATCGTCGGACAGTTTTACCGCCTCACTCCAGATATGGCTGCCTGCAGGTAAGCGCGAGCACCAGACAGAGATATCGGCTATGCCTTCCTGTGTGCCGCCAAACCAGACGCAGAGCAGGGAACCATCGTGCAGCGGTAAAATATTGGCGGCGTGGTTCTGTGGGCATGACGAAGGCAGCATTGCGGTAAGTACGCGGTCATCTTTTTCCCATGGCGTCAGGATGCCATCGCGCGTTACGGTTACAATCATTTTATTCTCCTTTTCCTGCGGCAGCTCTGGCGTGTTCAGCCGCTGCGGTTCTGGCTTTGCTGGGGATCATATGGTCAATCGCCATGATCAATGCGGGCGTCAGTAGCGCGATATACATGTTATTAATACCGAACGGATCGCCTGCCAGATACCAGACTGAGGTCACGACACACGCACCAATCAGGCCGGCATTGGCACCGCGAGTACTTCTGTAGAACGGGGCATAGAAGGCAATGACCGCGACAACGGTAATAGACAGGCGAATCGCTCGGGTAAAAAAGGACAGTTTCAGAACTTCAGGGACAAACAGGACAAAGATCAGCGGCAGAAAGCCAATCAGCAGCGACAACCAGCGCGTGGTTTTAAATTCCTGCTCTGTCGTGGGTTTGAAATAAGGCACATAGAAATCCTTCACCACCAGCGACGCGATAGCCAGGGCAACGGTACTGACGCTGACAAATATAGAGGCAACCAGTGAGGTCGTTACCAGACCAGCCAGCCAGGGATTCATATCCTGCAGAAACACCGGCAATGCATACAGGCTGTCGATATTGGGGTGGAGATATTTGGCTGCCACACCGATAACGGCAATCGCCAACGCAATCGGCATACAGAACAGAAAGGCAATCCAGGTCGAGCGCTGCGCCGACTTCACACTTCTGGTCGACGAGATAGCTTGAATGACAAACTGGGTGCAGAAGATCGAGCCAATCGTCCCGATAAGCCAGGCGACAATGGTTGACGCGCCGATATTACCGTCCCAGGTCCAGTAATAAGCGGGCATTTCATTGATCATAGGCTTGAGGCCACCCGTTTGTGACAATGCAAACCAAAGAATAGCCAGGATACCAAAATATTTCAGCGCGCTGTGTAGCATGGTGACCCAGGCGATTCCTTTTAAACCGCCGAAGGCAAAATAGAACGTACTGACTACAGCCGTAATAAAAGCGGCAACCGGCAATGTCACGTGTAATACAGTGGCGATTGCCGCCGCACCACTGACATAATTTCCCACATTGACCAAAAGCAGGGCATAAATCATGATCAGTGAAATAATATTTTTGGTGCTGTTACCGTACTTTTCAGCAATCGCACCCGAGATGGTAATTTTACCCGTATTATAAATGCGTTTTACCAGAATCATGCCAAAAAGGGGAAAGCCAATAGCGGCGCCAATGACTGACCAGGACGCGGCAATCCCACCTTCAAAGGCGGCCTGAGCCGTGCCGATAGTCGATTTTGCACCGATATATTCTGACATCAGCAGAATGCCTACAATAAAGGCTGGCATGGCTCTTGAGCCTTCCATAAAATCGCCCGCGTTTTTACTACGTAAGCGGAATGTCAGCCAGGTGGTAAAAAGAATATATGCCAATACAATGCCGATAATTATCAGGGTGTCCTGAGCGTTGAATGTTTTCATTATAGCCTCAGATAGAGCAAGATAAATTCGGGGAGCGCTTTATGCTCCCGGTATTTAAAATTTATAAATTCTTATTATCATTTCAGGTACAGGTTAATGATTCTGCGAATTTCCTCTTTCTGCGCAGCGTCAAAATGAATGGCATAACGGCTCTCGCCCACGTTATGGCCTAAAATTTGTAGCGCTTTTTTTACTGCTGCAGGTGAAAAGGCGACCTTATAAAGATCGGTGCGTAACCCTGTGACCTGTTCCTGCGCCTGACGTGATCCGTCAATATCGCCGGCATGAAAGCGTGACCAGATCGCATTTATCTGGTGCGGTGCAACGTTAGCCAGACCTGATATACAGGCAGAGCACCCTTCAACAAAGCCTTGATGGATAAGTGAATCGGGGCCGTTAAGCACGTCAAAGTTATCGCATTCTTTTACCGCGTCCAGATAGTCGCGCAGGCTTTCATAACTTCCGGCACTGTCTTTTACACCAATGATATTGGGATGGGCAGCAAGGGTGCGGGCGGTTTCTGGTTCAATCGTATTGCCTGTTCTGGCCGGAATGTTGTACAGAAAAACCGGTACGGAAAGGCCATCCGCAACTGCCGTGTAATGGTTAATCAGTTCGCGTTGATTTAACGGCACAAAATAGGGCGTGATTACTGAAACCGCATCCACGCCCAGCTTTTCAATTTGTTTACCCAGGCGAAGGGTGTCCCGGGTCGAGATCTCACCAATATGGGCAACAACCTTTGCCCGCCCCGACACTTCGTTAACACAGGTTTCTGTAACAGTAAGCTTTTCTTTTTCGTTGAGAACAAAGAATTCACCATTTGTGCCGCCGCAAAAAATACCGTTACCGGCATTGAGTTGTCGGGTAACCTGGCGTTTCAGTTCATCAAGATAAAGATCACCTTCCTGAGTAAAAGGCGTCACAATCGCTGTAAGTACACCTTCTATTTTTTTCATCTTTATCCACTCCTTTCGGCGGTTAAATTTTAGGGAACAGGGTCCGGTAAATATCAGCCACATCCTGATGACTTACAGCGCAGGGTGAATTGTTCATTAAACGCTTCACATTGAGTGCAGACTCGCTCAGCGCATCAATATCACCTGACGGCACGCCTAATGTTTCCAGGTTATCCGGCAGATTGAGCCGTTTAACTAATTTGGCGAGATAGTCGACCAGCGCGTGCGATTTTTCTTCCGGGGTCAATGTGATATCGGCGCCCGGAATCAGGTCCCAGACAGTGGCAAATTTGTCGATGGCAAACGGGCGCACCACTTTCATACAGGGTGCCAGCAGAATGGCATTGGCGACGCCGTGAGGCAGGTGATAAGTGCCTCCCAGAGGATACGAAAGCGCATGAACAAGATGGGTGCCGGCGTGCGCGATTGCCGCGCCGCCATAATAAGAAGCCCATAGCATTTCCAGCTTCGCGTTCAGGTTATGCGGTTCAGTGACGGATGTTTCCAGATTCCGGAACAGCTTATGCAGGCCCATCAGCGCAACGTTGTCACCCACAGGGTTCGAAATGGTGGCGGTATAACATTCCAGTAAATGGCACAGTGCATCAATGCCCGTTGATGAGGCGATATGCGCAGGCATGCTGGTGGTCAGTTCTGGAATTAATGCGACATAATCCGGCAGCATCACAGGGGAAATGATGCCTGATTTGGTGTTTTTTTCAGGGATAGCCAGAATAGCATTGGGCGTTGCTTCCGAACCCGTTCCCGCCGTCGAGGGAATAAGCAGTGAGGGTAAACGGGCTGTAATTTTCCCGCCATCAAGCAGCGCCTTAAGGGAGGGTGACGCAACGTGACATAACACAGAAAGCAGCTTCGCCACATCCAGTACGCTTCCACCGCCAATGCCCACCACTAAATCAAACGTTTTACCTGCTGTACGCGACAGCACTGCTTCAACATCGGTATGCGTGGGTTCTGCCGGAACATCATCGATCAGTTTAACGTGACGGCCATCCTGACTGAGCAATGTCATGATTTGCGTGGTCGCGGGCAAATTTACAATGTTCTTGTCTGTTAAAACCAGCAGGTGTTGTTTGTCCGCGACGACCGGCGTCAGTGCCTTTATCGCGTCGGAACCGCTCAATATTGTGCTGTTAATTAATGCCACGTCTGTCTCCCCATAAATGACTGAAATTCTTCATTCCGCTTAACTTCGCTCACTCACTGGCTAAATTTATAAATAAAATGGCGCTTTATTAAATTGATCTTGCTCACATATAATCTAATGTGATTGAATATAATCATTCAGGTGAGGGGTAAAAACTGATGAGGTGCGTTGTGGCTCTGATCTTCAGGCGCTTTTGACGACATGGGGCGACAAAACAAGAGGGCCATATCTCTGACCGTTGACCGGATGAGTGAAAACGCTCAACGACGGCAATGCGGGTTTGCACGCTGGGCTGATTTTAGCGACAAGGCGTCAGGGATGGCTAAATGGGCTGCTGCAACCGTCTCGGCCCGGACGCAACGCGGCACAGAAGGGCGGCGGAATATGTTCCTGGTGGGCATGCATCCGGTTGTGACTGACGTCAGGCGGGATTAACGAAAGCCGGTGTTTGGGTAATGAATCTCCCCCTTTAAAAATTTTGAGCGTCGTTGAGGAGAAAATAAGTGACGAATGTTGTGGCGATTACGATGGGCGACCCGGCTGGGATCGGTCCTGAAATTATTATTAAGGCCTTAACCGAGGGCGCGTTAGCGGGTTCGCCCGTTGTGGTTATCGGTTGTGTACAAACGTTCCGCCGCATACTGGCAATGAACATAACGCCGCAGGCGGAATTAAACGTCATTAATAACGTGTCCGAAGCCACCTTTATGCCGGGCGTTATTCATATTATCGATGAGAAAGTGGTACATCCTGAGGCACTACAGTGTGGGGTTGTGCAGCCTGAAGCGGGCGATGTGGCTTATCGATGCATCAAACGTGCAACAGAAATGGCGATGCGCGGTGACGTGAAAGCGATTGCGACGGCTCCGCTGAATAAAGAAGCGCTGCATATGGCCGGCCATCATTATCCAGGCCATACGGAATTACTGGCAAAATTAACTGACACCAAAGATTATTCGATGGTGCTCTACACCGATAAACTCAAAGTGATCCACGTCAGCACGCATATTTCTCTGCGGACATTCCTGGATACGCTCAGCCAGGCGCGCGTTGAAACGGTAATCAGAATTGCCGATACGTTTTTGCGCCGGGTCGGTTATAGCCAGCCGCGTATTGCGGTTGCGGGCGTTAACCCACACGCGGGTGAAAATGGGTTGTTCGGAGATGAGGAAATTCGCGTGCTGACACCGGCGATTGACGCGATGAAGGCGCAGGGCATAAACGTCTATGGCCCGTGCCCGCCGGACACCGTATTTATGCAATGCAATGAGGGCATGTATGACATCGTTGTGGCTATGTATCATGATCAAGGCCATATTCCGCTCAAGTTGTTGGGCTTCTACGACGGCGTAAATATTACCGCAGGCTTACCGTTCCTGCGCACCTCAGCCGATCATGGCACGGCCTTTAACATTGCCTGGACCGGTAAAGCGAATCCCGAAAGTATGGCTATCTCGATTGATATGGCGCTGCAAATTACGCAAGCATAGCGTTGTGCGGGAAGGGAGGCTCAGGGTGACATGATTGCGTTGCCCTGCATACGGCTTCTGGGCGGTTGTGCAAACCTTCGCGATAAAACGGGCACCTGAACCGATATAACCTTAATACAGCGACGCGTCGGGAAACGGGTGTCTGTCATCGCATGCGGGTGCAATATCAATACAGCACCGTATCGGACTGGTTTAAATGCTCCGGCTCCACAGAGGCATAACTGACAGCCTTACCACGTACACGTCGAATGACGCCAGATGGGGGAATAAAAAGCGTTCAGCGTTAATGTCCCGTCAGTCAAATACGGCGTTGAGTTTCTGCCTGATTTCCGTTTTGTCCGTAGCGAAATAACTCATCCTCAAACCCGAGTGCTCTTAAACCCATTGGTGCGATTAAGTCTTTTTATACATGACGCCTGATGAGGTCGGCCCTTTTTAAAAGCATTCTTTCGGATTTTTTTAAATTTTGGTTATTCACCCGCATCGCAAAACAGCGTGCTAATATGCATCAGCCTGTTTGAAGGTTAATTCTTCTGTAGTGCCAGTAATATTTATAGTTATAAAGAAGTTATGATTTTTATTTTCTTTGTTAATTAATACAATTTTGCCAAAAGACATAATTGCCATTCATCACATTTTTTAATTATAACTGGTATGGTAGTGGAACAATTCTGCCGCTGACGATAGGCTTCCCGCACCAATTCTGTTTTAAAAACTTTCCTTTTGCCGTGGTGTTCTCAGGCGCTTGATCCAAACGGCGCCGCACAGGAAAACATCAAGGCGATCTCCAGGTGCTGCCGTTATTTAACGTCAGTGTCCACGCAGCTAATAAAAAATAAGGTGAGAAAGAAATGCAAACTACCCTACTGAATGCGAAGGCGACGGTTCCAAAATGGAACAGGAATAAGCTCGTTCCGCGTATTGTCCATCTTGGATTCGGTGCTTTTCATCGGGCTCATCAGGCGGTCTATGCCGATATTCTTGCAGCAGAACATAACAGCGACTGGGGCTACGTCGAAGTTAATCTCATCGGCGGGGAACAACAGATTGCCGATCTGAAACGTCAGGGATTATTGTACAGCGTGGCAGAAATGTCGGCTCATGGCTGGGAAGGGCGCGTGATTGGTGTGGTCAAGCAGGCGCTTCACGCTCAGGTCGATGGAACCGAAGCCGTACTTCACGCCCTGTGTCAGCCCGAAATTGCCATCGTTTCCTTAACGATTACCGAGAAAGGCTATTGTCATTCACCGGCAACGGGCGAGCTGATGCGCGACCATCCTCAGATTGTCGCTGATCTGGCTCAGCCTCACCAGCCGCTTTCTGCGCCAGGGATCATCGTTGAAGCACTGGCGCGTCGCAAGGCTGCTGGTCTGCCTGCGTTTACTGTGCTGTCCTGCGACAATATTCCAGAAAACGGAAAAGTGATCGGTCAGGTCGTGCGTGCTTTTGCCCGACAACGTGACAACGACCTGGCAGACTGGATTGAACAGCAGGTGACGTTCCCTTCAACCATGGTGGACCGTATCGTACCGGCGATGAATCCGCAGAGTCTTGACGCGATCGCGGCGCTTATTCAGGTGGCCGATCCCGTCGCGGTAGCCTGTGAGCCCTTTCGCCAGTGGGTTATTGAGGATAATTTCGTCGCAGGGCGGCCGGCATGGGAAAAAGCCGGTGCAGAGTTAGTCAAAGACGTGCTGCCTTACGAAGAGATGAAACTGCGTATGTTGAACGGCAGCCATTCATTTCTGGCTTACCTGGGCAACCTTGCGGGTTATGAGCATATTTATGACTGTATGCAGGACCCGAACTTTCGCCTTGCGGCACGACGCTTAATGTTGACAGAACAGGCACCGACGCTAACCGTTAAGAACGTTGATTTGATCGATTATGCCGATCGGCTGATTGCACGCTATGAAAATCCCGCGCTACAGCATCGTACCTGGCAAATTGCGATGGATGGCAGCCAGAAGTTACCGCAACGTTGGTTACATTCCGTTTGCTGGCACCTCAAGCGCGGCAGCCGTTTTGATCTGCTTGCATTAGGTATTGCCGCATGGATGCGCTATGTCAGCGGTAAGGATGACCAGGGAAAAGAGATTGAGATCTGCGATCCTTTATTGGCGTCTATACGAACCGCCGTTGACGGCAGCGTAGAAGGGGAGGCGAGGGTAAAAGCGCTGTTAGGACTGGAAGCTATATTCGGCCACACGCTGCCCGATAATCCCTGTTTTGTGCAGCAGGTGGTTAAGTCCTATCTCCATCTACTGGACAAAGGGGCAAAACAGACTGTCGCTGACCTGATGGCTGACGTGTCAGCAGACTGATGACCAGGCAAACCACATAAAGTGGTTTGCCTGGTGCATTACAAATTGTCGTTTAAATTGGCTGTGCTCTTGCTGCCTGTTCGTGTATCAGGGTGCAGCACCTCTGAAAACCAGTTCACAACCAGGCGGATGACGTCAGGTTGATACCAGACCTCATCACCATGTTCTGCACCTTTCACCACGACGTACTCAACCTTATCACCTGCCTTTTTCAGCGCATCAAAGAGTTGCGCACTTTGATGCGGTGAAACGAGTGAATCTTTGTCACCGTGCATAATCAGGAAAGGCGGTTTGGGGTTCGCAAGATGGCCCATGGGACTTGCCTGACGGGCTTTATCGGGATCATCCATGACAGACGCGCCTGCAAAATCGTGGAAGGCCGGTCCATGAATCAAAAGGGCTTCAGTGACGGCCGGTGAGGCATGGACCTGTTGATTCTCTTCAGAGAAGCCTTCACCAATATTGCGTAAATCTGAAATACCGTAAATCGTGGCGGCGGCCTGGACGTCAGATGATGTTTCTGTAAAATCACCCTGTTCGAAAGCGGTCTGACCATTTGTCATGCCCAGCATTTGTGCCAGCCAGCCTCCTGCCGAATCGCCTAAAACACCAATACGATGAGGATCGATACCGTACGTTTCTGCATGCTGTCTCAGATAGCGTACGGCCGCTTTCCCGTCAACAACCGGCGCAGGGAAGGTATCCGGTACAACACGATATTCAGCTGCGGCCACAACAAAGCCCGCCTCTGCCAGCGCCATGCGCATCTGAATAAATTTCTCGTGGTCGGCACTGGTAAACCCCCCGCCCGGAAAGTAAACAATTGCGGGTTTGACTGCATCGGTGCGGGGCACCAGTAATGACATGTGAAGCGGTCTGACCGATCGTAGCGTTGTAATCTGCGAATAAACCACGCCAGTGATCGCATCAATCTGGTTGCGCACAGGGTGGACTTCAATCACCTTTGCGCCTTCACGGTATCCGGTCAGTTCAGTATTTTTCGTTGCCATCGCGTTACTCATCGTCATGATTACGGCCAGTCCCCCAATAAAAAAAGTGTGGCATACATTCATAATTATTCCCTGAGACGTTGAAAGAAAGTATGAATTGTTAAGGGTTTTTAAAAGGTTGCAGGGGCGTTCAGCCTTTGCCAGCAGACGGTAGCGCATAAGGCATAGCGCGGTGTTGAGCAAGATTATGAAAGCGAAGGTTTTATGGGGGTTGGTTACGTGTGTTCCGCGAAAGTGGATGTTTGACCAGAAAATTTAATGGGTTCTCAGGCACCGTCGTGGGCATTACGCTGCGCCCACCGGGTCCGGTATCTGACGGACCAGACGCAGGTAATGTCTGGTCCTGAGTGGTTAACGAATCACGATCGTCAGCAGGATGAGGATGGCCGCTATGGCAACAACCTGAATAAAAATCTGGTTAAGCGTGAACTTGCGCATTGCCTTCCCTCACTGCGTCAGTATTTGCCAAATACCTGCCGACATCACGATAAAGCCGACAAAAAGAAAGATCAGGGTTATCGCGGTTTCGGATGAACGATTCATAGTATTCCTCCCTGGTTAATGATGAGCGCCTGACCCTACTGTGCAGAAAGCAACAAATCGGGGCAGGACAGGTCTGTTTCATGGCTTCAGGCAGAGCAGGGGCTCACCGGTTTCCGGTAAAGGCGTAAAGCCGCCTCACTCAAAAAGGGGTTAGCGCGTCACAGGAACAGCGTGAGGTCTGCCAGTACGCCAGTGGTGTGGTTCCGTTGTGCAAGGCAGGGGTGCCGCATTGCCGTTCCGCGTTTAAAAACGCTTTACGGATGCCTTACAGCAAGGATGCCGTCCATCCGGGAGGCGGGAATAGCGCATTTTTGAACATAAACATGACGGTGGTCCTTATGGTCTGATTCATGATTAACCGGACAAAAGGCCAGTCATCGCGACGGGAAGCCTGCTGTCGCCCCAGGGCGAGCAAAACCATCACGAAAGCGTTTTACTCACCGGAGGGTAAAAAGAAGGTTATCCCGTCACAGGGCGTCCGAATGAATCTGCACGTAGTGTAATCAGGTTAAACAATGCGTCAAAGCACGAACCGCCAATGTGTGAGGATTGGTTTAGGTTAACTCGCGGGGTGCTTCGTCCATGACTGAGACGATTCATAACAATTGAGGGCCGCTGGCCATGCGTAACTGCGACGGTGTCGATCCGGTCACCTGCTTAAACCGGTTACTGAAATGGCTCAGTGAGTTAAAACCATTCTCCAGTGCAATCTCGGTTAACGACAATGATGTCGATACGATCATCTGACGCGCGTTTTCCATCCGGCGCTTCATCACGTACTGGTGAGGTGCAACGCCGAGTGACTGACGAAACATCCGGGCAAAATGATATTCACTCAGACTGGCCTGGCTGGCGAGAACGTTCAGAGTAAGGGGCAGAGCCAGGTGCGCATCAATAAACGCCAGGGTATTGCGCAACACATAGGGAGCAAGTCCGCCCGTGACAGAGGGAAGCCGCCACTGGACACACGAATAGTGTTGAATCAGATGGGTTAACAACAACGTGCTGGCGGTGCTCAGCATCAGCTGATTGGCTGGCTGCTGCCAGTCGCAGCTAAGTAAAAACTGGCGATACAACGCCGTAATCGTGTCATCACTGGCAAAAATCTTTTCATCGAGGGATAACGAGGCCGGGCTGCGATCCCAAATCTTTTCACCGACCTCTCGCAGGTGCTCATCTGTGCAGTAGAGATGCACGAAGGAGAGATCGCTGCGTACATCCCAGGTCGATTCACTGTGCTGCGGCATCAGGCAAAATTTATTCGGTCCGCCGCCGTTGCGCCATCCGTTTGCCGTTTTGTGGTAACTCTCATAACCATCAGCAATATACAGGCTGAGCGTATGATGATTGCTGTTAACGGTAACGCGGTCTTGTTTGTTGTGCCAGGCGGCCAGTCGGATGCCCGAATTAAGCATCACCGATTCCCGCAGCACGGCCTTTTTTTGACGCAGTGTTTCAAAGGTGTCGTAAACGCGAGACATGGCATGCTTCCGCTTGATAAACAGAGGTCCAGTCTAGGATGACAGACGTCAGGTAGCCAGATGTATCACGCTAAAATGCGCAAGATTTTGCAACCCGACCGCAACATGATGAAAGCCGACCCCTCGCGATTACGTCACAGTTGAAGAGAGTCTGAGGCAGAGGGATAACGATGAACGCAATACTTTACGCCATTGTGGTCGTGATTTGGGGAACAACCTGGATCGCTATTTTTTTACAGCAGGGGCCTGTAGATGTCACGGTTTCGGTATTCTGGCGGTTTGCCATCGCCAGCGTCATTATGCTGATACTGTTAACGCTGCTGGGACGCCTGCGCCGCCTGGCATGGCAGGACCATCTGTTTTGTCTGATCCAGGGATGCTGTGTGTTTTGCTTTAATTTTTGGTGTTTTTACACGGCTGCGGCTTACATTAATACAGGCCTGGAGTCGGTGATTTTTTCGATGGCCGTGCTCTATAACGCGGTAAACAGTTATATTTTCTTTGGCCAGCGCCCACTCCCCCGTTTCTGGTTTGCCGCCGCACTGGGATTAACCGGCATGGTCGTCCTGTTCTGGCACGATCTGCATATCAGCGACTGGAACAGTAACGCGCTCATGGGAATGGGGCTGTCAGCACTGGGTACCTTTGGTTTTTCATTAGGCAATATGATCAGCCTGCGCCATCAGCGTCGGCATCTTGAGACGATGACCACCAACGCCTGGGCCATGTTTTATGGTGCTCTCGTTATGGGCCTTATCGCTATTATTCGTGGTGCCAGCTTCTCACCGCAATGGACCTTCACTTATCTCGGCGCCTTACTTTATCTGGCGGTGTTTGGTTCCGTCATCGCTTTCTGGGCTTATTTCACCCTGATCAAACGCACAAGTGCGGGCAAAGCCGCCTACACCACACTTATGTTCCCTCTGGTCGCGTTATCGTTCTCCACACTTTTTGAAGGCTATACCTGGCAAAGTCATAGTGTGGCCGGCTTGCTACTGATTTTAAGCGGTAACCTGGTAATGTTTGCCCGCCCCATGCAGTGGTTCAGGCGTAAAGCGCTGACAAACGCGCATTAGCTGTTTATGCGCGCGGCGGTGTGCATTGCGGTTGCAGTTGATAGACGTAAGCGGTGACAGTGTCACCGTTTTCAAGGGTCACTTCCGTCCTGAGGCGATCGTACCCGTCTTCAAATTCGTCCAGCATGGACCAATATGATAAGAGATTATCAGAACTAAAAACGTAACCCTCAACGCGCGGACCTCGGCTATCCAGCACCAGACCAGGAAAGCCTGCGGCTGCTCCGCACCCCTGAGGATAGAAAATGCCGCTTACAAAGCCTGCCTGCCAGTTGCCTCCGACCCTGTCGAGAATGTGGGCATTACTGTGGCCCGGGCGCAAAGTCCCATAAACGAATAACCTTTCCATCATAATCTCTGTGTAAAAACCGCTACCTTAGCTGCACGAACTGCGGTTGTCATTATGGAGAACGTTCTATTTTAACGCACAGGCGGTGCGTAGCAATATGCGCTTATTATCATGGATTTATATTTTAATGAAACAACCTGTTCACATTTAACCCTATAGTTTCTGTTAGTGACAAAATATCCCGTCATAGTCGCTGTTTTCTTTTTTTCAAGGTTCTGGAAATAAAATTACGTTGTAAAGCCGGTTAGTTATTTGCCGATAAAGGCCTGTGAAAATAATTGTAGTTTTTACCTATCCGGGGGAGTTTTTTCTATGACAATCACGCAGCGTTTAGTGCTGGCATTTTCTTTGCTTGCTTTATCACTTTGTGCGCTTGTTGCTGTTTCTTTATCTGTGATTTCGGGCTTTCAGTCGCGCTTTGAATATGTTCAGGTTAATGCTATTCCCAGCATTAAAGATCTGAATAAGTCAATTAGCGCAACTAACCAACTGGGGCTGGCCCTGTATCGCCATCAGACGGCGACAGACAGCGCTAAGCAGGCTGAAGCAGAACAAAAAATTAATACCATTATTAATAACATCAAGTCATTAAATGATTATTATATGGCGAATGATATTTCCAGTGATGAAGATAAAGAAATGACCGTTGGGGCCAATCGTAACCTCGATGCGGTCCGCAGCGCGTTACCTGCTTTTCTTGCTGCGTCACGTAGCCATAATAATGAACTGTCACTTTCTCTCCTGCAAAGTGACAATGGCATTGGCGCTGCCGCACGTAAAATGGAGTCTGATTTCACTAAACAAATTGAGCTGAACATTCAGATTGGTGATGCACTCAGAGCACAGAATAATCAGATTTATTCTAAGACCGTCTGGATGATGACCTGTGCATCACTGTTGATTATTTTGCTGCTCGGTGCGTTCTCAATAAATATTATTGTTGGCATTAAACGTAGCCTTACCAGCATCAAAGATACCATGGCTGAAGTGAGCAGCAATTTGGATCTGACACGCTTAGCGCCGGTGTTGAGAAAGGATGAGATTGGTCAAACGGCTATGGCGTTTAATGATCTGCTTAAGCGTGTATCGACTACGCTGCTGTCAGTCAATCATGCGGCGCAATCCGTCAGCACAGGATCGACGCAGATTGCGGCTGGCAACGAAGATTTGTCATCTCGCACTGAGCAACAGGCCGCCTCGCTGGAAGAGACATCGGTTAGTATGGCTACGCTCAGCGATACCGTACGGCAAAATGCCGAGGGCGCAGTCCAGGCCAGCAACCTGGCCAATAACGCCAATAAACTGTCCAGGCAGAACGGCGAAGCCGTGAGTCAGATGCTGACCACGATGGATGAAATTCGCGGTAGCTCAGCCAAAATATCTGATATCACAGGGTTGATCGAAGGTATTGCATTTCAGACGAATATTCTGGCCCTTAACGCCGCGGTTGAAGCTGCCCGTGCGGGTGAGCATGGCCGTGGTTTTGCGGTCGTGGCATCAGAAGTTCGCAATCTGGCACAACGTTCGTCATCCGCGGCGCGTGAAATTAAAGAGTTAATCACCACGTCTGTTTCGCAGGTTGAACAGGGGCTGACGCAGGCAACAAGCGTAGGCAGTAACTCCGATAACGTGGGCCATGCTATTCAGCAGGTTGCCGATCTGGTTAATGAAATTGCCGCTGCTACAGCCGAGCAAAGCAAAGGCATTGAGCAGGTGCACCAGGCTATCGGCCAGATGGATGAGGTCACGCAGCAGAACGCCTCCCTGGTTGAGGAAGCTTCATCTGCATCCAAATCTTTACAGGAGCAGGCGGAAACGTTGTCGAGACTGGTGTCAACGTTCAAAGTTAACGAGAGCGTCACGCAGGTGGCAGTATCGTCCCCTGTAGCCGTGAGCTATGCATCGCCTGTGTTAAAAAGACCGCAACTGAATGCCACCGGTGCAGACAAGGTTAACTGGGAAAGTTTCTGATGCGCTGTCACTGGGCCTGATCGCTTCAGGCCCACAACACGAGCGCTGCGATATCGCAGCGCTTTCTTCTTGATATACGTTTTGCGTGGCGAAAAGCCTTCTTTTTGGCGCATAAGACGCGTTTCTCTCCTTCGATGCACGCTAGTGATACTGTGCAGGCCTTGTGCGCCATTCATGCCCTCCATACCCGGACCGTATGCCTCATTCCGTTGCGCACTGCGATCCGTAACCCAGTGACAATATTCGCCGCCCTCATTTGCGCGATCGGGGCGCGCCGCGGTTTTCCCATGCCATTATCAGGCTGAGTGAGGCAGGCAGCAGGGTCAGCGTGACCAATGTGCCGGTGATCAGCCCACCGATGATCGCGAATGCCATTGGCCCCCAGAAAACCTGATGTGAAATAGGTAACATGCCGAAGATTGCCGCGCAGGCAGTGAGCAGGATGGGACGCGCCCGGTGCAGTGCGGCATGGCGGATGGCGTCACCCTGTGCCATGCCAGCCTGCGCATGGCTGTCTACCTCGCTGATCATGATTACGGCGTTACGGATAATCATGCCCGCCAGCGCAATGATGCCCAGCAGTGCGACAAACCCCATCGGCGTGCCACCCGGTAACATTGCCAGGACAATCCCCGGCAGGCCGAAAGGTGCCATCAGCAGCGCAAGCAGCATTCTGGAGAACCGCTTCAACTGCAGCATCAATAACACAAGCATGCAGCACAGGGTGACCGGCAAAACGGCAAACACCGAACTGTTACCTTTATTCGACTCGGCGACGGTTCCACCTTCTTCAATGGCGTAACCTGCGGGCAAGGTTGCCCGCAGAGTATCCAGGCCAGGTCTCAGTTGATCAGACACCGTTTCGGCCCGTTGCTCAGGTGCAATATCGGTTTGCACGGTGATATAGGGCAAACGCTGTCGTCGCCAAATCACCGGATCGTCGAGCTGCCATTTCAGTGTGGCGACCTGCCCAAGCGGAATTTTTTGCCCGGAAGCTGTGTTGAGCATCAGGCTGTCTAAGATGGCTGTGTCCTGTCGTTCCCGATCGTTGCCGCGCAGAACCACATCTATCAGCCGGTTATGATCGCGAACCGTGGTCACGGTACTGCCGGACATGACAGTATTTAGTGTGGAAGCAATGCTTTCTGAGGAGACGCCGACGGCGCGTGCAGCAGTCTGGTTTACCTCAACATTGATTTCCCGCTCGGGCTCGCCAGCCGTCATATTTACCTCACGCGTATTCGGCGAACGCGAAAGTTGAGCAGCCAGTTTTTCCGCGATGTCCCGTACTTTGCTGTAGTCAGGGCCGGTGACGCGGTATTTCAATGGCCAGCCGACGGGTGGACCCAGTTCGAGAGGGGCCACACGGGCAGTCAGATCGCTGAAATCCCGCGCCAGTGTCGCCTCCAGGCGGCGTCGAACGCGATCGCGCGCTTCCAGGTTCTTAGTCACCACAACCAGTTGCGCCACATTTTCATTGTCCAGCAAGACTTCCATGGGCAAATAAAACCGCACGGCACCTGCGCCGACATAGCTGGAGAAGTGATCGACATCGTGATCGGCGCGCAACAGGGTTTCCAGCTGTGCGGTACGCCGTGTCGTTTCACTTTGAGAGGCATTTGCCGCCAGCGAAAGATTCACTAACAGCTCGGGACGATCGGACGCGGGGAAGAATTCGCCCTGCATCAATGTAGTGCCTGCAATCCCCATTCCCAGCAATAACAAGGCGCTTATCACGGTTGTCCAGCGGTAGTGTAAAACCCGATCAAGCAGACGACGATAGCAGCGGGCCATCAGACCGGGAGGTGGTGATGGGGCTGTCACCTGCTCAGTTAACAGCCAGGTGCCGATAACAGGGGAAAACAGAATCGCCACGACCCAGGAGCACAGCAGCGAGATCAGCACGACTGCAAAAAGAGAGTAACAATATTCACCGGCGCTGGAGGCCGCAAAACCGACCGGAATAAAACCGGCGATCATCACCAGCGTTCCCGTCAGCATAGGAAACGCGGTGGTTTTAAACGCAAAGGTTGCGGCCTGCGCTTTGCTGTCTCCCGCCTCAAGGCGGGAAACCATGGTTTCAACCGTGATCATGGCATCATCGACCAGTAAACCCAGCGCAATAATGAGAGCCCCCAGCGAAATGCGTTGCAGGCCAATACCGGCCACTGTCATGCCGACGAATGTCATGGCCAGAACGAGGGGAATCGCAGCGGCGACCACCAGCCCGGCACGGAAACCCAGCGAGAAAAACGAGATTGCCAGAACGATCAGTACCGCTTCCGCCAGCACCCGCACAAAGCCACTGACGGCGGTTTTAACAACGGTGGATTGATCGGCGATCTTCACCATCGTGATACCGTGCGGGAGCTGGGCGGCAATCGTCTCCATGCGCGCATGAATGGCCTGACCAAATTTCAGCATATTACCCGTCGGGGCCATGGAGATGGCCAGGCCAATGCCAGGCTCGCCGTTGACCCGGAAGGTTGATGCCGGCGGTTCAGCAGGCTGAAGCGTTATCGTGGCAATACTGGTCAGCGGGATAAAGCGCTGGCCGATATGTAAGGTAATGGCATTAAGGTTATCAGCCGAGGTCAATGCACCACTGACATGAAGTGCAATATTTTCTTTATCAGTGCGTATTACACCTGCGGGCGCAACGGCATTTTGCGCGGCCAGAGCATCACTTACCTCCCGAAGCGTAAGGCCCATGCCCGCTAACTGCCGTGGCGAAAACGCGATAACAATGTGTTCTTCCTGTTCGCCGGGCAGGGTAATTTTACCCATGTCTGGCACATCCATCAGGCTTCGACGGATCTCATCGACTTTATCCCGCAGTTCTCGCGGACTGAAGCCATCGGCCGTAAAGCCATAAATCGTGCCATAGGTGTCGCCAAATTCGTCATTAACAGCGGGACCCTGAACGCCTTGTGGAAGCGATGAGGCGATATCCTGCATTTTTTTCCGAATCTGGTACCAGATAGTCGGGACCTGATCCGGCGGCGTATCATCACGCAGGTTAACAAAGATGACGGCCTTTCCCGCCCGGGTTTCACTCTCGATAAAATCCAGGAACGGTGTTTCCTGCAGTTTTTTTTCCAGCGTATCCGTCACTAACTGCATCGTGTCTTCCACCGTGGCACCGGGCCATTGTGCGGACACGACCGCCGTTTTGATGGTAAACGCCGGATCTTCATTACGGGGCAGATCGATGTAACTCAGTACACCCGTCGTCATCACCAACAGCATGAAAAACACCACCAGTTGCTGATGTGCTAACGCCCAGGCAGAGAGATTAAAGCGGGCTCTTTCAGCCGATCTTCTCATTTTTCATCCTCCCCGGACTGTACCCGCTCTCCCGGCAAGAGCGTTTTCACGCCTGCGGTGACTACGCGCTCACCCGGTATCACGCCAGCACTGAGATAGATATGTTGGGCATCGAAGCGCGCCAGCGTGACCGGCCTGAGTGAAAGCTGATGGGACTGGGTGTTCACCACAAAAACGGCGGGACGATCACCGGCACGCGTGAGAGCGCTGGCGGGCAGGGTGACAACCTGTTCGGCTTTACCGGGAAAGGCCCCCACGACGGTCGACCCCAACGCCATAGCGACCGGCGGTTGAGGCAGCATGACACGCAGCCGCCAGGTGCGGGTCTGCGGATCGGCCTGCGGACTGATATCGCGAAAATGCCCTTGTGTCTTTATCGCAGGGTTCGATAACAGCGTAATGCTGAAGGGCGTGGAGGAGGCGTACTCCGCCAGCGAGGGTTCAGCAAGGTCAAAGACAGCATCGCGATCGCCATCAGCGGCAAGCGTCATTACGGACTGCGCGGCGCTTACCACCTGACCCGGCTGGACATTGACGGCGGTAATGACACCGGCGCGCGGCGCGGTAAGCTGCGTCCAGTTGAGATTATCCTGGGCATTTTTAAGCGCGGCTTCACTGCTCTGACGCCGTGAAACGGCCGCCTGCCAGTCACCTTTTGCACTGTCTAACTGCGAACGGGAAATGGCCCCACCGGGCATCAGCTGCTGCATACGACGCAGCGTTAGTGCGGCAACATGTTCTGAAGCGCGCGCACTCGCCAGATCGGCAGTGGCACTGCTGAGCTGGTTTTGAGCGGCATTACTGTCTAAGGTCGCCAGAACCTGACCGGCATTCACATGCTGTCCAATGTCCGTGGTGCGGGTAATGACGCGGCCATCCAGCCTGAAAGCCAGCGAAATTTCTTCATGGGCACGAATTTCACCCGTCTGCGTCATCAGTCCACCGCTGGAGAAGGGCGGAACCAGTACTGTCCGCACGGGACGAGGCGCTTCACGCGCAGGCGGCGCTTCCTCCCGGCAGCCTGACAGGATAAGCATGCCTGCCACGACAAACAGTGACGGTAACACATAACCCGGAAAGCTCAGATGACGCAGCGCCTGGCGGGCAAAAGCGGGAATAAAATCTGTCATAACCGTATTCCTGAAATGAGACAGGCTCATTTAAAGCGGGTTATGTCCAGAAACCTTCGATGAATTATCAAGAAATGGTCAAGGCAGACAAAAAAGCCTGTACAGGCCAGCACGCACTCAGATTGAGCGCGCGTCGTCAGATAAAGGCAAAGCGATCGTAATCTGCAGTCCGCCGTCCGCAGGCAAACGTGCAAATATCTCCCCACCGTGCGCCTCCACGATAGCCTTCGCAATAGACATGCCGAGACCGCTTCCGCCGGAATGCCGTGCGCGTGACGATTCTGCCCGGGTGAAACGGTCGAAAATGACAGGCAGAAACTGAGGATCCACGCCCGGCCCATAGTCACGAAACTGCAGTGTGACAGCGGCGGGCGAGGTATGAGCGGTCACATAAAACCGTTTCCCCTCTGCGGCATAGCGCAGTGCATTTTCCGTTAAGATGGTTACCACCTGGCCCAGCCGGGAGACATCGCCAGTGAAAGAGAGTTGGCCGGGTGACTGCACCTCAATCACCATCTGTTCGGCTTCAGCCTGAGGCGCTAGCCACGCCGTACGTTCGCGTAACACTTCGGTAAGGTTAAACCGGCTCAGGCTGAGCGTAAGCTGGCCAGCTTCCGCTAACGATAATAAGTGCAGTTCATCCGTCAGGCGGCTCAGCTGCGTCAGCTGCTTCATGATCATGGAGAACTGCTGAGGTTCCGGCGCAAATACGCCGTCGACAATGCCTTGTAAGCGGCCAATGGCTGCGGTGAGTGGCGATCGTAGTTCATGAGCAATGGCAACCTGCGAAGCTTTAAGTTCGCGTTCGTAACGGGCTAACTGCTGGGTCATCAGATTAAAGTCTTCCGTAAACCGCACTAATTCCTGTGGCGCGCCGTCGACCTGACCGACCGATGTGCCGAATTTCCCCTGTGCCACATCGCGTGCCGCATTCGCCAGCTGACTAAACTGTTTCGCCAGCGGTCGGGCGAAGCGCAGCCCCATTACAATAAAGAACGGAATCACCACGGCGACCAGCACGGCGACCGTCAGCCAGTCAGCCGAGGCGATTGACGGGTCGGAAAAGCCGACGCCCCACCACTGATCGACAATCTGATGAAAGCGAGCCGGTGCCTGCTCCGGGTGTAACCGTATGCGGGAAAACTCCGCCCAGACGTCCGCAGGCATGCGAGAGTAAACCCAGAGCATTTGCAGCGCGAAACGCAGCCACATGCAAAACGCGATAAGGATGACGCTTCCCAGACCGATTATCAAAATACGGATGCAGATCCAGCGCCACATTGAGTCGTGCGTTTTTAGTTTCATGGTTGTCTGAACCTGTAACCCACGCTGCGAACCGCAGGTAAGATATCTGACATGCCTGCGGCTTCCAGTTTGCGTCGCAGGTTATAAACATGGGTATCAACCACGCGCTCAAGCGCATCACTTTCAGGCAGGCAGTGTTCAAGCAAGAATAAGCGACTAAACGGGCGGGTTGGGGCGCGCATCAACGTCACCAGAATCGAAAACTCCGTTGGGGTCAGATCGAGCCGCTGAATGCCCTGTTCATTTTTTACTACCGCTGTCAGCGATTCAGTGTCGACTTCCAGGCCCGCCCAACACAATGTGCTGTCGGGGACGGTACTTTGTTGGGTGCGACGTAAAACGGCCTGAACACGTGCGACGACCTCGCCAGGATGGTAGGGTTTCACCACATAATCATCTGCACCATAGCGTAATGCGCCGATCCTGTCGGGGGCATCTCCCATCGCTGTCACCATAATCACTGGTGTATTTCCCCTGCGTCGAAGGGCCGCCAGAACTTCCGTGCCGTTCATGACGGGCAGCATCACATCAAGCAGAATGAGATCGGGCTGCCACCGTTGCGCGTGGTCAAGTCCTGTCATTCCATCGCCAGCAATCATCACCGTGTAGCCTTCACGTTTAAGATAGGCTTCAAGTACGCCGGCTGCATCGGCATCATCTTCGATAATCAGTACACGTTTAGACTTCATTGGGGCCACTTTGACTTTTTCTCCCTCATTTCCCGTATGTGCCCGCACCGCTCTATTGGCATGTCAGCCGTGTCGTCTGCATTTAATGTGATTAAGCAAAACGATAATAACCTGAAAAAATCGGCAAGACATGGTCAGTTTAATGTCGGCTGGAGGAAGAGAAGGGAATGCGCAGGATGCCAGAGAGAAAAACAATACGCCTAATAAAAAAACGTAATGAAAAAGGGCTCGATCAGAAATAATGAACGGACATCAGACGCTTTTTCATGTTGTTATCAAACGGCTGACCAGGCGGAGTCAGACGTTTACGTTTAAGGCATTACGGGGGTTGCTCAGTGTGGGGAATGTCTGCGATGCCGATGCGTTAGCGCTGGGCAGAAAAAATGACACTGTCACTTTTATGGTGAGCGTTTTGCTCAGGCAAGACTGGCATGGTGCCGGGCAGGAAGTGGTTACGGGCAGGCCAGGTGACGTTCATACAAGGCTGTCCGACTGATACGATGAAAAACCGCCCGGTTTAATAACGCCGCCGCGTAATGTCTGGCGCAAACCTGATCGGTCGCGTGATTTATCGCTTCTGTGCAAGGCCGCCCCACAGCAGCCTTCATCTGCTACGGGGCGGCCAGCATGAATCCGTATTTACCCTTTATGGCACGCGACGCGATCATAACCGGTAAGTGCGGATTTCGCCGTCGCTTTACGCTTTCTGCTGTTAACTTTGGGCAGCCAGATTTTAAATTGCTCCGCCAGTTGCTTCGCCTGTTGTTCATCCGTGGTACGACAGATAAACAGTTTACTCTTGGTTTGATTGGTCACATCGGTGGCATAAATTTCGTAACTTCCGCCACGGTGATCGTATTCAATATCCGTGAAATGCATGTGTGGCCACAGGCCCGTTCTGACCTCAAACTTGCTCAATTCCATAATTTTTACCGTTTTTGTTTTTTGCTGTGATGAATGTCGTTCCCCTGGTCGGGCCACTAAATGTAGAACAAATTCGGATTTGTGCCAGCCGACAACATTATTTTTCACTGCCAGTCTTAATTTTTTATAAAAACAGCGTGTTACCATGACATTACGTCATTAAAAGGAGAAAACGATGATTGTCAGAACCTGGCATGGTTGTGTCCCTCAGCAGCACGCAGAGGCATTTTTTACGCATCTACAGAAGACGGGCGTGCAGCATGCAGAATCGGTACCCGGTAACACAGGCGCTTTTATTCATCAGGTTGCACAGGGAGAGTGGCAGCATTTCTTTCTGGCCACATACTGGCGGGATCTGGCGGCAGTGAAAGCGTTTGCTGGCGAGGATTACCCGGTGGCAGTTACCTATGCGGATGACGAACAGTTTGGGTTGATCTCCGATCCCTATGTCTTTCACCATCAGGTCAGCGAGGTGGTCGCGCTGTAATGTTTTTTCAGTCTAAGACCTGACAAAAACGCAGCAGGTAGCCATCTGGATCCTGAACCAGTAACTCCTGCTGGCGTTCATATTTCTCACCCGTAGAGTAGGCGTTTTCGCTAAGTGGTCGGAACAAGGGCGTGCCCGTTTTCACCAGGCGCGTGTGAAGCTGCTGAATATTGGAGACTTCTGTCTGGAAGTTAATACCGCGTCCCAAAGGATACTGCATCTCTGCGGTGTGCCAGCCCGCGTCATGCTGCTGTTAAATCATTAATTGCGCTTCACCATAACAGAGATAAGCGAAGTCTGAATGAATGCGTCTTATTCTCAAAGTAAACCCCAGTTCATCGACATAAAACGCAAAGGATCTGGCAAAATCAGTGACAGTCAGTTCCGGCACCATCGAATTCCAGAAGCCAGAATCAGCAGGTTCAACTGACGATGTAGTGACGCCTAATTCCTTGTTCATAAGAAAAAAATCTAAAAGTTAGAAAAGTGATCACCGTCACATTATGAGTGCAACGCGTGTATCAAAACTCCGACTTTCCCTTAGAAAATGCTATCTGTCAACAATGTAGATACCGCCTGGCAGCATTTGCAGAATGTGCGGTAATCTCTTCATGAAACTGTCAAACATATCTGTTTATTTAATGTGATTAATCTGGTAAACCTAATAAAGATCGTGTCAATTTGTGAATTGAATGAAGCGTTTAATGTTTGGTTAAGGTTACGAGCGTATCATTTGGCATCGTTATGAAGTGAATATTTTTCTAATATTTGACTTCACGATCAGAGGTCAGTGTACTTTGCCTCTTTTCGCGGATTTTAACGGAAAAAAATGAGCATAAGATTACATTTTGGCTGTTTTCATATTTCAAACTTATCCTCTTTCTTCTGGAAAAAAGGCAAAACAGTTTAAGGACATTACTTAATGGCGTTTCTTCCGTTTTCTCGTCCTTCTTTAGGCGAGACTGAATTGTCTGCAGTGCGTGAGGTCTTTGCGTCTGGCTGGATTACGACCGGGCCGAAGTGTGCTGAACTTGAGCGCGCATTTTGCCAGTTAACCGGCAATCAACACGCTATTGCCGTCACGTCTGCTACTGCCGGTATGCACGTCATGTTAATGGCGTTGGGCATTAAAGCCGGTGATGAAGTCATCACACCTTCCCTGACCTGGGTTTCTACATTAAATATCATCACGTTACTTGGTGCGATGCCGGTGATGATCGATGTGGATATCGATAATCTGATGGTGACCCCTGAAGCTATCGAAGCGGCGATTACGCCGAAAACCAGGGCGATTATCCCTGTCCATTATGCGGGTGCGCCTGCGGATATGGACGCGATCTATGCTATCGGCCAACGCCATGGCATTCCGGTCATTGAAGATGCCGCGCATGCGGCCGGTACCTACTACAAAGGTAAACACGTGGGTGGCCAGGGAAATGCTATTTTTTCCTTCCATGCCATCAAAAACATGACCTGCGCAGAAGGTGGCCTGGTCGTCACCGACGACGCGGCTCTGGCCGATCGCATTCGCAGCCTGAAGTTTCATGGTCTGGGCGTCGACGCGTTTGATCGTCAAACACACGGTCGTCAGCCGCAGGCAGAAGTGATTATGCCGGGCTTTAAATACAATCTGCCGGATATCAGCGCGGCCATTGCGCTGGTTCAGCTGGAGAAGCTCCCCGAAATCAATCAGCGTCGCGCGGCGATAGCGCAACGTTACCTCGATGCCCTTAAAGATACGCCGTTTAAGCCTCTTGTTCCGCCCGCCTGGCAGCATCAGCACGCCTGGCATCTCTTCATTATTCGCGTTGATGAGCAGGCGTGCGGTATGACCCGTGATGCACTGATGCAGGCGCTGAAAGAGCAGGACATCGGCACGGGGCTGCATTTCCGTGCAGCGCATACGCACAAATATTACCGTGAGCATTATCCGCATTTATCGCTGCCTGCCACTGAGTGGAACAGCGAGCGTATTTGTTCCATTCCGTTGTTTCCCGACATGACTGACGATGACGTTGAACGCGTTATCAGCGCACTACGTGGACTGGCTGGGGTTTAAATGTTCGACGATAAAAAGATTGAAAAAGTATCGGTAGTCATCCCGGTTTACAATGAGCAGGAAAGCTTACCGGCATTGATTCAGCGTACCGATGATGCCTGTAAGAGCCTGAACCTGGACTATGAAATTCTGCTGGTCGACGACGGCAGCCAGGATGCGTCCGCGACGATGATCGCCGATGCAGCCTCACTGCCCGGCAGTCATATTGTCGCCGTTTTGCTCAACCGTAACTATGGTCAGCACTCCGCGATTATGGCGGGATTCAGCAATGTCAGCGGCGATCTCATCATCACGCTGGATGCCGATTTGCAAAACCCACCCGAAGAAATTCCCCGTCTGGTGGCCGCCGCTCAGGAAGGCTATGACGTTGTCGGCACGGTACGCCAGAATCGTCAGGACAGCTGGTTCCGTCGTCAGGCATCACGCACCATCAACCAGATGATTCAACGCGTGACCGGTAAATCGATGGGGGATTACGGTTGTATGCTGCGGGCTTATCGCCGTCACATTATCGATGCCATGCTTAACTGCCATGAGCGCAGCACGTTTATCCCGATCCTGGCTAACACCTTTGCGCGTCGTACGATTGAACTCCCGGTTACTCACGCAGAACGTGAACACGGCAGTTCGAAGTACAGCTTTATGCGCCTGATTAACCTGATGTACGACCTTGTCACCTGTCTCACAACCACACCACTACGCATGCTAAGTGTACTGGGCAGCCTGATTGCGATTGCAGGTTTTGCGTTCTCCGTGATTCTGATTCTGCTGCGGCTGTTTCTGGGCGCAGCCTGGGCTGGCGATGGTGTTTTTATGTTGTTTGCCGTCCTGTTTATCTTTATCGGCGCGCAATTTATCGGCATGGGACTGCTGGGTGAATACATTGGTCGTATCTACAACGATGTACGTGCCCGTCCACGCTATTTTATTCAACGTGTTATCAATCCTCAGAAAGACCGTTCTGTACAGGAAACCGAGTAATGAAAACTATCGTCTTCGCTTATCACGACATGGGTTGTGCGGGCATTAATGCGCTGTTGAAAGCAGGCTTCACTATCAGCGCCATCTACACCCATGCCGACACGGCGTCAGAAAATCACTTTTTTGGCTCAGTGGCGCGAATTGCGGCTGAAAATTCAATCCCGGTTTATGCTCCGGATGAGGTTAACCATCCGCTGTGGATCGATCGCATTAAATCAGCAGAACCTGATGTTATTTTCTCCTTCTACTATCGCAACCTGTTGTGTGACGACATTCTGAACTGCGCGAAGCAGGGCGCTTTTAACCTGCACGGTTCACTGCTGCCAAAATACCGCGGTCGTGCGCCATTAAACTGGGCGCTGGTGAATGGCGAAACGGAAACCGGTGTGACCTTACACCGCATGGTGAAAAAAGCCGATGCGGGTGAAATCATCGCGCAACAGCGCATCGCCATTGCTGAAGAAGACAACGCGTTAACCCTGCACCGCAAACTGGTTGACTGTGCCAGTGAGCTGCTGGAAAGCACCTTGCCCGCGATGAAACAGGGCAATATCGTCGGCAAGCCGCAAAACGAAGCGGAAGCCACGGTTGTGGGTCGCAGAACACCAGAAGATGGTCGCATCAACTGGAGCCTGCCTGCTAAGCAAATCAATAATCTGGTCCGTGCCGTTACCGATCCATGGCCGGGCGCGTTTGCGTTTGCCGGCACCACAAAGTTTGTGGTCTGGAAAGCCAAAGTTTTAACGACCGCGCACAACGCTCGTCCGGGAACCGTGCTGTCAGCCGATCCGTTTGTCGTGGCTTGTGGTGAAGGCGCGCTGGAAATCCAGACGGGGCAAACCCCGAACAGCGTTTACATGAACGGTGTTCAGCTGGCGCAACATCTGGGCATGGTAAATGGCGCACTGCTGTATTCTCAGGCTGTGGCCGCCGTGAAGCGTCGCACCCGCGTGTTGATCCTGGGTGTTAACGGCTTTATTGGTAACCATCTGACCGAGCGCCTGCTGCAGGACGACAACTTCGAAGTGTTTGGCCTGGATATTGGTTCCGACGCGATCAGCCGCTTTGTTGGTCACCCGCGCTTCCAGTTTGTTGAAGGCGATATCAGCATCCACTCAGAGTGGATCGAATACCACATTAAAAAATGTGACGTCATTCTGCCGTTGGTCGCTATCGCCACGCCGATTGAGTATACCCGCAACCCGCTGCGTGTCTTTGAGCTGGATTTTGAAGAAAACCTCAAAATTGTTCGCGACTGTGTGAAGTACGGCAAACGTATCATTTTCCCGTCAACGTCCGAAGTGTATGGGATGTGTACCGACAGCAACTTTGATGAAGACCACTCGAACCTGGTCGTCGGTCCGATTAACAAACAGCGCTGGATTTACTCGGTTTCCAAGCAGCTGTTAGACCGGGTCATCTGGGCTTACGGTGAAAAAGAAGGTCTGCGCTTCACCCTGTTCCGTCCGTTTAACTGGATGGGTCCGCGCCTGGACAACCTCAATGCCGCGCGCATCGGAAGTTCGCGTGCCATTACCCAGTTGATTTTAAACCTGGTGGAAGGTTCGCCTATCAAGCTGTTTGATGGTGGTCGTCAGAAGCGCTGTTTTACAGATATCAGTGATGGTGTTGAAGCCCTGTTCAGAATTATTGAAAACAAAAACAATAACTGCGACGGGCAGATCATTAACATCGGTAATCCAGACAACGAAGCGAGTATCAAAGAGCTGGCAGAACGTCTGCTGGAGAGCTTTGAGCGTCACCCGCTGCGTGCCAGCTTCCCGCCGTTTGCCGGTTTCCGTGAAGTGGAAAGCAGCAGCTATTATGGCAAGGGCTATCAGGATGTTGAGCACCGTAAGCCTTCAATCCGTAATGCAAAACGCCTGCTGGGCTGGACACCTGAAGTGCAAATGAATACGACCATCGATAACACTCTCGACTTCTTCCTGCGCACCGTTGAGCTTCAGGACGATAAGGCATGAGGAAAGTCGGTCTACGTGTCGATGTCGATACCTGGCGCGGGACAAAACTTGGCGTGCCCGCGCTGATTGAGGTCTTCAAAAAACACGATGTCCAGTCATCCTTTTTCTTCAGTGTCGGGCCTGACAACATGGGACGCCATTTATGGCGTCTGATGAAGCCGCGCTTTCTGTGGAAAATGCTGCGCTCACGCGCAGCATCGCTTTATGGCTGGGATATCCTGTTGGCCGGGACCGCCTGGCCAGGAAAACAGATTGGGGCAGGGATGCGCGATATTATCCGCATGACGGCCGATTACCATGAAGTTGGCCTGCACGCCTGGGATCACTTTGCCTGGCAAACGTGGGCAGGCGTCTGGAATGAAGAACAGCTTATTCAGCAGATTGCGAAAGGACGGGATGCGCTGGAGGCCATTATCGGCAAACCTGTCACCTGTTCCGCCGTGGCGGGCTGGCGCGCGGATGGTCGTGTTATTCAGGCCAAGCAAACATTTGGTTTTGCGTACAACAGCGATTGCCGCGGTACCGCGCCTTTTCGCCCACTGTTGAGAAATGGCGAGCCGGGTACGGTACAGATCCCCGTGACGTTACCCACCTGGGACGAAGTGGTCGGTCCCACGCTGAGTGCTGAACGGTTCAACGATTACATCCTGGAACAGATCCACGCCGATCAGGGCACCCCGGTGTATACCATCCATGCTGAAGTCGAAGGTATCAGTCAACTCAATGCGTTCGATACGTTGTTACAGCGTGCCCGCGAGCAGGGAATACAATTTTGCCCGCTGAGCGACCTCTTGCCTGACGACCTCGATACATTGCCTGTCGGCAAGGTTGTTCGTGGGCACATTGCTGGCCGGGAAGGCTGGTTGGGTTGTGAGAATTTAACAAGGTAAGCACCATGACTGCCACCAAAAAGACGGTACTACTGGTTTCACTTTTCGTTCTTTATTATTTACTTCCTCTGGAGTTCCGCAATCTCTGGCAGCCTGATGAAACGCGTTATGCCGAAATCAGCCGTGAAATGCTGCAAAACGGCAACTGGATTACGCCGCACTTCTTCGGTCTGCGTTATTTCGAAAAACCCATCGCCGGCTACTGGTTCAATACTGTTGGACAGGCCATTTTTGGTCACAATAACTTCGCCGTCAGGATTGGTTCGGTCTTTTCAACCCTGATGAGCGCCATCCTGATTTACTGGCTGGGTTGTCGCCTGTTTGCTCGCCGTACCGTTGCTCTCACGGCCAGCGTTATCTTTATGACCTCACTTCTGGTCTACGGTATTGGTACTTATGCCGTGCTGGATCCGATGCTGACGTTATGGATGGTTGCGGCGATGTGCAGCTACTGGTTCGCCAGCGAAGCGCAAAATGTGCGGCAACGTATCCTCCGTTATCTGATTTTGGGCTTAGCCTGCGGCATGGGCTTTATGACCAAAGGTTTCCTTGCCCTGGCGGTTCCTGTACTGGCGATCCTTCCATGGGCGATCTGGAACCAGCGTTTTCGGGAACTGGTTATTTATGGCCCACTGGCGATTGTCAGTGCGGCAGCCATCAGTGCACCCTGGGCGATTGCCATTCAGCAGCAACAACCTGATTTCTGGCATTACTTTTTCTGGGTTGAGCATATCCAACGTTTTGCCGAAGACAACGCACAGCATAAGGCACCTTTCTGGTACTACCTGCCAGTGCTGATTGCCGGCGCGCTGCCCTGGCTGGCGTTGTTACCGGGCGCACTGCGTTCAGGCTGGACCCAACGCCAGCAGTCCTCAGGTGGTGTTTATCTGTTGAGCTGGGTCGTGATCCCCTTGGTGTTTTTCAGCATTGCGAAAGGGAAACTGCCGACGTATATCCTGCCTTGCTTTGCGCCGCTGGCGCTGCTGATGGCTGACTATGCCTGGCGTAAAGTGGGTGAGAACACGCGCGTCTTTAAAGTCAACGCCTGGATCAATATCCTGTTTGGCGCGATCTGTGTGGTTACGTTGCTGGTCGTGCTGGCACCCTGGGGATTAAGCCATCGTCCGCTCTATGGCGCACATCAGCTGGTTGCACTCATTATGGCCGTGATCGCGTTTGCGGGCTGGGCTGTCGCGGGGGCTTTCAGCCTGAAATCGCCACAACGCAACTGGCTGGCCGCCGCGCTTTGCCCTTTGGCGCTGGCGCTCTGTGTCGGTTCGGCAATTCCGGAAAGCGTTGAGAATACCAAGCAACCCCAGGTCTTCATCCGCAGTATTGAAAACAGCCTGGCGAACAGCCGCTATATCTTAAGTGATAATTCCGGCGTGTCGTCAGCCATCGCCTGGACGCTGAAACGCAGCGATATCATTGCCTACAGTCAAAAGGGCGAGCTGCAGTATGGTCTTAGCTATCCCGATGCCCAGTCTGCCTATGTCAGCAGCGAGGATTTCCCGCAATGGCTTCAGGCGCACCGTAAGCAGGGCAATGTCTCGTTGATCATGATGCTGGAACGCGGTGAAGCGACACCCACGGATTTACCGCCAGCGGATGCGGTCTATCGCAACGGTCGGATGCTGTTACTGCAATACAATGCGGCTAACTGATCGTGAGTTTATTATTGGTGCTGCTGACCAGTTTACTCACCTGCGCAGGTCAGCTCTGTCAGAAACAGGCGGCACGGCAAACAAACAGGGCTAACCTGGCCGGCTGGCTGCTGGCCAGTCTTATAATGTTAGCGCTGGGGATGGTGGCCTGGTTGCTGGTGCTGCAGCGTTTGCCGGTAAGCCTGGCCTACCCGATGCTGAGTATTAACTTTATTCTGGTTGCCCTGGCCGCACGGTTTATCTGGCGTGAAAAAATGTCGCCTCTGCAATGGGCTGGCACGGTACTGATTGTCGCAGGCGTCGCCCTGATAGGGAGCTACGCATGAAGGGTTATTTGCTGGCCTTATGCAGCGTTTTGCTGGTGACACTCGCTCAGTTAATGCTGCGCTGGGCGATGCTTCAGTTGCCCAGTTTACAGGCCGTGTTGATCCAGCATCCCGTGAACTGGCTGCCGCTGCTGATTCTGTGTGGCGGACTGACTGCTTACGCCTGTTCGATGGTGAGCTGGTTTCTGGCACTGCGCCATCTGCCACTCAGCCGGGCCTATCCGTTGCTGAGTATCAGCTATGTACTGGTCTGGTTGATGGCAATCAGTCTGCCGCTGTTCGCTGAGCCTTTTCATACAGGCGCGATGGTCGGCGTCATGTTGGTGCTGGCAGGATTACTCTGTATGTGTATTAAGCCGCACAAAACCGACTGAAATGACCAGACCGGAACCGGCGTCGTTATAAGCAGGGCAACAAAATCAGTTCAGGATACGTGTTGCACCGCTCTTTTCAGCCAACCACAGTGACGCCGGCAACTTGCCGGCGTCACTGTTTCCGGTATCAGAACGTTTCCCAATTGGCTTCAGTTACGCTGGACTGGCGTGCAGACACCACGACTTTAGGTGCCGCGGACGATATAGCCTGACTGGCCACCACACTTTTCTTATTACTGGGTACCCGGAATACAGCAACCGTTTTTTCCAACGCTTCTGCCTGCGATTCCAGTGAGCTGGCAGCGGCTGAGGACTCTTCAACCAGCGCGGCGTTTTGTTGCGTCGTGGTGTCCATCTCTGTCATCGCCTGGGCGATCTGCGATATGCCACGATTCTGCTCATCCGAGGCTGCAGCGATTTCGCTCATAATATCTTTAACCTGGGTCACCGACAGCACGATCTCGTCCATTGTCGTTCCCGCCTGATCCACCAGGGTCGAACCTTCATTGACGCGATTCAGTGAATCGCGGATCAGCGTCTCAATTTCCTTAGCCGCAACAGCGCTGCGCTGCGCCAGGTTTCTGACTTCGCCAGCGACAACGGCAAAACCACGCCCTTGTTCGCCGGCACGGGCCGCCTCTACGGCAGCGTTCAGGGCCAGAATATTCGTCTGGAAGGAAATACCGTTAATGACACTGATAATTTCGCCAATCTTACCTGAACTGGTCGTAATGCCTTGCATGGTGGTGACAACGCTTCGGATGATCTCACCGCCGCGTCCGGCATTGGCAGAAGCCTCTGTAGCGAGTTGGCTGGCGTGATGCGCGTTTTCCGCATTCTGTTTCACGGTGGAGGTTAACTCTTCCATGCTGGCCGCAGTTTGCACCACGGCGGCAGACTGTTGCTCGGTCCGGGAAGACAGATCCATATTGCCGGCAGCGATCTCTGAAGAAGCGCGAGCCACGCTGTTCACGCCGTCGCGTACATGGGTAATTATGTTTTGCAGGCTGTCGTTCATCAGGCTGACGGCCTGCATCAATTGCCCCAGTTCATCACGACGAGCCGTGGACAGCGAGGCGGTCAAGTCGCCTTCCGCTATGCGTTTGGCTACGCTGAGCGTTTCTTTCAACGGAACCGTAATGGAAAGCGTTATTCGCCAGGCGATCAGCAGACTAAGCAGCACACAAATCGCGGCGACAATCGCAATCTGCGTTTCCGCTTTGTGTAATGCATTTGCGGATTCGGAAGCCTGGTAGTTAAAAAGCTCCGCAACGGACGTATTCAGTTTTCCGGCGGTGATGTTCAGTTGTTTCGACGCGGTTGTTTCTACCGCCACGGCTGACAGATAGTCAGTAAAGGCCTGCCTGAGTTGCGCCAAATCCGTTTTCTGCGTCTCCAGCACCGCCTGGATATCCGGGACAGACAGCGCGAGCAACTGTGCGCGCAACTGAGTAACGGTGGAAATGTTGTCGCTGATTTCACTTTTACTGGATTCGGTCGGTTTGTCGACAAAACGCTCTACATCACCGGCGATCTCTTTCAGTATCGATGCTAAGCGCAACACCTGAAGCATGGCCTCAGGCTGAGCGGGAATCGTGATACCATCAAGCCGCTGACCGACAGCCAGCAGATCATTGTTTTGAATGAGGGAGGCGGCAGCAAACGTTTTTTGCGAGGCATTATAAAAAACCTCGCGGTGCGTCTTGTAGTTTTCCAGTTCGTTTGCGGCAGTAGTAAGTGTGTTTTCGCTCTGACTGTCCCAGCTAAAGGTCTTAAGTCTGTTTACCTGTGCTGTTAAATCGTTCAGCGCTTTTGCGTTAACCTGCGCATAGTGTTCGTCTTTCGTGTACTGATAAAGCAGCCGGCTGGTTCGTGCTTCACCGAGTGTGTTGACAAAATCGACAGTAATGTCCTGTTTTTGCGCATTCTCCTTAATGGTTTCAAAGCCTTTAAACGCTAACAGTGCGATGGTCAGGGTTGCAACTATCAGCACAACAAAACTGAGCCCCAGCTTTTTCCCCATTTTCATATCGGAAAACGTACGCGTAATAAACATAATTCCACCCTGATAGCCGGTAAGGGAAATAATTTGCAGCGAGAAACAGGCTTCTACTGCTTAATAAAACTTATCGACTGTTACGTTGAAAACTTTAAAGACGTTTTGAAATAAATCTTCACAAATATGGAGGTGATGCATTTGCACTGTTTTAAAAGAAAAATTAAAACTTTAAACGTCATTAATAAAAGGCATGATAATTAGCTTGCGAATAATAAGAGGCGAGTTCTGTCTGACGTTTTTTACGTTTTCTGGCGTTATGAGAACAAAAATTTTACTGTTTCAAACTTCCATAAATTTATAATTTTATAAAAATATTCAATATCTTAATCAGTAATCTGATTGATTTTTCACTGGTTATCCGCTCAACTTGTTGACTAAATATTAACATTGAAGCGGCGCGGTTAGGGTGGCCATAATGATAGTGTACGTATTCTAATGATTTATGACCTTCAACCCTGGGTGTGTTTATAATTTGTATTAGTTAATTACAGAGATTAACTAATGTTTCACAGACACTTCATTATTGAGAGGTGCGTTTAATATGATTAATCTTTTTCAACTATTTGGAAACAGGCTAACCAAACATGCAATATATGACCTTTCTGCTGGCCGCCCTTATTTTTAGCGGCTCCGCTGCTGCTGCGCCTGCAGCATCCCAACCTGTCTCTCTGCTCTCACGCGCACTGCATGAAAGAATGCTGCTGATGAAAGACGTCGCAGCGTTCAAAAAAGTGCATAACAAGCCGGTTGAAGACCTGACCAGGGAAAAGGATGTGCTGGCAGAAGCGCAGGAAAAATCGGCTCAGGCCGGGCTGGATCCCCAATCTGTTACCGTCTTCTTTCAGGCATTGATGGATGCCAGCAAAGCGATTCAGTATCGCTACATGGCGGACTGGCTGGCCAAACCTCAGTCGGTCCCACCGGCTAAAGATCTGGCTGAGTTGCGAAAGCAAATCAATCAGTTAGATGAACAAATTCTGCAAGCGATTCATCAGCAACTGTCGCAGGGCAGTTTTTCGAAAAGCGATTTAACCTCTCTTCATCACCAACTGGATGTGCAACATCTGAGCGGGGATGATATTAATAACGTTTTACAGGGACTTGAGCAAATTAAACTAAAGCGGTAACGTGCCGCCAGCGTACACGCGTTAAATAACGAACGACTTCTCATTATATCTGCATTGCAACATCACGCCCGTCCTGTCAGGCGGGCGATGCTGTTTTCACTTCCTGACTGTTCTGTCGGAAATCCCCTTTTGATACGCGCAGGTAATGCAGTCGTTCTGCTCGGCGCACGGCTGTTTCTTTCGACAAAACTGCTACCTGAATCACATACGTAGCCAATACATGCTTCCTGAAAACCTTACAGATGATAAGGTTTTTGGCGACTGAATTCAGGATTGTTACTGGTCGACAGGCAAAACCTGAACGCGATATGGGATAACCCATTAAGCGTTCGGGTTTTTTTTGGCCTGAAGAACAGGCAACACCCTAACAAACTGAACATTCCCCATTTTCACATATGTATGTTTATCAGGATGTAAAGAAAGATGATAAATGCTCGCTACAAACAGTATGTACTCGCGCTTTTGCTGGTTTCACCGCTATCAGTCGGCCAGGAATGGAATGGCACAGTATTAGGTTTTGACGCTTCTCCCGCTCCCATGCTGGGCGATATGTTGGGTATTCGTAACATCCTTAATGATAACGGTTTTACCTACAATCTGGGTTATCTGAACGAAATCGGCTGGAATGCTGGCGGTGGCTACCATCAAGACTCGCATGTGGCTTATATCGATCAGTTTGCGTTGACCTTCACTCAGGATTTGGCGCGCTGGACAGGTATTCCCGATGCACGAATTGAGGGGAATATCGTCAATCGTAACCACAATGATGACCTCACCACCAGACGCGTGCAGGATCCGCGAGTGAATATCAACGACCTGACGCAGGAAAGCTGGGGCGGCCAGTCCATTACCCGTTTGGGCTGGCTGACCTTTGCGCGCAGTTTTGACGATCGCCGCATCACCTGGCGAATCGGGATGATGAATAAAGTCCAGACCTTCGATCAGATCATTCCCTGTGACTTCCAGCTACTTTCCCAGTGCGGCGGCAAGTCGGCTAACGCGCTCACCTGGCATAACTGGAACGTCCACACCTGGGGCACAACGCTGTCGTATAACGTGACGCCGGCCCTCACATTAAAGGGGGGAGTGATGGAGCAGAACCCGGATGCCTCCAGCCGTCATCATGCCTGGAGCGGGTCGACGAAGGGCAGCAAAGGCATATTACTTCCGGTTGAAATTGAAGCGCGCCCGATGATCAATCATCTTCCCGGAGCGTATAACCTGGGCGTGGTATTCACCAATGCGCCACAAACGGATCTTTATCACGGAAGATCGGGTGGGGCAGGGGCAACAGACCCAGAAGGTTATACACAACGCAATCGTACCTGGTTTGTGTACGCCGGAATGAATCAGCAACTCACGCAGCATAAGGACGATTCGAATCGTGGGTTAAGTGCCTCCGCCAGCATGAGCCTTGCCGACCAGCGTACCAATTATATTCATCAGGTTTATGCCGCCTCAGTGCGCTATCGGGGACTGTTTGACGCACGACCGGAAGACTGGATGGGTCTTGGTCTCAGCTGGATTGATATGAGCACTGGCTATGCCCGAAATCAGCGCTATATGAATACACTTAGCGGGCTGAGTGATCATAACAATCCGATGTATCATCCGGTACCGGGCCATTCCCTGAACGGGGAGTTTTACTATCGCTTCCGTCCTCTGTCGTGGCTGGAGCTACAGCCGGGCATACAGTACTGGCACCAACCGGGCGGCGTATCGCGCACGCAGGATGCCTGGGTCACCACGCTGAAAACCGCGGTAACTTTCTGACCCCACAGCAAAAGTACGATATGTGTCACGTTTTTTACGCATGATACGGATAGGTTGTAATTGAAACTGATAGAGTTCCCTCACTGGATTGTGACTGCTAAAAGCAGGCAAAACCTGATTTTCTGGCTTCTGCCGGATGTCAGGTTTTTTTGTTTCTGGGGTTCCGATGAAAATCGCCAAAATTCTTAATAACAATGTGGTGGTTGCTCTGGATGAGCGTGGGTCCGAACAGGTTGTCATGGGGCGTGGGCTGGCCTTTCAGAAGCGCGCAGGCGACACGCTGGAAACCGCACTGATTGAAAAGGTGTTTGCGCTGCAGAATGACGTGCTGGTGCGTCGGCTAGGGGAACTGCTGAGTCAGATCCCACTTGAGGTGATGACGACCTGTGACCAGATCATCAGGCTGGCAGGACAGCGGCTGGGAAAGCTGCAGGATAGTTTGTATATCACCTTAACCGACCACTGCTACTTTGCGATTGAGCGGCAAAAGAAAGGGCTGGCAATCAAAAATGTGTTGCTGTGGGAAATTAAACGTCTCTATCCCAGAGAATTTGGGCTGGGTCAGGAGGCGAGGGCCATTATTGCCCGACGTCTGCATGTCGATTTGGCCGAGGATGAGGCGGGATTTATTGCTCTCCATCTGGTTACGGCCCAGTTGGACAGTGAAATGCCTGAAGTGATGCATGTCACCAGGATCATGCAGGAGATCCTGCAACTGGTGAAGTATCAACTGCACCTGGAGTACGACGAAGAGTCGCTCAGCTATCAGCGTTTCGTTACTCATCTGAAGTTTTTTGCCCAGCGAATGCTGACCCGCACGGTGGTGCAGGATGACGATGTGTCTTTGCATGCAGCGGTCAAAGACAACTATGGCATGGCCTGGAAATGCGCCGGAAAAATCGCTCAGCACCTGAATAAAAACTATCAGCGCGAGCTGACAACCGAAGAAATCATGTTTCTCACCCTCCATATTGAGCGGGTGAGAAAAGAGGGGCGTTAAGCCTCAACACGGGATTGTTACTGCATTACGCAGGCAAAACCTGAGTGCGGCCTTCTGACGAAGGACGCCCTCAGGTTTTTTTTTAATTCAACAGGTGGCTACAGGCACCGGATGTAAGGAAAACGAGATGGAATACCAGGCTTTAGCGAAGGATATTCTCAGCCACGCTGGCGGAAAAGAGAACATCATCAGCCTTGTGCATTGCGCAACCCGGCTTCGTTTTAAACTGAAAGACAAGCAGAAAGCAGATGCCGAGGGGCTGAAGAACAACCCGGATGTGATTATGGTGGTAGAAAGCGGCGGCCAATTTCAGGTCGTCATTGGGAACCACGTCCATGACGTCTGGCAGGCGGTGCGCAACGAGGCCGGGCTGACTGATGACGCGCCTGTCGTGGAGGAAAAGGGCGACAAGGGCACCTTATCTGGCCGCCTGATCGACATTGTCTCCGGAATTTTTACGCCATTTATCGGCGTCCTGGCGGCCTCTGGTATCCTCAAAGGGTTACTGGCGCTGGCAGTGGTCTGCGGTTGGCTCACCACGGAAAGCGGCACCTATAAAATATGGTTCGCCGCCAGCGACGCGCTGTTCTTCTTTTTTCCATTAGTGCTGGGCTACACCGCTGGGAAAAAGTTCGGCGGTAATCCTTTTATCACCATGGTCATTGGCGGCGCGCTGACCCATCCGATCATGATCGCTGCGTTCAACGCCAGCCAGCAGCCGGATGCGGTGACCGAGGCGTTTCTCGGCATTCCGGTGACCTGGTTTAACTACAGCTCGTCCGTAATCCCGATTATTCTTGCCGCGTGGGTAAGCTGCTGGCTGGAAAGACAGAGTACGAAGCTGCTGCCATCCTCGATGAAAAATTTCTTCGCGCCGCTCATTTGCCTGGGCGTGACGGTCCCCCTGACTTTCCTGGTGATTGGCCCACTGGCAACCTGGCTCAGCCAGATGCTGGCAAACGGTTATCAATGGATCTATGCACTGGCACCGTGGCTGGCGGGCGCGGCAATGGGCGCGCTCTGGCAGGTCTGCGTCATCTTTGGTCTGCACTGGGGGCTGGTACCGTTGATGATAAACAACGTGGCGGTGCTGGGCCACGACTCTATGTTGCCGATGCTGCTGCCTGCGGTCTTCGGTCAGGTGGGTGCGGCGTTAGGGGTCTTCCTGCGCACCCGCGATGCGCGTCAAAAAATGCTGGCCGGATCGTCCGTGACGGCAGGGATCTTCGGCATTACCGAACCCGCGGTCTATGGTGTCAATCTGCCGCTGCGCCGCCCCTTTATCTTTGGCTGCGTGGCGGGAGCTGTCGGTGGAGCTATTGTTGGCTTCAGCGATACCCACGTTTATTCGTTTGGCTTTGCCAATATTTTTACCCTCGCCCAGATGATACCGCCGGGCGGCGTGGATGCCACGCTGTGGGGCGGCCTTTTCGGCACAATGGTGGCACTGGTCCTGAGTTGCGGCCTGACGTTGGTCGCCGGGATGCCAGCGCGCGCAACGCCTAACGGGCACGCATCAGCAGGCAAAAACACGGTGTTATCGCCGATGACCGGCACCGTTCTGGCACTTGACCAGGTACCGGATACCACCTTCGCCAGCGGCCTGCTGGGCAGCGGTGCCGCTATCATTCCGTCTGATAACAACGTCGTTGCCCCTTTCACCGGCGTTGTTGCCTCGCTTTTTCAGACCAAACATGCCATTGGCCTGCTCAGCGACAGCGGCATTGAAGTATTGATTCACGTGGGCATCGACACCGTGAAGCTCAATGGCATCCCCTTTACCGCTCACGTGAAGGTAGGTGACAGCGTGCAGCCGGGCGATCTGCTGCTGGAGTTTGATCGTCAGGCAATTATCGATGCCGGTTACGACCTGACGACCCCGATTATTATCAGCAACAGCGACGAATATCGCGAGGTAGCGACCGTGACGGCAACATTCGCCAATGCCGGTGTACCGCTAATCTGCGTAAGCCATCAATAACAGGAGAACATAATGAAGACTTTCCCGGATGATTTTTTATGGGGTGGAGCGTTAGCCGCCAACCAAACAGAGGGTGCTTATCTGGACGATGGAAAAGGGCTGTCAACTTCTGACGTTCAGCCACAGGGGGTTTTTGGTCCGGTGGTAGAGCGCGTCGCGGGAGACAGCAGTATCAAGGATGTGGCTATCGACTTCTATCACCGCTATCCGGAAGACATCAAACTTTTTGCTGAAATGGGTTTTAAATGCCTGCGTGTTTCGATTGCCTGGACGCGTATTTTCCCGAACGGTGATGATCAGCAGCCAAACGAGGCAGGGCTGGCTTTTTACGACAGGCTGTTTGACGAACTGGCCGCGCACGGTATCAAGCCGCTTGTCACACTGTCGCATTATGAAATGCCATGGGCGCTGGTAAAGCAGTACGGCGGCTGGGGAAGTCGTCAGACTATCGGTTTTTTTGAACGCTACGCCCGCACTGTGTTTGCGCGCTACAAAGAGAAGGTGAAGCTGTGGCTGACTTTCAACGAGATCAACATGTCCTTGCACGCGCCGCTGACTGGCGTTGGTCTGCCGGAAACCAGCAATAAAGGCGAAGTGTACCAGGCAATCCATCATCAACTGGTCGCCAGCGCGCTGGCGGTAAAAGCCTGTCATGACATTATTCCTGATGCCAGAATCGGCAATATGCTGTTGGGCGGCCTGGTATACCCGCTGACCTGCAAGCCAGAAGACGTGCTGGAAGCGCTACAGGAGAACCGCAGCTGGCAGTTCTTCGGTGACGTGCAGTGCCGCGGTGCCTACCCGGGCTATATGCTGCGCTTCTTCCGTGACAACGGTATTCAGATTGACATCACCGATGCCGACCGCGAGGCGCTGACATCAACGGTCGACTTTATCTCGTTCAGCTACTATATGACCGGCTGTGTCACCACCGATGAGGCGTTAAATCAGCAGGCACGGAGCAACATCCTGAGCATGGTGCCAAACCCGCATCTGGCAAGCTCCGAATGGGGCTGGCAGATAGATCCTGTCGGTCTGCGTACGCTGCTCAACGTGCTCTGGGATCGCTATCAGAAACCCCTGTTTATCGTGGAAAACGGCCTGGGTGCGAAGGATAAACCTGACGCGGACGGCGTAGTGCAGGATGACTACCGCATCAGCTACCTTAATGACCATTTAGTACAGGTGCGCGAGGCGATTGACGACGGTGTAGAGGTGATGGGCTATACCAGCTGGGGGCCCATCGATCTGGTCAGCGCCTCCAGAGCCGAGCTGTCCAAGCGCTATGGTTTTATTTATGTTGACCGCGATGACAATGGGAACGGCACGCTGGCGCGCAGCCGCAAGAAAAGCTTCTGGTGGTATAAAGAAGTTATCGCCACCAGTGGTGCATCGCTGGCACCCTGATCCCGCGCGAAAGGGTGAGTCAACTGAACTCGCCCTGACGTTCCTGTGCCGCTTCAGACCGGAACGACGATACTTATGCGGCCCGCGCGCAGGCGTTGATGACGGTGTCGTTTTTGCTGAATGCGGCCAACAGATGAATCCGTTGATAGCGCCACTGACAGAGATCGTAGCGTAGGTGATGAGGCTGTCTCATCGCCGTAAGGGTGAGTCATAAAGCCTGTCTGAGGTATATCGACGAATGAAAAACGTGGGTTAAGCGGGTGATGGCGTTGGCCGCTTAACCGTCCGTCACTGCTCTGTCTTACTGCAGGCAGTCTATATATTTTTGAGCTGAGCGGTTCACCACCTGTTTCGCGTCAGACGCAATATCGCGCCCTTCAAACGCACTATAAAGTCGATCAAAGGCAAAGGGGGTCAGACGCTCGGTTATTGTCCTGATGTTGTCTGCCGGTAAAGGCAGCATGTTGGGATAGGTCCACATGAAGGACACAGCATTTGCCCCCGGCGCAACCTGAATAATATCGCCAGACAACAGGATGCCTTCATTTTTTGCCCAGTGCAGTACCGTGCCGCCCGCGAAGTGGCCACCCAGCCGCAACAAACTTATGTCAGGGAGCAGAGTCAGGACATCGCCATCCCATAACTGCAGATGTGGGCTGTCACGCACAATCCATTCGCTGTCGCTGGCGTGGATATACAATGGCGCATCAAATATTGCTGCCCAGTCTTGCATGTTGCTGTAATAGTGGGGATGTGAAATCGCAATTGCGTCGATACCGCCCAGCGCACGAATGATATCGACGGTGGCGGCATCAAGGTTAGGTATGCAGTCCCACAGCACGTTGCCCTGTTGTCCTTTAATCAAAAACGCGCGCTGGCCGATGGCAAAATCAGGCACAGACTGCAGGCTAAACAATCCCGTTTCAGGTTGCTGCCATTTATTGCTGTGCGCGGCATGGAGCGCTTCACTGGATGTCCATTGTTGCCCTGAAGCCGGCACGTACTGACGTTCATCTTCGCAAATTATGCAGTGGGTTGTTTCCATCTGCGAGTAGGCGGTTCCGCATGTGACACAGATCTTTGTCATCCTGTTCTCCCCCGTTAATGTCTTAGATTCATTGTAGAATCTGCATCGGAAGCAGGTTTCCTTTTGTGCTGTGCGCGGCGGTTTTGAGGTTGCTAACCCTGATGGCTATAGACAAAAAAATCTTCATCTTGCATAGCAAACTGTGCCACCGGGTACATGCCAAGGCGTTGATGGGCCTGAATTGAACGGCTGTTTTGCGCCTGAATAAATAACACAGGTGCGCCCTGATGATACTGGCACATGTGGTGATAAAGGCGTTTTAGTAATCCCTTTCCCCGTTCAGCCTCACTGATACAAGCCGGGCCGTAGAGCCAACAGTGCCACCCCGGTGGCCACGCATGAAGCATCGCGTTAATCATCTCGGGTTCGTGCTGAGTGGGAATGGCGCTAAATAATACGCCGGTAATCGCCTCATCGCGCTGGGCAACCACTGTCCTGGCACCGGCGCGACGCAGCATCCCTTCAACTTTATCGGCAGGAAAATCCCCATTCAGTGTGCCGCCGCGTCCGGCCGAGTTTGCCTGAAGCAGGGCTGTAATACCGGCCAGATCGTGCAGGGTCGCCAGTCTGATAACCGAGCGGTCAGAATTCACCACAGCTTACCCCTTCGATTCGTCACGGCGGTACAAGGTCCATTCCTCGACATGTTCACCCGAAGGCAGGATACAGTAGCCCACTTCACCCGTTGGCGTTTTTACAATATCGCTTTTTCCGCCAACGGCCAGACAATGCTGTGAGGCAGGATTGGCGAGGCCTGATGTGCGGGTGAGATGATCCGGCGCACAGCCCACGACCAAAATTGATGTTAAAACCAATAAAAATTGCCGCATAACCACTCACTTTTAATCCGTCAGAAACGCCATAGTATATTCCAGACGTGGCGTGAAAACGCACTTAGCCATCGAAAAGAGGAACGACAATGTCAGACAAGCCGTTAAAAATGGTTACCTTACTGGGCAGCCTGAGAAAAGGATCGTATAACGCGATGATTGCGCATGCGCTACCGCAACTGGCACCGCAGGGCGTGGTGGTAGAAGCGCTGCCGTCAATCCGGGATATTCCACTTTATGATGCGGATATCCAGCAGGAAGCAGGCTTTCCAGATACCGTCACGGCGCTGGCTGAACAGATCCGCCATGCTGATGGCGTCATTATCGTGACCCCTGAATACAACTACTCCGTTCCTGGCGGACTGAAAAATGCCATCGACTGGTTGTCTCGCGTGCCCAATCAGCCTTTAGCCGGTAAGCCCGTGGCGATTCAAACGAGTTCAATGGGGGCTATCGGTGGCGCACGCTGTCAGTATCATCTGCGGCAGATTTTGGTTTTTCTGGATGCGATGGTGTTAAACAAACCGGAATTCATGGGGGGCGTTATCCAGAATAAAGTGGATGAGCAGGCCGGAGAGGTGATTGAACAGGGTACAACAGAGCATCTGGCTAAGCAGTTAGCGGCATTTAGCGACTTCATTCGAAAGGTGAGCTGACAAACCGCAAGAACCACGCCTGTAACAGGCGTGGTTCCTGAATTGGCTCTTAACGCAGTAATGACAGCATCGTCTGTGGCACCTGGTTGGCCTGCGCCAGTACCGAGGAACCTGCCTGCTGGAGGATCTGAGCACGTGACATATTCGACACTTCCGTCGCGTAGTCCGCATCCTGAATACGGCTGCGGGCAGCAGTCAGGTTGGTGACGGTGTTGTTCAGGTTGCTGATGGTGGACTCAAAACGGTTCTGAGACGCACCCAACAGGCTACGCTGACTGTCAACGGCTTTAATCGCTTTGTCAATATCTGCCAGCGGTGTGCTGCCAGATGCTGTACCGCCCGATCCACCGGTAACGGCACCTTTCAGTACGTCAAAGCCGATAGCCGCGGTGCTGCGGGCTGTACCATTCACTGTCTGACCGGTTGTTGAACTGGTATTTTGCACGTTACCAGAAGAGGCGTTACCTGCTGCGGCCAGGTCAAAACTGTCACTTGAACTGATGGTAATTCCGATCGTTTGGCCATCCTGCGCACCAACCTGGAAGTTGTAGGTGGTGCTGCCTGAACCGGTGTTCAGTACTTTGAGTCCGTTAAAGTCGGTCTGCTTGGTATCGCGGTCAATTTCCTGCATGCGCTGGTTAACTTCAGCCTGAATCGAATCGATATCCGAAGCAGAGTTGGAGCTGTTCTGCGCCTGAACGGTCAGATCGCGGACGCGCTGCAGGTTGTTGTTTATCTCATCCAGCGCACCTTCCGCTGTCTGAGACAATGAAATACCGTCGTTCGCGTTACGCGCAGCAACGGTCAGACCGTTGATGTTTGACGTAAAACGGTTAGCAATCGCTTCACCCGCGGCATCATCTTTTGCGCTGTTAATACGCAGGCCCGATGACAGACGTTCAATAGCGGTACCCAGAGAAGACTGAGACTTATCCAGGTTATTCTGAGTGATGAGCGACAGAACGTTAGTGTTAATCACTGACATGATAAATTCCTTCTAAGGAGAACGTATGATTTACGCATTATTATTATCGAAACGAAACCACAGAACTTTAATTAAAAATCGCCAGATAAGATTAATTCGTGAATAGCAGAAGTGCCGTTTTAAGCGAAAGGAAACGCCTGCGGTATCCTTGTAAAAAAGAATTATTGCCACACATCAAATACAACCAAATTACTTAATTCCTTAACCTTAAAAACTTTTTGTTACAGCATTTACTGTTAAATAGCACGGATAATTAAATATCAGAAAAAGTCCCTGATGCCAGGCGGTTGCCTTATTTTCTTCCTGTTTATGCATTGATAAGAAAACCTGTATTAAACCTGTCTAAAAAAGCCCGCCAAGATATATCATTACTTCCGTGTAACACTTTGAAATAATGAAAGTTATGCGAAAATCGTTTTACGTCCTGGCGCAACGTGGTCAGAGAGGATGAGTGGTATTGCATTGCAAAGCAAGTGGGCAGGGTAGCACGGCCCAATCACTGCCGCTGGTTTCACAGAAACGGGAGAAATTAATCTAAACCTGTATTACGTATGAATTAGATCTGAAAGAGAGTGGTAAAGCGTTACCGCTATTCAGAAACAGTAAAGCAGAACGATGAAGGGAAGATAATGACCAGACAGATATCTTTTACAAGATATCTGTCTGCAGAGTAATAAGATAAGGCGGCTATTACATTTTTGCGAATTGTGCAGCCAGATAGTTACCGGTCTGCGTCATAGAAGAAACCAGCGTACTCAGATTGGTAAATTCCGTTTTATACTGCGCCATAATCGTGGTGATTTGGTCGTTAACAGTATTGTATTGATCTGAGAGCTGCTTCAACGACGTATTAATCCCTGTTGTGGCGTTCGAAACGGTACCATTACTCGCCAGCATTTGGTTGAGATTATTCGTCACCTCTGTCGCAAAGCCGGTTGTCTTTCCATCGCCGGTCAGAAACGCTAAAACATCGGCGGGCTGATTCGTCAGCGCATTATTCAGTTTCGTACTGTCCACGGTCAGGTCACCTTTATCATCCTGTGTAATGCCCAGTTGAGACAGCTCCTGAATATTACCCGACTGAGGATCAGAAAACTGACTGCGCAGGCTGGTCTGAATATTCATTAACGTGTTATCACCGAGCAGATCGCCATTGTCAGCACTCTGCGCCTGTCCGGCTTGTACAGGCGTATAGTTTGTTTGATCGGCAATGGTTTTTTGCAGCGAATTATACGCATCCACATATGTCTGGATTGCTGTCGACATCGGCGATGTATCTGACGCGATGGATAACGTTTCCGGCGAGCCGGTATTCACTTTATTTAAATTCAGGGTTACACCTTCCGGTGCATCCGTCACAATGTTGCTGCTGCGGGTAATTGATAAACCATTCACTTTTATCTGCGCATCCTGAGCGGCAACCTGTTCTGTCATACCATTATTACTGCCACCACTGCTGTAATTGACATACTGTGCCAACGTTGAGTCGTTGGTACTGACGGTCATTACATTCGCCGTCCCGCTGTCACGTGCGGTCAGGGACAAATAATAGGTATTGTCGTTCGCCATAATAACGCTGGCGTTTACGCTGCCCTGTTGCTGGTTAATCGCGTCACGAATAGCAGTCAGGCTTGTCTGGTTCTGGTTTAACGTCACGGTCAGCGGGGATTTCTGTCCAGGCTGGCTGATCGTGATCGTGCGGGAAGCCATGCTGCTGTCGCCAAGCTGCGCTGTTTCACTACTGGCTGATTTGGAGAGCAGTGACTGTGATGCGGCCAACTGATCCACTTCAACGGAATAGTTTCCGGCAGCGGCATTGCTGGCAAGCGTGGCGGTAAACGCCGTATTCGTACTGGTGACCTTCGTGGTCGCTATGCTTGATGCGTTTTGCAAAGCCGCAGCGGCTGTCTGCAATTTTGACATTGAACTTTGTACCACGCCCCAGGCTGTCAGTTGCGCATTGTATGACGCCTGCTGTGTGGTAATTGGAGTCAACTGCGCTTCTTCAGCTGACTGTAAATTATCATATAACGTGTTGAGGTCGAGGTTAGTACCAGCGCCAAGTGAGCTTATGCTTGCCATTTTCTTGTCCTGATGAAGTGACACCAGACATGAAGATACAACGCATTAATCAGGCATTTTTCTGATTTTGCGCGTTGTTGCAAATCGGTTTATGGTCATTTCATGACCATCAATTTTTCGTTAAGCTGGTAAAAAAATGTTAACAGCAAAACAGATTGTCATTTTTTTCAGGTCTTTTTATTGAGTGTATTCGTAAATGGACAAATTAACCCTTTGCTAATCATGAAATTAAATTGCAGTCGTGTTGGCGGTGTCGCTAAACCTGTGCACTTTGACGAGACAAGTACGGTCGTGCAGCTGAAACCTGCTGTGAATAAACCCCCCCTGGCGTGACCAGAAGGAAATAGGGTGCTAACTCAAATTATTTCTTATTAAAAAATCATTAAATCCTAATCGATGCATTTGCCTTTTATCTTTCTTTTAGCCCTAAAGTTTTTATTTTTACGGCACTGCGCACTCAACAAAAAAGAATTTTAAAAATCGTTAACGCTTACGTTTGAAATATTTATTTACATCCCCCTGGTGAGGATAAATTGAGGGGACGGTTTCAGATAAGGTAGCACAACGATCTTGTCAGACGTTGTCAACGCCTGTCAGCCGTGGTTCTGGTTGGTGAAAAATCACTGCCACATTGCTCGTGTATATTAGCAGGACCAGCCTTTACTGAAGACGGGCTTGATCCGGTAAAAGCCATGTCAGCGCGCGGTGTCATCAATAACTGTTATTTGTCAGCGCATTGAAGGTTGCTCAACAATGGGGAAGTCTGTGATACATTGCCGCTCTGCCAGCGCGGCAATGATGCAGGCCTGGGCTTAACCGATACGGACTATCTTTCATGAAACGACACGATATTAACTCTTCTTTATTTCGCAGCGCAGGATTCGATCCCACTTCGGGTGTGCTCGAGCTTGAATATCGCAACGGAAGTTGCCGGCGCTGGCTGGCCGTTCCTGCCCGGGTTTACCAGGGATTTTGTGCCGCGGTGGATCCCGATAGCTTTTTCCGCGAAAGCATTGATAATCGCTACTTTTCTATGCATCACAAGCGGGATTCACAGTAACGGACACGCAGAAAAGGCCGCGCTGAGTCTGGAGGGTTGTGCGAAATCCCGCGGCCATATTCAGGTGCGGGTTGAGTAGGGCCGGGCAGGGGTTTTCACGTCGGATAAATCAGGCGGCGCTACAGCGCTAAAAACATGCCTGAGCGGGCTGCATTCGATAACGGCCATGCGCTGTTCGCATGGCCTGTCTGTTATCAGCGCGGTTACATCATTTGCGGTTGGCGAATCGCATTACCTTTCTCGAAGCGTGAGAGCCGGTAGGGCGTCAGGTCCGTATAAACGGGCTTATTCGTTAACATCTGTGCACACATCAGTCCCGCACCGGGTCCGATGGCAAAACCGTGGCCACTAAAGCCTGAGGCAATAAACATGCCGGGGAGCTGGCTCACCTGATCAATCACCGGCACCAAATCCGGTGTGGTATCAATCCAGCCGGCCCAGGCATAATCGACTTTGATGCCCTCCAGTTCGGGGAAGACGCGAATCAACTCGGCCAGGCCATCGTGAATGATGCGCTTGTCCGGCGTGGGATCAAGCACCCGGATCTTTTCAAACGGCGAGGGCCTGTCGGGCGACCAGCTTCCAGACGCTTCAGGACCAGAAAAGAATGAACCGTTCAGGCGGATTTTCAGTTTTTTAGCGACCTTGCTGCGGAACATGGGATAAAACTTCGCAGCATAACGGATGTTCTGCGGTGCTAAATCAATCTGGCCAAGGCCCGGAACGGCAACGGTGTAACTGCCGTCCAGACGGCGGCGAAGGCAGAGATTAGGCGTGCTCAGACAGCCTTTGACGACCTCAGGAGCGGCGGTTGTTTTAAATACCGTACCCAGAATATTGGCGGCAGGGAGTTCTACGCCATATTGTCTGCAGAAACGCGAACTCCACGCACCGCCGCAGCAAATTACCCGGCTGGCTTTAACCAGTCCGCGTTCTGTCCAGACGCCAGAAACACGGCCCGCGCTGATATCCAGTGCGCGCACCGCGCAATGCTGAAAAATGCTGGCTCCCAGCTTTTGCGCGCCTTTCGCAATGGCCGGTACCGCCTGCGACGGTTCTGCACGACCATCTGTCGGTGACCATACACCGCCTCGCCATGGAGTTTTGTCCCCAATGCGCTCCTGTGCTTCACGCGCGGAGAGCAACTGGCTGGTAAAGCCAATCTGTTTTGCCTGCTGTCCCCATTTTTCCCAGCGCGCCAGGTCAGCTTCATTTAGCGTGCCATAGAGGATACCGCTGCGCCTGAAGCCCAAATCCATCCCGATTTCACCACTCAGCTCATCCCAGCGCTGCAGGCTTCGCATCGCCATTGGTAACTCATGCAAATCACGGTTCTGTTGACGAACCCAGCCCCAGTTTCGGCCTGACTGTTCACCGGCAATCACACCTTTCTCAAACAGCGCAACAGAAACCCCCTGTTTCGCCAGTTCATATGCCGTTGACGTCCCCACAATCCCACCGCCTATCACAACAACATCAACAGAGGTGGGGAAGACGGAACTGTCACTGACGCTATCGACCTTAATTCGCATGGGTTAACCTTGTTTCAAATATGATGTCGGGGCGGAATATGCATAATCCACAACACGCGGGCTTCAGTGTCGCTGTCGTTAAAAATGTTATGCGGAAGATGACTTTTAAACTGAAAACTGTCGCCCGCTTCGATGAAGGTCGCCTCACCATTCACCTCCAGCGTGAGACGGCCTTCCATAACTACACCTGCTTTTTCACCAATGCCTGTCAGCATTTCTTCCGAACGCGTGCGGGGAGGGATGCTGATATACATAAACTGAATATCATGTTCACCAGAAGGCGATAACATCGCCTTGGTTATGCCCTGCCTGCCAACTTCAAAATGTGGCCGCTCACGCCAGCGCCGGACATAATGTTCAGCACCGGGTCGCATCTCTTCATTTTGTTCAAGAAAAGCGGTCAGTGGGACATTCAGGACCACGCGAAGTTGCTCAAGCACCCGTACCGTGGGGTTAGCCAGATTGCGCTCAATCTGGCTGATGGCTCCCGCCGACACATTAGCCTGTTCCGCCAGTGCCTTGATGGTCATATTGCGCGACTTGCGTATCTGCTTTAGCCGTAAGCCAATCGTCATCTCGACGGCACTCAGATCCTCTGAGTGCATTAACGCTGTTTTCATCACCATGTTCCTTAAGGTTGCGTGCCTCCGTGCATCAACACGCGATTAAGGCATTCCCCACTTCGCTTTGATTTTTTGCAATGTGCCGTCGGCCTTCATTGCCGTCAGGGCAGTATTAATATCGGCAAGTAGCTTATCGTTCCCTTGTTTCACGCCAAAGGCCATAGGTGCGATATGCTCAGGCTTGTAACCGTCCACCACATGCATACCTTTGTACGCGCCAGATTTTTCCTGGTATTTCATAATCGGGTAATCGTTCATCCCCGCAGCGATACGGCCCAGGGACAGATCGCGCATCATATCTGCCGGACTGTCATACACTTTCACCTCTTTCGCGATACCGCTCTTAATCAGCGCCTGCGTATAATCGGTGCCCGCCATGGTGCCGACGATGTCGCCTTTCAGATCCTGCTGCGAGCGATAGACTTTTTTATTGTCATCACGCACGACCAGCCCCGGTCCAAACGCAGTGACTGGCTGCGAGAACGCAATACGTTTTTCGCGCTCTGGTGTGGGTGTCATCCCGGCCACAATCATATCGATTTTGCCCGCAATTACAGACTGAATCAGCGTCGAGAAAGGCACCGCGGTAAAGTTGATGTCAAGCTTCTGACGTTTGGCCACTTCCGCGGCCACGTCCGGCATGAAGCCTTCAATTTTACCGGTTTTGGTATCCAGAAACGTGGTAGGCGCGCTGGAAGGCGGAGAGCCTGCCGTCAGTGGCGCTGCCTGCGCACTGCAAGTGAGACCAAGGGCAACAGAGAATAAAGCCATGGTAACGTGCGACCGAAGAGACATCACTTACTCCTGATTGACATGTGAACAATTAATTTCACTATAATGAAATTAAATTCCTGCCTGTCAATCTTTTCTTTTCTAAAAATGTTGCGCCTCACAAATTAACATAAAACCCTTTGATTTCCCCAGTCAGTGGGCTTTCAATGCACTTTATTACACTAATAAGTTAATGCTATGACGTCATCAGATGAAAAGTTTGACAGTATTTACTGATAAACATATTCATTTAAATGAATTTGAAGCATGACACTCAACACCGGCGGGAGCGCATAATGGACTGGAGCAGCATTCATGTTTACCTTCCCTTTCTTTTGCAAGGGGCTGAAATGACGATTTATATCACGCTACTGTCCTTGCTCATCAGTACGCCGCTGGGGTTGATCTTCGTTGCCGCAAAAATGTGTCCTTTTAAAATCATTTCCTGGCCCGTCAGCGTCATCATTAATATCACTCGCGCCCTGCCGATGATTGTGGTGCTGTTCTACATCTATTTCGTTTTCCCCGATATCGGCATTACCCTGACATCCTTTCAGGCCAGCGTCATCGGTATCGCGTTTTGCTTTTCAACCTTCCTGGCCGAGATTTTTCGTTCCGGTATTGAATCGGTGGATCGTGGTCAGCTTGAGGCGGCGCGCTCTATGGGCATGAGCTTCTTTAAAGCGATGCGACGCGTCATTCTGCCTCAGGCTTTTCATGTCGCACTGCCGCCATACAGCAATACCCTGGTCATGATGCTGAAAGACTCAGCGCTGGCGTCAACGATCGCGGTTACCGAAATGACCCGCCAGGGCCAGCTTCTGGCGGCTTCAACCTTTGATAACACCACTGTGTATACGCTGGTGGCGTTGCTCTACCTGACGTTATGCATGCCGTTGCTGGCTTTTACCAGGCACCTTGAAAATCGCCAGAAAAAAGGAGCATGAGATGATTGAAATTCTTGATGTCCATAAGCGCTTTGGTGCAGTTGAAGTGCTGAAAGGGGTGAGTTTTCGCGTCGAAGAGGGCGAAGTGGTGTGCCTGGTCGGGCCTTCAGGCTCCGGGAAATCGACGGTGCTGCGCTGTATCAACGGGCTGGAAACCTATGAAAGCGGCGCCATCCGCGTGCTTGATCAGCATGTTGACAGTAAAAGCAAACGTATCAACGCGCTTCGTCGCCAGATCGGTATGGTTTTTCAACGCTTTAATCTTTTTCCTCACCGTAGCGTGCTGGAAAACGTGATGGAAGGGCCGATTTACGTCAATGGCGAGACACGCAGTAAAGCCGAAAAGATGGCCAAAGAGCTGCTGGAAAGAGTAGGGCTGGGCGACAAAGTTTCCGCCCGGCCGTCGCAGCTTTCCGGTGGTCAGCAGCAGCGCGTAGCAATTGCCCGCACGCTAGCCCTGCAGCCGAAAGCCATTCTTTTTGATGAGCCGACATCCGCGCTGGACCCAGAACTGGTCGGCGAAGTGCTGCAGGTTATGCGCAACCTGGCCCAGCAGGGAATGACCATGATCGTGGTAACGCATGAGATGCAGTTTGCAAGAGAGGTCGCCGATCGTGTGTGTTTTCTGCACAGCGGACAGATTGTAGAGCAGGGGCATGCGGATGAGGTGCTGCTGCGGCCTCAGGAAGCGCGCACGCAGGATTTCCTGCGCCGCGTACTGGGCAACACAGGCGTACAGAGTCTGATGAATACCTAATTCAAACGGCCCGTTTGATCGGGCTTCGCTAGCCATTCAGCTGAGATGAGTGGCCCTGCCTGTCACCCGACGCTGCGTCGAGCAAAATCTCTGGCAACCTTTCGCTGAGGCGTCGGTACAAACGCCCCCGCCAGGCGGATTAAGCCCGCATCTGAATGCCTTCAGTAATAATGTGCTGAAGGTTTTTTACCGTCTGGTCGAAAAACGCCGGATCGCTGAGCGTTTTACCGGTGATTGCCTCAACCTGCACGCTAAAATCGGCGTAATGCTGCGTCGTTGCCCACAGCATAAAAATCAACTGCATTGGATCGACGGGGGCAATGCGCTCATCTTTAATCCAGCCCCGAATGACATCGCATTTCTCTTCTACCAGGGTTTTCAGGCCGCCCCCCAGCTCCTGTTTCAGCAACGGCGCGCCCTGAACCATCTCCAGGCAAAAAAGACGCGAAGCCTGCGGATGATCGCGGGACACACAGAGTTTCAGGCGAATATATTCTCTAATGGCTTCCAGTGGATGCTGATCGGGCTGTAAGGCCTTTAACGGCGCCAGCCAGATATCCAGCAGTCCTTTCAGCACATCAATATAGAGCGCTTCTTTTGTCGGGAAGTAATAAAAGAGGTTAGTTTTCGAGACGTCAGCCCGTTCTGCAACCTGCTCCAGCCGGGTGCCGTGAAAGCCATAGAGTGAAAAAAATTCCAGTGCGGCGGTCATGATAGCGCCACGTTTGGCAGCAACCGCCCGCGAGCGTCGCGTTGTGGTTTTGGAACCTGGGCTAACGGATTTTTGCTCTCCGGCGGCAGCGTGCGGGTGTTCGACCAATGGCTTCACAACATCTCCTGAGACAAACAGCAAGGCGTGAATGATAACAAATGGGGGCAGGGGCGACTATCGTAACGCTCATTATTCACGCGCTCTGAAATCAACAGTTGAGCGATTTGCACCCTTTTTGCTCAATCTTGCCTGTTATCTGTGCAGTTATTTTTGAACAACGGGTCCGAAACAGACCGTTTGCTCCAGTTATCTTCCATTCAAACTTTCAACCCTTTGAAAAGGTTATTTATTTTAAAACTGGCACCTGCTTTGCAAAGACTTTTGCGTCTGGAGATTTCAGCACGGTGCAATTCGGAACCCGCAGGACGCACTCAAGCCGCGCAGAGATTTTCGTAAGCCCTTGTATTGGTACGTATTACTTTTAATCGAGGTGAGCGATGAAAATCGGTGTCTTTATTCCTATCGGCAACAACGGTTGGTTAATTTCAGAAACTGCACCGCAGTACAAACCGACCTTCGACCTGAACAAAACCATCGTGCAAAAAGCGGAGCACTATCATTTCGATTTTGCGCTTTCCATGATTAAACTGCGCGGCTTCGGTGGTAAAACCGAATTTTGGGAACACAATATGGAGTCGTTCACGCTGATGGCCGGACTGGCCGCCGTGACCTCTCGCATCCAACTTTACGCCACGGCCGCTACGCTGGTGATGCCGCCGGCGATCGTCGCGCGCATGGCCGCCACCATTGATTCCATCTCTAACGGCCGTTTCGGTGTCAACGTTGTCACCGGCTGGCAAAAACCCGAGTACGAGCAAATGGGCATGTGGCCGGGCGATGACTATTTTACCCGCCGCTATGATTACCTGACCGAATACGTGAGCGTGCTGCGCGATCTGTGGGGCACCGGCCACTGCACGCTCGACGGCGAATTCTTCAAAATGGACGACTGCCGCGTCAGTCCCCGCCCGCAAAGCGAGATGAAAGTGATCTGCGCCGGGCAAAGTGATGCAGGCATGGCGTTTTCTGCCAGACATGCCGACTTTAATTTCTGCTTCGGCAAGGGCGTCAATACACCAACGGCCTTCGCGCCAACCGCCGCCCGCATGAAAAAAGCGGCAGAGGCTGAAAACCGCGACGTATCTTCTTATGTGCTGTTCATGGTCATCGCCGATGAAACCGATGAGGCCGCGCGCGCCAAATGGGAGCTGTATAAAGCCGGGGCTGACGCCGAGGCGCTCGCGTGGCTGACCGATCAGAGCAGCAAGGACACCCAATCCGGCAGCGATACCAATGTCCGTCAGATGGCGGATCCCACCTCAGCGGTCAACATCAATATGGGCACACTGGTCGGCTCCTGGGCCAGCGTCGCCAGAATGCTCGATGAAATCGACACCGTGCCCGGCGCTGGCGGCGTCCTGCTGACCTTTGACGACTTCGTTGAGGGCATCGAAAACTTTGGCCGCTACATTCAGCCATTAATGAAAACCCGCCAGCACATCGGCATTGCGCAGAAAGAGGTCGCATAATGAACGTTGTTGAGAATCCGTCAGTGGTCCGCCGCGAACCCCACAATACCGGCGAGGAAACGGTCCTCACAGCCCGTCCTGAAGCCATCGCTTTTACCCCGCAGCAAACTGCGCTGATTGTCGTGGATATGCAAAATGCCTATGCGTCACAGGGCGGTTACCTGGATCTGGCGGGCTTTGATGTCTCTGCCACCGCGCCGGTGATCGCCAATATTAAAGTGGCGATTGCCGCCGCACGCGCGGCGGGCATCAAAGTGATTTTCTTCCAGAACGGCTGGGATAATCAGTATGTCGAAGCCGGCGGTGCGGGGTCGCCGAACTTCCATAAATCCAATGCGCTAAAAACCATGCGCAAACGCCCGGAGCTGATGGGCAAACTGCTGGCAAAAGGCGACTGGGATTACGATCTGGTCGATGAGCTTCAGCCGCAGCCGGGCGATATTGTGCTGCCCAAACCCCGTTACAGCGGCTTCTTTAATACCCAGCTCGACAGTCTGCTGCGCAGCTATGGCATTCATCATCTGGTGTTTACCGGCATCGCCACGAATGTCTGCGTGGAATCCACCCTGCGCGATGGCTTTTTCCTGGAATATTTTGGCGTCGTACTGGAAGACGCGACGCACCAGGCCGGCCCGGAATTCGCACAGAAAGCCGCGATTTATAACATTGAAACCTTTTTTGGCTGGGTCTCTAACGTGCGTCAGTTCTGTGACGCTGTTGGCTACAAAACTGAACAACACGCGGCCTGACCGCTTTTACAAAGGACAATCAACGATGCCTAAAAGCGCCATTATTCCCGCTGGCAGTGGAGTGCCACTGGCACCTTTTGTTCCGGGCACGCTCGCCGATGGCGTGGTGTACGTTTCCGGGACGCTGCCGTTTGATAAAGACAACAACGTGGTGCACGTTGGCGATGCCGCGGCACAAACCCGTCACGTTCTGGAGATCATCAAAAACGTGATTGAAACCGCAGGCGGCACAATGGAGGACGTCACCATGAATTCCATCTTTATCACCGACTGGGCCAATTACGGGGCAATCAATCAGGTCTACGCCGAGTATTTTCCCGGTGAAAAACCCGCGCGTTTCTGTATTCAGTGCGGGCTGGTGAAGCCGGATGCCCTGATTGAGATCGCAACGATTGCCCACATCGGCAAGTAATCTGTTTACCGGCATCTGTTCTGATAACCCTGAGGAAACAGCATGTATTACAAGGTATTAGGTAAAGATAATGCCGATGCAGACACGGTCGTGCTCTCTTCAGGGCTGGGCGGTTCCGGCAGTTTCTGGCAGCCGCAACTGCCTGTACTGACACAGTATTTTCGCGTCGTGATTTATGACCAGCACGGCACCGGCCTGAGTCAGGGCACCGTTCCGGCCGGTTACCGCATGGAGGATATGGCCGATGAGCTGGCGGGCATGCTCAACGGGCTGGATATCCGCCGCTGCCATCTGGTCGGTCACGCACTCGGCGGCATCGTTGGCCTGCATCTTGCACTGCGTTATCCGGCCTTACTGCAAAGTCTGGTGGTCATCAACGGATGGGCAACGCTCGACAGCCAGACGCGTCGCTGCTTTGAGGTCCGCCAGAACCTGCTGCTTAACAGCGGGGTGGATGCGTATGTTCAGGCGCAGCCCCTGTTTCTGTATCCGGGCGACTGGCTTTCTGAACATGAGGCGTTATTACAGGAAGAGCGCCAGCATCAGGTGGCGCATTTTCAGGGAATGGAAAATCTGCTGCATCGCTTACAGGCGCTGATGACGTCTGACCTGGCCGCCTCGCTCGACGGGGTGATCGCACCGACGCTGGCGCTGAGCTGTAAAGACGATTTGCTGGTGCCCTGGCAGCGCTCGGCCGATCTCGCTGCCCGTCTTCCTCTGGGGGAGCACCAGCAAATGCAGTATGGCGGTCACGCCATGAGTGTGACCGACCCCGATACGTTTAACCCGATTTTACTGGACTGGCTGCGGCGGCATGCTTTTCATGCAGCTGACATCGTGTCCGAGCCCTTTTCAACGGAGATATCATGGCCGAAGCCTTAACCGCCAGCGCCCTGGCAACCCTGTTCACTGACGCCCGCACCCATAACGGCTGGCTGGATAAACCGGTGACCCATGAACAGCTGGAAACGATTTACGCGCTGGCGCGCATGGGGCCAACATCTGCAAACTGCAGCCCGGTGCGCATTGTGTTTATCCAGAGCCAGGCGGCCAAAGAGAAACTGGCACCGGCGCTGTCCAGCGGCAATCTGAAGAAAACCCTGACTGCACCGGTGACGGCGATCATTGCCTGGGATCCTGCGTTTTATGAATTACTGCCCGAACTGTTTCCCTCCGGCGATGCGCGTTCGTGGTTCACCTCCAGCCCGCAGCTGGCGCACGATACGGCATTTCGCAACAGCAGTCTGCAGGCAGCCTATCTGATTATGGCCTGCCGCTCACTCGGACTGGACACCGGACCGATGTCTGGTTTCGACAATGCGAAAGTGGATGAAACCTTCCTGGCGCAGACGGGCTGGAAATCCAACTTTCTCATCAACATCGGTTACGGCGACAGCAGCAAACTGTATCCGCGCGCACCGCGTCTTGACTTTGACCGCGCCTGCCGCGTGCTGTAAGCACCCTGTTTCATTATGAGGACACGAGCATGCAATCCACTCTGAACGCCACACAGTCCGTAACCGCTGTTAAACAGGCTGCCGTTGAAAAGCAAGAGTTCCGCGATGCGATGGCGCACCTGGGTTCCGCCGTCAACATCATCACCACAGACGGGGCAGGTGGACGGGCCGGTTTTACCGCCTCTGCGGTATGCAGCGTGACCGATACGCCACCGACGTTGCTGGTATGCCTGAACCGCGCGGCCTCTGTTCATGCGGCGTTTACGCAAAACCAGGTGCTGTGCGTTAACACGCTCTCAGACGGTCATGCGTCGCTGTCCAATCTGTTCGGCGGAAAGACACCGATGGATGCGCGTTTCGCGGCCGCTGACTGGGCCAGCCTTGCCACCGGATCGCCGATCCTCACTGATGCGCTGGTGTCGTTTGACTGCAACATTACGCAGATCACCAGCGTCGGCACCCACGATATTTTGTTTTGTGAAGTCGTTGCTATTCAGCGCAATGACAACGGCCACGGACTGGTGTATTTCGACCGGCGCTATCATCCACTGATGCGTCAGACAGCCTGTTAACTCACTCCTCTCAACTTAGTAAGGGTCGTGCATGGCAAATACCTGGTTTCCACAATGGCGTAAAAGAGAAGGCAATCTGGATGGCGTCGTCATCGCGCCGGATGAACGGCTGCCGTCAGGCACGACGATCATTATGGGATTGCAACATACGGTAGCGATGTTTGGCGCCACGGTCCTCATGCCCTTACTGATGGGCTTTGACGCTAATATGGCCATCCTGATGTCGGGGATCGGTACCTTACTGTTCTTCCTGGTGGTAGGCGGTCGCGTACCGAGTTACCTCGGGTCCAGTGCCGCCTTCGTCGGACTGGTTATCGCGATAACCGGCTACAGTGGTCAGGGTGCGAATCCCAATATCGGTGTGGCCCTTGGCGGGATTATTGCCTGCGGCCTGCTCTATATGGTGATCGGTTTTATCGTAATGGCGGTTGGCACGCGGTGGATTGAACGTCTGATGCCGCCCGTGGTGACCGGTGCCGTGGTCATGGCGATTGGGCTAAACCTCGCGCCGATTGCGATTCACAGCGTCTCCGCCTCCTCGTTTGACAGCTGGATGGCCGTCATGACCGTGCTTTGCATCGGTTCGGTAGCCGTATTCACCCGCGGTCTGGTGCAGCGCCTGTTGCTGTTACTGGGGCTGGTGGCCGCTTATCTGATTTATATGGTCATCACCAACGGCCTTGGGCTGGGCACGCCGGTGGATTTTAGCGCGGTCGCTCAGGCACCCTGGTTTGGCGCACCAACCGTTACGACGCCAGTATTCAGCGCGCATGCCATGCTGATGATCGCGCCGGTCGCAGTAATCCTTGTCGCAGAAAATCTCGGCCATATTAAAGCGGTGGCTGGTATGACCGGTAAAAACCTTGATCCCTACATGGGCCGCGCGTTTGTCGGTGATGGACTGGCGACGATGCTGTCCGCCTCCGCAGGTGGAACGGGCGTGACAACCTATGCAGAAAACATAGGTGTTATGGCTGTCACCAAAATTTACTCCACGCCGATTTTCGTCGCCGCGGCGGTTATTGCCATTGTGCTGGGCTTCTCACCTAAATTTGGCGCACTGATCCACACCATTCCTGGCCCGGTGCTCGGCGGCGCATCCATTGTGGTATTTGGGCTGATTGCCGTGGCAGGTGCCCGCATCTGGGTACAAAACCACGTCGACCTGGGGCTGAACGGCAACCTTATCATGGTCGCGGTCACGCTGGTTTTAGGCGCAGGCAACTTTACCCTGACGCTCGGCAGCTTCAGCATGGGCGGGATCGGCACTGCGACCTTCGGGGCGATTTTGCTGAATGCATTTTTGAGCCGAAGCAAAATGGCAAGCGCACAGCCAGGGGTGAAGACGGAGGCGGTGGTGAAGGAGTAAACCGGGATCTTTTCCTCAGCCGGAGAAGCAGGAAGGGCGGAGCGGGCCGGAACGACAACCGGGTGTTTTTTACGCACCCGTAAAGCATCATTCAGGAAACAAAGAGGCTAAGCGGAAGAAAAACGCTCTGCCCGCCAGTGAAACAGGGCTGTGCTCCGTACACGGTAGCATCAGCCCAACTCCATAAGAGGTTTTCGCAAAAAAACCGTGGGTTTTCAGGCAATTTACCTTAGTCGTCACGTTGAATGCTTTCCTCATGGACATTACTGCCCACCGTTTTCCCGTTTTGATTCTCAATGCGTTACCCGTGAATGATGACTGGCGGTTCTCACTCGATCTCGCCGCGTGTGAGACAGCAACCAATATCATTCGTCATGCGCTAAACGAAGACAGTCACCGCCGGTTTACAGTGGAATTTATTGCGTCAGACATCAGCATTACGCTTCGCTTTATGGACGAGGGGAGTGTATTTCCCGCTGAACGCCTCCAGGCGGCACGTTGTGATGCTTTTTCTGACCAGACAATGACCCAGGAAAGCGGCAGAGGGCTGAAATTGATTTTGTGGTATGTGGATAAATTTCGGATCGAATACTCGGCGGGCAAAAATATTACTTTGCTGGAAAAGTCGTTGGTATGTTAGTGCCGAATGCCTGTTATGAGCGGATGTACTGGACTGATAAGCTGTTGCGCCGGGCGAACGCAGTGTCACCCTACGTATGTCCATGCTGATAACAACAGACTCAACGATACGTTCTGAGCGGCACACGCACTCAACCTATGGCATCGCAGTTCTGTGATATTTTTTGGACAGGCACTTATGCACCTGTCTCACGGCGCCCACTTAGTCGTCAGTATGTGGTGGAACCGGCAAACCTAGCGCGCTTACCAGTTCATCGATACCGAGAGGAACGTCAAACCATTTGTCGTTAGACAGAACGACGCGGCAACCTTTTGAAAATTCTTCTTCACGGACCCAGGCAATAAGCTCTTTCTGGATCATCCATGTTTTATTATTTCTGTCCCTGAGGGTCACCAGGTTAGTGGGTGAGCAGGAAACGCCGGTGGTTGTTTCTGAGGTGTGATATATGCTGGTGTCTAACATGCGGTGCTCCAGTCAAATGGCTAGCTTGAAACTTTTTTATTGTGTATGAGTAACCACGGCAGACGGACCACCAGGACGAGCTTTTTGCCGTCCCTCTGCTCTTGCCGCACAACGAGAGTTAAACCTGCACTTACATTAATCCGCTTCCTGCATTCACCTTCCTTCCTGTCGCTGAAAGGTTTCAACAGAAAGCTATCCGCATCAGAAACGCGGACAAGTGGTCAGCTAGTATATCGTCACCGTTTCGTTTTTCTTCACGGCTATCTGCTTTGGCCCGTGCAAGACCGTAAACAAAGTGGCCACTTATTCAGAAAGAGCCTGTTATCTGAGCAGACATTTTTCTCTGGGCCAGTGCGATCGTACATTCAGGGTCATAAGCAGTCTGACAAGCTGAACAACGCTTTTCGGGCGGGTCAAACCAGGCGCACGTGAAAGCAAAGTACACCTAAAAATCGTTCCTTGCTGGTGTGTATCAGCAGTGTATACTTATAACTCACACTTCGGAGGTGTACATGAAATACAGAACTAACGTCACCATTGATAAAGAAGCCTACGAGATATTTTCATCTGCGGGTTTAAACCTTTCTAAAATGGTTAACGAGCTTGTCACTACTGAGGCTCGCAGAATCCGGGCTGAACGCTGGAAAGAAGAAAACCGTGAAAGCATGAAAGCCTTCTCTGACTTTGTGGGAGAAGAGGGATCGCTTTCTGATATGTACAGGAACTGGTAGGGATGCAATTTGACGTTTACTCACACAAGAATGGTAAAAAATATCCTTATCTTGTTGAAATACAAAGCTACCTGATAGACACACCAGGCCGTTTAATGGTTGCCCCCCTTGCTCTTCCGGGCGAGTTCGTGGGTTCAGGTGAACTTTATCCTGAGGTACTGGTTAACGGCAGCAAGTACCGCGTTGTGACAACCGACATTGCATCTGTCCCGGTGAAAGCGTTAGGGGATAAAGTGGGTGATGTCAGTCAGTATGAAGCAGCAATAAAAAACGCCATTTTCAGGCTTTTTTGGGGTTTCTGACAGGTTTTCTTAACCCACCGATGCCGGTCACCGGCAATGACGGGGCGGATCGGCCAGCTATGAATGTCGCATTCGCTGGCGGTTTTCGTTAGTCTGCCGCGAATAAACGTTCACGGCAGTAAACCTAAAACACAGCACCGCTATTCTGGCTTTCTTAAAAGGCAGGAATCACGTGATCAAGTTTGGGTCGTTCCAGAGACGAAATCCACCTTCGAATGCCAGCGTGTTGTCGCCTTTCCGGCAGTTGGGCGGAAGTGAATCGAGTTCACCTACGTTTCCGCCGCCTAAGACGACGTACTCAGGCTGTAACGCGGCGGTCAGCATCTCCACTACATCAAAAACACGCTCTTGCCATTTTTTGTTGCCCTTTTTTATCCGATAGGCTTCACCCACATAATGTTCATAGCTATTGCCCTTGCGATAAGGTAAGTGAGCAATCTCCATGGGCTGAGCGACATTCTCAACGATCATCGCAGCACCTAATCCCGTGCCAAGACCGAGAAAGAGCATGCGTCCGCCCTGATAGGAACCCAGCGCCTGCATCAGGGCGTCGTTGACGATACGAACAGGGCAACCGAATGCGCCCGCATAGTCAAATCCCACCCAGCCCTCACCGAGGTTGGCGGGTTCCCGAAGCGGTTTGTTGTGGGCGACCGGACCGGGATATCCCATTGCAATCACATCGTAGGTCATGCCTTCAGCCAGGCTCTTAACCACAGCAACCATTTCAGCCGCAGACATTGTCTTTCCACTGTCCGCCTTCTTTTTCACCCCGCCAGCGCTGGAGAGGATTTTTACATGGCTTCCGCCGATGTCGATGGCCAGAACGATTTCATCTTTTTTCTTTTTAGGTTGCCGCGTCATTGATAGTGCTCCATAACTCAATCGGGATCGACCCAGCCGCCGGGGGGCGCAAAGTCTGCCATCGTATACGGCCCCCAGGTTCCGGGCTTGTAGGAAAGGGGGACGGTTTTCTTATCCAGTACTGGCTCAACGATCTTCCAGGCCAGTTCCGCTGCGTCTTGTCGGGTAAAAAGATGACGATCGCCAGCCATCGCATCGCCTATCAGCCGCTCATAGGGCGCCATATCGCCGATGCCATCGTCAAGCGCCGTTAGCTCAACGGCCTCACCTCGCATCTTTTCGCCAGCCGCCTTGCGTCGCGCCCCAATGCCGATCGTAATATCCGGACCAAGGCGAAAGCGGATATAGTTAGCGGCCTCGTTGGCAATGTCATCGAAAAGTGTAACGGGTGGTCGCCGGAAGCGCACGATCACTTCCGTCGCATGCGCAGGCAGATTTTTTCCGGCACGGATAAAAAAGGGAACACCACTCCAGCGCCATGTCGCAATCCGGAAACGAACCGCAGCGAACGTCTCTGTCGAAGAGGAAGGGTTGACACCGGGTTCATCGGTATAGCCTGCAAACTGTCCACGAACCACATCATCGTCTGACAGGGGAGGAATGGCCTTCAGCACCTGAACTTTCTCATCAACCAGATCGTCAGACGCGCCGGAGGCGGGAGGTTCCATAGTCAGCAACAGAAGCACATTCACCAGGTGATTTTGGATCACATCGCGGAGGCAGCCAACTTCATCATAAAATTTGCCACGTCCTTTAATACCAAAGTCCTCGGCCATAGTAATCTTAACGCTTTCGATATGATCGCGATTCCATATTGGTTCGAGGAAGCTGTTGGCAAAGCGAAAATAAAGGAGATTCTGGATGGCTTCCTTCCCCAAAAAGTGATCGATACGGAAAATCGCGTCCTCATCGAAAACGTTGTGAAGCACGTTGTTCAGCTGTTTTGCCGACGCGAGATCGCGGCCGAACGGCTTTTCCACCATCAGGCGGGCACCTTTCGCGATACCTGCCTCTTGCAGACCTGTGACGACCGTTTCAAACAGCGAGGGGGGAATAGCCAGGTAATAGAGCGGGTGATGATGGTCCCCCAGCGCATCGCGCAATCCATCGAATGTTGACTGAATGCGATAATCGCCGGAAACATAGGACAGCCTGTCCGCCAGCGCAGCAAAGACTGCCTCATCGAACTCATCAACGTGTTTTTCAACCGACTCTTTTGCACGCACAATCAACTGGTCGCGCGTCCAGTCTTCAAACGCCACACCGATAATGGGCGTATTGAGCGTGTTACGCTTCACCATTGCATAGAGTGAAGGGAAGATCATTTTATAGGCAAGATCGCCCGTGACACCGAACACTACCAGTACGTCTGATCGTTGCTGCACCATCGCTGTATCCCTCCGCTTTAGCGGTTTTTTTCCAGATGGCCACCGAAGGCGTGCCGCATGGCTGAAAGAACTTTTTCAGCAAACAGTGCTTCACCACGAGAAGAGAAACGCCCGAAGAGAGCAGACGCGAGAACCGGCGCGGGAACGCCCGTTTCCACCGCTGTCTGCAGTGTCCAGCGGCCTTCACCGGAATCTGACACACGACCATCATAGTTTTTAAGGTGCGGGTCCTGCTTCAACGCCTCGGCGGTCAAATCCAGCAGCCAGGAACCGATAACCGAGCCATGTCGCCATACCTCCGCAACGGCGGGAAGATTAATGTCAAAACGGTAATATTCAGGATGGGACAGAGGCGCGGTTTCCGCATCTGCCTCCCGTTCGCCGTTTCCGGCATTCGCGGCTTTCAGTATATTCAGGCCTTCGGCATAGGCGGCCATCACACCATATTCAATGCCATTATGTACCATCTTGACGAAGTGTCCGGCGCCCGCCGGCCCACAATGAAGATAGCCTCTCGGCGCTGTGCCTACGGCCGCATCTTCCTCAATGTGCTGACCGGCACCGGGCGCGAGCGACGCAAAAATCGGATCCAGACGCTTCACAGCCGCCTGCGGGCCACCGATCATAAGGGAATAGCCACGTTCCAGGCCCCACACGCCACCCGATGTACCGACGTCGATATAGTCGATCCCAAGGGGGGAAAACTCTCCAGAGAGATCGATCGCTTCACGATAAAAGGAGTTGCCCCCGTCAATGATGGCGTCGCCTTTATTCAGCTTTGATGCGAAATCCCGCGCAATCTTCGGTGTGATCGCGGCAGGCAGCATGAGCCAGACCGCGCGAGGCGCCGCCAGTTTAGCAATAAGATCGGCTGGCGACGACGCGCCGGTTGCCCCCTCTTTAACCAGTGCGTCAACGTTATCGGCGTTCACGTCGAAGACCACGCAATCATGGCCCTGTTTAAGAAGACGACGAACCATGTTTGCGCCCATACGGCCGAGTCCTACCATTCCAATCTGCATATCATTCCTCTCTGTCAATGCGCATTTGATTTTCCGGTTCATTCACAACCTGAACGGTGAAGTCGGTGTGTTCCCAGTTTTCAACATCAGCCCAGTAGAAGGTGAAGACAACGCGGGTTCCTGCGTCCTCATGCTGTAAAGGCAGGTCCACATAGTATGTGCCAAGTCCGGAAGGGATCGCCGGGCTGTCAGAGACGGTCGTCCAGTTATCTGTGCTCCAGTGCACCAGTGCGTTTGCTTCCGTTTCCAACCTCAGTTGCTTCCCGACAGGAACAGAAGACAGGCGGTTGTTAAAGCGCCATATGCGCAAGTGCGATGCGGTTTTATTCCGGATATAGCGCTCGACGCCCTGCGGTGGCATATCGAAGACCGCGCCATCGCGGAGCGACCGCACGAGTTTAATATGCTCGGAATGCGCCCAGACAAGTGGCATGGCGCTCCCGGCTGGCTGGCCGAAGAACAACTCCCTTTCAGGAATATCGGGCCCGTCCCAGGTCTGTTCCGGTAACAACCCGCCCGGACCTGCCGACTTCTCCAGCGTGGATAAGAGCGCCTCCGCGACCTCGCGCCTGCCCGCTGCCAGCTCGTAATGCGCGCGTTCGCCCGCCAGCAAGGGCCAGGGACGTCCTTGGCCGATACCATCGAACGGCGCGCCGTCTTCGTGCTCACCATAGCCATCGCCGGTATACCGATACCATAGTGGCCCCTGAGGGAGTTCGACGCGCAGACTGTGGTCGATTGCTTTTACCGTATCCACGATGTGCGGGTCGTCGGCGGCGCGCAGACCAAAACGCACCAATGCCAGGGCATCCGGACTCAGCACATCGGTGGTTGACAGAATCGCCCGATCCGGCGTCTGGTTGCGGATCTCGGTTTCGCCGGATGCGCTTGCTTCATCCGTTGCGCCGGGGGGAGCGATGCGGACGTAGTGACCGGCAATACCAACCGATGCGCAAAAATCGGGCTCTCCGGCAAAGGTCCATTTTTCAATCTGCTCATTCCAGCAGTCGGCGGTTTCGCGCAGATGGTTTGCAGCCACCTCATCGCCGTCTAGCGAAAGCAGGTCCGCGGCGGCAAGAAGAGCGGAGACTTCGACCGCCAGGGTAAACGGGCTGTAGCCCGCGTCTTCCTCCCAGCGATCCTCGCCGGTCGCCGGGCCGTTGGTCAAAATATAGCGGGCCGCACTGCGCAGCATGGGCATAATGTGTTTCAGCGCTTTTTTATCGAGATGACCAAGTCGGTGCAGCATATCGGCTAGCAGAACAGGGAAGGCACACTCATCCATCTGGATACCTGACCAGTATGGTTTTCCATCGAGCCACAGGTTCTGTGGCCAGCGCCCGGAGGGCTCCTGAACGCGTCGGAGATAGTCCAGTATAGCGAGTGCTTCGTTGGCATCGCCGGCTGCCAGGAATCCCCCAGCCGTTTCGACCAGGTCACGCGGCCAGACCAGATGATAGCCTCCCAGATCGTCATCGCCCCTGGAAAATCCCCACGGAATCGTCAGGCTCGCGACAACGGCACCGGGGCAATCGGCTGCTTTATGCGAGGCCAGAACTGCGGTTGACACCCGGTATATATTCACACCGTTTCGCTCGGGTTGATCGAGTGGAATGAGCGTGTTCTGCCATGCTTGCCAGTTACTGATGTAGTGCTTGCGGGCTTTGTCAAAACCTGCTTTCAGACTGGCGGTTGCCGCCGCTGCAGCTTCGGATTCCGTCTGGCCGAACCCGATTGCCAGCGTGGCTTCACGGCAGGCACTTGTGAATGCCAGCTCACCGGCAAGGGCGACATTGCCATCGTCCGCGCGCTGATACGAGTTCGCGATGCGCCCGTATTTTTTCAGCTGTTGCCAGCCGTCTGACGTGCCGACAAAGCCCACGCTCATTGCCGTCCAGGGTATATCGCAGACGAGCGCTAAGTAACGAGAGCGACCCGTGGCGAAAAGCACGGGCCTGTCTTCAAATTCACTGATCCATGCGGTGTTCATTTGCCCGGCGTTCACCAGATGGGGAGCGAGCAGGGCGGTGATCTTGTAATCCGCAACATCCCCCTTTAGCGCGGTGAAACGGATGCGTTGGAGGACACAGTCACGGGCAGGATCCGTGATGATATCTTTTTCGAGCCGGTAGCGACCATCCCGGGCCGTGTTAACGATCGAAAAGGCCGGAATGCCTGGCGAGACCGTATGGGTTACTGTTGAGCAATCGCGCTTTTCTTCTGAAAAATAACCTTCAGGGGCGGTGATGATGAACCCAAAATCGCGGGTGCAGGCGCTGTCAACGCGCGGATAATAAATTTCGTTGAGAATGCCGTGGCTTAAGGTGAACCAGACGCGGGAATCAGGTGAAAGGGCGTTACCAATTCCGCTCTTGGCACTCGATGTCCAGCGGGCTTCAATCCCTGGCTTTCCCGGCGCTACGTCAATGATGGCGCGCTGTTGTTGGGCGTCCTCGCTTGCGCACATTTGCAACGGTAGGGCGTCGTTGTCAGAATTTGACATATTCAGAATACCTTGGCTGTGTGCAGAAAAAATCTTAACCACGAAGATGCGGATAACATCCTGACTTATCGCGGGCAAGAGTGAAATATTTCTATACCAAAGCAACTTGGTTAAACTTAAAATCTTGTGATTTTAGTATCGAACCTAATAGGGTTATAGCCGCTGTAACATTTCCGGTCAACTCTCTGAAAAGTTTCAATACACATGAAAGTGTAAAAAATAAAATTTTTTTAGCGGTTAAGGATTACGGCTGAGTTAATTATTACCCGGGCCTGACGCTCTGGGGCCAACTGCATGGCAAACAATCAGTTTTTTATTTGACAGCTTTCACCAGGATATGGCTCCGGGAAAGCGTTATATAGACGTGACAGAATCTTTACGGGAGGATGGCTTGCTGTGTGCCTGTACACCCCCGACCTCAGTTTGCGTGGTGTTTATTTCGCTGAAGGTTGAGAATAAGTGCGTAATCGCTTCCACATCAAATCCAGAGGCCGGAAGTTTATTTTCACGCTCAGCATTCAGAGCGATTAAGAATGCGCAGCTTCAACATTGCAGAGACAGAATTTCGTGCATGAGCTTTGATTCCAGGTGCTAAATGATGCATCCTGACGTCAATATCATTCAGATCCACTAAGCGGGAAAGCCTGAAGCAATAATCGGGGAGGCAATGCATTCGGAACAGGGAAGTAACGAATTACAAGAGCAGGGGAAATGCTGACTTGTGGCATCGTTAATCGTATACCTTACTATTAACCTATTTTGTACCAGAATCAGATGCTCCTTTAAAACATCAGCGTTATTCACCAAATTAAATATGTCCTGTATTTTGGAAGATTCAACAGTTTTAACCTTTCACAATTTGGCACTCAATAATTTCAATCCATACTACGAATAAATTTTCACACTTTTGACGTGCTCGAATTTGGTGGAACTCATGAGGCACTTGCCTGTAAATCATGCGTACACGGCGTGGGCAATTTTTATGACCTCCGCATATTTTAATCCCGTCCATACAGGTGCAGTTCTTAGTGTGACGCCTTACTCTTTATCTGACCGCTCCCGCTTTGGCTGCCCGCTCATAGCAGATCCAGATGGATTTTGCGATAACCATAGACACATCCCGATTCCAGCCAGAACTGTTTAATCCTTCATGTCAGTCTCAGGTCTGCCTGATGGCGTTGTGAATGCGGCTGCTGAAGTCAGGCGTAAAAGCCACTGGGATACACATCCAGAACCCGACAGAGCAGACGAACAGGCCAGCAACAGATGTTATCACGGATAAAGGCGTACTTCAGTCGGACAGCTTTGCGAAGTACGCCGCGGCTTTTTTTAATATGTCCCGTTCGTCGGTAACCCGCTTCAGCTCTTTATGGAGACGGCGGATCCCGGCCTGAGCATCTGACTGTTCTTTATGAAGGGAAGAATTCGGACCGTACTTCTTTACCTAGGCGTAAAGGCTGTGGGTAGTGATATCAAGACGTGTTGCAACGCTGGAAACAGAATAACCACGATCAACAACCTGTTTGACTGCTTCAATTTTAAACTCTTCGGGATAACGCTTACCGCTCATGTGCACCTCTCTTTTAAGTCATCTTAAATGACTCTGAGGTGTCTGATAAACTCGTGGCGATTCATTTTTACCATGATGCTTAACCTTAACGTAGCAGCAAAACATTAAAAAAGTCGGTTAAAGCTGGACGACTAACAGACTAAATGTGACAAATGACTTTCTTTTGACATTACTGACGCATTCATCGACTGTCTACTACAATCAGTTTAACTCTCGGAGGTGGAGAATGTTTAAGGATATTGGTCCCGGTCCAGTAGTCTTTTAACCCACACCCTGTTTAGCCAGGAGGAGTTTCAAAAGTCTGTAACCCTCCTTGTAGCTTTGCAATCTGCCTTAGCTTGAAATTTGTCTATTTTGTTAATGCGGGTGCTGACGTCGACGGTCAGAATTTTCACAAGGTTTTTCTTCATCCGGTTTGTTATACAAAAATCTCTGATTGTGGGTGCCAGAAAAGCCAGGAGTGCTGCAACCACCGCGTCTAAATCTTTGGGATCATTCATCAGTGAAGCCTGTTCTGGTAACATTTTATAAGTCTGTCCTCTTGGAAGAATATTGAGTTTTAAGTGCGTATAACATTAATTATGTTAAATATCAATTGGTTGCAGTGTTTTTTACTGTCCCGCTGCTTATCTGCGTTCCAACCTGTTCTGCAAATAGAACTGTGAGCTTGTCCGATGATTCTGCATGGACAGAATCAAGCCAAGTCATTCGCTTCTTTAATTCGATTTAAGATGCTCATCAGCAAATCACGGAAATTTGTGAAAGAATCATAAACCTCGTCAATTGCAATCCTGTCTCTGATCTCCCAGGAATTAGCTGGAATGTTATATACATACCAGTCAGTCCCTGACGTGCCGATCCATATAAACCCTCTGTTTCCTTCTTCAGCACTCTCTGTTCCTGATAACTCAGCGTTGTACTCAGACAGGCCATTATTTTCATCACCATGGCTCGTCAGCCCAAAGATCGAATGACCGTCAATGCTGAAGCCATCAACACCGGCGACAAATTCCAGGTATTGTGACCAGAAACTCTGCAGCTCAGCTTTCAAGTCTCCAGTGATCCCCTCAACAGGTTTGGGTGCCTTAAAAGGTGGATGCACGGGATAACCGAGTTTTTGAGCCAAATCCACAGTGTTATTAATTACACATGACATTTCAGTGTTGAGCATGACATTGTCTCCCTATGGGTAAATCACACCTTTTGGTACGGGCCATAAAACTTCAGTAGGACCACCTGACGCGATGGATCGCGAAATGCGCTGCTGAGTAGTTGTAAACATGGCATGTTCTGGTGATTTACTGATTAATACCAAATTACTGAAGTCATTCGTTCCACTGTCATCAAGAGGAAGCTTATGGTGCACATCCCAGTTAACGGGGTTATTTCCCTTCGCCATTCGGGTAAGGTCATCCGTGCTTAACCGGCTTTTCACGTCAGGGTTGTCAGAAATTTCCTTCAGAAAAGATTTTCGCACCTTGTCGAACTGGTTACGTAAAACCATTCGTTCAGCCGCTGGCCGTTTGATGTAATCCATTTTTACCACATCAATGTTACTCAGCAGATTTTTCTCGCCTTTATAAGTGCCCAGATAATTTTTGAGCTTCTCGAGCTCTGCGATCGACGTCGGATGAACAGCAGCGCGACCCATGGCCAGTATTGAACTCAGTGCTATAAGAGAGCCTGCAGTCTGCTGATTCAGCACTTCACTGAAACCTGCAGCAGCATCTCCTCCCAGCTTTCGGGCGGTGTCGGCATACATTTCAGGATTCTGATTATAAATCGCTCCCGCAGCCAGAAGACGACCAGCCGCTTTGCTGTTTATGGTACCAAACGTTTCGGGTTTTTTTGTCGTCTGTGCATACTGATTAGGTGATGTCACATACGATCTTGTCATAAACGTTGTTGGCCTTGGTTTTCCGTTCTTATACTGGTTCGCTCTGCGCTGCACTGACTTACAAAATTCCGTAATGATGCGTTCTGCACCATTAGAGTTATAAACCCAGGCTCTTTTGCAGATGAGATTGCCTTCGCCATTGATATAGAAAAGCTCCCCCGGTAAGGAAAACCGATCCAACATCACGATTTCGCCAGTCTGAAGTAAATGGAGAAACCTTTTCTCTTCATGTTGTCTCTGCGCAGGCGGCTGGTCTCTGTAATTTATTTCACCTCTCCTGCGAATGATCGCAGTGCGGTTGAGAACATCAGCCGCTGGCTGAGACTTCAGCACTGTGGACCGGAAGATGTTCATGTGGTGATGGAGGCCACCGGTGTCTATCACGAGCGGCTGGCCACTGCCCTGCACGATGCGGGTTTTTATTTGTCTCTGGCCAACCCTCACCGCAGCCGGGAGTTTGCCCGTGGCATGGGGATTATGACCAAAACGGACAAAGTGGATGCGTATATGCTCGCCTGTTACGCGCTGCTGAAAAAACCGCACCGCTGGGAGCCGCCCGCAGCGGATATCAGGCATCTCAGCGCACTTCTGCGTCGGCGGGATGTAATACTCGCTGACGCCGTGCGGGAGGAAAACAGGCTTGAAAAATATCAGTCTACCGACACGCCTGCAGACGTCATCAGTTCATGCATCAGGATGGCTCAACTGTTACGCGAAGAGGTAAAAAAAATCGAACGGCAGATAAAGGCGCATATTAAGGCCAGTCCTGACCTTAAACGGGATTATGCGCTGCTTACGTCTATTAAATCTGTCGGGCCCCAACTGGGGATGAACATGCTGGTTGTGCTCCGCAGCCATCACTTTGAATCAGCAGACCAGGCGGCGGCTTTTCTGGGCGTGGTGCCAGTCGGGAAGCGTTCCGGTACCTCGGTCCGGGGACGTCCACGCATGTCTAAAATCGGCCCGCCTCAGCTGAGAGCCAAACTTTACATGTCAGCCCTGTGCGGAAAGATTCATAACAAACGTATGCGTAACATTTACGAGGAAATGTGCCTGCGGGGAAAACCCAAGATGGTGGCCATTGGTGCACTGATGCGAAAAATGGTTCACTGGTGTTATGGCGTCCTGAAGACGGGAACGGCTTTTTGTGACGGAGGCCCGCGTGCTGCGCTGAATTCCTGACTCAGGTTGAGTTGACACTTTACCGACTGAAGCGCTCATGAGGGCAACCGGGCGTAGTCCGCTATGAGCGAGGAACGGACTTTTGCAATGAAACGAAAACATCAGAATGGATAGGCCCGCTGAATGAATACCCACGTCCACGCGCAACTCAAAAGTAGTAGGCCTGTGTCTTCTCCGATGAATGCCGGATCGGTGCTGTCTATGTTCTTTTCACCGTCGTGGCTGTTCGCAGGGTAATTGAGCCGCTGTGCACACGGCCCGACTACTGGTTCTGGATGGGGATATTTAAGCGGCGGCCCCGGAAAGGATTTCCTGTCTTGCTCGGCCAGTTGTCGGCGGCTTTAACCATATAACCTTATTACTCACTATCTGATGAAAAAGTATGTTACTCCCTTATTCATAATGAGTGCTGGTAACCCGTATTCATGCTCTGCTGCCTGGTAAATAAATACCCATTCTGGCAGCTCTTTACTTAGCTTTTGCAAAACGCGCAGACGTTTTCGGGCAAGCTCTGGCGTATTAAAGACATCTCCGCGGGACAGCGCACTGACATCCAGCGAGCTAGCCCCCATTACACCACTGAACAGGTAACGTTTTCCGTCTGAATTGCGTGTCAGGAATGATGGCGTTTCATATATTCCCGAAATGCCACTCTGCCTCATGGTATAACCACAGTCTGGTCTGTTTACCATTGATCTGTATTCATCTACACAGCCCAGACCCTCATCAGTAAAACTCACCCCAATATAGACAGTTTTACCTGTATTTTTACCTTTGAAAAATGTGTCAATAATACTGTTGTAACCTCCTTCCATAATCTTATCAGTGCTTCCCATCTCCACGTTCCTGAACGCCGTTTCGGTAGCCTTTCTCATTGTATCAATGTACATGCGCATAGCCGACTCCTGGTCTGAGGCCAGCTCATGAGGAAGCCAGGCAATCAATCCCGAGCGCTCCCAATCTTCTGATGCGAAACCTGCATGTGGATATACAGTTATAAACTTCGGAGATCAAGATTACTCAGGTTATAGGGAGAACTATCATCTGGAGCTCCCCAGTAATAGAGTTTATTGCCGGAAAGCTTCAGATCTTCTGACGAAACATCCTTGTCTTTCCAGGGATCCTGCTTGGATGCTACAAAGACATTCCAGGCATAGCTGTGGGATGGTTCATATTTGAATCTTCCGTTAACGGCATCATTCGTCAGCAGGCATCCTGACAGTGTAATTGCTACAGATAATAGGGTAAAAAACCGGATAGATTTTTTCATTGTGACGCTCTATTCATCGAAAAATATTTTAATCACTACACCAAGAGGCAGTTTGTATATAGATAATTATTGTACGTCAACACCTGAGTTGTGATAGGGGTGTCAGCTCAGATTGGCGGTCAGTTATGAGTGAAGAGCGAACGTTAAGGTCTCTTCACAACAGTGGGGTTATACAGGATCAGGTTTTAGGCCACTCATACAGTATTTGCAGAACTTATGTAATGCAATGGGTTGAATTTAAAGATGAATTATCATTATAAGTAAACCTGGTATTTCGTATTACAAGAGGGGTTTCCATTAAATTTTATTGGGAATTTATGAAAATAAAGAGCATGATTTTAATCACTCTTTTGCGCCCTTTTCCAAACTTCCTTCACAGAAGCTCTCCATGCGAACCATCCCAAAGGAAGATCAGCTAAAGTATTTAGAGATAAATCCAGGTTAATAACGCTTTCGAGGCTTACCAGAACGGCATCCTCTTCATTTAGTGCTTTTGGATGATTAATATGGAATTGCCAACATCCATCCTCGCTATCGTGACAAACATAAGATATTCATCCCCCTGAAGAAAATATTTTTCTATTCGCTATAACTGCTGTATTGGGTTGGTCATCAAACTGCCACATTAAATCGGCCATTAATTGCTTCCTTCTTTGCAAAAGTTAAGCATTTTTTCTTATAAAACATGAGAATAAATCCTGCCCTACTCCCCTTTGATTAATACACCGACATCCTAGCAACGTACGCTCCTGTCACAAAGCAGACAAAGAAGTGAAAAAACAGATAAGCGTATCTCAGGGAGCGAGAGGAAAAATTGTAGTTAACAATTTACTGTTTCTACAATCACAGTTTACACATCTAGGTACACTTCAGACTCAAGTCGGCATGATTTCTTCCGAAACTGTCTACGAAGGTAAGCACTGACTTACTTAATATTCAAAAAACCGGAGCAAATCATGACTATTTCACAGCGCCTTTTTTTAACTTTCTCACTACTGGCGATATCACTGATTACCATCGTTACGGCCTCCGTATCCGTGGTTACAGGATTCCAGACCCGTTTTCAGTATGTGCAGGAAAATACCATTCCTTCCATAACTGACATTGATGATCTGATTAACAGCAGCAACATGCTTATTATCTGGCTTTACCGTCATCAGAGTTCAAAAAGCCTCACCCAGCAGGCACAGTTTGAAAAAGAAATAAACGAGCGCATTGACAAGTTGATTACAAATACCCGCCACTATCTAGAAGAGGACGTCTCTAACGAGGCTGATCGGCAGATGACGGAGGGGGAACTGGCCAAAATTCAGGAAATCAGGGCCAGGTTACCGGTTTTTCTTGCCGGCTCCAGAGCGCAGAATGATGACGTCGCCCTGCCCGCTATTCAGGGTAATGACGGTGTAGGCGCCACGACCCGCAGCCTGATTGCCGATTATCTGAAACAACGTCAGTTTAACGTTGACATCGGCAATGCTTATAACATCCAGAATAACCGCACCTATTACCAGACCCTGTGGGCACTCATTGCTGGCTCTGCTGCAGCCATTATGATACTGGGCTTCTTCACGGTCAGAACCATTCTGTCTATTCGCCGACATCTTAACGGAATGCGCTCGGTAATGGAGAGAGCCAGTGAACATCTGGATTTGACCCTCAGGGCAGACGACTCACGCCGGGATGAGATAGGGCTTACTGCAAAGGCGTTTAACCACCTGGTAAGTAACGTTGCCACCTCATTGAATGCGGTGGAGCAGGCAGCACATTCAGTCAGTTCCTCTTCAGGCGAGATAGCCGCAGGCAATGACGATTTGTCCTCCCGGACCGAAGAGCAGGCCGCTTCTCTGGAAGAAACCGCCGCCAGCATGTCCCAGCTCAGCGAAACGGTTCGCCAGACGGCAGAAAACACCCGACTGGCAAGCCAGCTTGCGAAAAATGCCCGTGAGATATCGAATGACAGCTCGGTTAAGGTTCGTACCATGATTGGAACCATGTCTGACATCCGCAGCAGCTCGGCTAAAATTACGGACATCATTTCCCTGATTGAGGGCGTGGCGTTTCAGACCAACATTCTTGCGCTCAATGCGGCGGTCGAAGCAGCGCGTGCTGGCGAGCAGGGGCGTGGTTTTGCGGTGGTGGCTGGCGAGGTCAGAAGCCTGGCGCAACGCTCTTCCGCCTCAGCGCGTGACATCAGGGAGCTGATTGAGTCCTCCATTGCTTTTGTCGAGGCTGGAGCGTCCCAGGCCAGCGATGTTGGTGAAAACATGACGCGCATGGATGATGCGGTACGTCAGGTCACCGACCTGATTGACGAAATTTCTGTTGCCGCGCAAGAGCAGTCTCTGGGAATAGGTCAGGTACATCAGGCGGTCAATCAGATGGATGATGTGACGCAGCAGAATGCCGCGCTGGTCGAAGAGGCCTCTGCCGCTGCTCGTTCACTGACTGAGCAGGCTGAGGCACTGAACGGTCTGGTGGCTGCATTTACGTTTAGTGAGGATGCATCAGTCCGGAAGATCGAAGTAAAACCATACAGCAGCAGTCCTTTAGCGAAGTCGGTGAGATTAACGCCACAGTCAGACATACACCACGGCAGCAACGATAACTGGACGAAGTTCTGATAAAACACACAGCCGCCGGTCACAACCGACGGCTCACCGGACTGTATCCGCGCGGCACTCAAAAAGGAAAGAGAAATGAACACTAATCCTGATTTTTCTGAAAAGCACAGGGAGCTAGTGGTACTTCATGAGCATATCTGCACGATCACGGAACAGATGAGTACTCATAGCTACCCTTCACTTTCGGTATATCTCAACAATCTTGAACATATGAGGCAATACTTTGAAGAGGTATCCCGCATTTATAGCATTGCAGGGTTTGAAAAGTGGTTGAAAGCTGCAGATACTGATTTATTTATCAACATCATGAGCCAGCAGCGTTCATTTGTCCTGCTCGGTAATATGCTGGGTAATCTGAAGCGTCTTTTCTTTACGAGTTAAAGAATATTATTGCTGAAATGGTTTTCGTTAACTAAGCAGTAATTAGATTAAGACGACTCAGTCCCGCAAGTGGGTCCGCCTGCCACTAATCCGGATGAAGTAGAGTGAAGCCAGCAAGGTGAGACAGTAATCACTGGTACTGATTAACTTCTAGATTATCTTTAAATCTGTGAGCCGGTAATGTCAGAGCAGAAGGTTACTCTGGTTTAAGTCCGCATTGAGTTGTGAGTTCAACCGATGGACGCAACACATCGGTCAAAACGCTCTGCGGGTGATTCACAGTCCAGCGTTTTTCTTGGCCTCTCGTTGAGCTGTCTGGCAACACTGTTTAGTCTTTGCTGTCTGTGAACCGATAAGTCAGTTTGACCTGCTCCCCATTATCAACACTAAGTGCTGTTTGCTACTTCCGCTTCTGGCACAAAGCGGACAGGCTGACTGAGATGAAGGTCCGCTTTGAGCGAAAAAGGGAACGTCTGTAGTGTCATTAGGCCTGGAGATTTTGCTTCCATAGCTGTGTATTCGTTGGTCGGGAGCAGATCAATGATTCACCATAATCCGGACTATAATTTTTCTCCGTAAAAAGCTATATTTCTCCAGTTCGTTCTCCCCGTATTATCGCGGCTGCTGACCCGATTAATCTGAGAGAGTGGAACAATGGAAACTAAACGTACTAGAGATTGGCGCAATGCACAGAAGCGACGTAACAAGTCTCGTGATATCCGCAAGACTTTATTGAACTTCCGTGGCGAAAAAAACTGGAAGATGCTTTACACGCGGTCGGATAAATTGTTGCGTGCCGCACAACTCGGGCTTGAGTATCCACGTATTACTAACCAACAGCTTGCCTTGAGAGGTCTGGAAGAGTACTACTATTCTGATGAACGTACTTTTTATATGTAGTCGTAATCAATGGCGAAGCCCCACGGCGGAACAGGTGTTCCGCCGTTATCCATCTCTTGCCGTACTTTCCGCTGGGACTAGCCGGAATGCAAAAAAAAGAGTCTCTGCCGAATTGCTTCAATGGGCAGATGTTGTCTGTGTGATGGAACAGAAGCACAAAAACCGCTTAGTGGCCCAATACGGCAGGATCATCGCATTCAAGCCTCTGCATGTGCTCGATATCGCTGACGAATACCTTTTTATGGCTCCTGAGTTGATAGCAATATTCAAAGATATCGTACCGGGAAAATTGGGACTAACCGATCAAGAAATTGAGAGCCAATAAGCGTTTTATCTTTCTGCTATTTATTTCCCTCTTTATTTTCCAACGTCCGCTTCTGGCACAAAGCGGACATGTTCATCAGGAAAAATCTGCAAAAACTGAAATGCGGGCATTCCAGTCTTCTTCCTGCCTTTAAGACTGAAAAGTAGTGCTTACCGCCTTTCCTTTCGCTGCTCAGCCCGGTTTAACGCTGGCTCAGAAACAGCCATGCGCTCTCCCCGGCTTTTAGGCCTGATACAGTCAGAATGAACATTCTTTAATCGCTGCCGATAGTAATAATTCCGTCATAAAACTAAACGGAAATGTACTACATCGTCCTTCTGCTGCGCAGGAGAGCTTCTGTATCAGCACTGACGTCTCCATACATCAGTGCTGATACCCGACACCAGGGAACCTGTATGAACAACATTAAAATAGGTATAAGACTCAGTGTGGCTTTCGGCTTTATGGCATTGCTTGTGATTATCATGGTGCTGATTGGCGTCCTTAAAATTAACTCGCTCGGCAGTGCGAACGATGACATTTCAGGCAGCCTTTACAGCAAATCTTCCGCCTCCCAGTCTCTGCGCTATCTCACATCAGACATGAGCCGCCTCGCCCGCAATGCAATTCTCCTCAAAGACGAGTCTCAGAGAGAGAAAGCCATCAGTGACTACCGCAGCGAAAGGCATGAGCTTGACGGCCTGCTCGGACTGCTCCGGAAACAGGTGAGCTCACCCACAGGGCTGGAAATCTTTAAGCGTCTCACGGACCGGGCAGACCTCTTCCTGCCTTTCCTTGATGAAGTTGTGGCCCTCGCGAAAAACGGCAGGAGCGACGAAGCCACGCAGCTGCTTTTCGGTCCGCGCTATCAGAGCCAGGGGGAATTCATGGCTTCCCTGAAACAACTGCAGGACCATCAGGAAGCGCGGATGATTAGCGCTGCTGCACAGGCGCGCGCAGACCGTTCGTCAGCACTGATGATACTCATTACCGCAGGTATTGTTGCAGTACTGCTCGCCGCCATATCCGCACTGTTCATTACCCGGAGTATCACACGGCCGCTTACGGAGGCTGTTCAGGCTGCACGTCGCGTGGCCCTGGGTGACCTGAGTGGCGCGGTGCATGCTGGTCATAAAGATGAGACAGGGGTACTGCTGTCAGCCATTCGTGACATGCAGGATTCCCTGATTAATACCGTCAGCCAGGTAAGAAGCAATGCGGAAAGTGTTGCATCGGCCAGCAACCAGATTGCGCAGGGGAACGCTGACCTCTCACAACGAACTGAAGAGCAGGCCAGTGCGCTGGAGCAGACAGCGGCAACCATGACGCAGCTGGCTATGACCGTCAGGAACAATGCGGAAAACGCACGGCAGGCGGGACAACTGGCAGTGGGCGTACGCGATGTGGCGAATAAAGGCAGCGATGCCACCGGAGCCATTACCGGGACCATGAAGACCATCAGCGAAAGCTCCGGCCGTATTGCCGAGATTACCGCCGTGATTGACGGAATCGCATTCCAGACGAATATCCTTGCGCTCAACGCCGCAGTTGAAGCGGCCCGGGCAGGTGAACACGGCCGGGGATTTGCCGTGGTGGCCAGTGAGGTCAGGTCTCTGGCGCAGCGCAGTGCAACAGCTGCCGGTGAAATACGTCAGCTCATTGAGGCAAATGCGCACAGCGTCGAAGAAGGTAACAAACTGGTGGTACACGCTTCTGAAACAATGTCAGGCATCCTCTCTGCGGTCGGAAAGCTGACTGACACCGTGGAGGAAATCACCTCCTCAAGCGCCGAACAGGCCCGTGGTATTGAACAGGTAGGCATTGCTGTAACGGAGATGGACAGCACCACGCAACAGAACGCCTCGCTGGTCGAGGAGTCTGCCTCAGCGGCTGCGAGCCTTAAAGATCAGGCCGGACGGCTTCTCCAGGCCGTATCCGTTTTCAGTCTGGGTAATCAGGTCATTAGGTCTTCTGTTAATGCGGCTTCTGAACCCGTAAGGCAGAAATTCAGTACGCCGGAAACAGGCACCGGCGTAACGAACAAGGACGAAGGCTGGACGCATTTCTGATCGGAGTACCGCGCTGCTGACTGGCGCGGTACGACGTAAAAATCCTGCAGTAAGTCTCGTCAACGTTGGTTTATGAAACAAGTTTCTGGTCTTCATCAGACAGTGTCCGCTTTGAGCGAGGAGCAGACGTTCACAACTATCATCGCCATTGATAAAGCTCTACTCACCTTCCCGTGTGTTAACCGACAGGGAGCAGATCACCGTATTTTACATAGCCCTCCAGCGTTGCATCCGCAACGTCGATTCCGATCACCTCGGAGAACTAATCGACACTACGACCGCGGCGTTTAAATGCTTATTTGAGAATTAGTCGCTAAGCCATGACCATACTTTATATACACCATACCCAACTAAAGCTACGCCTCCCGCGGCAAGCACAACGGGGGCCGCAGCTACTGTAGCTGCTGAAGCTCCAGTTAAGCCAACAATAGTACTCGCTCCACCAGAGAAAGCTGCTGTAGTTAACCCTGCACCACTAGCAACAGACGATATACCGGTCAATGCTGAAGTACCGGATGTCATTGCCCCTGATGCTATAGCTCGCGTAGCAACTTGACGGCTTGCGATGGACGCCGCAGTTCTTAATACCGTGGGGGCTGTTTGAGTTATTTTATAATAGCTGTAAGCATTGAACCCCGCCTGCCCTACAGATACTGCCATAGTCTTCACTGTTTTGACCTGAGCGCTTTCACTAACGCCAGTCACACACCATGTCGCAAAATGCTCACAGTTGTTGTTGAATAAATTATATCCATCCTCACCCAGTCTGGATTTAGCCCTTTTCACAATATCTACATTGGAGTAAACACATTTAGCATCCAGATGTTCGATAATGGCAACTTCGCTCTGGTTCTGATTGAAGTCTTCAAACGAAGTCTCACAGATTTTACCTTTGCTTAACCCACTTGCCAGACCTGAATAGTGGATAACTTTACCACTCCCAATGTAAATACCATGATGAGTATATCCGGTACGTTTGGATGAAAGGTGTGCGCCAAGGGTAAACATCGATTACTCCATTTTCAGCTAATCATATCCGCCGAGTTTATACCCGAAAGTATTGTTTGGAAATCACCAAGCGTTCAAATTATCTTGTAAAGACTTTTCCCCCTTATGACAGGAGAAGTTAAACGAGGTTAATGATGTCCGCGTTGAGCGAGGAACGGACGGATTGCTATTGATTGCACCACAAGGTGATTTAAGCGTCTAATGTGGTTGAAAATCACAGGTCATTAAAGTTAGGTATTTTTTTGCCGATGTAACATGGACATCCATTCACGGAGGAAGGCACATGAGAAGTTTGGTTTTATCTGCGTTGCTTCTATTAACTATAGTTCCAGCTTCGTATGGTCAAGAAAATATTCAGCACAAACAAATTAAACCATATGTGATTAATTTTCTTAAAAAAGTAGCGAGTTCATCGGCAAGTTGTGATTTATTCAAAGATTTTTTAGCAAAAGATCCTTCAAATGAAAGTAATAAGAAAATGATGTTGGGTTTTTGCGATAGCGATATTGATTTTTCAAAGCCAATATCATTCTCCGAAATGAGCACTCATCACTTTGAGGGGGCGAATTATGTGTGCGGAATCATTTCTGGCCGAACAAAAATCAATCAAAAAATAGGTGCTCGGTTTATCTCTGCAGAGCCACAACACTTGATATTAGACGTTAAGTACTCACGCCGTCCGATTGCATACACGATTGATGATAAATCCTTAGTTTATGAGTATCACTTGCAGATGAAGTCATTTAATGAGCTTAACAAAAAATATTGCCAGTGAATGATAATTCAGGCTGATGTTCCGATAAACTGTAAGGTGGTTGTATCCACGCATAACTCATATAGTTTTCAGCAAGTGAGATATACTTCGACTTCCGGCACGGAACGGAACGGAACGGACATGTATGCTCGGCAATGCCAGCAGTGGGCAAGCAGCAGGTTAATTTACAGTGAATGTCTGCGATTCCACTCATCCACCACATCCCCTAAATTTTTTGGGGCATCATTTCTTATACAGACCATAAACGCACGATCAAATCGAAAATCCGGGCTACATTCATCAATCATGAAACGACGAACATTTTGTGTATTTTTGTAATTTTTATCAACGACAGTGGTGCGGGTTAAAGAAGAACTGTGCCAGTCGATCTTCACTTGTTTACTCCTATATAAACAAACGGTATCAGCCTCAAAACTAGCACTATTGATGTGTCCTCTTATGGCACAAAGCGGACAGGCTGACTGAGATAAAGGTCCGCTTTGAGCGAAAAGCGGACATTAGAAGTTATCCAACACTAAATGAAGAATTGCTACTGAGGCAGCGAATTAATTTATAGGGAGCAGGTCACTGAAGAAAAACGCAACCGTAAACAAGCACGGGCAATATCGCGGTTACTAAAACAGTTTAACAAAGCTAATTTCAGGTGGCTTTTAGCTTCCTGACCACCATCCGTATCAGGCCGAACAGAATCGCGGCGTATAAGGTGATAACCGCAAGCAGAGCAAAGAAGGTCACGGGATCGGTGCCAGCCTCATAAACGTCAGCCTGGTAACGGCCAAAAACCAGATGAGAATGGTCAACAATCCACGCCGTCAGCGAATAGAGCGGCATCCCGTAACGCGACATCATAAATGCCACTACGAAGCACAGTGCGAACCCCGCCGCTTTCTTAACGAATTTTGCAGTCTGCAAAGTTGCTGTCTCCCTGAACGTCAACGTAGCCATAGGCCATCAGCCCGTTTCGCGACCCGGGCACGCGGATCTTTTGTGTGCGTAACAGTGCCTGCCTGACCGTGTAAAAGTCAGTGCGCCGCACAAAGGTAATACATCCCTCACTTTCTCCTGAACCGTCCGGCCGCAGAGGGTGCAGGCGAAAACCGCCACGTGCCACGCCGTTGATGAATATCGAGTCAGTCATAGTCTGCGAATTAAACAGCGCAAACCACTCTGAATGGTCTGAGTTATTCCAGAAATCAACAACCCATCCCCTGATCTGGTTTGCGATACTGCCTTCGGGCCGCGGGACAATCCAGTAACGGCCAACCGGAATGGCACTGTTCGGCAGGTAAGCGCAGTTGGGATCGTTGGTGTAGGGTTTCTGGCCAGAAAAGACCGGAAAGTTACCCACGCCGTAGACCTGCAGCTTTGCCTCGCCGCCCCCCTTTGCCAGGTCGTTGTAGCTCATTGTCATCTTCAGCATGAAACGCTCCCTGTAATTTGTCAGGCCGATGCTATCACTCCTGCAGAGCAAAATTAACGATCGGCCTCCGGCTTTGTCACCCAGTATCACCCGTGTCTGCCCTACGTCCGGATTTACCATAACATCCCATCAGTGACGGCTTCCAATATTTAATATAGGAGTTCGTTTGCAACGTCTGTTTTTGGCACAGGGCTGCTGTTGCAGCCCTGACAACCTTAGACTTCAATCGATTCAGAAATCTCTAACGCATCATCGACTTCAATGCCCAGATAACGGACTGTGCTTTCCAGTTTCTTATGACCCAACAGAAGTTGGATCACCCGGAGATTCTTGGTTTTCTTGTAGATCAGGTAAGGTTTTGTTCTTCTCATGGAATGTGTGCTGTAAAGCGAATCTTCGAGACCAAGCTTTTCTACCCACCCATGAAAGATTCGGTTGTATTGCCGGGTTGAAATGTGCTGATTAGTTCCGACCCTAGACCGAAACAAGAAGTCTTTACTATGCAAATTGCTAAGCTGTATCAATGCAGCAACAGCTTCTCTTGTCCCTTTGGTTATCTCAAATTGCACAGGGCTACCGGTTTTCTGTTGCAACACCGTTGCTCTGCTTGAAACAGAGCTACCATATGCAACATCAGATACTTTGAGTTTGACCAGATCACAGCCTCGAAGCTTACTGTCCAGGGCCATGTTGAACAGAGCTAAATCGCGAGTTTTACCTTCCAGTTCAAGTCGGATTCGGATACCCCAGATATGAGATATCTGAAGTGGTCTTTTTTGGCCTATGATACGGTCTTTGTTCCACGGTGACGTATTCATACTCAAATCTCCTGCAATGTGGGAGATTTGAGTATGGTTGTCCCTTATGAGCGAAAAGCGGGCATTAACGCCCAATTAAAGTGTGAAGCACGTATTCACCATACTCAATTTGAATACCTTAATCACTAAATTTGAACCAAACTGAAAATGCCAAGCGTGCTGAGCCATTCTTAAATTGTTTGTTATATTTCAAGCACGACAGAGTCAATAGACAACCTTGAGTTATCAGAAATATCCTCGACAAACTCAGCCCACAAACCTCTCTCGACTCTTCGACTGCAATAATGCGAAGTAGCCCTAATGAAGCCAATAGCGACGTCATACAAATCTTGGATAAATTCTTCTATAATAGCTTCGTTGTTGTCACCGTAGGATAAAAATATAGAGTCACGATAGTTCGCTTTACCACGGTATCTAAATGCCTGAATAAGGAAATTAACTTGTCCTTTTTCTAGTGCGTGATCGCGAACTTCGCGAGCAGCTTTCGTGCGAAAGTTGTCAACACCAAGAGCTTTGAAATCACGAGAAGTTCTCACCCTCTCTTCTGTTTCCCACTTTTTGTAGCCATGAGTCCCCTTTAGATAGGAAACCAGTGCACCATGAGCAGTTTCATTATCATAAGCTCTATCATTCAGGTCGAAACGGTTAACACCTCTATATGCAGCAATCTCGGCATCAGCAGTGTTTGAAACTAAACTAGTTAGAAGAAGATTAAATGGATATGGGATAAGTTCTTTTTCCGCGATATCTGACTGCCAAACTTTTGCTGTGGCTGTATGTGTCTCTTGAATAGAACCAGAAGATGCTGCAACCATCGCGCTAGCGGAAAAATAGATACTGTAATACCAAGAAATAATAGCTGAACGACATATGTCATATTTATCTTCGACATCTTTATTCATACTTTTCAAAGATGACAGATTATGTAAGGCCATCATTGTGTTCTCAAACACAAGCGTATCAGCTTCACGATTGACAGGTCTACGTTGTACCCGAGCATATAAATCATTTAGTTTATCATCGGCACAAGCGCCACCGTTAACGACTTCGGCAAGGGCCCTCATCCAATTTACAGTCCCCTGAAACGCAAACCGGGGCTCTGCCTGATCACCGGCTTCAAATAGCCTGTCTAATAGCCACTTACTCATGATAAACCTTTGGAAATATGCGGTTATTCAGCGGAAAAATCTGTATCTAAACACGGACTTTTCCACGTTTGTAAATTTAATGTGTGGAACACTACATCGCTTTTGTATAACTGACAACAGCTTATAGGTACAGCCGGGAATTGTATTTGTTATAAATACGGATTAATCCACCTAACAAGTGGTGGCGATACCTTGATCCGGACAAGATATTTTTGCAGTGCAACAACGTCTGCAATTGGCACGGAGCGGACGCTAAGATCTCTTCCTTTGTCCGCTATGAGCGAGGAGCAGAAGTTGGCACCTTTGTGGGGTCAGTCCAAAGCTCCCACAAAAGTGATTACAGAAAAAGTTGCAATTCAGTGTTTCAATTGCCCTAAATTCTCTCAAACATTAAAGCTAAGCCAGCGTTCTAACAATCCTGATTTATTCAAAGAAACTGAGTGATCATTTATTTTTTTACCTTCCAAAGAACTTTTAGCAAAGTATGTACAATTAGCTTTGAAATGCACTGTAAGAGCATCAGGCTTGATAGCCATCAATCCAGCGTCAAAAAGACGATGCAAACAAGCAAGCATAAGCACCCCATTAGAAGTGTTATTATTCCCCGTTCCTACTGGCTCAATATGAGCGGCTTCTAACGCTTCTCCGCTATTCGTAATGGCGCAACGATAACCAAAGTTAGCGGCCACACGTTCTTTAAAATCGTTCTGATTGGTACGGGTACGAACAACGCGATCAGCAAACAAAGCTTGCTCAATAGAATCAGCTAGGGTAACAGCGTAGGAGGAATCATTAGCAACAGATGCTATAGGTGCTTCTACAAGCGTTTCTACGGCCTCTGTAATGGTGCTGGCATATTCAGGGGTAATAATCGTTTCTAAAGGACGTACAGGCGTTTCTATAGGAAGTTTATAAGGCTTACAGACACTAAGGAAATCGTGTATCTGTAATGCTGTCATATTCTCTTTAATTGCATCACGTTTAAACGCTTCAACCATTGCAGCACTGTAACCTTTATCTACAAACAATCTGATCCACTTATCACTAAATGGTTCTGGCGTTTTGGCAACAGGAATAGAAAGAACAGGCTCTCCTGGCTCGTTAGCTGGCAATACAGGCAACTCAATGACAATATCTACAGAGTCAATAGGTGCTTCATTTTTTATAATTAACTTAGGTGTACTTACACTAGCATGATGAACATCTTTAGTATGATCTACAAATCCACCAAATGATTTAAAGTCAATTTTGCATTCAATACATGAAATAGGATGTCTTAATAGTGCCGTGTCGATCCGTCTTTGTTCTACTTTAGATAAATTGATCTCATCTTGCTTAACTTTTGCTATGTGCCAGGGATCAGATTTAATCTTTTCCTCATTAAGTAAAGTATTAGATTTAACAATTCTTTTTGTTCTGACTGAAGGAGGTTTTTTATCATTATTGAGTTTATCTAGGGTTGCACTTAAAATAATTTCTTTAGCTTTCTTAGTGGCTTGTTTTTTAGATAAACCAGATACAATAAGGTCTTGTATTAGCTTTGAATAAAGTTGAGGATTATTTTTACGCTTTTGGTTATCTAACTTGCGTTTTTGGTTATATATTTCCATTTGTTCAGGAGTTAAAGCACCTCCCGCACTACGGATATTACCTGATGTAGCTAACGGCTTCTTGCCGTTCATATTCCTTTTTGCTTGCTCTTTACTAACTTTAACTTTAGCAGTAGGAGCTTCTACACCGAAATCATGACGGCTATCATTTTGAGTGCTGATCAGAACCTTTCTAACATCATCGGGAATAGGTTTACCTTCACGGCTTGCTCTACCCCATGCCTTGATAGCTTCTAAGCGTGTCATTTTCAT